>JALZUD010000148.1 GCA_023301725.1 Granulosicoccus sp. | reverse complement strand
AGGTTGGAATCATCCAGAGCCTGATCAGCACGTGTAAGCTTCACGACGTCAATCCTTTCATCTACCTTACTGATGTGTTGCAACGGATCCAGATCCATCAGAACAAAGATATTGAGCAACTAACCCCGCGCTTGTGGAAGCAACATTTTGCTAGCGATCCCATGGGATCTGATTTAGAGCTAGATTTCTAGACGGTCTGAAATGACCGCTTACGGCACCGCGTTGTTACTCAAGTGTTCACTCATGGCAATACCAGCTTGACCGGCACCAACAACGAGTGTGTCTACTTTCTGAACTGACATTTAGGTTTCTCTTCGTTCTAGTGGGCCACGCGGTTAATTCGCCAATAGTACGTGCTATCGACCAGTGTCATGTTTTCGCATTGATTATTAAATTCCGAAGCTACGAATAATTATTAGCTATTATTAAGCAGCGACCAAGTCGATCTCCTTTAACGTCACTGGATGCCAACGCTATTCTCCATGAACCGCGCATTGAATTCGCCACTACATGCGTCATGCTTCAAACTTAAAATCATATGAAAACTATTGCAAGCCCCGAGCACACCTTGCACTTTCCGAAAGGCGAGCTTTCTGGCGGTGAATTGGTGCGGCCTAACGAATGCCCGGAACGTTGGGACTACATTATTCAAGCCTTAGCCGCGGGTGGCTTTATCGAACCAGAATTGCCCTCGCCTTTAAACATGATCACTGTCAGCAAGGTGCACCATCAAAATTATTTGGAATTTTTAGCCACTGCGTGGGACCTCTGGGAAGCGCAAGGCTTTAACGGAGAGGCAATACCGAGTGTTGTGCCGGCAAGGCGTATGCAACAACGAGAGCCCGAGCACATCGATGGTAAGTTGGGCTATTTTGCAATGGCGATTGAGACAGCTATAACCCGCGGTTCGTACGCAGCAGCTGTTAGTAGCGCTGCGTGCGCCCAGACTGCAGCGATGCTACTCAACAGCGGCGAGACCAGCGCTTTCGCCTTGTGCAGACCACCAGGTCATCATGCAGGCCTTGATCTGTACGGCGGTTACTGCTTTTTGAACAACGCAGCTATCGCCGCTCAAACTTTGCTGGATGAAGGCGCGAAACGGGTGTCCATACTGGATGTCGATTTTCATCATGGCAACGGTACGCAGGATATTTTCTACACGCGTGATGATGTCCAGTTTCTATCGTTGCACGGAGATCCGATGCATTCGTTTCCCCATTTCTTAGGGTATGCAGACGAGACAGGTGAAGGAGCTGGACGCGGCTTTAATCACAACTACCCTATGCTGCCTGATACCGCGTATGACGTCTGGAGTACAGCCTTGAACGATGCGCTTAAGAAAATTGAAGCCTACTCACCAGACGCCATTGTAATATCGCTAGGAGTTGATACTTTCGAGCGCGATCCCATCAGTTTTTTCAAACTGAATTCTGACGACTTCTCACGTTACGGCAAATTGCTGGCAGGTGCTGCCAAACCTACTTTGTTTGTAATGGAAGGCGGCTATGCAGTGGAAGAAATTGGGATTAACACGTGCAACGTACTAACCGGCTTTGCCAGTTGAGCGCATGAGTTGATAAATTCATGCCCATAGGCGATCACAATGCGTGCAATGTGGCCAGACTAGGAGCGTACATGAATGACAAAGCAATGTGACCAGACTAGGGACATACATAAACGACAAAGCTATGCACACGTCATGTTTACAACCGCACCTCAATTATTGATTTGCAGCTACTGGATTCAATGCGATTCTTTCAAAAAACAACTGAGCAACAATCTGTGGTGTGCTAGTTGGTAGGTATACACCGGTAGCAGCATCATAAGCAACCAAAGCAATAGGATTGGCAGGAATAATATCTGGACCACCCATAACAGGTGTAATGTCAGATTTGGTGCCGCCATCGAAGAGTGGCAAGTCCACGGTGAGCGCCTCTGCCCAGCCATTGTCGACAAGCAACGACAAACCTGACACACCCACAAACCAGTCAGGACTTGGCCCTAACATGGTTACCATGCTAACCAATGGCCAATCACGATTCATATCGATGTCAAAACTCAGTACACCCGCCACACCATTAATGCTGGGATCCGTATATTCTCGAACTTCGATTGCCGAATCCGCCGTGCCATTAGCAATTGCAGGCGCAACCTCATCATTCAACAGCTTATCGATCAAACCCGCCTCAGCCACATCTTCCACGCCCGGACTAACAAGCTCACCGGCATCCCAGAAAGAGACCGCCATGTTATGCGTGGCTCCACCAATGAGTGACAGGTGCGCCCCATCGGGGAAAGCTTGAGGGAATTCATCAGCGCCCCAGAAATTTCGTACGGTGACCCTATATCGAGCCTGAGCTGTTGCAGGAGAGCCAACTACGTCTGATCGCTCCTCTGAATCAGAAATGACTACCTGATCCGCTGCCTCGCTTATCGGAGCACTACCACCAGAACCTCCACCGCAACCAGTCAGTATCAGACTACAAGTAGACAGCGTTATAAGTAGGTTTCTGGCGTTCATAACGGCTAGCACACAATTAAGGCGATAAAACCAGTATAACGACCTTGTAATGAAAAGCAAGAGAAGCAGTAGGTATATCCGCTATATCAATGAGCTGTTGGCAAGTGAGCCAGCGCTGGCAATTCGGGCACCAATCTCGACTACTTGAAAGCACCAGAGCCCCATCTAAGTGGCTATCCGAGTGTAGCCATCGATTTTAGCAGCACTAAAAAGGACAAAAAATAACGAACCAGAGTTGGACGTCAGAGAAGGTGAACAATTATCTTACTCATCCACTTTTGCTAAAAAGTCTGGTAAGCAGGCTGCTTTTCTCGAGCAACGTCTAGCTTGGCAAGTCTGCTTTCAGGCGGCCACTAGCTGCCAGGATGCTCCCACTTGATCTGGAATTCGATTTCTTCCTCACCCTCGTCACGCTCATGCTCGATGCTATATGTCGCACGAACCGGAACATAGATACGCTCACCCGCAATCTGAATCTCGAATTGTTCGCCAGCTTCAATACAATCTGCTAGGCGTCTGAGCTTTTCAACAAACTCCTTGTTCGAATACGTTTTTTCCAGATCTCTTTCAGGTTTCATAGTGCTTCAGATTCATTGTGCTTTGGTACGAAGTATTTTACTTTAGAGCGTACAAGGAGTGACTGTCAACACCTGACAGGTTCAGCTTACACTTCGAGCCTTGCGGTTGTGTGGAGCTACTTGAGTGGCACGCTTTTACTCAAGCTTTGTAACAGTCACCGGTATGCTTCGGGTTTCATTACTCAACGTCACTTCACCATCGTCAATAATGCACTGCAGTTTCATATGTCGATCGATTAAGGTCTCTACCTCTTCTGCATCAATATGGTAAGCACCCAGATTGGCATGTCGGGATAGCGACTTGCGGCTTTGCTCCCACCAGATCGTCGACTTCCTTGACTGATAGGTGTAGATGCGCACTTGCTTTGATCGACCGCAGGCTTTGCGAATGCGTTTTTCATCGACTTGGCCAAAATCCACCCACAATTCAATTTCATCAGACAAGGTTCTTTGCCAAAGCTCAGGTTCACCGTCAACTGCTAAACCTTTGGTGAAGCTAAGGTGCTCATGAGCGTTCAATGCAAACGCTATAATTCTGACCAGAAGCCGGAACTCGGTTTCTGAAGGGTGCATAGCGACAGTGAGTTCGTGACTTTGATAATAATGCCGGTCCATGTCAGCAATATCGAGGGACACCTTATGTATGCTTGCGCTTAATGCCATGTAATGATGTCGCTAATCAACGAAGTACGGAGGAGCGCAGTGTACCGAAAAAGTTTGCTGATCACTGCTCACGCCAGAAGACAAATCGCACCACGACGCACGCTTAGTAACGAAAAAGTCTCGTGAGCCACTAGTGGGTGCAGTTTATCGAAAAAGGCAAAACGCACCTATGACGCGCGCTTTGCCTTTATCTTACTGTCGGTTTTTATGGATTGCGAACCCAAGCGAAATATCGGTTCGTGCACCTAGCACCTAGCACCTACAAGAGTTTTATCTCTCCAACGCACCAACACCTGAAAATCTAAACGCCTCTTCTTCTAGGTTGCCAATTTGCTCGTCACTCATCTGATCATGCGCCACAAGAATGCGCCCCATGAATACCAGAGGCAGCTCAGCTTCACGCCCTTCTAAATGATATTTAATTGATTCCGCGGCGGCAGCACCCACATCGTCACCAATGCGCATGGGTGTGGCATTAAGCTCTTTGCGGCGAATGGCATCAAGTTCCAGCCCAGTGCCACCCCAACCTGTTGAAAAAATGTCGTCTTCACGCTCAGCACCAATCAACGCTTCCATTGAACCCATCGACATTGCTGTATTAGCGTTGTGGATGACAGTAACTTCGGGGTATGCCTGCAGAATCAGATTGGTGCCAGCAAAACCACCTTCACGGGAGTAATCGCCATAATGCTCATAGGCCATTTTCCAGCCTGCTTTTTCCTCTATACATTTTTTAAAATCACCTGACCGCTGATTGTCAGTGATCCCGGGGATTCCTCGAATCAGAGCATAGGTGACATCATTGCCCAGTCGCTCCGCCATATAATCACAAATATTCAAAGCACCTAATGTGGACGAGAAATCAAACCAACCAGCGGGCTGTTGTTCAAATTGCTTGAGAGGGGTATGAAATGCCCAGACAAAAGTTTTGAAGTCTTCGTTTTTCGATAAACGATCAATGTTGTCAGCTTGAGTGGCAAGCTCCGATGGGCCAAAGACAACAAAGTCATACAGATCACTATCTTGTAATAGCTGCTCGGTGTAAGTGCTTTGCAAGGAATGTTCAATCTGCCGTGAGGCAAACTCTGTGGTCTCGTATTCGATACCCAGCTGATCCATTCGTTTGGTGAAAGCCAGGTATGCCCGTGCCCAGAAATCTGATACATCAGCTGAAGGATAAACAAGAGCAATTCTGACAGGTCCGTCTTGCTCTACACTGAGTTTTACCGCATCAGTAGCAACAACTTCCTGAAGTGTCTCTACTGTGCCTGGCACATTAACTTCTTCTGGAAACCAATAGTCACGCTCAGCGATGTCAGGCAGTTCTTTAAGTGGGAGTGTGTCAGACCATGCCGGAGTCATGCTGCCGAAAGCGAGCGCAAGCACCGCGCTGCTGATCAGTGTTAATTGAGTTTTCATGTATGTTCTTTTCCTCTAAAAATGCAGGCATAGTGCACGTTGCCCTATCAATGGCGAAGGTCAAGATGCCCACTGGTGATGCGATAACTATCGCTGTGTTGGTTATGATGTATAGGAATTTCTTAGATACTTCCTGTGTGTACCGGAAAATGCCGGCAGTTAAATTAAAAAGCAGTGTTCAACTGAATGGTACGTGCTTCAGCGAAAATAGCAGTAAATCTCATTCCCGCGAAGGCTAACATTCCACGGTTTATAGCATCACGGATCCCCACTTATGTAGGGATGACGAGCCTATGTAAGTACCCATCGTGTTCAGCCTAAAGTTGATCACGTAGGTACGCCGAACTAACGAACAGCCGTTGTCTCACCTGCAAACATCCAGCCTAGTAAAAACAACGATCCGATAATGGCGGCGAGGATTAGCAGGAACTTTCCCAGTCGACGATTTTCAGGTGACATAAGCGCCTCCTTGAAGCTGCCTTGCCCGTCTCGATCTTTTTGTTGCATCCAAGTGTAGAAGGCAACCGACGATATGATGACAACACCTGACGCAACAGATTGCCAGAAAAATTCTATACGTAAAGTGACCAGTGCATTGAGCATCATAGCCAGTAACAACACACCGGCAAGTGATCCGACAATAGAGCCACGACCACCGAACAGCGATGTGCCACCAACCACTACCGCAGCAATCACGTGAAGGTTAAAAAACGGTGCAGACGTTGCTTGAATAGCATTGAGTTTGCCCGCAAGCATAACCCCGGCAAGCCCTGCCATGGCACCCATCAGCACATAGACGTACACCTTGTAGCGATTAACTGGAACGCCTGTGAGTTCTGCGGCTTCCGGGTTAGAGCCTATAGCAATGGCATATCGCCCTAGCCTGGTTCGTGTATAGATAAAATAACCGAGCACCAATGTGCTTAAGCCAATGACAACAGGTATGGGGAGAAATCCGGGAATAGCGCCACGTCCAATCGCTACGATTTCCTCAGGAAAGCGCGATAATACAACACCTTTTGCCAGCACTAAAGCCAGGCCCCGATAAACAAGATCCATTGCCACAGTGCCGATCAGATCAGGCACACGAAGACGTGTGATAATAAGTCCGTTAATCAGCCCACACAGAGCTCCCAAACTAATAGCGATAGATACGCCCGCCCACCAAGGAAAACCGTAAGACTTGACCATGTAGCCCATGATGATTGCGGTAAGTGCCGCAACTGAGCCGATGGACAGATCAATGCCACGGGTGGTGATGACAAGCGTCATAGCCATTGCCATGGGCATATAGAGCGCGGCATCTTTGAGGATGATGTCGAAGTTGGACACGCGAAAATAACGCGCAGGTTCTAACAGCGCCATGAATATCAGTAAGGCGGCGATCATGACCATCGGCCCTAACAGGGACAGATAGCGATCGAGCTTTTCGCGACGAGATAAGCCTTTGTCTTGATCTAAGGTCTGCTCACTCATGCGCTGATGCTCCATCCACTTGGGATTGTCCCGCCGGTGCACCCACCATGATCCCTAGCACGCTTGTAGTGTCACTGTCACGTGTATTCACCACATCTGCACGTCGTCCTCGGCGCATTATTTGTATGCGATCAGATATCGCGAAGACATCATCAAGACTATGAGAGATAACGATAACGCCCAGACCCTGTTCTCTAACAGCTTCTATTAGCTTGAGAGTGCGCGCTGTCTCACGTGGGCCAAGCGCGGCTGTAGGTTCGTCCATGACCAGCACTTTCAAACCAGAGTGATAGACCGCTCGAGCAATGGCAATAGCCTGCCGTTGTCCACCCGATAAGCTGTCAGTGGACACCTCCATGCTGCGTAGCGTAACACCCAGTCGTTCTTGCAGTGTTCTTTCAGCCTCTTCACGCATGCGACGATTATCCAATACCTCTAGTCCAAGAAATTTTTTGGTCAGCTCGCTGCCCAGAAACATATTGGCTGCCGGAGTGAGGTGATCTGCCAGTGCCAGCGTCTGGTACACCGCATCTATGCCATGTTCTATGGCATCAGAATGGCTATTCATGACAAGTGGTTGACCACTGAGTTCAATAGTGCCCTCGGTGGGGCGCAGCACACCGGTGAGTATCTTGATTAGCGTAGATTTACCAGCGCCGTTGTCACCAACGATGGCAAGCACCTCACCCGCATAGAGCTCAAGATCTACCTCTTCTAGTGCGGTAACACCACCGAAGCGTTTGGTAATGCCTCGCATTTGAATAAGCGGTGGCGAATCTGGCAACATAAGACAATCTCTACAATAAGAAAACGAGTTAACCTTTACAAACATGGCTAATCATCGAGCCAAAATAGACAACGGCGTTACCGGTAACACTACATCATTTACGCAGCTTATGGGGGAGTTGTCCGAGGAGCACGCCCGTAACTTAAACACGTCTGGATTCAGCGACGCTGAAGAACGAGAATTTGTGCAGACTCAAAATTCACTGATTATAGTTGCAACATGAGTAGAGCAAAGCTTGCTGTAAACTAACTTTAACCATGAACTCTAGAAACAGCCGATACATCTGGCGCGCATGAATATGCTTGCAAAATGCTGCGCAATCCTTTTGTTTGCTCTCTACACAATCCAAGGATACGCCCACACCTCCGAACAGGGCTTTGTGCTGCTCTTGCCTACCAATGTCTATATAGGAGCAGGTGTAATAGCAGTTGCATTTACGGCCCTAGTACTAGCCATTCTTCCACCACGCATCAGCGTTACAATCCTAGAAAAACAAACTCTATTTCATCTACCGAAATTTTCTTCGTTTTCTCGACACACCAGCCTACTCTCCTTCATCTTTATGGTGGGCCTGTTAGCCGTCGGCCTTATCGGTCCGCACGATCCCATGAAAAATATTCTGCCATTGTATATATGGACAATTTGGTGGATTGGCTTTGTCTGCCTACAATCAATATTGGGCAATCTTTGGCATTGGATTAACCCTTGGACCGGCGTATATAGCCTCATACCTTGCATTAATACTCAACAGTCTATCTCTAAAAAATTGCTCGAACGTACTGGTGTATGGCCAGCTGTCATCATCTACATCCTATTCAGTTTTTTTGCCCTGGCAGACCCAGCCCCTGAAGACCCACTACGCTTGGCAGTGGTTGTCGCAGGATATTGGATTTTCACACTAACCGGCATGTTGTTTTTTGGTGGCAATGCATGGCTACAGCGATGCGAATGTTTTACCGTCTTACTAAGCCAGATGGCCAAGCTTTCAGCGGTAAGTACCGACAAAAAGCAAGTATCCATCGGCATACCGGGCTGGCAGATATTGAGTAAGCCAAAGGCTAATTACAGTACTGCATTTTTTATTTTGACTCTACTTGCCATTGGCAGCTTTGATGGCTTAAATGACACATTTTATTGGCTAGATATAATCGGTGTGAACCCGCTAATTCATCCGGGAAGATCAGCGATAGTCAATCAAACAATAGGTGGTCTACTCATCAGCGTTGCTCTGCTGATTTCTGCTTTTGCATTGTGCGTGTGGTGTGGAGTTTATCTGGCTAATCACCACCGCGTAGATAAGGTCTCATTTAGCGAATCTTTCACACAATTATCTGCTTCGATTTTACCCATTGCTGTGGCTTACCACTTTGCACATTTTCTAACAGTATTTCTTGTTAACTATCAATATGCATTGAGCGCTACAACAGATCCCCTAAACAATGGTAGTGACTTGCTAGGACTCGGCAGGTATTATGTGACCACAGGATTCTTGAATACACCAAGCACGGTAAAAGTTATTTGGCTTACTCAAGCATCCGCAGTGGTTGCTGGGCATGTATTGTCAGTGATACTGGCTCATTCAATTGCGATCCGCTTATGGAAACACTCGCATAGAGCGTTGTTAAGCCAATTACCACTAGCGCTGTTCATGATTTTATATACGCTACTAGGACTCTGGCTACTAGCGGCTCCACGTGGAAGCTAGATCGTTTAATTGACCGCCTAAGACATTAAAGAAATCACTTCACCGCACCACAACAAGGAACCCCAAGGCATGAATGATACAAAAAAACCGGTATCCCAGGAAAATCGACGGAGCGCACTGAAAACAATTGCATTAGGTGCCGGCACCCTTGCCGCTTCAGGAACCCTTCCGGGCTTGACTGGTTATTCTCAGGCGCAAAGCGCTGAACCTATTCGCATTGGCTTTCAAGTGCACCGTACAGGCATTGGCGCGTCGTACGGCCGTTGGTACGACCGTACAACAGAGGCCTGCGTGAAGAAGATAAATGATGAGGGTGGTATCAATGGCCGACCTATCGAAATAGTCGCAGAAGACGATGGTACAGATCCGAAACGCGGCGCTGAAGTAGTAGAAAAATTTGCAAGCCAGCACAAGGTTGACGTCTCTTTCGGAACGTTGTTCAGCCACGTTGTCTATGGTTCAGCGCCACGTGCGGGCGAGCTAAAAATGCCTTATTTTGTGGTATCGGAAGGACATCACGTCGCTAGTGGCAATCTGAATCGATATACACTGCAACCGGGCATTACAGATGTTAAAAGTCAGGTTCAGGCGATGGCTCCATTTATCGCCGAAAATCTGGGCAAAAAGGTCACCATGATATTCCCTGACTTTGCTTTCGGACACGATCATAGAGACTATTTCACACAAGCTTTTGAAGCTCAAGGTGGAACAATATTAGAAAAAATCGCGATTCCTCCTACCGAAACCGCATTCACCAAATACTTTCCAAAAATACCCAGAGATACCGAGGTCATTTATCACGTTATGGTGGGACCTGCAGTTCTAACCTTTGTTAAAGAGCTTGGCGAATTTTTTGGCCCTAGCCGACCTGAAATATTTGGCTTTATTGATAGCCTGGAGGCTGTAGACATGGCAAGTCCGGGCTTGGAATTTCTAGAAGACACGTATTTTTGGGAAGGCTATCCACGGTATGCACAGCAAGACCAGTCAGAATTTGATAAGGCTTATCGCGAGGCTGTTGGCGTTGATGAAACCGGCGCTTCAATATCGGATTCAAAAGACATTTCTACTTATGCTCACATGTTTGGTTGCTGGGAGACTCTTCACGTCATAAAGGCCGGTATGGAGGCCGCTGACTACAAAACCATCGCAGACCGTTCCAAGTTAATTGAGGCAGTTGAAGCTATGAGCGCTATGCCTCACTCATTCGAACACCCACAGGGAGCGAAATTGTTTAACGGCAAAACGCATCAGGTGTTCGGCCATCAGTACATATCACAGCTCAAGGGTGGAAAGCTTGAGTTAGCTCACACCACATCCATCGAAGATACACTCTACGATGATGAGACTGACTACACGCAACAATCGTTCTGAAATTGCTAAATACACTGCAAAAGCATAAAAACGCGATTTAGCTAAAGCGCACTCACGAACGTGAGTGTGCTTCTTCACTGTTCGACAACTCACCATTTCAACTAGGTTTGACCGTTAATGGAATTCGGCCCTCATTTATTGCTCGCAACACTTGAAGGGGCTATCAGTGCTTCAGTTCTTGCGTTAATTGCAGTTGGACTCAGCGTCGTTTTTGGCATTATGCGAGTAGTAAACGTTGCGCACGGTGAGTTTTATATGTTGGGGGCAGTACTGGCATGGTGGATTACATCCATGGTGGGTGGTCACCCTGCTATTGGTTTTTTGGTGGCACTTATTGTCGCACCACTTCTGGTTGGCCTAATTGCAGCATCTGCTGATCGTCTAATACTGCGCCGCATCAATTATGACCCTGAGCGCACCATTGTGGCAACTATTGGTTTGCTGTACGTTTTACAACAACTTACTCTTATGACCTTCGGAGCCGACGCGCGTCCGGTAGAGGCTCCGTTCAACACACGTATCGCTTTGCCGTGGTTTGAAAACGGTGTAGACGGATGGTCCATGTACTGGCCGTGGGGCCTAAGCACCACCACTTACAAACTGGCCGTTGTAGTTGCCGCTATTGTTGTCTTGGTTGCATTATGGATATTCATGACCCGTACCCGTGCCGGGTTAATCATGAGAGCGACACAACTTGACCGTGATATGGCTTTAGCGCATGGCATACCTGTGGAGAAAGTCTATGCATTGGTATTTGGTCTTGGTGCAGGGCTTGCCGGACTTGCCGCAGTATTGGTTGTTCCCATACAACAAGCACACTACCTGATGGGTGGTGACCCCTTACTGTTGTCATTTATTGTCGTTATTATCGGTGGCCTTGGAAGTATACCTGGCACGATAGTGGCCGCCATTTTAATAGGCATGAGCGATGGCATCATTTCAGTTTTCTTCTCGCCAACACTTGCAAAAATTCTTGCAACACTGCTCGTAGCATTTGTGCTCATTTTTCGTCCACAAGGTCTTATGGGCAAACAGGAAGCATGAGCGCAAAAGTCAAAGCTATTGTTCTTCATCTATTTCTTGTGGGCATCTTAGCAACGGCATTTTTCATATTGCCCGAATACCATAGTGGCATCATTGCTAGGGTGCTTGTACTAGCTATATACGCGATGGGCTATAACTTGTTATTCGGTTATACCGGCCTGTTGAGCCTTGGCCACGCACTATTTTTTGCATCAGGCATGTACGGTTTAGGACTAGCCATGCAATATTTACATGTGTCACCCATAGTCGGCTTAGTTGCGGGGTTGCTATTCGCAGCTTTTGTCTCTGCAATAATAGGTTTCCTAGCACTAAGAACAAGCGGTGTCGCCTTTATGATTGTCACTCTGATGTTTGCTCAAGCAGGATATCTAACGATCTTATTGATGGGCGAATACACCAGAGGCGATGAGGGTTTTGTAATAAAACAATCTCAAAGAATGATTGCAAGCTTTGATCTTTCAGATGCCACAAATCGCTACTTTGTGGCACTCACTTTATTCTCAATTTGTCTTTTTATTATCGGATGGATTGTTCAAAGTGGATTTGGTAAGACATTGGTAGCTATTCGCGAAAACGAAGAACGCGCCAGAATGCTGGGCTACAACGTTCAACATCATAAGTGGGCAGCTGTCATCATTTCAGGCACCATGTCCGGTGCTGCAGGAGCTATCTATGCTTTATTGTTTGGATACGTTGGAGCTACATTTGCTACGGTCCAATATTCCATATTCCCATTGCTCTACGTGTTGCTCGGTGGCGCAGGCACTACTATTGGCCCATTGATTGGCGCGCTATTCATGTTTTATCTAATAGACATCGCCAGTGAATTCACGAGCGCCTATTTATTAGTTGCAGGTGTAGCACTGATTTTGCTTACTCTCTTCGCCCCACACGGGTTGGCAGGCATTCTAAGAAAACACGTGATTAGGTGGCTGCCATGAATTTGATCTTCACTCGCGGTTTGTCAAAACACTACTCTGGGTTAAAAGCTGTAGATGGTGTCAACTTCAATCTACCGAAGGGACAAATTCGAGCCATCATTGGTCCAAACGGTGCTGGCAAGTCCACATTCGTTGGCATGTTGAGCGGACGCATTCCTTCAAGCAGTGGCACTATTACTTTTAACAACATTGAGATCAGTGCCCTACCCGCACACAAACGTATCGCTTTGGGTATAGCGTACACATTTCAAATAACGTCTATTTTTCCAAAATTGTCGGTTCATGAAAACGTCGCGCTAGCTGCCCGTAGATTGAGTGGCAAAGCTGGCTCCCAATCAACTGATCAGCGCGCATTTGATGCTCTTCGTCGCGTAAACCTTTCAGATAAGCTTGAACAAATAGCAGGTGATCTTAGTTACGGCCATCAACGGCTATTAGAAATTGCAATGGGGCTTGCCCAATCTCCACGATTATTCATTCTAGATGAGCCAACCCAAGGTCTGTCAGCCGAAGAGATAACGGCCTTTATTGCTTTAATGAAGAGCTTGGCGGGAGACACCACTATCCTTCTCATTGAACATAATATGGACGTGGTCATGGCCACAGCCGACTTTATTACCGTGCTGAATTTCGGTGAAATTTTAGCGGAAGGTACGCCTCAGGATATTCGAGCTAACAGTGATGTACAAGCCGCCTATCTGGGTACAAGCAATGCTTAACGTACACAACATTGAAGTTGCCTACGATCAGGTACAGGTGCTATTTGATATTTCATTTGAAGTAAAGCCAGGTGAAATATTTT
The DNA here is from genome assembly GCA_023301725.1 of Granulosicoccus sp. Lineage (GTDB taxonomy): Bacteria > Pseudomonadota > Gammaproteobacteria > Granulosicoccales > Granulosicoccaceae > Granulosicoccus. The sequence goes on along the minus strand of JALZUD010000148.1, from coordinate 6,970 downwards.
GCTTGTTGGGACGCAATGGAGCGGGCAAAACAACCGCATTGAAATCAATTATGGGATTGCTGCCGCTGAAAACCGGAAGCATTCAATTTGACACCCAAACGCTTAGCGCATTGCCGCCCTACGAAGTGCCAAAACAGGGCATTGCCTACGTGCCGCAAGGAAGAGGACTCTTCTCAGAACTCACTGTCGCTCAGAATATAGAAATCGGTTTGATGGTAAAAAATTCAAGTGCCGCAACTCGTGACCGTGTGCTAGATATGTTCCCGCGACTTCGCGAGCGCTTAAAGCAACGCGCCGAAACATTATCTGGTGGAGAACAACAGATGCTGGCCATGGCACGTGCGCTGAGCATGGAGCCCAAACTACTGTTGCTGGACGAACCCACTGAGGGGCTTCAACCTTCCATGACCCAGCTAATAAAGGATGTCATTCTCAATATGAAGCAGGAAGGTGTTGCTGTCATTCTAGTCGAGCATCATATAGAGACAGTGCTTTCTCTAGCAGACCGAGTGGCTTTTATTGAGAATGGCCGCTGCCCAAAAATCACTGACGTGGCAGATCTAAGAGGTAACCCCGAGCAGATTCATCGTTACTTGGGCGTCAGCTAGTGAGTTTAGAAATGCGATGTGATAACGGGCCTTAGTGGACTGCTGAATTCAAGGGTCAGCACGAAAAGCACTATGATTATGTTAACTCGATCACACTTCAACGAAACATATATAATACAACCCCTGTCAGGAGGCTACGATATTGATCTACCGACGGATCAGCAACGGTAGCCATACTCAATAAAATTGGGCGAATACTCGATGAAAAAAGCACTCATAACCTTCGCTGTTCTATGCGTCGCATCCGCAAACGCTGCAGCACAAAACTGGAACCCACGGTTTCCTGGCTGGCAAGACAGCTACGAAGTTGGAGGCAGATGCTACTGCGACAGCAGTAACTTTGATCACAACCTGGATGAAAAATCTGCTGACACCCCTATCGGCCGACTAAACGTTGTTCGTATTTGTGAAGATATCGAAGAGGCATTGGGCACCGGATCAACAAACGGCCGAATCCCTTACAACGACATCCAATGTGGCAATGGTCCGGCTAACGATGCACCGGATGAAACAGGATGTCCGGGTCGAGTCGATATAGGCAACGCAGGCTGCAACGTGATAGGCCCAAAATGGGATCTAGAAGCAGTCTACGGTGACGGTGGCAACAACACCCCTACTCTGCCATCAACGCCTGTGAGCGGCACAACAGCCTCTAACAATGCCAACGATGCAAGACTTGCGGTTGACGGAAACGCCAATACGCGTTGGACAACAAGAACTCCTCAACGCCCTGGTCAATATTTTCAGCTAGACCTGGGGCAGACCAGAACCATCGGGAAAGTGACCCTCGACAGTAGCCGTAGTCCAAACGACGAGCCTGCTGGCTACAGCTTGTCAACCTCTACCAACGGCAGCAACTTCCAAGTGGCTGCAACAGGTTCTGGTCAAAGCAATGGCAACACGGAAATCAATTTTACTGATCGCTCAGCACGCTACGTGCGCATTACACAAACAGGTAGCAAAAGTAGAAACTGGTGGTCAATTCACCAAATCAGTGTCAGCGAAGGATCAGATGGCCCCAATGACAACGACAATGGCGGCAGTGATGGCGACGCGCTGAATCGAAACGCCTGGACCCTGATTGCGTCAAATGCCAACAGCAATACTCATCGAGCCATTGATGGCTCTACATCCAGCCGATGGTCTACTCGACAAAAACAACGAAATGGGCAATGGTTGGAAATCGATCTTTCCAGATCAGAATCTTTCAGTCGCATTGTGCTTGATAGCGAAGCTAGTCCAAACGACTATCCGAGACAGTACAGACTCCGCGTCTCAAACAACGGCTCCAACTGGAGAACAGTTGAATCCGGCACTGGCCGAGCGACGACTAACATGACGTTTAACACCGAAACTGCCCGATATATCCGCATTGAACAGTCAGGTAGTGACAACAGGTTTTGGTGGTCTATTCATGAAATTAATATTTTTCGCTAGACGTTAAACGTTGCCACACCAGCAATTCCCTCTCACAAGGTGACGGTATTCATCTTGCCCTCCGGTAACACCGGGGGGGTATTTTTAGCCTACACGTTGATTCGAGAGCTTCATTCCGACGGAATCCCTAACGTCGTGACACGAACGTCGTGACACGAACGTCGTGACACGACATTTTCAAAAAGACGCACCCACTGCATCGATCAAACAGTGTATCGGCGAGTAATCTTCAGCTGACCTTCCGCACCGGTTCGTAATGTCTCTGAAAAACTCAAAATGTTTTCAGCTGAGGCTTGTGTTGTGCCAAGCACCTCAAGCATCTTCGCCAGAACTTCGCGCACTGTCTTGTTGTCTTTAGTCGCATTACCGATCATGGTTGTGATAGCTTGCACCGCCGCTGACTGGCCGCGAACCGATTCAGAAATATCACCCTGAAGACCATCTATCTGCGAAACGATCTGGTTGATATCGCCTATTGCCTCCACTGCATGTCCGGTTTCGGTTCTTATGGCCGTAATTCGACGCTGAATTTCATCAGTGGCTTTGTTAGTTTCCTTGGCAAGTTCCTTGACCTCATTGGCAACGACAGCAAACCCCTTGCCAGCATCTCCCGCTCGCGCCGCTTCGATGGTGGCATTTAGCGCAAGAAGATTGGTTTGCTCAGCAATGGAGGTGATTAACTTGATGACGTTATTGATGTCAACAGATGACTCGGCAAGCTTATGCATCGTGCCGCTTGTATTCTGAGCAAGCTCAACCGCCTGCGCCGCAACTACTGAAGCCTGAGTTGCATTATCTGATATTCCCTGAATACTACTCTCCATTTGTTCAACATTTGTGGAGACCTGCACCAGAACACTACGCACATTTTTAGCACCAGACAGTATAGTCTTAGCCTTCTCATGATTACCACCTGCATTACCAATGATGATTTTACCTATACCTTGTAAATGGTTTGCAGATTCAGCTTGCAAACCAGCTCCGGCACCAATCGAGACAACATCATTGTTAACCTGTGTGAGTATTTTTCCTAGATCAATCGCCATTCGCCCAAGAGCATCATCCTCGTTCTGCACTCTTTCAAGTTTTTTGCTGAATACTTTCAGATCGCCTCCAGCAGCCACACTGACAGTTTCGGATAGCTGCTGAACTCTCTGCTGCAACGAAGCTTCGCTAGCCGCACAAACCTGTGCTTGTGTCAATGCCTCTTCAAGTTCACACACCTTGGCCCGCGATTTTTCAAGTTGTTGTGCTTGCTGGGCTAGCTTATAGATTTCACGCTCATGCTCCTGCTGTTGCCGTCCTGCTGATTCTTGCAAATCCTGCACAGACAAACACTGCGATCTATAACTGTTTAGTGCATCACAAAGAACACCAACATCGTCAGTTCTTTGTAAGTCGGGAATGATAACTGTCGTGTCATCGCTCTGCAAACGACCAGCCGCATTTGCCAACAGGCCCAAGGGCTTGAACAACAATTGGCGCAAAAAAAACCATATCAGCAATCCGACTAGCAAACAGCTTCCCACAATACTGAGAAAAGCTTTGCGGCTTCCTCCAGTCATTACTGCGCTTTGCTCATCGAGCAATAGGGATATCTGCCGCCATTGACTCTCTTGTTCGGAGGAGACCAACTGTAGCTTGAATACGTCTATCTGGGCTGAAACCGCTCCCAACGCCTCAATATTCTGTGACTCAACTTTACCAAAGGAGAGAAACACGGCCAGAAGAATACTGGCACACGCCAATGTCAACACAAGGTTAATTTTACCTGTAATTTCCATAATATTTGTTAACTTCACCAGTCTCATGACTCGGTTTTTTAGGTCGCTTCCGCCGTTATCGGCAGACCTACCGCAATCTCAGGACAATATTATAAAAAGCGGGTTACACGAACAGTCTCCACTCAGAGTGCAACCCAGTAGTTAAAAAACTTGATAGGGCTGACTACCACTATGTAGCCCTGATCAAGCCACGCTGTTATCAGCAACCTGTATCTTTTTATGATTCTTCAAAAAAATTCAAATCATTTAACCCCGTTTTCCAGCCTCGCACGTTTTGCCAAGTGAAGACCTATCAATTCGCACTGGAGAACACACATGCAATATCCTAAAACTACATCACTCACGTTCATTGCCGCATCCGTCACTCTTTTGTTATCAGCCTGCGGCGGCCAATCGTCGGTAGAGCGTCAAGCACAGAACAACCAAATACAAGTCGAGCTAGCTCAGCAGCCCCTGACGCAATCAGGGCCACTTGCCGATCGCAAAAGCCATACAACCGCAAAAACCACGATGGGGATCGCATCCGAAACAACGACATCGAATCAATTCAGCAACGATGGGGGAATAATTGCACCGACTGCCTCTGGTTCAATTGCAGAACTTATCGCCGTTCCTGAAAATAACGCTGCCAGCGAAAAATATGCTGAGTTTGATAACAACCGAACGATTCCAACAAGAGACCAAGCCGTATCCACTTTTAGTATCGACGTAGACACTGGCGCCTATGCCAACGTGCGCCGTTTTCTACAAAACGGACAACTACCCCCTGTTGATGCCGTGCGTATTGAAGAGATGCTGAACTACTTCAATTATGATTATGGAAACAATCACGATACTGAGCAGCCCTTCAACGTTGTGACTGAAATAGGCCAAACACCGTGGAATGAAAATACGCACTTGTTACATATCGGTTTACAAGGCTACACACCTGCAGATATAGAAAAAATGCCTGCCAATCTTGTCTTTCTGATTGATGTGTCCGGCTCTATGGCCACCAGTGAAAAACTCGGCTTATTGAAGTCTGCCATGAGTTTGATGACACGCGAACTGAACGATAATGATCTTGTCAGCATTGTCGTCTATGCAGGGGCATCAGGTGTTGTACTCGAACCCACTGCAGGAGATGAGCACGCCACTATTGAACGGGCACTGGCACAGCTCGAAGCTGGAGGTTCGACCAACGGAGCTGATGGGCTGGCACTGGCTTATCAACTGGCTATGGATAACTACATGGAAAACGGTACCAACCGTGTCATTCTGGCAACCGACGGTGATTTCAACGTTGGTATCAGTGATACTGAATCATTAATAGAGATGATTGAGAAGTCTCGTAGAGCGGGTGTTGCATTAACTACACTCGGCTTTGGCATGGGTAACTATAACGATCACCTGATGGAGCAGTTGGCAGACGCTGGCAACGGCAACTATGCGTACATTGATACTCTGGGGGAGGCACGCAAAGTGCTGGTTGACGAATTGACGGCTACGCTTGTGACCATTGCCAGCGACGTGAAAATCCAGATCGAATTTAACCCAGCTACTGTCTCGGAGTACCGCCTCATTGGATACACCAACAGGATACTTAACAACGAAGATTTTGATGACGACAAGGTGGACGCCGGAGAGATCGGCGCAGGACACAGCGTCACAGCACTGTACGAGGTTGCACTCACAGGCCAAGGTGGCGAGCGACATACCGAACGACGCTATGACAATCTGAACAACCCAGCGCCAGCAGAGCATAGTTCGGAATTAGCAGAGCTTCGCTTGCGCTACAAGCAACCGGGTGCTGATGACAGTCAACTGATAAGCCAGATAATCAGCAAGCAAGCAGTGCTTGAATCCCTAGACGACACGAGTAATGCCTTTCGATTTGCAGCAAGTGTTGCAGGTTTTGGACAACTACTGCGTGGCGACACTCGAGTTAATACCTTCAATTTCGATGATGCGCGTACTCTTGCCTCCACTCACAGCGGCCCGGACACCTTTGGCTACCGCTCTGAGTACTTGCGCATGTTGGATCTGGCACAAAGCCTATATCGCCTAGACAGAGCCGTGAGTGAGCCGCGCGGATAGACACCTGCTGTAGGAGGATATTCTTGATTCACGCCCGTGATACGAGACTGGATAGCATTAAACGGTTATCCTTAATAGTCTGTACACGGGTGTGCATTGAGGCGGTAGTGATAGACAGGGACGACCAACAACTGATGAGTGACTATGCGAACGGAGATGCAGCCGCGTTTAAGCTGCTGTATTCGCGCTACGAGCAGTCGATCTATCGGTTTTTATACAATGGTTGCCAGAGTGAGGCCCTCGCCCGTGACCTGTTTCAGGATATCTGGATGCGAGTGGTGAGATCACACGAACAATACGATCAAAAAATACCCTTCAAAGCCTGGTTGTTCACCATTGCCAGAAACCGACTGATTGACAGTTATCGTCAACAAACCACCTCGGCCCTCGATCAACGATCAGACAGTGATCAGCACAATGACCCTGACAACGCGCAGCATGAACACTTCAGCACCAGTACCGATTCCTGGGCAAAGGTTTCACTGAACCCCGAGCAAATTGCCAGCCTCACTCAGCAAAGCGAGACGCTACATAGCGCATTACACCTATTGCCCGAGGCCCAACGCGAAGCAGTCATGCTCAAACATATTGCTGGAATGAACATCAAGGAAATTGCCGAAATCCAGGGCGACGGTGCGCAAACCGTCAAGAGCCGCTTGCGCTACGCCATGGTTAAGCTCAGGCAAACATTGAAGGAGCTATCGTAATGAAAGCACCAGAAAAAAAGATTAAAAATCTAGAAGATCAAGACATCGTTCGTGTGTTCGGCGCACAGCACGTTGACGTACCTGATGATTTGAAAAACGACATTTTTGCAGAAGCCGAACGGCAGGCAGAATCAATCGTTGCTAGCGAGGCCAATCGACACAATTCTCGCACCAGCGCCAAACTGATGGCCACCAACCGTTGGTTTGGTATAGCAGCTACTGTTGTCGTTGCCGTTGCGGTATCCCCCTTACTATTCAATTCACCTGAGTCAGCGCTCGATATCCAGGGTGGAGTTGCCTCAAGCACCGCCGCTGAAATGGGCGCAGTTGAAAACGTCAGCTTAGAAGTCGCTGATGA
>JALZUD010000147.1 GCA_023301725.1 Granulosicoccus sp. | reverse complement strand
CCGGCTCAATTCCGGCAGAAACACTAAGGGTCACTCAAAGCAAATGATGATGAGAAAACCAAAATACAGCTTGCTAGACACGAAACGATTAGTTAGAGGCGAGAATAAAATCAGCTACCCTATCCGCAATCATCATTGTCGGTGCATTAGTGTTGCCAGACACCAAAGCAGGCATCACAGAACAATCAGCCACACGCAATCCCTCCACCCTGTTTACGCGTAATGCGAGATCAACCACAGCACTCTGTGTTGGCCCCATTCGACACGTACCCGCCGGGTGGAAAATCGTACGCGCATGCTCACGAATAGCATCATCAAGCCTATTTGACCCAACCATTGAGCTGATGTCCGATCCTGGCCAAACCTCTTGACCAATAATGTCTTTTAATTCTGGCTGCTCATACATCCGGCGCGCCCAGCGCACGCCCCGTCTTAAGGTGTCCATGTCATCTTCATGCGCCAGCATACCCGCAAAGAATTTAGGTCCATCGCTTGGGTCTTTGGATTGAAGCCCTAAACGCCCACGCGATTTCGGACGCATCGTCATAGGATGTATTTGCATAGCGTGAAAGCCAAGTGGCGCATCCCCCGGCGCACCCGGAGCGAAAGGTGCAAAATTGTATTGCACGTCTGGCCTACCACTATCACTCGTATCAACGCACGCTCCCGCTTGAAGCAGGTTTGAAGTCAGTAGTCCACGCCGAAGCAAAAAATAATCAATACCATGCTTAATAGCGGCTAGCCCACGATCTGCACCGTGTAATCCCTTGGCCCCTTTTAAACGCCTTGTAACAGGCGCGCCCACATGGTCCTGATAATTGCGCCCTACTTCATCAGCTTCACAAACGATATCGATACCGTGTCGTTGCAACTCATCTCGTGGGCCGATACCTGAAAGCATTAACAGCTTGGGGCTATGAAAACTGCCAGCCGATAAGATAATTTCGCGACGTGCCTTGACAACAACATCTAGACCATCCGCATTGCGCGCTTCAACCGCTATGGCACGGTGATTTTTTATTTGTAGCCGACAAGCAAGATGCCCCGTCAAGACGTGCAGATTTTCACGGCTGAGTTCAGGTTTTAAAAAACAATGCGCTGCCGATTGGCGTTGTCCATCATGGGCTGTAACCTGATACCAACCAGCACCCTCCTGATTTGCCCCATTAAAATCTATCGACACGGGCACGCCTGCAGATACAGCAGCCGCTACAATTCTACGGCTAACAGGATGTACTGCCGAAGGATCAGCAACAACAAGTTTTCCTTGAGTACCGTGAAATTCATCATTAAAACGCGTGTTTGCTTCTTGTCTGCAAAACACTGGCAAAACATCGGAGTAGGCCCAACCATGGCATCCGTGCACATTAGCCCAGTCGTCATAATCACGCTTCTGTCCACGCATGTAAATCATGCCGTTAACAGACGAACCGCCCCCCAGAACATTACCCTGCGGAACAGGGAAAGGTTTGTCGTTTAGTGATTCATCAGGCTCTGATACAACCACATCGCTATCTTCGCTTTGTAGCGCCTTGAAGAAAGTCGCTGGAATATGAATCCAGCGATTAGTATCACCTCGACCCCTTTCCAATAGTGCAATCGTTCCGCCACTTTCAGCCGCCAGACGCGCAGCAATTACGCACCCCGCTGCACCTCCACCGACGATCACATAATCGAACTCCAGCTCAACGCTCATCTATCAGCCCTTAATCTGAGTTCTGCTAGAGTCGTGTTTCGCAATCTAGTGATCACCCTGTTTATCAGCGTGATGAGCACAATAAAAAAAAGTAGTCTGCACGTGGGGCGGTCCCTTGGGTTGTTGGAATCCAGTCAGATAAACGTATAAGTGAAGGGCTAATCATGCTCTCAGCTGTTGTCCTGATGACTAAACACAGAGGGTTCAACTATAGAATTGTCATTATCGAGGTGAATCGCTTGAGATGGGCCCTCTTGTGCCGATAACGAGCCTACACTATAAAATGCCAGTGCTCGCGAGGCCGGCGAGACTGATGCGCTTGAAGTTGAAATGGCACTACTTAGCGAGTTACTTAATGGGGATCGTCTCTAGCTCAGTTTTAAGTAGCGCCTCACCCCAACACGGTTGTAACTCCTGCAGAATATTTTCGTAGAAATCAATGCAAAGTCGATCTACAACCCAGCTGCATCGCACTCTTGCGATAATCTTAAATACCTTTTACTTCTAGGCGCAAGTTCGTGTGTTTTTTTAGCAATCCGGCAGGCACTTACCTTATCACCCGACTCGCTAACGTTGAAATAAACAAAATCCAGAATTTGACCATATTTCCTGTATGGCGCGTATTCCCAGGCTTGAAAAATGAAGTCTTCGGCTAAGGTGAAACGCCCGTCTCTTGCTGCAATCTCTGCTTTGTCTACTAACACTAAACCCTGTAGATTTCTGAGACGCTTGTTCTTGCCCTCATGACCTCTCATCTCCTCTAGCAACGCATTCATTTTTCCATAACTGCCACCCCAGCGCGGAAGCTCATAATTTAAATAGGTTCTCCACACCTGAAAACTACCCGGATTAATTGCCAAGGCTTTTCTGAATTCACGTTCCGATGCTCTGCGCGAGCTCACATAGGCTGACATGGTTCCAAGATAAGAATAGGCCAGATAGCTACTCGGATCTTGATCTAGAATCGACTGAAAAAGAGATCTTGAAATAGCAAAGTTATCTCGCATAAGAGCGAGGTTATCCGCTTCAGTATCTTGGGTATAAGCGGTACCTCGGAACTGAAGCCCTTTCTCGTAGAAGTACACTGCCTCTAGAAATTGCCCTGACCTGCTCTTTCCATAAAGGTCGAAAAAATCGACAAGTTTCGCGCCATCTTTTGGTAAAACGTTCCGCATAACACCGCTAACATGCCTCAGTAAAAGAGTTTCTGCGCGATCACCATTTGAATAGTCAGAATAGTATTCATCCAATTGCTTGTTAGCAGCGGAGTATTGCTTGTTTTGTATCAGTTTGGACACAGGTGGGCTGTTGACATCTTCGCCACCGCTTGATGTTGCACAACCGGCAATAAACACCAGAAACAAAGTCGATGCAATAAGAATTTTCAGCTTAATATTCATAAGGCAATGCATATCCATACGTTTTTTGTGATTTCTGTTGATCTCAAGCGACTCATTACTCTGCCACTTGCACACACCCTCTCGCCCACTCACTAACACTTCCATGACGCTGTTCGAGTCACTAGTTTTTGAATTGGACTTGCCATCTATTGACTCAAAAGAGCATTGAGGATTTGATCTATATCGTCGCGAAGGGCTCCACGATCGGTCAGAACCTCCGTAAGTGCTGTAACAACATCACTCCAGCCAGCTGCATGAGCAAGTGTTGTGCTGTAAAAGGCAACAACACCTACAAGGGATTACTTCTCAAAGACCGTAAAAATAGCCCGAGCCCTCCGAAGGACAACACCAATATTACCAATAGATCAAACGAGGACATGGAGGTAAGTCGAAACCGCGCATTCGCCAGAACACCGGCAATGAGTGCTATCAATGTGCCTGCACACAACAACCACCCTATGTAGTTTTTACTGTTGTAGAAGATGAATGCTACACCGAAAATAAAGGGAATCATCAACATACCACTGGTTACTCCCAGCCCGCCGATACCATACAATCGCATCCCGAATCCGAATGAAGCTTTTATAACAATGGAATTCAGCAGCAGATAAAATCCTGCCATCATCATCGCTATGCCAATAAGAAATGAGAACTCACCACCATTCGATCCGCCGGCTCCACGCATAGCTCTACTCGCTTTTTTAGTTCCTGAAAGGCCCGTAGTATAGGCCTTAACTTCACTGCCTGACCGACGCGCAAACGTCTAGCAACATAAAACGCCTACTCCTTCACATCCACAGCGTCAATTGCACCCATCAAAACACGGCTGAGTAGGTGCTGTCAGGCTAAGCCCTCGATCCAGTCAATAGATTCATCTGTGGTGCACAGATCGGCATATTTTGCGCTCATGTCATAGAGATTGGCATCGTGTGGGCCTTGTGCACGATCCCCCACTGCGTCACTGATCACGATGGTAATAAACCCATGCGACATGCTGTCCACACAGCTTGCACGTACACAGCCAGACGTTGTTACGCCCGCAAGTAATACCGTATCAACACGCAACCAATGAAGTGTAGAAGCTAACGAGGTTCCGAAAAAAGCACTGGGGTATTGCTTTGAGATCAGGATGTCGTCTGCATCCATCGTCAGCCCGTCAGCCAGACGTTGAGAATCTCGTCCAGCTTCAAAACAAGACAGTGCTGCACCTGCTTTGTGAAAGAATGCGCCGCCATCACCGCCTCCGGGTTTGTACAGAACTTCGGTAAAAATGACTGGTATTCCTGCACTACGTGCTACCGGTACCAAACGTATTGCGTTGTCCAACGCGGATTGACAGCCCTCGCCTCCATACAAGGGCTGTGTTTTATCAAAGTACCCTTGTGCAAAGTCAACTAACAACAACGCTGGGCGCGCGCCCCAGCGTTGTTGAGCATGGTAGCCAGCACGGGCGTAATTGGTATCTAATGATTCCACCATGATGTGCCTAAGGTGTGGCTTGTGCGCGTTTTGCGGATGCTGCAAAACTGGGAGCCCGAGGTGGTTCGAATCCGGTCTCAGCTAGGCATCTGGATTTCAATTCCTCTATGGAGGTGAACCCACGATTAAACAGCTGTTTCTCTCCACCAGCATTAGCGGCTGCCATCGTGACTCGCAGTTTGGCTGTGGCAGCATCATCCACCTGCTCATCGACTACCACCACGCCGTAGCGCTTGGCACCTTCAATAGATACTAGACCGCGATTGACATCAGCCATTACCAGTGCAGGATCACGCGCCAAAGCATCACCCCAACCGCCACCACCCCATGTATCAAAAAAGAGGATGTCACCAGGCTGGACGCTAACGCGATCGCATTTAGACGGTAAGTTCTCTGTAGTGCCATCTATACGATTGAGTGTTTTGGAGGACCGCGTTCCGGGCTCACCGCCGTTGACACCCCACGGTGATGTCAGCCAACGATCATCATGAATAGACACCTCTCCCGGTTCCAACATTTCATAGGCTATGCGAATGCCGTTGCCGCCACGGTGCAACCCTGCGCCACCAGAATCTATGATCGTGGAATACTCGCGTATGCGCAATGGAAAGTAAGCTTCCAGAAATTCATTGGGCACATTAGTAAATGCGGGCCACAGAGAATGACCGTCTGGTCCATCACCTGCAGGGCGTCCGGGAATACCACCAAAGCCTATTTGAAACAGTTGGTACCACTCCTCATTGCTATCAAAGCCTGAGTACATGAAGTGAGGGCTGTCAGAAAAGCCTGCCGCATTCAGTGCATCCGGAGCTCCCTGCCCCAATAGTCCACCCATCAAGTCAAAGATGCGTCCCAGCATGTGAGTCCGACATGAAAGCGCTGCAGGCTTCTTCGGCTTAAGTATGCTGCCCTCTGGAATGTGCACATCAACCAGTTCGTAGAAGCCATCATTAAACAGGATCTGCGGATCGAACAAGTTAATGGTGAAGGCACCAAAAAACATCTTGAACATTTCTTCGTTTAATAAGAAATTGATGGAAGACGCTGATTGAGGATCTGAGCCTGTGAAATCAAAATAAGCCACTTCTCCATCGCGCCATAAGGTGCAGGCAATTTTGTAAGGCCCGTTGCCCATGCCATCATCGTCAATCCAATCTTCAAAGTAGGCCTTGTTTTCAGGAATAATCATCTGAATAATTGCAGCCATGGCGCTCTTATTTCTATCCAGCATGTCTTGCATAGCTGAAATATAGGTGTCTGTTCCAAAACGGGCAATGTTTTCGCGAACACGTCTTTCTGCCAAACGAAGGGCTGCAATAATCGCGAAGAAATCAGACTTATTCCATTCGGGCATTCGGCAGTTAGCCAACAACAAGTTCAACAGTTCGCTGTTCAACTCACCACCACGATAGATTTTGCTGGGCGGGATAATAATGCCCTCCTCGTAAATCATTTTGGCATCGGTAGGCAATGACCCGGGTACTTTGCCACCCACATCAGTCATGTGTCCAAACATTGCAGACCAACTGACCAGGCGGCCTTCGTGGAAGATGGGCATCATCAACAACCAGTCGTTAAGATGACTAACAGCTCCGTTGCATGAATAAGGGTCGTTGGTCAGAAAGATATCACCCTCTTCAATCGTACCTTCGTAGCCCTGCATAAATCCATAGAGGAAAGAGCCGAACTGGCCGACTACCATCTTGCCTTCTTCATTGGCGATCAGCGGAAAGGCATCGTGCTGCTCACGAATGCCTGGCGACATCGCGGTTCTAAATAGCACAGCATCCATTTCATTACGTGCATTGCGCAGTGCATTCTCGACAATATCCAGCGTAATGGGATCTACCGGAATTCGGTTAAAAGGAGCTGGTTTTGTTTCTATGATGGTTGCAACCATGATTCAGGCTCCTGTGGTGGTTGTTTTACTCACATGACCATCGGGTGTGATGACCAGATTACCTGCAGCATCTACAAGTGCTGTGTGTTTTGGCAATATGAGTGTTGTGCTGTCCATCTCGCTTACGATGGCAGGACCTGCGATATTGTTCTGTGGTTTCAGTTTGGCACGGTCATAAATAGTTGCGTCATGCCACTGGCCATCGGCATAAATTTTGGTGCTCGATAGTGTCGCTGTTGAATCAATAGCGGGGTCCGCTTGCCCCGCTTCTGTATTCAGAAAGGCTCTTTCCTTTCCCTGTACGACGGCGCGAAGCGCTACCAACTCGTGCTCTGCATCAAGAGCAAAAGTAAACAGCTGTTCATGTTCGGCGTCAAATCGTGTGGTGACACCCTTGATGCCATCTAGGCTCCACTGCGCAGGCGTTGCGGCAATCGTCAGCTTCATACCTTGCCCCGCGTAGCGAATGTCGATCTCAAACGAGACCTCCTGCTCATCTGATGGCACACCCTCAGAGCTTAACGCTTCGGCTGCCTGATCGTTTAACGATTGCAGGCGCTGCGTTATGTCATGGTCGTTCGTGGCACTTAATCGAGTGACAAACGTTTGGCTGGCTTCATTGCGCAAGCGAGTGGTAGCATCTCCGTAGGCACACAGTACTCCTGGCCCTGGCGGCACAATCACAGGCCAACAGTTAATTAATCGAGCTATCGCATTGGCATGTAATGGACCCGCGCCACCAAATCCCATCAGTGCAAAATCGCGAGGGTCGTAGCCTTGCTCAACGGATACCAGACGTAAGGCACCACACATATTTTCATTAACGATCTGAATAATTCCCTCAGCCGTTTTCTCTAGTGATATGCCCAGCGAATCAGCGACAGTTTGCACCGCTTTGCAGGCAAGCTCATAGCTGATTTTCATGTCGCCACCCAAGCGCGCGTCAGCGGGTAGATAGCCAAGCACAACATTGGCATCTGTTACCGTGGGCTCCACTCCTCCCTTCTCATAGGCTGCAGGCCCGGGCACAGCTCCTGCCGATTGCGGGCCTACCCTTAATGCCTTGGTAAGCTCGGGCACATACGCAATCGAACCGCCACCCGCGCCAACTGTGCGCACATCAATGGAGGGAGCGCGAACCGTCACATCGGCTACACGCGTTTCGCGACGAGTGCGAGCCGTGCTGTTTTGAATGAGTGCAACATCAGTGGAGGTTCCACCCATATCAAACGTCAGCAAGTTCTGAAAGCCTGCTTGCTTTGCTACCCACAATGCACCGCTAACTCCACCTGCAGGGCCTGACATCAACAGATTCACAGGGATGTCCATAGCTGATTGCGATGAGGACAATCCCCCATCGGAACGCAATATTTGCAGCATGAGATTATCGCCCATACGCGCTTTGAGCTCTCTTTGTAAATTATCGATATAACGCGATACCACAGGTCGAACGTAGGAATTTACCACTGTAGTCTCAGTGCGTTCGTACTCATACATTTCCGGCATGATGGAGCCCGATGTTGATACAGGGATACTTGGTGCTATCTCACGTGCAATAGTGGCTATACGCTGCTCGTGCGAATCGTTAACGTATGCGTTAAACAAGGCAATAGTCAGCGCTTCGATACCACTATCCAAGAGTTTTTGTAAATCGCGTCGTAGTGCATTCTCATCGAGTGGTGTAAGAATTTCGCCTTTAGCATCCAGACGTTCATCAGCTTCAATGGTGTCTTCCAAAGCCGCAATGGGTAACGACTTGTTCCAGATAACCCAGCCGCCCAGGCCGCCTGGCACAAAAGAGCGGGCAATCTGTAAAGTATCTCGATAGCCTTTTGTCGTTACAAGTCCAACGCGTGCACCACTACGAGTGAGCACGGTATTGGTGGCGACAGTTGTGCCGTGCATAACTTCAGTGATGTCTTCAGGATTAATGTTCGCTGTTTTGCACAGTCTCTCTATGCCGTTAAGCACGCCTTGCGAACTGTCTTCAGGGGTTGAAGGGACTTTGGCGGTGTAGCTTTTTCCTCCCATTGGGTCAAGGAGTAGCAGGTCGGTGAACGTACCACCAACATCCACTCCCAGACGCAGTGCGCTACCTGAGGTTGTTTGACTTTGAGACTGACTCACTGTTCTGTTCTCCTCGATGGCATGTCATGCCGTTTATATTATTGTTCTATTGATGTTCTAGTAGTCTGTTTTTTATTTTTTTGTTTGGTGCTTTAGCGCTGCACACAAGGTATTAAATGATGCCGCGCTCTTTATAATCAGCTTGTTGCTGTGCAGATAACGACAACAGTTCGCCATAGACATTGGCGTTATGTTCTCCCAGTTCAGGCCCCACATGGCGCACCGATCCGGGTGTGTCTGATAATTTGGGTACGACGTTTTGCATGCGCACTTTGCCGAATTGTGGATGATCTACACTGACAATGGCCTCGCGTGCCTTGAAATGTTCATCTTCCAACATGTCTTTTGCGCGATAAATCAGCCCACACGGCACGCCTGCCTCACTTAACAAAGCCTCAAGGGGTTTGAGATCAATAGTGCGTGTCCAGTTATTGATTAATTCATCCAGCTCACCTTGACGCTCACCACGTGCCGAATGCGTTGCATACCGCTCATCGGTACTGAGCTCCGGCTGGCCCATGGCCTCTGCAAGGCGTGTCCTTACGGCTGACGCGCGTAAATCTGAGCTGATTCTCTGATTTACTTATCCCCACGAGTTCATTGCAACCGATGGAGATAACCCATGTCAGCAG
>JALZUD010000146.1 GCA_023301725.1 Granulosicoccus sp. | reverse complement strand
CAAGCGTAAGTAGTAGACATGACACTGCTAAACTCCATATAAGCATCCACAAGGCAAGGCCAGAAAAATGAATCAAATTGTCACGCCTCGAACTATCGCACGCACAAAGCTAACACTGCGTTGTCGCATGCAAACTCTGCTTCAATGTCTCGACACACGATTTTGCAGAGCTATTGCACTGTGTTCAACAAGCTTGATGCTGTTAACAACACCGCACTTAGCAGCTGCACAGGATGATGTTACAGGCGCATGGGCCATGGCAGAATTTGGCACGCCTTTGTACGACGAGAGCATGACACATTGGCCGTACGTCAATCCAGATGCTCCAAAAGGCGGTAGTGTGGTTCTGGGTGCTTTCGGCACTTTCGATAGCCTGAACAGTTACATACTAAAAGGCAGTACCCCTCGGATGCTATCACTTACCAGCGACTCGCTAATGGTGGGGTCCGGCGATGAACTATCAGCCGCGTATGGACTCATTGCCAAGTCAGTTGATTATCCGGCCGACAGAAGCTCAATCACGTTTAACTTGCGTCCAGAGGCGCAATTCAACAACGGCACGCCTATTACCGCTGCCGACTTTGAATTCACGTTTAACACCATCAAAGAACATGGCAGCCCGTTTATAAAATCTCACTATGCAGATGTCGTGGCAGCTGAAGTGCTCGATGAGCAACGCATTAAATTCAGCTTTAATACCACCGACACCATGAAACCATTAATGGCAGTGGCAGGCTTCTCCCCCTTGTCAGTTGAGTACTGGAAAGATAAAGACATCAGCAAAACCTTTCTCGACCCACAACCCGCAAGTGGCGCCTATTACATTAGCGATGTTGACGCAGGCAGATCGCTCACCTTCAAGCACGTGGAAAACTATTGGGGTAAGGATCTTGTTATCAACAAAGGCTTGAGCAACATAGACACCATCCGCTATGACTACTATCGAGATCTAGAGGTCAGTGCTGAAGCGTTCAAAGCTGGCGACATTGACTTTCGCTCCGAGAACAGCTCAAAGCGTTGGGCCACAGGTTACAACGTTGACGAAGTTGATACCGGAGATATCATTCTCGACACGCCAGCAAACAATGTTCCTGGTGCTATTCAAGCGTACTTTTTCAACTTGCGTCGCCCGCCGTTTGACGATCAAAATGTTCGCGAAGCTATTAATTTGTTATATGACTTTGAAACCATCAAGCGCACCATTCTTTTCAATCAGTACGAACGCATCAACAGTTACTTTCGCAATTCCGACTACGGCGTTAGTGGTCCGCCAAAGCCTGAGGAACTGGTCATTCTAGAATCTTTTAAAGACCAAATACCAGAGCAAGTATTTACTGATGAATTCAAGGCGCCCGTCACCGACGGCAGTGGACGTAATCGCAAACAGTTGCGCCAGGCACTAGCCTTATTCAACAAAGCCGGCTGGACTCTCTCTGATGGAAAAATGATGAAAGAGGGTAAGCAGTTGTCTCTTGAACTGTTGTTGGTTCAACCCGATGGGCAAAGGGTTGCCGCACCTTTCTTACAAAACATGGAAAAAGCGGGTATCTCTACATCGGTACGAATAATCGATGCTGCTCAGTATCAGGTACGACTGGATGATTTTGACTTTGACATGATTTCAGGTTTACTGAGTTTCTTCCCACCACCTGGCCCTGAGCTTCGCTCTTACTACGGCTCTGATGCGGCTGACGAGCGCGGTTCGGCCAACTACGCGGGCATTAAGAACCCAGTGGTCGATGAATTGATAGAACAAATCAATAACGCCGAATCATTGGACAAATTACAGCTCACCACGCGTGCACTGGATCGCGTCTTGCTTTGGAACCACTACCTCGTGCCTCAGTTTTATGTAGACAAGCATCGCATCGCTTATTGGAATCGTTTTGGTCAACCAGAAACTCAACCCACCTACATCAGCTATAGCCTCACCGGTTTTCCCACGGGTTGGTGGATAGATGAGGACTTGGACTCAAAGCTGGATCTTGATCGATAGCTTTAGGCTGATGCGACACGCTGATAACCCGCATACACGACTTAGCCATGCTAATCGCTGTGATTCCACAATCTCAGCCTTCGAACAGTTGAGCCACTAGCTCGTGTTTGCGTACATCACTCGGCGGCTACTGCTCATTATTCCAACCCTCATTGGAATAATGATCATCAATTTCACTGTCATACAGTTCGCACCGGGCGGTCCCGTTGAACGCGTGCTTGCCGAACTGCGTGGCAACTCGGCTGGCGCTACTGCTGCATTTTCCGGGTCAGCAGGCGACCTGCAAAGTAGTCAAAGCACCAGTAGCGGCGGGGCATCAGCTTACCGAGGTGCACAAGGGCTAGACCCTGACATCATTGCGGAGATAGAGGCCCAGTTCGGATTTGATAAGCCAGTGCATGAGCGATTCTTCACCATGCTTAGCGATTATGCGCGCTTTGATTTTGGTAGCAGTTACTTCAGGGACGAGACAGTCATCAATCTGGTGCTTGAAAAAATGCCAGTGTCTATTAGCCTGGGTTTATGGACTACTCTGCTCATTTATTTGATATCCATTCCGTTGGGGATAAAAAAGGCGGTTAAGGATGGCTCCAAATTTGATGTCTGGAGCAGTGGTGCCATTGTGCTTGGTTATGCCATACCCGGATTTCTATTCGCTATATTGCTCATCATTCTGTTCTCAGGCGGCCGTTACTTTGACCTCTTTCCCCTTCGAGGCCTCACCTCGCCAGGCTGGGATGAGATGAACTGGGCGGCGCGTATTCGCGATTACTTGTGGCATATCACTCTGCCGGTTAGCGCGATGGTCATTAGTGGCTTTGCCAGCCTTACCATGCTGACAAAAAATTCATTTCTCGATCAGATCAG
>JALZUD010000145.1 GCA_023301725.1 Granulosicoccus sp. | reverse complement strand
ATCAGCCCAATGCTTGATGTGGTGAATTTGTAACTGGTGTGTTTTAGTGCAACCAGGGTACTGGCAGTGCTGGTCACGATCCTTGATGGCACGCGACATCGCGGCAGGCCATAGTCTTGATTTACGACCAATGTCGGTAGGCTCTCCACGATGCGTTGTATGGTGGGTGATACTGCAATCGCAGGCGATTCGCCTTGCGGTTTCACGGGCAACTGGGCCTGCGCCTTTTATTGTTGCTCTTGACAATGACAGCTTGCCGGCTCTGAACAAGGCAGTAGTAGTGGGTAGTGATCTGAGTTGACGCCCAGCTCGAAGGTAGGCCCAGCCTAGTTGCGGGCTAACGCCCAGTTCTGAATTTACCCAAGCTGCGCAATTGGCAGCACCGCGGTTTTTCCAACCTTCAAGCTCGTCGAACCTGACTAATAGTTCAAGAAAGTCAGCTTTTGATGAATTCACTTCTTGGGTTATTGCTTTTAAGCGATCGCAAATGCCGGACTCATCGCTTGGCATACAGGAGGTATTGTTCGGCACACTTGGCGCTTCAATGCAGGCCATGGCTAGCCTTAAGCTTTGGCCGAGTTTTTCGCGCTCGTTAATGTCGAATGAGGACATGCCAAAGCGCAATGCACTGTCGGGTTTCGCACCTATTTTGTTATTGATAAATACCGTTGAATCTTCCATGAAATCGCGCTCCGTTTGATGATTTATTATATCATTAGTCAGTGGTGTTATTAGGGGTAAACTGGTATTTTAAACAGTATTGATAAAAGACATTATTCCTCTGTTTATCTTCAAAATAATATTGAGTTCTGAAGGTAGAATATGATTAGTTAGTGCTAAAACTGAGGATGGCGGTTGGCGAAGTAGCGACGTGCGAATATTTTTAGATTAATGCTTGTATTGTGAGAATACGGTGCTGAGTTGTACTCGACATAATTATTTGTGGCTTTGCAATGTTCGCATTGTGCTAACGTTGATTTGTAACATAAAATAAATACGAGCCGTGCGTAATATTTTTGACCAAGCTACCTAGCTTTTTAGTTATCTCACCACTCGTGGAATCATTGTGCAACTGAAATCTATTGACGACAAACGGGCGCGGTTCAGGGCAAAATACAAAGGATTATTTTTTAATTCATACCTTAATGGTTTACTTGTTTTTTTTATTTTAACGGGCTTCGTATACTACTCGGCGCTGAATATCCACTGGGATTCACGGTTAACTATTCTCATTCCGCTTGGCTTTCTATACAGCGATGCAGCGATGTACTTAGCTCACAGGTACCAACAACACAAGAAGGTTAAATTTCAAGAGGCCGTATTTGAGATGCATACATTTTGGCATCATGGCATGTTCACAAATGAAAAAATGCATGTTGAGTCAACGCAAGATATGAATATGGTGATATTGCCTTTTTTTGTTCACGCTCTTGTTTTAGGTGGAGTCTATCTGCCTGTTGCGCTTCTTGGTAGTCATCTTCAGTTAGATATTGGCTGGATATTGCTATTTTCAGTGGCGATACACTCGATGTGGTACGAGTTTATTCACACCATTGCTCATCTAGAAAATCCTCCGGTTTTCAAAAATCTTGCAAACCACCACAAGGAGCATCACAACCCAAAGAACATGGGTAGCGTTAATTTTGGCATTGCTACCACTCTATTCGATCGGGTGTTTGGTACTCGATTTATTGCTAGCGAGTAAAGCTGTGGCGCACTCTCAAGGCGTTTAACGCAAACGCTCACCCGAACGCAAATCTATAATTTTGGTGGGTTCGTTTAAGGTTCCAACCTCGGCATCAATGACTACATCCAGTTTGTTGCCAAATGTGGTGCGAACTTCTTGAGCAGAACGTGACGCCTCTTGCCCGGACAGGTTAGCGCTGGTAGAGACAATGGCGCTGCCAAACTGTTCGCACAGTTGGATAACCACTGGGTGGGTGCTTACTCGCACGGCTAAGGTATCGCGGTAGCCGCTAAGCAGCGTGTTGCTGGTTCTAGTGTTGGCAGGTACGACGAAGGTGACAGGTCCAGGCCAATGCGCATCTAATATTTCCTGCTGGGCAACAGACACTGGCGCTATAAATTCGCGCAGTTGATCTTGGGAAGATGCAATCAAAATGAAGCCCTTGTGGCTATCACGTCCTTTTACATCGATCACGTTTTGCAGCGCGCTTTCATTCTCAGGGTCGCACCCCAGGCCGAAAACTGCTTCAGTGGGGTAGGCGATAACGCGGCCAGCCCTAAGGGCTGCCACCGCTTTTTCTATCTCTGTCAACACACGTTTCTGTCAAGAAAAGCCTCGTCGTCATTCAGAGGCATTATTCCAGATTAGCTGTAGCTTTCTTCTTGGCAGCTGCACGTTTCTTGGCAGCCGCTTTTTTGCTCGCCGCAGATTTCTTCTTGGATTTTTTCTTAGCTGAAGCCTTTTTCTTCGAAGTCGCTTTTTTCTTGGATTCCGCTTTTTTAGCCACGGCTTTCTTCTTGCCTCGACCTTTGCGTTCAGGCGCTTCGGCGAGCAATTTTAGACAGGTTTCCAGATCAATGGCTGCTGGTGTTTCTTTGAGCTCTTTAGGAATTTTTGCGTTTTTGTTACCGTCGGTGATGTAAGCACCCCAACGACCGTTAAGTATCTGTACGTCAGTGCCGTCAAATTCCTTAACCAGTTTGTTGGCATCGGCAACTTTCTTCTCGGCAATAATTTCAAGCGCTCGCTCGTGGCCAACAGTGTACGGATCGTCTTCTTTGAGAGAAACAAACTTAGCGTCGTATTTCAGATAGGGGCCAAATCTACCAATGTTTGCTGTGATCTGTTCACCCTCTGGTGTCTCGCCGAGTTTACGTGGTAGATCAAATAACTGGATAGCTTCGGGAAGCGTAATGGAGTTCATTCGCTGCCCGGGACGCAAGCCTGCAAACTTTGGTTTTTCCTCGTCCTCACGTGTGCCGATTTGTACAAATGCACCGTACTGTCCAATACGAACAGTGATGGGCCGGCCACTTTCTTCATCAATACCTAATGGACGTGCCTGGATAGCCTCATCTTTAGAGACGTTTTCCAGTTTGTCTTCTACTTGCGCATGAAACGGTTTCCAAAAATCAGCTAGCAGTGGCACCCAGTCTTTTTCACCACGCGATACCGCATCAAGCTCATCTTCCAAGTTCGCGGTGAAGTCGTAATCAACGTATTTGTCAAAGTGTTTGGATAAAAATCCTGAGACGACACGTCCTTTGTCGGTGGGGAAGAATCGTCTTGCTTCAATCTCTACATATTCACGTGATTGCAGCGTGGAGATGATAGAGGCGTAAGTTGATGGACGACCAATGCCATATTCTTCAAGAGTTTTAACCAAGCTTGCTTCTGAGAATCGTGGCGGCGGTTCAGTAAAGTGCTGGGTGAGTTTGATTTCTTGCAACGGCACCACATCGCCTTCTTGCAACTCTGGAAGCAACTTGTCATCGTCCTCTGCTTTTTTCTTATCGTCAACATCCTCACGATAAACGGTCATAAAGCCTGGAAATTTAACCGTTGAGCCATTGGCTCGGAACAGATTTCCATCACCACAGGCAAAATCGACGGCAACCCCATCGATGGTGGCGAAGATCATCTGACTGGCTACCGTTCGTTTCCAGATGAGGTTGTAGAGTTTGTATTGGTCTTCTTCGAGGAACTGCTTGATTTCGTCGGGCGCTCGCATGACCGAACTGGGTCGGATGGCTTCGTGAGCTTCCTGCGCATTCTTTGATTTGTTTTTATAGGTGTTTAATTCAGCAGGCAGATAGTCCTGGCCAAACCGTTTCGGAATCAGCTCTCTAAGCTCGTCCAGGCAATCTTGGGACAAAGTGATTGAGTCAGTACGCATATAGGTGATTAGACCAACAGCGCCTTCGTCGCCCAGCTTGATGCCTTCGTACAGCTTCTGTGCCGTACGCATGGTGCGCTGAGCGCCAAAGCCAAGCTTGCGCGAAGCCTCTTGTTGCAATGTCGATGTGGTAAACGGTGCGGTCGGGTTGCGCTTGCGTTGCTTTTTCTCCACCTTCACAGCGGTGAGTGCGCCTTTAGCATGGCCCATGAGCATATCGTGCGTCTCGTTGGCCTGCTCGCCATTGGTAATCGTGAATTGCTTCATTTTCTCACCGTTCAGCAATGACAGCTTAGCGGTGAACGGCTGCGTGTCTTTCTGCAGATCAGCGACGATGCTCCAATACTCTAGCGGATTGAACGCTTCAATCTCGTTTTCACGCTCGCAGATCATGCGCAGCGCAGGCGATTGAACCCTGCCTGCAGATAAGCCACGGCTGATTTTGCGCCAAAGTAATGGCGAGAGGTTGAAGCCAACAAGATAGTCGAGTGCTCGACGAGCTTGCTGTGCATTGATCAGGTCCTGACCTAGCTCGCGCGGGTTATCAACCGCTTCTTGTACCGCGCGCTTGGTGATTTCGTGAAACACAACACGCTGAACGGATTTATCCTTTAAATCGCCTTCTTCCCGCAAATGCTCTACCAGATGCCAACTGATCGCTTCACCTTCGCGATCCGGGTCAGTCGCGAGGAGTAGGGTGTCAGCTTTTTTTAGCGCTTTCTTTATATTGTTGACGTGCTTTTCGTTTCTCTCGATCAGCTGGTACTTCATTTTGAAGTCGTTGTCAGGATCAACAGCGCCCTCTTTGGGCAGTAGATCGCGGACGTGCCCGTACGAAGCAAGCACCTTATAGTCCTTACCTAGGTACTTTTCGATGGTCTTTCCCTTAGCGGGCGACTCTACGATTACGAGGTTTTTGCTCATTTATCAACTGCTGTTTACGGGGCGGATTTCAGACGGAACGAAGCATAGCCTCGCCGCTTGACCTTGCTTTGTCAACGGGGCGGTGTGATTTGTCTGACAATTAGTATCAAGAATTCACATTGTCAGGGGCGTTAGGCTGTGCTGTTGTGGCTTCGCGTTAAGTTATATCGCCCATTGCCAGAGGCAATTATCTTGCCGTCAATCTCAAGCATTCCGAGGTATGTGCCCAGTTCTGCAATCGTGAGTTGCGAGTGTGTCATTAATTCGTCTATGGTGGCTGGCGCTTCACGCAGTGCGTTCAGAATCTGTGTTTCGATGGAGTTACCTGTAGGTGTGTTTTCAGCGGAAAGTGTTAAATCCAGAGTTGTCTGGACTTCATCAGCCGTTGAGGTCAGTTCCTGATCGCGGATAGATCGCAGCAGCGGCCAAGCTAGTGCGTCCAGAATATCGTGTTCGTCCTCCACGAGAGTGGCGCCCTGTTTTATCAGTGAGTGGCATCCACGAAATTGTGCGTTTATTACATTCCCGGGAATAGCCATAACTTCGCGGCCTTGTTCAATAGCGTGGTTGGCGGTGGTGAGAGTGCCACTAGGCAGGGCTGCTTCTGCTACCAGAACCCCCAAGCTTAATCCGCTGATGATGCGGTTGCGCCGCGGAAAGTACCAGCGCAATGTTTTTGAACCCAAGGGGTACTCGGTAATAACCAAACCACCGTTACTTATAATTCTCTGTTCCAAGGCCTGATGCTGCCGCGGATACACTAATTCTGGTGCAGTGGCTGCCACCGCGATCGTGTGGCCGCCTACGGATAACGCGCCTTCGTGCGCTGCAGCATCAATGCCTCGTGCAAGACCACTGACAATAGTGACGCCACGGGCTGCCATGTTAGCTGCGAGTTGGTACGTGTGATCAATGCTGAGCTTGCTGGCTTTGCGAGAACCCACAATTGCCAGAGCTGGCTGGGTTAAAGCGTGCAGGTCGCCTTTTGCATATAGAAGGACTGGCGCATTGACAGTTTCTTGCAGTTGGACGGGGTAGGCTGGATGATCGAGGCCTATCAGGTGATGACTGGGGTCTGCAGCCGCCCACCGGCTGGCGGCGTTTACTTTTTGCCTCACCCGATCACTGACTAGTTCAGCCAGCTGTGATTCCTCGAGTTTACCGCGCAGTGCCTCGATTAGTGTCTTCGGATGGCCAGCGAGGTAGTCCGTAATCAGCTTGCCGATACCGGAGGCGTTGGGTTGTGTCTGTCGAATGTGCTGACAATGGCGCGCGCTGGCATCAAAAGCCAAGGCGAAGGTCAGCCATGCCGACGTAGAGGCTGACAAAGGTGCTGGTGTTGAGGAGTAATTGCTGCTTGTATCTTCCATGATAGTGACCGCGGTTGGTGCCCGCGGCCACTGTATAAATTGCCGAAAGCTTGTGTTTAGATACCCGTAACGATGTCGTTGACCTTTATCGGGCGAGTCGATTCCATGACTAGCGCATAGCTTACCTTGTCAAAGGTCTTGAATACCATCAAAACTCCAGTGCGTTGGTTCGGTAGGTCGACACGCTCACGTTTTCGAGGTCCAATGGTGTCAACAACGCTCCCACCTCGTGTCTCCACTGCTAGCACGTCACCCTCTTGTAAACTCGAATCGGAACCTACATTCAGCACCACAACCTGATCCCTTCCTGTTTGGGAAATAGCATTTGCTAGCGAGACAATACGTCCTTCGCCTTCCAGCACTGGGAGCCGTGGTGCAAAGTTGTGACTGTTAATTTCGTGCTCAACGGGTAACAGCAGATCGCCAGCGGCGGTTTCCATTTTGTTTCTGGTGAGTGTCAAGACGGAAGGATCTCCAACGCTGAGTAGCTTTGCATCTGAAACATGGGTAATTTCATATCCCAGTTTTTCCCCGGAAACCGGGTCGATCAAGGCCTTATTTTTACGGAATACGTTGTAGTTGGTCTTGTTGCGATCGAACTTGCCACGCGCATAAATTTTGCTGCCCGTGGAGCTGATGAGACGGTCATCACTGTTGGCCACAACGTAGGACACAGAGGGCAGTGTGCTCTTGTCCAGAACCCGAGATTGAATCAGAAACTGCGAAATTGAATCCCGCTGTATGACCGGAACAGCATTTTCGAGTGATTCTGTTCGAACGCGCGGCGATAATTTGACGACGCTATTGTTGGCAGCGTCAGTACCTTGCGTGGTTGCGACTGCCAGATGAGGTATGAGGCTTCCTTTGCGCGTTAATGAGAGGATCGGGTTTCCATCCACGTAACTCAACGCAAGGACATCCCCTGGGTAGATCAAATGCGGGTTATAGATCTGCTCGTTGTACTTCCAGATCTCGGTCCAGCGCCATGGCTCTTTGAGAAATCGATCAGAGATATCCCATAGGGTGTCACCACGAACCACTGTATAAGCTGAGGGTGCGTCGTCCTCGATTTCATCGGCGGCCAGATACACGCGAGGAACTGCAGTCGTGTAGCTGGTTTTCAGTAACGCGCTATCGCTATGGCTGGGCCTATCGTCGATTGGAGCTATAACAGCCATGGCTGAAGGGCTTGGGCTTGAACTTGCGCAGGCAGCGAGTACCGCGGACAAACCCAACGCAAGCATTAAGCGAGCATTTGTCATTTTCATTGTGTAGTAGTGGCCCATTCTTGGGAACTCTCCCTCGTGATTCGGTGGTTGCTAAACGTTGCATCGGCGATGGTTTGTATTACTTGAGGTGCAAAGGGGGTGTCTTGGTGAGTCTTGTGCGCACCATGACGAGGCATTGATGACCCAAATTAAGAGAATTTGAGGGTTTAAATCTGGTGTTCGGGCTAGAATTAGGCACCTCGAGATCTCAACCAGGAAATTATGTTGTGTCATTGCTAGATATCCTTTACTACCCTGATCCACAACTGCGCACGTCGGCCAGCGAGGTCCGGGATGTTGATGGCAAGGTTGCGAAACTAGTCGACGATATGTTTGCGACTATGTACGACGCGCCCGGCATCGGCTTGGCTGCCACACAAGTCAATGTTCACCAACAGGTTGTTGTTATTGATGTTTCTGAAGAAAACGACACGCCTCTGACGTTTATCAATCCCACTATTGTTGTGGCCGAGGGGATGGCTGAAATGCAGGAGGGCTGCTTGTCAATTCCGGGTGTGTACGAATCGGTGAAACGACCCAGTGAGGTGCGGATAGCAGCTTTGGACCGTGAAGGTAATCCCTTTGAGATGGACGCTGACGGACTACTCGCTGTGTGTATCCAGCATGAGATAGACCATTTGAAGGGCAAATTATTCGTCGATTACCTGTCTACCCTCAAGCGTAATCGAATTAGAAAGAAATTAGAGAAGTGGGTGCGTGACGGGGCTGATCTGGACGACTTGCCTGAGCCCATGTCTCGCAGTCGATAAACTGATGAATTGTGAACGTCTGAAAATAGTTTTTGCTGGAACACCTGAGTTTGCGGCTGTGGCATTGAAAGCACTGCTAAGCAGCTCGCACGATGTGGTGGGTGTTCTGACTCAGCCCGATAGGCCCGCTGGGCGTGGGCGTAAGCTAACGTCCAGCGCGGTCAAACTCATGGCACAAGAGGCATCGGTACCAGTGTTGCAACCTGCGTCGTTAAAAACAGAAGAGGCTCTTAAAGAGTTCAAGGCTCTTAATGCCGATGTTCTGGTCGTCGCAGCCTATGGTCTGATCTTACCCAAGGCTGTGCTCGAGACACCGCCACTGGGATGTTTGAACATCCACGGTTCATTGCTACCGCGCTGGCGAGGTGCCGCGCCTATTCATCGAGCCATACTCGCTGGAGACACCGAAACAGGTGTATGTATCATGCAAATGGATGAAGGTCTTGATACGGGTGATGTGCTGTTGGAAAAGCGGACACCGATAGGCATTGATGAGAGCGTGGCTCAGCTGCATGATCGTTTGGCGACCATGGGAGCTCAGATATTACTTGAAGCTCTTCCAGCACGTTGTAACGACGAGCTGCAGGCTAAGGTTCAGGACAATTCGATAGCCACTTACGCTGAAAAACTCTTCAAGAGCGAAGCGGCATTAGATTTCACACTGGCAGCCGCCGAGTTAGATCGGCGAATCCGCGCATTCAATCCGTGGCCTGTGGCTGAAGCCCATTTGCAGGGGAAACGCGTGAGAATCTGGCAATGTCGCATTGTCGATAGCGACGAACATCACAGTGCCAAAGATTGCGGCACAATAGTGGCTGTTTTGGATGACGCTGTCCGGGTGCAAGCTGGGGATACCACTATCGACCTCACGGTACTGCAGTGGCCAGGCAAGAAAGCCCAGCCCGCAGCTGAATTTTTACAAGGACACTCTCTGCAAGGAGAAACCTTTAGCTCCGTGCAAAATTGATGTCAAACCCTGTTGCAGAGTCAGCGACCAATCTGCGTTTTCAAGCTCTGCAGCTTATGTTGCAATTGCAAAAACACAGTGGCTCGCTCACCCGTTTACTACCTGAAGCTCAGGAGCGCGTAGCTGTCAGTGAGCAAGCACAGCTGCAAGCGTGGATTTTTGGATGGTGTCGCTGGTCACATGAACTGGAAGGACTGGTTGGCCAGCTTCTGCAAAAACCGCTCAAACCCAAAGATCAGGATGTGTATCTACTCATGCAGCTTGGTGTATTCCAGCTTAAATACACACCGACAGCTGATCATGCGGCAGTCGATGAAACCGTCAAGGTGATTAAGCGTTTGAAAAAACCCTGGGCGCGTGGGGTGGTCAATGCGGTGCTTCGCAACTACCAGCGTCAGAGTGAGTTGCTGCATGAATCGTTAAGCGAAACCCAGCGGTACTCTCATCCTGCGTGGTTGTTAGAGATCATCAGAACCGACTGGCCCGAGCAGTGGCAAACAGTCTGTTTAGCGAACAATGAGCAAGGGCCGATGTGGCTACGGGTGAATCGTTTGCAGGGATCGCTTGACTCATATCAGGCTCGTCTTGGTGAACAATCGATGGAGGCCAGTACCCTGATTGATGTCCCCCATGCGCTGCTTCTTGAAAAAGCGGTACCGGTCAGCGCCTTACCCGGTTTTGAGCAAGGCGATGTCAGTATTCAGGATGGAGCCGCGCAAATGGCGGAACAGCTACTCGGCAAGTTCGTACCCGAAGGTGGACGCTTGCTCGACGCATGCGCTGCGCCCGGAGGCAAGACCGCACATGCTGCCGAGAGCGGCAGATATGCCTCGATTGTTGCTATTGATCGGGATGAGGTCAGGCTGAAAAGTGTTCACTCAACGTTGCAAAGGCTGAATCTTGAAACACAGGTGAATGTTGTATCGGGTGATGCCACACAACCGACAAGCTGGTGGGATAATCAGCCATTCAATGCCATATTGCTTGATGCGCCTTGTTCAGGCACGGGGGTCATCCGACGGCATCCCGATATCAAGTTGCTGCGACGGGCAAGTGATATTGAAAACCTGGTTGCATTGCAAGCCCAATTGCTTGATGCGCTTTGGTCCACCTTGGCTCCGGGTGGCGTGTTGTTATATGCTACTTGCTCTATTTTTAAAGATGAGAACGAACGCCAGATAGAGCGATTCTTACAGCGTAATTCACAGGCATCCTTACTTGATCAGGTTCGTCAGATATTGCCAGGAGAGCGTGGCATGGACGGTTTTTTTTACGCCGCTATAAAAAAGCCGCACGTTTGAAGGCTCAAGGCGCCAAAGATGGAACGCGTTGGCTGTTGCTGGTATGCCTGTTGGGTGCTGCATTGATTGCATTCACTGTTCACTATGCACGACATTCGAATGTCGAGGAGCAAGGCAGTATTGAGTTTGGTGATGTGCAGTTGCGTATTGATGCCGACACGTTGAATTTGCAAACAAGTGCGAAAGTACAGTTGCCGCCAAGCGTAGAAAACGGACTTTACAGCGGCGTGCCGCTGACTTTTGTCGTTCAACTTGACGTGCAAAAACCACGTTCACTCTGGTTTCCTGCCACTATTTATACCGGCCAGATCCACTACACGTTGACATACTATGAACTGACACGGCACTACCGTGTCAGTGTCGTGGAAAGCAATGTCAGCCGTAATTATCGATCGCTGTCCTCGGCTTTGTCAGGTTTGGGTGAGCTTGGCACTTTGCGCTTCAGCCTTGAAGATCAACAACAAAAACAACTAAAGCTGAGTGTACAAAATAACAAAGAGCTCACGGGTTCTTTATCTATGCGCTTGTCGACATCGACGTTACCGCTGTCATTGCAGCCTATTTTGCGCTCTGTCTGGAAGCTGGCCAGCGAGGAGTACCGATGGTCAATTACCTAGCACGAGTACGTCAACGCTTATTGAACAGTGCCGTGCTCATGGGCCTGTTGTTTGTGGTTCTGATCGCTTCGCTTTATGTGCTAGGCACCATAGCGTTGCAGCTGGATAGTTTTGGTCAATATTACCGTTGGCTTCTTATTGGTAATGGCCTGGCTCTTTGCTTTATTGCCGTGCTTATCATTAACAATGGTTGGCGTCTCACCAAGGAATTTCGTGCACGGATCGCAGGTTCAAGGCTCACTGTCAAACTTGTCATCGTCTCTGTGTTACTCGCATTAATACCGGTAACATTGGTATACGGCTTTTCGATACGTTTTTTACGAGCCAATATCAACAGCTACTTTGATCTTGAGATTGAAAAAGCGCTTGATGATGCGCTGGAATTAAGCCGTGAGTCACTGGAGTTGCAAATGAGTATCCTGCAGCGTGATGCATTGAAGGTTGCCGAGCAGCTGGTAGGAGTTAATGAGTCGGTCGCTGTTGTAGAATTAAATTCTTTAAGTGCTGATTCCTATGCCAGCGAGATGACGCTCATTGGTCCGGATAACAGAATTATTGCATCCACTGGTTTGTTGGATAGCATTAGTGTCCAACCCCACCGCCCAGAGAATGATCTGTTGACTAGAGCACGCCAAGGCTTGTCTTATGTGGGGGTAGACCCTATTGGGCGAGGTGAATTGTATATTCGAGTGGTGGCTCCAGTGTTCGCTATAGATGCCTCACAAGAAAATTCAGTATTACAAGCCTTGTACCCTATCAACGATCGTTCAGCTGAATTGGCAGAGAGCGTACAGTCAAGTTATCAACAGTACAGGCAATTGGTTTTTCTTCGTGATCCTCTAATAATAAGCTCGATGTTAACCTTAACCTTGGCGTTGTTGCTTTCTGCCATGATGGCTTTGTGGTTTGCGTTATATGCTGCAAGGCGGATGATGGTGCCTATACATGATCTGGTCGAAGGTACACGGTCGGTGGCTCAGGGAAACTATGCCAAACGAATCTATAAGCGAACCAAAAATGATGAGCTTGGTTTTCTGGTTCAATCATTTAACTATATGACACTGCAGCTTGAGCAAAGCCGCAAGAATGCAGAGCAAAGCCAGCGTCAGATTGAACGACAGCGTACGCGACTACAAGCGGTTCTAGGGCAAATATCCAGCGGTGTAATCACTCTGGATGCGCAAAATAAGGTACTCACAAGTAATCCTGCTGCCTCGTCAATTCTGGGTGGTGAATTGGTTCAGATGTATGGTCAGGCTTTGGTGCACCATGAGCAAGACAATAGTGTTGTAGCGCAGTTCAGTGAACAGATAAGAGTTCCGTTAGAGCAACAACCTGATACCGAATGGTCCACAGAGATTGATGTATTTGATCAAGGTGGGCGACGGTTTCTTTTTTGCCGTGGCACTGTGTTGCTGGATACGGCTGGTCAACTCACCGGGCGTGTCATTGTCATCGATGACATGACAACATTGATTAGTGCTCAGCGCGATGCTGCCTGGAGCGAAGTGGCCAGACGCCTGGCCCACGAAATCAAAAACCCTCTAACGCCCATCAGGTTGTCTGCAGAACGCTTACGTCACAAGTTCGGCGGTCGTCTCGAGGGGCGTGATCTAGAGCTGTTGAATCGCCTGACAGTTACCATAGAAAATCAGGTCGATTCCATGAAAGACATGGTAGATGCTTTTGCCGAGTATTCGGCAAGCCCCAGCCTTAAGTTGGTACCTACCGGCATAAATGAATTGCTGCGAGAGATCTCTGATTTGTACGTTAACAGCGATGAGTCACTACAGGTATCACTCTCCTTATCGCCCACTGCGCCGCCACTATCGCTAGATTTACCAAGAATGAGACAGTTGATTCATAACTTGATAAAGAACGCTTTGGAGGCGCAACAAGGTAAGCTACGCAAAGTGGTTCGTCTGACAACGCGTGTACGAAATGAGCAAACTAACGATGTGCTTGAAATCCTTGCTGAGGACGAAGGATCTGGCATCCCTGTTCAATTGTTGGAGAGATTATTTGAACCCTACGTTACATCCAAACCGAAAGGTACAGGGTTGGGACTTGCCATCGTGAAAAAAATTGTGGAAGAACATAGCGGTAAAATCAGGGCGGAGAATCGCATTGGAGGCGGTGCTGCGATCATTGTCAGTCTGCCGTACCCTTCCAGTTTGCAGCTTCGAGGAGATGCCGCATGAATGAACGTTCTGTGCTTATCGTCGATGATGAACCCGATATTCGTGGTCTGATACAAGAAATTCTTGAAGATGAAGGCTACGTGGTATCGGTTGCTGACACCGCAGCCAACGCACAAGCTGCTATTGAAGAATCTACACCTAACCTAGTGCTTCTGGATATATGGATGCCTGATATGGATGGTGTCTCTTTGCTGAAATCTTGGAAGAGCACAAACGCACTCAAATTCCCAGTGATCATGATTTCAGGCCACGGTACTGTTGAAACCGCGGTTGAGGCGACTCGTCATGGTGCGGTGGATTTTATAGAGAAACCTCTGTCCTTAGCCAAGTTGTTGTTGACTGTTGAAAAGGCTCTGGCCGAAGGGCCACCAAACGAAACTCATGATGGTCAAGTGCGCGAAATGCCAAGGCGTTTACCCTTTTTATTGGGGGTGAGTGATTACGTTAAAACACTGAAAGAAGCTGTTGCCACTCAGGCAACCCGTACTAGCTCACTATTGGTTTTAGGTGAGTCGGGCAGTGGGAGGGTGCTATTTGCACAGAGTTTGCACGATCGGCACCCTGAAACAACAGGGCGCTTTATTCAACTTCGTTGCGATACCTTGTCGTCGGTCAATGCGCACCGTGAGTTGTTTGGAGAAGAGCGCGATGGCACCGTAAGGATGGGGTTTCTCGAGTCTGCATCCAATGGAACACTTTTTCTCAATGAACTGGAATTACTCCCGGCCAGTGCGCAGCAATGTCTGTTGCAGGCGATTGAGCAACAGGGTTTTATGCGTGTAGGTTCTAGCCAACGCATTCCTTTTCATTGTCGAATTATTTCATCGTCGCGACAAGATCTGAATTTGGCGGTAAAGCGAGGCAGTCTTGATTCTGTGTTAGCGCGTCTTCTCAGTGCTGAAGTTCTAGAAATCAAAGCGCTGCGAGAACATCCTGAAGATGTCCCTGCATTACTTGAAGGTTTAGTTGATTGGCATGTGCAAGAGGAGGGTCTTGCCTACCGGCACTTTAGTGTTGCAGCACAAAATAGGTTGAGAAATCTTGAATGGCCAGGCAACCTTTTGGAGCTGAAAAATTTCGTTCAGCGAGTGCTTCTTCTTGGCGGAACAGCTGACATTGAGTCTGCAGAGATTGATCGTGCGCTAGGTGCAGCGCATAGTGCAGATGCCACACTTGCATTACGATATGACTTGCCACTCAGGGAAGCTCGTGCAGAGTTTGAGCGCCAGTACTTGTTAAAGTGCCTGTCTGTTACTCAGGGTAATATTGGTGATCTGGCCAAGCATGTCGGTATGGAGCGAACGCACTTATACCGAAAATTAAGAAGTCTTGATATTGATCTTGACAAAGTACGAGTTTAGCCAACCATGAAAATTATCGTACTTGGGGCTGGGCGGGTCGGTCAATCTGTGGCGCGAAGTTTAGCTGCCGAACAAAATGATCTTGTTGTTGTAGACACTGATGAAGAGTCGCTCAAGCATCTTGAAGAGGTAGAAGAGCTGCAAACGGTGGTTGGTTATGCATCGCACCCTGAAGTACTACGGGAGGCTGGTGCTGAAGATGCGGATATGATTATTGCTGCGACTGATTCGGACGAAACCAACATTGTTGCAATACAGATTGCATACAGTTTATATCGTACGCCACAAAAAATTGCACGAATTCGCTCGGCAGAATACGTGCGCGAACAAAATTTGTTCAAGAATGACAATATCCCGATAGATACCATTATCAGTCCGGAGCAACTGATAACTGATCATGTAGAGCGCATCATTGAACATCCGGGTGCCCTACAAGTAATAGATTTTGCTGACAGCAAGGTGCGCCTGGTTGGTGTGAGAGTACAGGCTAAAGCGCCAATGGACGGATGGCCTCTATCTCATCTTCAACAATTGTTAGGCAAACTTGATACTCGGGTTGTGGCGATCTATCGAGGTAGTAAAGACGAAGAGGATTCCGGGGCCGATGAGAAGGTTGTTGTAGAAAAATCTATCATCCCTGATGGCAGGACTATCATTCATGCTGAGGATGTCATTTTTTTCATGGGAAGAAGGCGTGATACCGCCAAAGTCAAAGCCCAGTTTTATCATGATGAGGTGCCCTGTCGACGTATTATGATTGCGGGCGGGGGAAATATCGGACTGTTGTTGGCACGCAAGCTTGAAGATCGCTACGCTGTAAAAATCGTCGAAATGGACCCAGATCGTTCGATGTATTTAGCCTCTATGTTAGAGGAAACATCTGTGCACACCGGGGATGCGGCCGATATCGAGCTCATGAAAAAAGAGTATATAGAGGCGATGGACGTCTACTGCGCCCTCACCAACGACGATGAGGCAAATATACTTTCAGCTATGCTGGCTAAAAAGCGCGGCGCCCGTAAGGTCATGTCACTCATCAACCGACCAGCTTACGTTGATCTCATTGAAGATGGCATGATTGACGTAGCTATTTCACCTCAACAAATTACCATTGGTGCACTTCTTACCTTGACACGCCAAGGTGATGTGGTTGCAGTTCACTCACTACGGCGAGGAAGCGCTGAGGCATTAGAAGGCGTTGCCAAAGGGGATAGTCAAACTTCACAGCTTGTTGGACGATATGTCAGTGATTTGAATCTACCAGAGAGTGCCAGCATTGGTGTTGTAGTAAGAGGTGACAAAGTCATGATCGCTCACCACGACTTGATGATTGAATCTGAAGACCATTTGATATTGCTGATAACAGATAAACGCGATATTCATGCGGTAGAAAAACTATTTCAGGTGGGTTTTGGTTTTGTCTAGTCGCGTATCGCCAATACCTGTTCAGTTACTGGTGGTGCAGCGTGTGGTGGGTGTGCTTCTCACCTTGTTTAGCATCACCATGTTAGTACCTGTTTTGGTTGGTATTGCTTATGGTGACCAGCTGAATGCGTTAACACCGTTTATCAGAGCCTTCTTGGCGACCGTAATAGTGGGGTTGTTGTTGTATCTACCTGTTCGAACGTACGAGGCCGAGTTGCGCATTCGCGACGGGTTCCTGATCGTCGTTTTGTTCTGGGCGGTATTGGGTATCTTTGGCGGATTGCCTTTCTACTTGTATTCCCCACTGGACTTATCAGTAGCTAGCGCTATTTTTGAATCGATGTCCGGATTGACTACCACTGGAGCAACACTGATTGTTGGGCTCGATTTATTGCCAAAGTCGATTTTATTTTACCGGCAGCAAATTCAATGGTTGGGTGGTATGGGAATCATTGTTCTGGCAGTGGCTGTATTGCCATTGTTGGGTATTGGGGGGCAGCAGCTATATAAAGCAGAGATGCCAGGAATTAATAAAGGCAAGTTGACACCGCGGATAGCCAGTACTGCCAAAGCGCTGTGGTACATCTACCTTGGGCTCACTGTTTTTTGTGCGGCAGCCTATTGGGCGGCCGGTATGACTTTTTTTGATGCGGTGGGCCATAGCTTTTCCACAGTCGCTATTGGTGGATTTTCAACACATGATAATAGTATTGGCTATTTCGACAGTACAGCAATCGAAATGATTGCGGTGGTCTTTATGCTAATCTCTGGCGTAAATTTTGCGCTGCATTTTGCCGCTACGCGTCATCTCCCCAAATTAAATTTGCTGCACTATTGGAAAGACGAAGAATTTCGCACGTATATTTACATTGCCTTGGTCCTGACGATTATCACCAGCAGTTATCTGTTCATCACTGAAACTTCTGAGTGGCGAAAATCGATACGAGACGCACTCTTTCATGTGGTCTCTATTGGCACGACCACAGGTTTCACCTCTGAAGAATATTTTAACTGGCCTGGATTTTTGCCTGTCCTCTTGTTATTTGCAAGTTTCGCTGGAGGATGTGCAGGTTCCACTGGTGGTGGAATGAAAGTGGTGCGTGTTCTGTTGTTGTTCAAGCAGGGTCAGAGAGAGTTGCATCGCATGCTGCATCCTTACTCAACGGTCGTCGTCAAGGTTGGCAGAACAACTATGCCAAATCACATGATTGACGTAGTCTGGGGTTTTTTTGCCAGTTATGTAGTCGTGCTGGCAGTGATGCTTTTGCTGCTAATGGCGGCTGGGTTAGACCAGGAAAGTGCTTTTTCGGCTGTGGTTGCCTGTTTAAATAATCTGGGCCCAGGTTTGGGAATTGTGGCAGCCAACTATTCCAGCTTGGGCGACTTTGAACTTGTTGTGTTGTGTTTCGCCATGCTCTTCGGGCGGTTGGAAATTTTTACGTTACTGGTGTTGTTTACACCTGCGTTCTGGAAATATTAATTCACGTTCTTTAGGGATGGCCACATGAGCGAACCGGTCGTGAGTAAATGGAATGCTCGATATGCGCATTCGGGGGATAGCATTCCTGCGCCCTCGGAAGTGTTAAGCCGTGGAGCGCGATGGTTGCCTGATGCTCAAGTATCATCATCTGATGGGGTAGCAAGGCAACGTTATGCGTTGGATCTTGCTTGTGGCTTAGGAGGTAATGCGCATTTTCTGGCAAAAGCGGGTTTTAGTGTTTGTGCATGGGATATCAGTGATGTGGTTATCGAACAAATACGTGCTCGGAAGCCCAACTCTATCGAAAGTGCAAGCGTCAGAGATGTTGTGGCTTGTCCACCAGAGACTCGTTCATTTGATGTGATAGTCGTTTCGCGTTTTCTTGATAGAGCGCTGTGCCCATTTATTGTTGATGCACTGAAGCCAGATGGGATCCTGTTTTATCAAACATTTGTGCGTGGTTTAAAAAACAAGAATTTTATGCTTGAACCCAATGAGCTGTTGACCTTGTTTCGCCCGCTGCATGTGCTTGAGTACCGCGAGCCTGAGCCTGAGCATGGCGATGCTAATAAAAGGGGGGCGATTGCTCGAGCTGTTCAGGGAATGGTTAAACATCCTGTCAGCGCCTCTTCCGAAGCAAGCTTGATTGCCAGAAGATCGTCATAATGTGGGTATCTTGTATTCTGGCTGGCGAAATTCTTCTACTGTTGATCGGTTGAATTTTTTTTTGCCGTACAGATAAACTGTTATCGAGTTTTAATGTCCTACCGGATGAGGTTACTGAGGCTCAGGTAAGAAAAATGTTGAAAATAAGCAACCAATTTAGGTCAGCTTACGTATATTTAGATAGATCTTTTTTTTTGCCTAAACAGAACGTGGTCTTGGGGTCGTAGGCCTAGATCATTTGTCCAATCCAAAATAACAATTTAACCAATAACTGGAACAGTATGACTAAATTTAACAAATCTCTGTCTTTTGCTACTGCAGGACTCGTCATAATAGGTGGTGTTGCGTTCGCAGCAGGTGAGGCAGACACTGTAGACGATGGCTTTGTCGCGGATCAACGCGCAAACCTTGCCGCTAGCACTGATGGCGCAGGCTTTGGCCCACAAGCTCCCCGAGATATAGAGTCAAAGGCCGGCACTAACACACGCCTGTTTCAGACAGCGCCCGCCTCTACGGCAATGAACCTTTGCAACATTCATTTTCATGAGGGAGCCGAGCATAAAGGCGGTGAATTCGGCAAATACGCTGGCAACGGCAATGGCGAAGGATACAACAGTGGTTTCGAATATTCTGGCGAACTCAGCGAAGCTGAGCTGGCTCCCTCTGAAGTCGATGCGGCAGGCTTACAGCCAGGCGATACTATTGAAGTTCACTATGTTCACACTACCGCGCAAATCACACCGGGACCCACATTAGGCGCTTGCTTGAGCGAGTCAATAATGAATCCTCAGCTTCGTGTCGAAGCACAGGTGTATGTGGTTGTGAATGATGAAAGCGCTACGGACTTCACTTCATTAATGGCAGTAGGCGAGGTTGATGGGTATCATCAAGCGCTTAACATCCCAGCGAATACGGGTACACCAGTGGCTTATGCTGGTTCAACTACAGGCCCAAGCTACAACGAGGCAGGTTCTCCGTTGCAGGTAAGCTGGAGCGTGCGACCAGAGATTGTCAAAGTGCATATCGACACGGTTGCTGCCTGGTTCAGCGACAACCCGTTTGATGAGAAGAAGGCACACGCTGTACGTAATCTTGTTACTAACCCTTCATTGTTGTCACCCATTAACTAAGGTTTAGTAAACGCCTCTGATTGATTTAAATCAGTCAGTCAGAGCACTTCAAGCTGCGGCTAGAAACATTATGTTGCTAGCCGCAAGCTTGTTGCAGAGCCTAAGGCTCTAACTCCTTCCAGCTAACTCGACCTCTCGCCCCTAAAGAATTGAGTGTTGATGTGGAGGTACCGGATCCATCTGGGTTGCTGGTAAGAATAATATCCTCATTAGTGCCGCTAGCTATGGTTGGAGGGGAGAACGGGTTTCCTATTGAATTGATACCCGACAACTTCTCATCGGGTGTAAAAACGCCGTCACCGTTCAGATCGATGGATGTTTCGGGCATTGCGCCAGAGGCAGCATCCAGTGCCATCAGCCACCCTGCGGATTCTGGAGTACATTCATCGCCTATGGGAATGTATGTGTTGAAGATAATCCTGCCCTCTCTGAGAATGGGTTGTGCAACGACCTGTTCGCCAGTAGCAGTTATGTATTCCAAGTTCATAAACCACCCCAAATGCTTACTCCAATCGATCTCGTGTTGAGTGCTCTCACGAACGAATGCAGAAGACTCATCAATGCCATCGCCATCAGTATCGAAAAAAACGACTTTTTCAGCGGTTATCGATTGTTCTACGAATCGGCCTGGAAATCTGCTGGTTGCTCTGAGGTTTGGATCAACGTAGGGGTCTCTATCCCATAGCGCGTAGACTCTGTGCAGGGCACCATCGTTTACTAGATCAGAGGGTTCCAGGTATTTCCCTGTAGCGAGGTACAGCAAAACCCCTTCGCCTGTAGGATGACTACCGACAGCCATTTGAGTAGTCACCGGTTCGGCGTTAGATTCGAGAGTGGTGCCTTCTCGGTCAATAGTAAAAAACATCTGATCACTGATGCGCGCCCATTGACTATCGTTGGTAGAAGAGAGGTTGTATTTGCTGACGACACCGCGCGTATCGCTTGCGTAAACAATATCCACCTTGTTATCGTTGTCTAGATCAACAGCGGTTGGGGCATTGATAGCATTGGGTATTGAGTCTGATCCGTCATGTGTGAACAATTTTGTAATCAGATCTCCCGTTTCAAGGTCGACGATAAAGATTGCCCCCAATGGGTTATCCGCTTCAAAGCCATCGGATTGCGATGAGTTGTAACCGTTTCCAAATATGGCAGCCCAACGCCCGTTGTTCATACGTGTAATCAATGGGCTGGTGTACGAATAGCCCATATGGCCATCGTCTTTTTCTGTGAACTCCCACAAGACAGTGGCTTGTGCATCGCTCTCGTCAATGTCACTCACATCAGTGATATCAAGCG
This sequence comes from Granulosicoccus sp., assembly GCA_023301725.1. GTDB lineage: Bacteria > Pseudomonadota > Gammaproteobacteria > Granulosicoccales > Granulosicoccaceae > Granulosicoccus. The sequence goes on along the minus strand of JALZUD010000145.1, from coordinate 16,078 downwards.
CATAAACGCCTTGTCCGCCTTTGCCTAGACCACCAACGAGAATGGTGCGCCACTGCCCACCGATGAACGCATCGGCAATGCGTGGCGTTGCATCAACGTAGAATCTATGGGGATAGTCAAGACGGCTTAGCTCGGGTAGCTCCTCAAATACAGGTGAGGGGACGTAGGCAAATATTTCCTCACCATTACCCACATCGTAACTACCATTGTTGAACTCACCTGCGTTGAACGCATGCAGCATGCCGTCGTTGGCACCGACGTAAATTGCTCGCTGTCGCTCTGAATATCTTGCGACAAATTCTGAGTAGGGTTGACTCGACTCAGGCTCCCCGGGGCCCCAGTCGTCAGGATAACGGGATCCAGGTGGACCAACGAACTGTGCTGCAGAATTAACAATATCGCCCAGAGGTAGTTGGCGAGCACGGAAACCCTCCACATGGTCTCCTCGTAGATAATTCAATCTCGTTTCACCGAGTGCATCGGGAGTCTCAGCTATCGGGTCAGTTGACAGTGCACTGACTTGTTCCACATCTAACTCAGTAGGTAGCGGTGAGAACTCATTGCTTGGCCACTGAAACGGGATGCCGGTTTTGGTGGACGGTTTATAGGTGAGAATAGTGCGATCGCTGTTTGCGATTTGATTGGCCAATTCTGTATTGACATTCCAATCAATCTCGTCTGCAAGATTACCGAAGCCGTCAATTCCACGTGAAGTGAGGTCTGAGTGCCACTCACCGGTGTTGAAATTGGATTCAAAAATTCTTGAATCAGAGGTTAGGGATGAGCCTGTGACACTCGATGCAGACAAGCTATTATTGCTAGCACTAATAGAGCTAAATACGTTGCCAAGCGTTTCTTCTATGAGGCTGGGGTCGGCCGCATTGAAGTAGTTGTCGGGGTCGCCGTCGCCATTGCTGTCCCATTCTGCTGTTTGCGGTATTCCGTCCTCGTTTGCATCCCTGAATCCACCCCATTTAGCGGCATACCATAGGGGTGACTCTAAGGTTTGCGCAGCTGGTGCTGAGGAGGGTGTAAACGTTATGGCGCTGACATGCGGTAATGCCTGTCCATCTTCCCAGTTAGCTGAACCTGCTCTCTGGCCGGCGGGAACATCAAGCTTAAAGTCTTCATCATTGTTTGCATTGGTGACTTTGTCGCGCACCACCAAGTAGATACCATCTGCGGTTGTGCCAGAAATGGAAAAGCCCAGATGCTGATTGAAGCAGCCTGAAGAGCCGAGAGTGGTTGTAGTCACGTCCACTTCACCGCCTATCACTTCATATTCATAGCGAACAAGTGTATCCATGTCGTTATTTCCACCTTGTTCCATATTCTCAAATGAAACTCGAAAACTCCCTGCAGTGTCCGAAGCGTTTTCAACATCAAAGCCAACGATAGCATCGACAGGTGCAAATACATCGCTATCGATTGGTGCAAATGGTACCCCAGCGATTTTACATGCGCTATTTACTGTTACACCATAAGGTGCAATTTGAACTTCATTGGATCCTACCTTAACCTTGATGGTGGGTATTTGTGAGCCTAGAGCTAAAGTGAAGTTGCTAACGTTTTGTTCACCATTCACATTCGGGTGAACATCATTCTGATGGCCATAGTACGCAACACTTGATGCGTAGTAACTGCCCTCCCGATGGGCTGCCTCTGGCGACTGTCCTCTGGCCGTTGCAAATGTGGTAACAAGTTTTGCCGATGGAGCACGATCAGAAACGCCGTTAGCCTCACCGATAAACTTTAATCCCGGTAGCTCTGGTTCTTGGCTAGAGATGAAGTCTGCTAGAGAACCCACATCCATAGAACCAAGGGCGCTTTGCTTAAACGTGTCGAATTCGCTACCTGGCAATTGGTCCCCATCGAACGAAGGGCTAGGGTCGCTAATGACAAGCTGATAAGCTGATGAGCATTGCCCATAGGGTTGATCTGCGCTGTAGGGATCATCCCAGCTTGCAGTTGGTAGGCCCAGTTCATTGTCTATTGATAATGCATCAGCGGCATCGTCATAGAACATGGGAGTAGGAGCACCGGCGCCTGCAAGGTACCGCATGCCTTCAAACATCATTTCAGCAATAGGATTGCCCCACACACTACATTCGCCATTGTCGAAAATTCTTTCTGAGATGAATCCGCAATCATTCATTTCAGCGGTTATGCCATTTCTAAAATCATTCGGTATTTGAATGGCATTTAATGTGTGAACAATGCCTTCAGATGAGTTGTATACCCCTGTAAAAGAGTCTATTTCGTCAGTGAAAGATCTCATGGTTTTTCTTAGCACACCACCTTGCAAATTATTTTCAAAGCTGCCAGTCAGCAAGCTGAAATACATGGCATTGTTTTCGCCGTACGTGTGCAGTATTCCGGTCGGTTTGTGATTCCCATTAGGATACAAAGAGCAAGCGTCGCTGATGAACCCTGGAGCGCAGACTTCAACATCCACAATAAGATCTTCATCGGAAGGACCATCTCCTTGAGTATTGTTTTTGTCTACCCAATCCCAGATTCTACGGTTAGAGTTTTCGCGAATTCGCAAATGCGGTATGTCACCCAAACTCACTCTATTATTAGTTGCAAAGTGGTGACGTCGACCATTTGTAGGCTGACTCAATGGTGTGTAGTCGGATAACCTGTAACCATCTACGCTCTCAGATTCATACTCAACTCCCCAGGTATGAATAGTCCAAGGCACGAATGCGCGTCGCAACACGGTTTGAGAATCTGTGTCGATGATACGTCTACCACCGTATAGCGCACGTAACATGACATCCATTCTTGTCATGGTGGCGTAATTCAAAAAATCGCCACTCCAGCTGTTTGGATCAGCCGTACACTTTTTGTCTATACCCAATGAGCTTGCAGAGAAATAACTACCATTGTGTGTGTAACAGAAATCTGATGAAAAATAGCCGTAGTAGTCGATCTCATCAGGTTTGAATTTATTATCAAGAACCCCATCGCCATTGATGTCCTGATAGGTCGGGTAGGCTTCAAAAAAAAGCTTGTTATCTCTTTCAACAATGAGTTGAACCAGAGCGGTTTTGCTGCCTGCTACATTTAAAGGTGTATCAGGTAAGTTGAGTGGTGTCGCTGATGAATTAGCACTGAGACACAGGAATAAAGCACTGCAAAGCAGAGTAATTAATGAGTTACGGTGTCTTGTAAGCATTGATACTTTCTCTAAATCTGAGTTCATGTCTTGCAATTGAATAATGGGATGAGATCCGACAGCTGCCTGGAGACGGTTCTTGCCAAGCTGAGCATGCTTCACATGCACGATGTTGACCAACTGAGGAGTCGATGTCTTATGTTTCTGCGAAGCAATCCTCATTGAGTTATGTGTCAAGTGTTAGTTGTCCACTGATTCGCATCAAATTCCCCCGTTACATGCAGTCAACTTTAAGTAACGTTTGCGTCTGCCGTTAACCAAGCACAGCCATAAAAGTAGTAGCCGTTTATAGCTGCTCGATTAATAGGAGAAGAACGTTTTCTATTAATACTTTTTACACAAACAGACGAGTTGATTAAAGGTGAAGCGTAGCGTTGGTTTTACATTGATTGAGTTGTTGGTGACTCTGGTTGTCATGGCCGTAGCCTTAGGTCTTGCCACACCAAGTTTCAGAACACTGGTTAACGACACCAGACAAGAAACAGCCTTCCGAAAGCTCAATGGCGCACTACAATTTGCGCGATCTGAAGCGATAAAAAGCACCTCACCTGTGACTTTGTGTGCACGTGCAACGGATGCTAGTTGCGGACAGGATTGGTCGAACGGTGTGCTTGTATTCAACGATAGCGCCACCGACGGTATCGCCTCTGTATTTGACGGCTCTGATCTGCTTTTACGTGTGGAGCAGCTGCAGTCCTCGGGCATGGCTATTGCAGCTACTGCTAGATCGGCTAACGGCGTATTGCCGGTATCGACTATCAGGTTCAGCAGACTCGGTGAGGCTAATTGGCAAGATGGTACGTTTGTTTTTTGCGATGACAGAGGTAGAGAGTCTGCAAAAGGACTTGTTTTTGCAAGATCAGGGTTATCTCGACAGGCAATCCCTGCTAACAATTCAGATGGGATTGTTGTGGATGCCAATGGCTCAGAGGTGCAGTGTTGATGAAAATACAGACAAATGGTGATTCGCCATTGAAATATTCAAAGCCCAATCTTGCAAAAAATTCGGGCATTGGACTCATTGAAGTTGTAGTTGCACTGCTCGTGCTGGCAATTGGCTTTCTGTTGTCTGGGAACATGCAGTTGAAAGGCTTACGAGAACATCGGCTTTCTAGCCAGTATTCCCAGGCGGTAATGATAGCGGACGACATTATGGATCGTATGTTGAACAACCGTGAAGGCGTCGAAGCTGGGTTTTATGATGGGATTCGTACAGGTGTTGTGTCACGACCTGGATGTGCTGATACCGGATGTGATGCCTCTGAGTTGGCGCAGCTAGATCTTTTTGAATGGAGCTCGCACTTGGTAAATGTGAGCGGTAGTAGTGATTTTATCCCTGCCCTTCCCGTTAGTGAAAGCGGCAACTCAGCTACTGCCTCTGTATCAAATCCTGATGTAAACGGCGTATACACAATATCAGTCGACTGGATGCGACAAGACGATGCTGAAGTTAATGAAACGTTATCAGTGAAATTTACTCAATGACTAAAAATCTATCATACGGTGCCAACGGTGCGTATCGCAGATACAAGGGTTTTTCACTTGTAGAATTAATGATAGCGGTGGTGCTTGGTGCCATCATTATTGGTGGTATTGCCTCTATTTTTATAGGCGTTGCAAAATCATCCAAACTTAATGAAGCTGTTGCTCATCTACAGAGTAATGCCAGATTCGCGCTGGACGCAATGGCTCGCGATGTGAGGGCTGCAGGCTTTATAGGCTGTGCCACAGGCGATGATACGGTCCTCAACATAAATGCTGCGAGCGCACCAACAACAAATTTTGCTGCCACTGCCATCACTGGCCATCTGGTTGGAAACGGCACTTGGTTGCCTTCTCTGCCTCATGGGTATACCCCGCCGACAGCAGTGGGCGCACCTGTGGCAGGAACCCACGCTTTAAGTGTGCAGTTCGCAGAATTTCCTGGCTTGCCAATGTATTCATCGATGTCCTCAGTTCTGGATGATGTGAGATTAGAGTCTGTTGATGATGTGGATTTGGCTACGCGTGACTTAGTGGTTATTTCTGATTGCAGCACAGCTGATCTTTTTGCGCCAAGATCAATTTCAAACAGTGGGTCGGTGGTTACTGTTGGAACATCGTCACCCATGTCAAAGTTATACACACTCGACACCGACTTTCCAAATGGTACTCGAATTATGTCGTTTGTCAGTAGCATCTACTACATTGGCGATACGCAGAGAACTAATACCTCGGGCGACAACATAAGTTCGTTATATGTTCAGCATTATCCTTACGATTCTTCTAACCCACCCATAGAGCTTAGCGAGGGTGTAGATCAGATGATTCTTGAATTTGGTGTTAAGAGATCAGACGACACGGTGCTGTTCGTTGAGGCAAATGATTACGATGTACCTGATTCTGACATCACCAGTGTAAGGGTCGGGCTACTTATGGGTTCTTTGGATCGATTTGAAGATGTAGATGCAAGCCGAGTCTATTCTCTGGCTGGTCAAAGCGTTGAGCCAGATACTTTGTCTGCTGGGAATACATTTACCTATGTCAGTAATGACAGGTTTCGAATGCCATTTAATGCCACTTTTAACGTGCGTAACAATAGTAATTAATCATGCATAGTTCTATTCAAAAAACAGGTTTACGAGCGCAAAAAGGGTCGGTTCTTTTAGTAGCGCTAATACTGGTTTTGGTGAGCGCGCTGTTGGGGGTCTCTGCCATGCAATCAAGTAATCTGCAAAGTCAGCTCACTAATAATGTTCGATTTGAACAAACCACGTTCCGTACAGCGGAGGCGGCAGTAGAGGCCTTACTAACACCAGACAATATTTTCTTTTTGGCGAGTAATCAAGATGATACGGTTAACTCGACACAGAGCATTGAGCCTGCGGTGCAGGTGGAGGCATACTTTGAATTACTGGGTGTTGCCCCAGCAATTGGATACAGTCTTGGCGGTACGAATGGATTTCAGAATATTAAATTTAAAGCGACTTCTGTGGCTTCTGTTGAATCAGTGAATAGTGCGAAGAAAATTATTGTAGGCGTTAAACGTCTTGCTATCGCCGATATCTAAACGATAAAAATATTCATGAATACTAAAAATAGAAAACAGCTAGCATCGTTCAAGACCACTTTTTTGTCTGCGATGGTTGTGGCAACTGTTGTGTCGTCAGCGGTGGCATCGGCCGATGATACAGAAATATATTTCTCGGATTCTGCTAACTCAGGAACTAACCTGAGTAACGTCATGTTTATGCTCGATACGTCGGGTTCAATGAATAGTACTGATGGTACGGAAACTCGTCGTATCGATCGACTAAAATCTGCAATGATTGACGTCCTTAATTTGGCTGAAGACGTTAATATTGGTATTAGCGCTTTTGGTGGCCAACAAAAAGGCGGCTCTATAAGGTACCCAGCGACTAATCTGGATAAGGATTCATGCCCTTCAGCAAGCTGCACATCACTGAAAGTTAGAGCAGATATACTTCGAGCAGACGACGACGGTGTTGCCATTAATGATGGCGGGAACAGGCGTGTGGATCTCGCTGATGAGGAACTTCATTTAGGTGAATATTCTTCAGCATCTAACGAGAATCAAACTATCTGGGCGCTTCGATTTGATGGAGTTGATATTCCGCGCGGTGCTAATATCAACCTGGCTCAGCTTGAAATATCCAGTACCAGCCTTCAGAGGAATGGATCTGTTGAATTCATAATTGCAGCCGAAAATACGGGTCATTCTCAGCCGTTGGTGAACGATAGCTACGATCAGTTGGTGAGTCGTTTTGACAGTGCCTTAGGGGGTACTAGCGAGCGGGTTAACTGGGTGAGTGATGAAAACTGGTCTACCAATAGGCCTTACCGCTCTCCAGATATCCAAACGGCCATTGAAGAAATTACAAACCGCGCTGACTGGTGTGGTGGAAATGCTTTGACAGTGTTAGTGAAAACAGAGGGAAGGCGTGATGTGCACAGCCGTAATGGAACTCAGTGGCAATCGCCGTCGTTAACTATTGACTATGATCCTTCGAGTGTAGATTGGAGTGATACCTGTCTAAGTCTCGGGGTTAGCGGTAATATTGTCGATGGTGGAAACGATGTTGTTGAGGGTGTCGCCACTGGCACGCTCGACCGAAGTACTTCCGCATTGAGTACGCGTATTGGCAATGATGAACAGACAATCGGTCTTCGGTTTTCGAGTCTGAATGTACCGCCGAACGCAACTATCACAAGTTCATACATAGAGTTTTCTTCTGAGGGTGCCAACAGCGGTGCGCCCAGTTTAACGATTAGGGCTGAGGACACAAGCAGTGCGTCTCAAATTAATGCTGTTGCTTTGAATTTAAGAAACTACCATGCACAGTCTGTGGCTTGGAGTGATATACCCGCGTTAGAATCCGGTAGCAAACTAGTCACACCTAGTCTTGATCAATTGATGACTAGTGTTGTCAATACCCCCGGTTGGACGTCTGGAAATCCAGTGCTTTTAACCCTTTCGCAGAGTTCGGGTTCTACCGGAGTTCGTTCATTTTCTGCGAACGAATCCTCCGTTGGTACAGCAGCAAGACTTGTCGTCAACTACCGACAAACAGGTGCAGAGCTTGCGGGTTCTCCACCGCTATTGAGAACAGCCAGAGGCGATTTGATCAATGTCGTGTTGGATTTTCAGAGGAAAGGTAATACTCCGCTGGTTGATGCTTATCTAGAAACCGCTAATTACCTGTTGGGGAAAGAGGTTTTATTTGGTAAGCAGCGTGGATTTCAGTCTGAAGATGATAGAGAGTTCCGCCTATCGACGCCAAGTTCGTACACGGGTGGTAGCGTTTTTCGTCCGCCTAATTGCATAGAGTCTGATCTGAATGCACAAGCTTGCGTCAATGAGATAATCACGGGTGCACCCACGTACATACAGCCTGAATCAGGTAGCTGTAGCGCAAATCATATTGTGTTGTTGTCAGATGGGGCGTCCTCTGATAACAACAGTGAAAGCGATATTATCAATCTTATAGGCGATTCGTGCGACGCGCGTAGTAGGGCGACTGATAGCTGTGGTGTGGATCTGGCAAGATGGTTGTACGAAACAGATCACGATAGTGCAACTCCAGGTCTACAAAATATCATTACACACACAGTCGGCTTCAATACCAGAAGTGACTTTCTTGAAGACGTGGCTAACACTAGCCCGAATGATGAGGGAGTATTCTACGAAGCGGAATCATCCTCTGATCTAATCACCGTATTCAATAGTGTTCTTGAAACATCGCTCACAAGTGGTGCAGGCTTTACGGCGCCCACAACAACGATCAGTTTGGATAATCGCCTATTGAACGATAATAATCTTTTTTATGCGATGTTCAGTCCATCGACTCGGAATCACTGGGAGGGCAATGTAAAGAAATTTCAACTAGGACTTAATGGGGCAACTGGTCAACTAGAGGTTCAGGATTCAAATGGGGCGGCCGCACTTGGCAACGATGGTGTGCTCAAAGATACCTCGCGTAGCTTTTGGAGTGTCACTGACGATGGACCGCAGATTGCGGAAGGTGGAGCAGCTTCCCGACAAGAATTAGGAAGAAATATTTATACATCAATTGCGGATAATACTGGCGCAACGCAGTTGCTGACATTTCATGAAAATACAGCACAGATCACTAACGAACTTCTGGGTATCAACGGTGCAACTGCACAGACGCGCGAATCATTACTGCAGTGGGCACGAGGAGTTGACATCAATGACTTTGACAATGATGGCGATACAGCTGAGGTTAGAGCTCAAATGGGCGACCCGTTGCATTCCTCGCAATTAGTCCTTGAGTACGCTGATGGTGGGCGTTCTATGTTGTTTGTAGGTACGAACCATGGATTTTTGCATGCCATAGATACCGATACAGGTATGGAGAATTTTGCTTATATCCCTGAAGCGTTATTAGACGTGCTTGATCCTGTCTTTCAAGACAGAGCGGCTGCATCTAGCAATAAAAGCTATGGCCTTGATGGGGAAATTGTTGGATGGCACAACGATGTCAATGAAAATTCCATAGTCGATGGCAACGATACAGCGTACATCTATTTTGGTATGCGCCGTGGTGGTAACAACTACTATGCATTGGACGTTACTGATCCTGACGAGCCAAAGATACTCTGGACTATTGAGGGTGGAGTGGGTGATTTTGCAGAGCTGGGGCAAACCTGGTCGCGACCTATCAAGAGCACAGTCAATTATCTAGGCACTGATCGTGAAGTTCTGTTTTTTGCTGGCGGGTATGACACAGCCAATGACGGTGAGCTCGTGCGTACAGCTGACAGCATAGGCCGTGGGTTCTATATGGTCGATGCGACCACAGGACAAATGTTGTCATACAGGGACGCCACCGATCATCCGAGTATGGTGTATAGCATTCCGTCTGATATGCGAATCGTCAACCCAGACGGTGATGCTTATGCCAATGCTATTTATGTGGGCGACACAGGTGGACAAGTTTGGCGGTTCGATATTAATAATTTTGCCACCACTGATGAAAATTTTCTCACGGGTACTGTTCTAGCCTCTTTTGGTGGTACCACAGCTGCAGAGAACCGGCAATTTTTCAATGAACCTGATGTGGCGTTTGGCAATAGTTCGCAAAATGGATTATTTTTGAATGTTGCTATTGGCTCTGGTGCTCGCCCAAATCCTAATAGTCTGACAACTGATGATTCGTTCTATTCGATCAAAGATTCGGCTGTATTTGGCCCACCGCGAAATGCTAACGGAGATATTGTCTATCCGGCGCCCCTAGTGGAAGGGGATATGGTGAACGTGACTGGTGCACTTGCTGAAAATGTCACTTTAGGGAACTTGGATGAAGGCTGGTTCTTCAGACTTGCCACCGATGGTGAAAAGTCGATGAGCAGTGCGTTAACCCTAAACAACGAAATTTTCTTCACAACGTATATTCCGTCCACATCGAGCGCATTGGGCAACACGAATATTTGCATACCCTCACTCGGTGTCGGCAGGATTTATCATGTAAACCTCTCGGACGGATCCGCCATTGGGGGAACGGGTAACGATGTTGATGCGGATCGCTATCGTAATTTGAACCAACTCGGTATTCCACCTCGTGTTGTCGCTGTCATTGCAGAGGCATCACCAAACGTTGTTGCCACTTTCGTCGGGATGGAAGCGGTAGGTAATGAGACAGATATTGGTCCGTTTGAGCGAGTGTTCTGGGCAGAGCGGTAACAAATCTTAGCCCGGTCTACCGGAATTATTTGGTAGAGTCGGGCGTATGATCGAGTGCTAGTGTGCCTGAGCATCCCTGCATCAGTCACCTTAGCTCTTGGCTAGTACAAGACTACGCTGCGGATACTTTCACCAGAGTGCATCAGATCAAAGGCCTTATTGATATCCTCCAGCGGCATGGTGTGCGTGATGAGACTGTCAATATCAATACGGCCATCCATGTACATGTCAACTATGCGCGGTACATCGGTACGGCCACGTGCACCGCCGAATGCACTGCCACGCCAAACGCGTCCTGTGACTAACTGAAATGGACGAGTGCTTATTTCTTTGCCAGCTCCGGCGACGCCAATGATGACACTCTCTCCCCAGCCTTTATGGCAACACTCTAGCGCCGCACGCATGACTTCAACATTACCGATGCACTCGAAAGAATAGTCGGCACCACCACCTGTTAGCTCAACAAGGTGGTCTACCAGGTTTTCGCCTTGGTCCTTTGGATTAACAAAGTGCGTCATGCCAAATTTCTCAGCTATCGTTCTTTTGTCCTCATTGATATCAACACCAATGATTTGACGTGCCCCGACCATACGAAGGCCTTGGATAACATTTAATCCAATGCCTCCCAAGCCGAATACGACGGCCGTTGAGCCAGGCTCAACTTTCGCTGTAAACATTACAGCTCCGACACCGGTGGTTACTCCACAACCGATATAGCAAATTTTTTCGAAGGAAGCATCTTTGCGCACTTTTGCCAGTGCAATTTCGGGGAGCACTGTGTGGTTTGCAAAGGTGGAGCAACCCATGTAATGCAGAATGGGTTTGCCTTTATAGGAAAAGCGCGAAGTACCGTCTGGCATGAGTCCTTGCCCCTGGGTAGATCGTACTTTCTGGCATAGATTGGTTTTTGGATTGAGGCAGTACTCGCATTCCCTGCATTCGGGTGTGTACAAGGGAATCACATGATCGCCGGGTACTACACTGGTCACGCCTGCACCCACTTCCAAGACAATACCTGCGCCTTCGTGGCCGAGTATGGCGGGGAATGCACCTTCTGGATCTGCACCTGATCGAGTGAATTCATCGGTGTGGCAAATGCCGGTAGCTTTCATTTCGACCAGTACTTCGCCAGCCTTTGGGCCTTCCAGATCAACTTCTACAATTTCTAACGGTTTACCCGCTTCAAACGCCACAGCAGCCCGTGTTTTCATAAAAGCACCTTGAGTTAATTTAGGACACAACAATGTGAGGCTTGATGATAAACCCAATACACGCAAAGCGAAAGTCGAATGCGCGTACGGCGCGTTTCCTGCACATTCGCTGCACATTATCAGAGTAATGTTGTCTCTGATGCATCGACAGCCACCGTAATTTTCAGGATTTGTGCATGACAAATTTTTATCGATCTCTTTGTCTACCTTCACTTGCACTTTTTCTTGTGTCCTGTGGCTCTGACAGCTCTCAAACAGTCGCGGAAGTGATAGAGCAGACCAGTACACAGCAGCCCAATATTCTGTTCATAGTTTCCGATGATCAGGGTCTGGATGCTTCAGCACAGTTTTCTTTCAGCAACGACTTACCCACAACGCCGATAATTGATAGCCTGGCTAGTAACGGAATAGTGTTTGAAAACGCTTGGGCAACACCGTCGTGCACAACCTCTCGAGGCACTCTCATATCCGGGTTACACGGTATTCACAGTGGTGTAGATACCACGCCATCGTTGATGGATACCGAGCTGCTTACCTTGCAGCGGCTTCTGAAAATGAATGACGATAAACCAGATTATGCCTCTGCGGTGGTGGGTAAGTGGCATCTTGCATCCCCCAATGCGGCAAATGATCCTGAGTTACAGACCCACCCCAATGATTCGGGAGTGGATTATTACGCGGGTAACGTGGCTGGAAATCTGGATGATTATTTTAGCTGGCCATTAACCATTAACGGCAACACAACGACCTCTAGCACCTACCACACCACAGCTGTCACTGATTTGGCTATTGACTGGGTAGGCGCGCAGAGTGAGCCGTGGTTTATGTGGCTGGCCTATGCAGCCCCACATGCACCGTTTCATCTGCCCCCAGATAATCTACATACGCAAAATTTGTCGGGCGATGCTGCAGATATTGCGGCTAATCCACGAGATTACTATCTGGCAGCGATTGAAGCGATGGACACTGAAATTGGTCGCCTGCTCGACTCTATTCCTGCAGATGAAATCGATAATACATTTATTGTCTATCTTGGCGATAACGGCACTCCTCGCGCGGTTCTGGATGCCTCAGTATTCCCTGTGAGTCATGGTAAGAACAGTCTTTATGAAGGAGGTATTCGTGTTCCATTGATAGTGTCTGGGGCTGGAGTCACACGAATTAATAGTCGCGAATCAGCACTGGTCAACTCCGTAGATCTTTATGCCACAGTTGCTGATCTTGCAGGCATCTCTATCACTGAGAGCGTTGATAGCGTAAGTTTTAGTGGTTTATTGTCTAACGCTGACGCCGCTGGTCGCCGTTTTAACTACAGTGAATTTGTAGACGAGGCTGCTACTGGCTGGGCGGTGAGAAGCGATACTCTCAAGCTAATTGAATATGCCGACGGTACCAGAGAGCTGTACGATATGACCTCAGATTTGCGTGAAGAGTCGAACCTGATATCGCAGCAGCAATTTAGTGATCAAATAGCTGAGATGGAAAGTTTTGTTACACAGCTGCGTGCTTCGGATGAACTGGCACCCGCTGAAACTCCTACTGAAAATTCCACGGACATCACTGGCGCAATTTTGACCAATCAGGCCACCCACTGTGCAGACTATGTCAGCAGCTCGCGCTCTAGCGTCATGGACGTTATCAATAGCTCAGTATTTGAAGGCAGTTTACGAATTGAAAATGATGGTGCACTATGCACTTTCTCATCCAACGCTATTCCAAATCATGATTTTAATGATGGCGCTAGTGCGTTTCCAAACGATGTATCTGAGCAAGTGAATGTGTACACAATTCCCGCAAGCCCAGAATTGGCTGCAACACCTACAGCGCTCTCACTGACCAGAGACAATGCCATTCTTTTAAATGGCGTAAAGGTGGATATACTGGCAGCGGCCTGCTTTGGTGTGGGTGATGAAAAAACGGGTTGTAATGACATCAATCAGCCTTGGCGCTTTGATCCCGCGTTTGCTGCTAACGGTTTTCGTGTAGATACTCACAATGCGCATACACAAGCTAATGGTGACTATCATTATCACGGATTGCCCAATGCCTTGTTTTTGAGTGACAACTCAACGGTCTCACCTGTGATTGGATTTGCAGCTGACGGTTTTCCAATCTATGGCTCGTCTATTCAAGACAATAGTGGTGTCCGCAAAGTGCTTTCCAGCTATCGTTTGAGATCGGGTTCAAGGCCTAGCGGGCAGGGCCAACCTGGAGGCAGCTATGACGGCACCTACCGTGACGATTACGAGTATGTCAGTGGTTTGGGAGATCTGGACGAATGCAATGGTATGAGTGTCAACGGTTCTTACCGATACCACATGACTGAAGCTTTTCCACACGTTATTAGCTGCTTTAGTGGTACTCCAGACGACTCGTTTCTTAAGCGAAACTAGGCTTTTCGAAGCGCTGCATCACTAGGGTTTAGTATAAGGATTTTTGTATTGTGGGCCGGGTGGCTTAAAACGCTTGTGCATCCAGAAGTATTGCTCAGGTTGCTCGCGTATTTGCGCTTCAAATATATCATTGACCTGTTGTGTGGCTTTTAGGTCGTCTTCGCTGTCTATGTCTATGGGCTGACCAATGCGAAGTGTGTACCGTCCTGTATTGCCGTGACGTGTTGGAATCAGTGGCACAACGATAGCGTTAGTCATGCTCGCAATGCGTCGTGTGCCCACGGTGGTCAGCACAGGGTGCCCAAAGAACTGGGTATCTATCGCACCATGACGACGTCCAACGCTTTGATCAGGTGAATACCAGACAATTCCACCTTGTCTCAGCCTGCGGATCATTATGCGTGTCTGGCGGTTTTCAATAGCAGCCTCTACGTACACGTTGCGACGGTTTTCCAGAAAGGCTGCGAACAGCTTGTTTTTAGGTGGGTCAAAAACAACAGAGAATGGAAAATGCTCTCTAAAAATTGGCGCATTAAAATCTATCAAAGTGAAATGCGCCTGTAGAAGTATAATTCCGCGACCCTGGCTGAGTGCCTTTTCTAAATGTTCAATGCCCTCTAATGTGAACCGAGGCAATATGAAGCTTGCCGGTCGAAACCAGAGAGTTGCCATTTCACTAACGCTCATACCAACGTGTGAATACACAGTTCTGGCGAGCTTGTTTAGTTCGGTGTCTGACATCTCAGGGAAGGCGATGGACAGATTGATCAGTGTCACGCGTCGTCGGTCGGGTGCTGCGTGCCATATTATCTTGCCAATTTGACGCCCCAGACTCAGCTGAATGTCGAAAGGCAAACGTGACAAGAGCCAAAGCATGAATAATCCTATCCATGTTGCCCAGTACTGTGGCGAAAGATAGGATTGCCAGCGAACGGATTGGAACGAAGAGTCTGTCATCAATCTGGAGTCTGCAAAGCGATCAACGAAGTATAGCTGCTAAAAAATTTACTTGTGAATCCTTAACGGGTGCCGGCTTGCTAGGGATGCGATATTGTCAGGTAATAGCACGCCTGCTGGGCGGCCACCTGAATTGCATTGATGCTATGCTCTGCCACGACCACTTAGGCCCCCCCTTGTGAAGCATTCTATGAGCACGATCATACGACAGTCCATGAATGTGCAAGATTGGTTAATGTTGATCGTTTTGGCGATACTGTGGGGTGGATCGTTCTTTTTGATCGGTATAGCGGTGACCGAATTAACGCCATTGACCATTGTGTTTGTCAGGCTTGCTATTGCCGCAATAACCTTGTGGGCCATCGTGTTGGTGCTTAGGGTGCCTCTGCCAAGCACGCGGCAAGCCTGGATGGCGCTGCTCGCCATGGGAGTGCTGAACAATGCAATCCCTTTTTCACTCATTGTTTGGGGGCAAACACACATTGAATCTGGACTAGCATCTATTTTTAATGCTTTGACCCCACTTTTTACCGTGCTGGTAGCCGGAATTTTTCTTAGTGATGAACGCTTTAGTACAAGCCGTATTGTAGGTGTTCTGTTGGGCCTGAGTGGTGCTATCGTAATTGTAGGCCCCGATGCTTTGAGCGGCTTAAGCAATGATGTTTGGGCTCAATTGGCAGTTATGGGAGCAGCGTTGTCGTATGGATTCGCTAGTGTATTTGGCAGGCGATTCAAGCGTCTTGAGGTCAACCCTATTGCGGTTGCAGCGGGGCAGGTGAGTATGTCAGCGATGCTAATGCTGCCTGTTATGTTCGTGTTTGATAGACCTTTTTCGCAACCGTTTCCAGGTGTGTCTGTGGTTGTGGCTATGTGTGTGCTTGCGGTGTTTTGCACAGCGTGTGCCTACATACTCTTCTTCAAACTGTTGGCATCTGCAGGTGCTACCAACGTCTCTCTGGTGACTTTCCTTGTGCCTGTTTCTGCCATTGTTCTAGGTTATTTATTTCTCGAAGAACGGCTTCAGTTGTCACACTTCGCAGGAATGTTTCTTATCGCATTAGGCCTATCTGCCATCGATGGCAGGCTATGGCGGATACGCAGATCCCTTAGCTGATCAAGCGCTGATCAAGCG
>JALZUD010000144.1 GCA_023301725.1 Granulosicoccus sp. | reverse complement strand
GACACACCGCTGGGTTGGCCTGCTGCAGATAGCCTTGCGGCTATCGCATTTACCTCAGGATCTACTGGGCCGTCAAAAGGTGTTGTGTATAAACATGCACAAATACAGGCGCAGCGTGATCAACTTGCCAGTTTGTATGGCATTACATCGAAAGATAGTCTGGTGGCAGCCTTTGCACCCTTTGCTCTCTATGGGCCAACATTGGGTATCAGTTCTGTTGTTCCAGATATGGATGTCACCAAGCCTTCATCATTAACAGCTGTTGCATTAGCGAATGCTGTGCAGGCTATTGATGCGACTCTGGTATTTGCATCTCCTGCAGCGCTTGTGAACGTGGTAGCCACTGGACACGCACTGGGTGCAAACGCTAGGCAAGTCTGTAGCAAGGTACGTCTGGCTTTGTCAGCAGGGGCGCCTGTCAGGGCCAGTTTACTAGAAGATGCAGGTGCATTGTTTGTAAACGCTAGCATGCACACGCCCTATGGTATGACCGAGTTATTGCCGTTAGCTGATATTAATTTGCAGCAGTTGCATGATATTACGGCTTCGCTTGAACGCGGTGAGAATCTACAGCTTGGGCCTGATGCGGGCGTGTGTGTCGGCTTGCCTGTGCCAAATACACAACTGCTAATTGATCCACTTGATGTGCATGGAGCAACAACGGGGCAATACACAGAAGCTGTGGGTGTGTTGGGTGAGATAGTGGTATCGGCGACACATCAGCGTGACAAGTACGACCGTCTCTGGCACACGCAATACTGCGCCTCCATTCCGCAAGGTTTTCATCGAACAGGTGATGTTGGTCAACTCGATGTTTCCGGGCGCTTATGGGTAGGTGGGCGTTTGGTGCATATTGTAGTAACAACAAGTGGTGTGTTGGCACCGGTTGCTTACGAACAACATCTCGAAGCTGTCGAACACATCAACATGGCGGCAGTTGTGGGCGTGGGTCCAGTTGGACTTCAGCTAGTGGTAGGCGTTGTGCAAATGGATACTACAAACCATGCACCTGGGCCGGCCTCGCTGGAACTTATGGATAGGATACGAGCTAGTGTGCCCGCTACCGTCGACATTGCTGCTGTGTTAGTGGTGGAGCTGCTGCCTGTAGACAGAAGGCACAACTCCAAGGTAGATAGAACGGCCGTTGCAGATTGGGCAAGTCGAGTGCTGTCCGGCGACAGGGTGTCTGCGCTGTGAGGGTATTGGTCACTGGCGCTTCAAGTCTGATCGGTCAGCATGTGGTTAAGCTTCTGCTTGAGCGTCGCTACGAAGTCACCGCTGTACAACGTGGTGAGGTCTCTATTGATGGTGTCTCGAATGTATCACTAGACCTGTCAATGTGTAGCGTAAGCGATGAGGCGAGCTCCAGATTAAGTACAGCGCTTGAAGGGCAGGATGCCGTGGTACATCTTGCGGCCAAAGTTAGCGTCAGTGGAAAATGGGATGAATTCAATGCGCTCAATGTACTGGGCACACAGAGTCTTATAAAAGCATCCCTTGCCTGCCAAGTGTCTCGCTTTGTGCATATCTCATCGCCGTCGGTCGCGCATGCGGGTAAGTCGCTTATTGGTGCTGAAGCTGGTATCGCCAATGTTGAGCATGCGCGTGGTCACTATGCGCGTTCAAAAGCTATGGGTGAGCTTATTGCACTGGGTGCCAACAGTGAGGCCATGAAAGTCGTTTGTTTGCGTCCCCACCTTGTGTGGGGCCCTGGTGATACACAGTTAGTGCAGCGAATCGTTGACCGAGCCCGTGCTGGGCGTCTGGTTCTGGTGGGCAGTGGACAAGCATTGATCGATACAACCTATATCGACAATGCGGCCACCGCCATCGTTGCAGGCTTGGACCATATTGACAGTGCAGCAGGGCATTCATTGGTTATCTCCAATGGTCAGCCCAGAACCGTTTGCGAAATACTACAACGAATCTTAGTCGCTGCCGGTCTGCCAGTACATTTGAAAAAGATACCTGCAGCTGTTGCTACCAATGCCGGAGGGCTGATTGAGAGTGCATGGAATGCGCTCAATGCCAAGGGTGATCCACCAATGACCCGGTTCATGGCCGAACAACTAGCCACGGCACACTGGTTTTCCCAGCGTGATACCACACGCTTATTGAACTGGACTCCGGCCATCAGCCTTGAAGAAGGGTTTGTGCGTCTTGCTGAACATATGCAGCAAGGTGGCCAAACGCACTCCAACATAAAAGGTTAAGCCATGTCGCCTGCCGTTAGCGACCAGACAACACACCGTAACGTTGCAGTGCTAGTTGCCGCCCAAGCTATTCTGGGGGCACAGCTACCTATGCTGTTCGTTGTTGGTGGCCTTGCTGGTGGCATGCTGGCAGGCAATATCTGCTTTGCAACTCTACCCATCTCACTCATCGTGTTCGGCTCCATGACCACTGCGCCATGGATGTCCCCGCTAATGCAACGCCGAGGACGTCAATTCGGCTTTATCATCGGTGCGATCTGTGGTGCAATCGGGGCAGCTATTAGTACTTTTGCACTTTTCAATAATTCATTCGTCTTGTTATTGGTGGGCTCGTACTTTACGGGTATTTATATGTCTGCTCACGGCTTTTATCGATTCGCAGTGGCCGATACAGCATCGGAAGAGTTTCGGCCTAAGGCTATTTCGTACGTCATGGCAGGCGGATTGCTATCGGCTCTGATTGGCCCGCAATTGAACAAACTGGTTTTTGATGTCACATTGCTTCCCGTGTTTGGTGGTGTGTTTTTGCCCAATCCATTTATTGCAACCTACCTGTGCATTGTTGCCATGAATATTGTTGGCATGTTCCTATTCCTGTTGCTAGACCTGCCTAAGGGTGCAGCATTGCAGTCCCAGTCTAGTCAGTTGCCTGCTGGTCGCACGCGCATGCAGTTGCTTCAAAATCCCACGGTGCTTGTTGCAATTCTATGTGGCATGGTCGCTTATGCACTCATGAACCTTGTCATGACCTCCACACCGCTAGCTGTCTTGGGTTGTGGATTTACCAGCGACAACGCCAATGACATTGTGTCGGTCCATGTTTTAGCCATGTTTATACCGTCTTTTTTCACCGGACATTTAATCGTGCGCTTTGGCGCTGTGCGTATTATTGCTGTTGGCATGTTTGTGCTGGCATTAGCTGGAGCTGTTGCGCTCTCTGGTGTGGCTTTGGGCAATTTCTTTCTAGCCTTGCTCCTGCTGGGTATAGGTTGGAATTTCGGTTTTATCGGGGCAACGTCGTTATTGGCTAGCGCGCATAAACCTGAGGAGCGAGGCCGTGCACAAGGCATGAACGATATGATTGTCTTTGGCTGCGTCACTCTTGCCAGTCTGGCTTCTGGAGGCTTGTTAAACTGCTCTGGTGGCACAGCGGTGCAGGGATGGAGCACCGTTAATTTGGCGATGATTCCGTTTTTATTGATCGCTTGTGGTGCCTTGGTCTGGCTACTAACAGGCAATCGGCGCACAGCTGAAGGTGTCAGTTAATGGTTATACTTCTGACGTCCAAAAATCAACATAACATTCCTTACAAAGGTGATGCATGACAGCGTATCTTGACTTCAAATCACGGATGCTCTCTGGCGACTTGCTAGCGGGTACATTCATGAAAACGCCTGCCCACGAGATGGTCGAGGTTTTAGCAAAGTCAGGGCTTGATTTTATTGCACTTGATGCCGAGCACTCGGCGTTTGATCGTGGTCGTCTCGATGTTTGCCTGGCTATGGCTCGAGCATTGGATTTTCCTGCGTTGGTACGTGTGCCTACGGGCTCGCAAGACGAGATTCTCAAAGTGCTTGATAGTGGTGCTCTAGGAGTTATTGTTCCGCATGTCACGAGCGTTGAGAAAGCCCGCGATATATCCCGTTGGGCGCGGTTTGGTCATGGTGGCAGGGGCTACGCAGGATCAACACGCTGGGCAGGTTTTGCCACGCGGCCAATGGCCGAGGTGTTGCAGCAAAGTAGTGATGAAACCATTGTTATTGCGCAAATAGAGGAACCAGAGGGTGTTGCTGAGTCAGCTGCCATCGCAGCTGTAGAGGGCATTGATGGGCTTTTTGTCGGCCCTGCTGATCTTTCAGTGTGCATGGGCACCACTGACCCAAGTTCAGCGCCTGTTCGTGATGCTATGAGGAAAGTAGGTGAGGCGTCTGCCGCAAATAACAAGGCATTTATGACGTTTGCACCTGACACTCAAAGCGCTGGCGAGCTTAAGGCGCTGGGAGTTAGTATGTTTTTTGTCGCCTCAGAGCATGGTTTTATGCTGACCACTGCACGTCATGTTGCCGACGGAATACACGGCCTTAAAAAATAGATACCCCAACACTAATACAAGCATGTGCTCTATAGAAAGCTCTGCGCAACAGTTCTCCACTGAAGTGCTCGATGGAGAGAGCCAGTTGCAAGCTCTGCAACGCGTGAGTGGCCTGACCGAGCAGATCATTGTCGATGCCGCAACGAAGGGTGCTGTTTGGGCAAGCTTTGCAAGAGGGAAAGCAAATACAAATCCTCGCAGACTGTACAGCCTTGATAAGTCTCTTGCCAACGTCTCCACTATTTTGCTGAACTATGCGCCTGAGGTTTTGCAGCAGATGCCACTTAGTGTGCGATGTATAGACGAACATAAAAATTATGGTATCTGGTACAAGCCTTCTGGCATGTTGTGTCAGGGCAGTAAGTGGTCGGATCACACGGTGGTGACACAAGTCGCGTCAGCGGTTTCAGGCCACCCTTGTCATCTGGTGCATCGGCTAGACAAAGCTGCCAGCGGTTTGATACTGCTGGCTTATACTAAAAATGCTTTGAAACAACTAGCTGCCTTGTTTCAGCATCGGCAGATAGCCAAATGTTACCAAGCAGTCGTGGTGGGTAAATTTGACAAACCTTTACCCATGCTCATAGATAGTCCGATAGATAATAAACACGCCTCTACCACTATTGTTGCTGCGAGCCACGCTGATGTACCTTCCATTGGCGCTCAACAGTGCACCACCTTGCAAGTATCAATAGAGACGGGCAGAAAACATCAGATTAGAAAGCACCTTGCCAGTGTGGGGTACCCCATAGTGGGTGACAGGCTACATGGCTTATCTCACCCTGACAGTCATCAAGAGCATGCTGATCAGCCAGACTTGCAGCTGGTCGCTATGCAGCTTTCATTTGATTGTCCGTTTACACAAAAGAGAGTCAAGGTGTCACTTGATAAAGGCTCTTTAGACATTAACAAGTAAGTAGAATAATAAATTGAGAATTCCACAACGATGAATCAGGTTGCTATGCACGGTGTGCAAGTGAGTATTAGTGAGCGCATTGCACAACACATCAACGCGACCAGCCGTCAGGTTGATTCAGCTATTGAGCTTCTTGACGGTGGAGCTACTGTACCTTTTATATCCCGCTATCGAAAAGAGGTTACAGGCTCATTAACCGATTCCCAATTGCGAGATCTTGAAGAGAAACTCGTCTACCTGCGCGATCTAGATCAGCGTCGTCTAGCCATTATCGAATCTATTGATGAGCAGGGAAAACTGACGACTAGTCTTAAATCGCAGTTGGTTCAGGCAACAACCAAGGCCGAGCTTGAGGACTTGTATTTACCGTACAAGAAAAAACGGCGCACAAAAGGTCAGATAGCGATAGAGGCTGGTTTGTTGTCGCTCGCAGAGACACTTTGGGATAGCCCTGAGAATGTACCTGAAACTCTGGCTAGTGGTTATGTGAAAACAAATGCGGATGACGCAACGTTGAACGTGGTGGATGTCAAAGCAGCTCTAGAAGGTGCCCGGTACATTTTAATGGAGCGCTTTGCTGAAGATGCCGGGCTTATTGCCCGTTTGCGCGAGCGACTCAATGAGCAAGCTTTTTTATGTTCGAGCATGGTTAAAGGTAAAGCTTCAGAGGGTGCCAAATTCAGCGATTATTTTGAACATAACGAGTCGTTTAAATCTGTGCCGGGGCATCGAGCACTGGCGATGTTCAGAGGCCGAACGGAAGGGTTTTTGGCATTAAAACTACTCATGAAAACGTCTGAGGATTTTAGTGATCAACCGTGCATAGACACTGTGAGTGCGTGGCTTGATTTTAAGGACACGGGCTTAGCTGCTGATGCCTGGCGTGCTCAAGTGGTCTCATGGACATGGAAGATAAAACTGTCTTTGCATCTTGAGAGTGAGTTGTTTGCGCAATTGCGCAGCCGGGCAGATGCAGAAGCCATCGGCGTATTTGCCAACAATCTTGCTGATCTGCTGTTAGCGGCACCTGCGGGTGCACGTGCCACGCTGGGTCTTGATCCAGGTTATCGCTCAGGGGTAAAAGTGACAGCCGTTGATGCCACTGGACAAGTTAAAGATTTCGCCACCATCTACCCCCATAAACCTCAGCAGCAATGGGACAAGTCCTTGGCGACTCTGGTCTCGTTATGCTCTAAGCATGCAATCGAGCTGGTTGCCATCGGTAACGGCACTGCCAGCCGTGAAACTGAAAAGCTTGCGGGTGAACTCATCAGCCAGATGGCGGCTTTACCGGTAGATAAGCGTCGGCACATGACGCAAGTAGTGGTGTCTGAGGCTGGTGCGTCCGTGTACTCAGCATCAAAGGCTGCTGAAGATGAATTTCCAGAGCTAGATGTCACCATCAGAGGTGCTGTGTCGATTGCTCGAAGGCTTCAGGATCCTTTGGCGGAGCTGGTAAAAATTGAGCCAAAGGCTATAGGTGTTGGGCAATACCAGCATGATGTCTCTCAAGCGTCTCTGGCGCGCAGTCTGGACGCCACAGTAGAAGATTGCGTGAACGCTGTAGGCGTTGATCTAGAAACGGCTTCTGCTCCATTGTTGTCTCGTGTCGCCGGTTTAACACCTACATTGGCGGCTAATATTGTTGAGTATCGCGACTCGCATGGTGCTTTCAAGACGCGTAAAGAACTTAAAGATGTGCCAAGGCTTGGACCAAAAGCCTTTGAGCAAGCCGCTGGTTTTTTGCGTGTACGTAATGGTACCGATCCGCTGGATTGCTCAGGTGTTCATCCAGAGAGCTATCCTGTGGTTAAACGCATCGTTGCGAAAACAGGTTGCGATGTTGCTGCACTCATCGGTGATAGTGCGCGATTGAATGCGTTGAATGCACAAGAGTTTGTTGATGATCAGTTCGGTCTACCAACGGTGCAGGACATCATCAGCGAACTGGAAAAACCCGGACGCGATCCTCGGCCAGAATTCAAGGCTGTGAAGTTTGCCGACGGTGTTGAGAAAATCACTGACCTCACTGCCAATCAGGTGCTTGAAGGCAAGGTAACCAACGTCACTGCCTTTGGCGCATTTGTGGATGTTGGCGTGCATCAGGATGGTCTGGTCCATATATCGGCGCTGAGCGATACCTTCGTTAAAGATCCACGTACGGTGGTTAAGGCTGGCGATATTGTAAAGGTCAAGGTTATGGATGTTGACGTAGCTCGCCAGCGCATCGCTTTGAGCATGCGCCTGAGTGATGATGCCAACGAGCAAGGGGGAGGAGCTGATGCCCGTTCGCGTTCGCAATCTGGCTCGCAAAGGCCTCAGAGATCTCAAAGTACCCGAGACCGTAACTCTGGATCAGCAGCAAAATCAGGCAGGCAGCCTAACCGAGGGCAAGGCCAACAGAGTGCGGGTGTGGATCAACCATCAGCGTTGGCGTTGCAGTTAAAGGCTGCGCTGGAGGCCAAAAAATAGCCTTTGGAGTACGTTTTTCTTGAGTTAGCTTTGTAGCCTGTGATACACGCCACGCTTTACGTTTGTACTCCCAAAGTGTGCGAGCAGCTGGCCGAACTATGCTGTATCTGGGACAAACTTTGAAAAACATTAATGACTGACAAGTACCGTTTGGTTACCCGCAGTGATTTCGATGGCCTTGTTTGCGCTGTTCTGCTCAAACATATGGACATGATTGACGATATCGCTTTTGTTCATCCTAAAGACATGCAGGATGGTAAAGTCGAGATCACCTCGCGCGACATTACTACCAACCTGCCGTATGTGGCAGGCGCACATCTGGTGTTTGATCATCATGACTCAGAAGTCACGCGCAATGCTGATGGCGAGGATGATGATTATCTGATGGACGCTGATGCGCCGTCCGCAGCACGAGTAGTCTGGAAGCACTATGGTGGGCACGATGTTTTTCCAAAGAGCTGGGACGGCATGATGGAAGCTGTTGACAAAGCAGACTCTGCACAGTTTTCCCTGGAAGAAGTCCTTAACCCTCAGGGTTGGGAGCTATTGAACATGCTTATGGATTCGCGCACAGGGCTTGGCCGGTTCCGCGAGTTCCGGATATCCAACTACGCACTCATGATGGACTTGATTGAGCATTGCAAAGATTCCACCATTGAAGAAATCTTGCAACTACCTGATGTGGCTGAACGAGTTAACCTCTACCGTGACCACGCTGATGCGTTTAAGAAACAGATCGTGCGATGCAGTACGGTTCACGGCAATCTGGTAGTGCTCGATTTGCGCAACGAGGAAGTGATTCACCCGGGTAGCCGTTTTGCTATCTATGCTCATTTTCCACAGTGCAATATTTCGATACACCAAATGTGGGGATTCAAACAGCAGAACACCGTATTTGCGACTGGTAAGTCAATCTTCGATCGTTCGAGTAGCACTAATGTTGGTGAGTTGATGCTCAGTTTTGGTGGGGGTGGACATGATGCTGCGGGTACTTGTCAAATCGATAACGATAAGGCTGACGCTACTTTGCTACAGCTTATAGCGTCGATCAATGGCGACGAAGTGAAGCTTGCTCAGGCGAGCTAGGGTTGTCACACGCAAGAGGATAACCGTATAGCGTTGTCGTTGATTTGGCCTTGACGGCACACGTGTCAGCCCTTGTTGACCGTGGGCAGCGCTATACTTGGGTCCCATCCGCCAGGAACGACCTATCATGTCTGAGGAAAGCTATATCCAGAGGGTGGAAATTGACCATCAGCCTGTTGAATTATATAAAATTCTGAAATTCGAAGGGCTTGCTGCTAGTGGCGCAGAAGCCAAAATGCTAATAGATGAAGGACAGGTGCAGGTTAACGGTGAGCCTGAGACTCGGCGGCGACGCAAGATTGTTGATGGCGATGTCATTACCCTTGACGATCTCGAGCTGCGCGTTTTCTGTGAATAGCTACCGTTAACAGTCACCGCTCACGTTATTGATTCCGGATTTCAAGGTCAATTGCCGGGCCTGCTGGCTTGAAGCCAAACACCCTTCCATAAAAAGCAAGTTCTGACAGAGTAGCGGTAACAATAGTGTCTGATTTTCTGAAGCCATGTTGTTCGCCTTCGAACTCAAGATAGGCAACGGGTAGTCCACGCTCGTCTAGCGCATCTACAATCATGCGAGATTGGTTGGGTGGCACAATGGTATCTTCGGCTCCTTGCAATACAATCATAGGTGCGCTGAAGCCTTCCAGATGATTGATAGGTGAACGGGCAGCATACACGTCCTTATCTTCAGGCCAGCGACCGATAAGGCTATCCAGATAACGCGATTCGAATTTATGCGTGTCGGTGGCCAGAGCTTCAAGATCTGCAACCCCGTATAGGCTGGCCCCGGCTGTGAACGTGTTGTGCAAGGCTAGGGCTGACAACACCGTGAATCCTCCAGCACTACCGCCGCGAATAATCAACCGCTGCTTATCCACATCACCACGATCTGCCAGATACTGAGCGACAGCGACGCAGTCTTGAACATCCGCCACGCCCCACTGTCCGTTGAGTTTATTGCGATACGCGCGGCCGTAACCACTACTACCACGGTAATTGACATCGACAACGGCAAAACCACGGCTTGTCCAGAAACGCTGTGCCAACGACAGCTGGGAGCGAGCTGCAGAGGTGGGGCCGCCATGGGCAAGCACGATTAAAGGTGGCTTCTCATCTTCAGGGGCTATGAAATCTGGATTGGCAGGTGCGAAGTAGAGAGCGTGAGCCGTATCAGGTGCATCCGCGGCTCCTGTCGGAAATTCAAGAACTTCAGGTTCGGCAAGGTAAGCCTCTGACAAACCAAGATCACGCGCCTTACGAACGCACTTTCCATCATAGAACACCGACGCTTCTGAGCGCCAGGAAGCGCTCGTGAATGCAATACGTGACCCACTGGAGCGCACGCTATTAAAGGCTGTGTCGTCTGGCTTTAGATCAAGATGCTCAACGCCGTTTTTAAAGTGTGCGGCCACAACCTCGCCGTTGTCTTTAAAAGCATATCGGGCAAATCCGTGAACCCAGGGTGGGTAGCCTATTTCACCATCTACACTGAGAACGGGGGTGTCTTGAGACTCTTTATAGAGGTGCCAGCTATCGTCTCGATCAGATAGAAAATGCAGTTGTCCGATCGGACAAAATAGCGGTTGAATCACTGACTCTTCATGACCACCGGCTACGCTCTGGATATTGTTTAGTGCGATGGTGCTCTTGGTACAAACAATATCTGCACACATCAACGTCGTGGTGTCCCACGGCATGTTGGGGTGGTCCCATTGTACCCAAGCGATACGACTGCCATCTGGAGACAAACAGATTGAGCCGTAGAAATCTGCGCCAGTTGCCAGATCAATCTGGGTGAACGACCCGTCACGAGCAATGGCTGTGATCAGATTCTGTGGTTCGCTAAATTGTGCTTTAGATTGTTCTTTGGGCGGCTCTTTGTGTTGTTCGCATACCGCAATAATCCAGTGCTGGTCGGGTGTTGGGCGCATGTCGGCAAAGCGTTGTGCACGTGGCGATTCGGGCGCAGCGCTGAGTAGGCGCGGCTCGGTTTTCTTGATGGCCGCGTAGGCCTTTGCATTCTGATTTTCAATGGACAACTCACGCAAGCGCTGATCATCATAGTCGCAGTACCACAGCGTATTGTCGTTTGCCCACCACGCACCACCACCGTACTCGTGCATTAGGGTTCGCACATTCGCCTTGGGTGGTGTTACTTCTCGAGTGTGGCCGTTTTCGTGATGCATGATGGCCACACGTCCAGCTTCCAAAGGGCGGGATTCTGCCCAAAAAACACCGTGACCATCAGGAACCACTTCACTGATACCCACGGCACCGCTTACCAGCATGTGCGTGCCAATGGGCGAGTCCCAGCTTCCGTAGGGCGCAACACGTGGCCTTTCAGACTGCGCGTCCGTGTTGGTGGCGGTGCCATTTATGTTGTCGGGCATACGGTATGTTGTTGAAAAAATCAAATGTGCCAAGAGCTTAACGTAAGATGGACATGAACAACAAATTATCGTTAAGGAGATAAAACAATGGATGCACGTGCAATTTTGGACAATCTGCTGGCAGGCTCGAAGCAGGCAACACAAAGTGGAATGCAGTTCGCTGAGGAAAAGAACCTGATTCCTCCTGCAGGGCCAGAGCGTAATAAAGTGCTTAAGAGCGCGGGCACAGGTGCGCTAGCTGCTGGCGCGTTAGCACTTCTTTTCGACACTAGAAGCGGGCGCAGATTTACTAGAAAAGCGGCAAGGGTTAGTAGTGCCGCGGCCATTGGTGGACTTGCGTTCGCAGCCTTTACTCAATGGCGAGCAACGCAGCAGCAAGCACCTGTTGCGGCAGTTCCGGCAACCATGCCGGGTTCAACTGCCGGTCTTCAACTTGATCTTAATCAGTTTGAACCCGGCAAGCCCATCGCTGAACTTGATGAGCTGGCAGGCAATGTTCGCAGCGAATCTATTGTTCAGGCCATGATCAGTGCAGCGCGTGCTGATGGTCATATAGGGGACGAAGAAATGCAAAAGATTCGCGAGCAAATAGATGGCATGGGTTTAGAAAAAGATGCTTCACAATTCTTATTGGCTGAATTGAACAAGCCTGTGGACGTCAACAGCATCGCGGCACTGGCGGATACCCCTGAAACCTCTGCCGAGTTGTATCTGGCTTCAGCGTTGGTGGTTGATCCCGATAATTCTGCCGATCGGCAGTATCTTGACAAGTTGGCTGGAGCGCTGAATCTGGATGCCCAAATGATATCCAATCTTGAGTCGGCGTTGCAAGGGTAGTCATATTATTGCGCGGTATGTGTGCGCATTATGCTTTTAGAGAAAGATTGACCTAGCACACTCTCGGTATTTCAATCATCTTAGGAAAACAGATTATGAAGCGAACAAGACATTTAATCCTGTCAGCATTGTTGGGCAATGCGTTAGTGGTGGGAAGTGCGCTTGCAGCAGGGCAAGTACCTGACGATGTGCAGCTTGCTGAAGATCAAACGTTCACCTATCGCGTGTTGGACGAGCACAGCTCTGTAGACCCGCAGGTGGTTGAAGACGTGACAGGATCAGAGATAGTGCGTGATCTTTTCGAAGGCCTAATGAATCAAGACGAAGAGGGTAATCTGGTGCCAGGTGTTGCCACAGGTTTTGAGGTCAACGATGACAACACGGTATATTCCTTTACGCTAAGGGAGAACGCCAAGTGGTCAAATGGTGAGCCAGTTACAGCACATGATTTTGTCTACGGCTGGCAACGTGCGGCTGATCCAGTGCTAGCTTCGCCCTATCAATGGTACATCGAGCTGATGTCAATTCAGAATGCGACTGCAATTATCAAAGGTGATATGCCTATTGATGCATTGGGCGTAAAGGCTGTAGACGACTTTACATTTGAAGTGACTTTGTCGGCTCCATTGCCCTATTTCCCACAGATGACAACACATTCAACGACGTTTCCAGCGTTTCAAGCTGTGATAGAAGAGTTTGGCGATCAGTGGACCAAGCCTGAAAATATTGTTTCCAATGGCGCTTATGTGTTGACTGAGCACCTACCCAATGAACGCTCGGTGCGCGAGCGTAATGCAAACTACTGGGACAATGAAAACACGACTATCGAAAAGGTAGTAGCTCTGGTCATTAATGATGAAAACGTTTCATTAACCCGATTTTTAGCGGGTGAACTAGACCGCACGGAGGTGCCTGCGGGGCAATATCCTCGTTTAGCAAAAGAGTATCCGGAAAAGGCCATTAGTTTCCCACGCCTGTGTACCTACTACTACACGTTCAACCTGAGTGATTCAGGCCCTGAGGCGTTCAAAGACGTGCGCGTACGAAATGCATTAGCGTTGGCTGTTGATCGCAAGATCATTACAGAAAAGGTCATGGCCGGTGGTCAGCCGGAGGCTTATACATTCACTCCCGCGGCCGTAGCTGATTTCACGCCACCCAATACTGATATGGCAAAAATGAGCCAAGCTGATCGTGATGCACTGGCGGTAGAGTTGTTGGCTGAAGCAGGATTCAGCAAAGACAATCCATTGACCTTCGATATGATGTACAACACTTCAGAAGATCATAAAAAAGTCGCTGTTGCGTTAAGCCAAATGTGGAAACAAAAGCTTGGTGTCCAGGTGAACCTGTCTAATATGGAGTGGAAAGTCTTTTTAGAGACTCGTGGAAATCAAGATTTTGAAATGGCACGTGGTGCATGGTGTGGCGATTACAACGAAGCTTCCACTTTCCTAGATCTCCTTTCTAGTGAGTCTGGCTACAACGATGGCAAGTTCAGCAACCCTGAACTGGATGACCTGCTAGCGAATGCGAAAAGCAGTGCTAATGCTTCAGATTTATATACACAAGTAGAGCAAATTATTGCGGCTGAAGTACCTGTAGTGCCGGTTTACCACTATGCAGGTGTTTATATGATGGACAGCGATGTGGGTAACTGGCCAGTCAATAACGTTCAGCAAAACTGGTATTCGAAAAACCTCTACAAGGTTGCCGAGTAAGTGGCACCGTCGCCCCACACTGTTGGGGCGACAGCGACAAGATTATCTAGACTATGCTGAGCTACACAATCCGGCGATTGCTAATCGCTATTCCCACTATTCTCATTCTTGTGATTGCCTGTTTCTTTTTGATGCATGCAGCCCCGGGTGGTCCATTTACATCGGAACGCCCACTGCCGCCAGAAGTGTTGGCGAATATTGAAGCCCGTTATGGTTTGAACCAACCCTTGTGGAAGCAATTGTGGGATTACCTATCGAATATTGTATTGCACTTTGATTTTGGTCCTTCGTTTGTGTTTAAAGACCGTGATGTCAACGACATCATCGCGCAAGGTTTCCCCATTTCATTGACTTACGGCATGTTGTCGTTTTTAGTCGCAAGCGTTTTGGGTATTGGCCTTGGAGTAGTTGCGGCTATTCGACATAATTCGTGGATTGATTATCTGGCTGTAAGCCTTGGCATAGCTGCGCAAGCACTGCCTAATTTTATTATGGGGCCTATGCTAATTTTAGCGTTCACTCTGTGGCTGGGTTGGCTGCCTGGTGGTGGTTGGAATGGAGGTCAGTGGCAATATTTGATTATGCCGGTTATTGCATTGTCCACCTCATTCATAGGCTCAATAGCGCGGATCACGCGTTCCTCCATGTTAGAAGTGCTGAACTCTAATTTCATTCGTACCGCGCGAGCAAAGGGTTTACCTGAACGAAAAATCATATGGCGCCATGCGATGAAACCCACTTTGCTGCCAGTCATCTCCTACCTTGGGCCCGTGTTTGTTGCTGTTCTAACCGGTTCGGTGTTTGTTGATATTTACTTTTCAACGGGTGGATTGGGTAAGTCTTATGTGAGTTCTGCACTGACCAGAGATTATGCGGTGTTGCTCGGAGTGACCATACTTTATGGTGCTTTGACGGTGGTCGTCAATCTCATAACAGACCTAGCCTATGCCTGGTTCGATCCGAAGATCAGGTACTAATGCCTACGCGAATGGAGGGCTAGATTATCTTCGGCCGATCAAAAAAGACAGAGGCACTGGCCTCTGATATCACTGACTACACAGCAGTTCGTGGGCGCTCTTTGATGCGTGATGCGAGTGGGCGGTTTTTCAAAAACAAAGCCTCTATCGTGTGCATGCTTGTGCTTGCACTGATAACGCTGTTTGTGCTGATAGGTCCACAGTTCGCTAAATGGAATAATGAAGAAATTGACTGGGATGTTCTAGGTGACATTGCAGAGCTTGGTGGGCCGTCTATAGAATCAGGCCATTATTTTGGGGCGGGGCCGCTTGGGCGAGATCTTTATGCACGCACTATTCAAGCTACGGGTACCTCTTTACTGGTTGGGTTGATTGGTGCGGCCATGGCGCTTGTATTGGGAACAGCCTGGGGAGTTATTGCAGGCTATTACGGCGGCAGGCTCGACAACATCATGATGCGCTTTGTCGATGTTATGCAAGCGATTCCTCTAACGCTTGTCATTATATTGATTCTTGTTATAGCGGGTCGTTCATTCGTCACGTTGTTTCTTGCGTTAGGTGCTGTGTCGTGGCTTACCATGGCGCGTATTGTACGGGCGCAAACATTGGCGTTGAAGAGCCGTGAGTTTATAGAGGCAGCGCGTGCAGGTGGTGTGTCAGAAGGGGTGATCATTATCCGACACATCCTGCCTAATTTACTGGGTATCGTGATAGTTTTTGCGTCGCTATTAATACCTGATTTAATTCTGGCGGAAAGTTTTATCTCTTTTCTAGGCTTGGGTATCTCAGAACCCTATACCTCACTCGGTGCGTTGATCAGTGAGGGTGCAGGTACGATGGCGTACGGTACGCTGTGGCAGCTACTGTTTCCACTATTTTTCTATGTTGCAATCATCATGACGATGTTTTTTATCGGTGATGGCTTGCGTGATGCGTTTGACCCTAAAGACCGCTGATATGAGCCTTTTTACCGTTCACGATCTTAAGGTAGCCTTTGATACTCCCGAAGGCGTCGTTGAAGCGGTCCGAGGAGTGTCATTCGATATTGCTGCGGGTGAGTGTTTAGGCATAGTCGGTGAATCTGGATCTGGTAAAAGCCAGCTGTTCATGGCGTCAATGGGTTTATTGGTGCGCAATGGTCGTGCTCAGGGTTCAGTTAAGCTTGAAGGACAAGAGCTACTGGGCATTCCTCTCACGGATCTCAACCGGGTTCGTGGTGACGACATTGGAATGATCTTTCAGGATCCTCTCACAGCTCTTACACCGCATCTTAAAATCGGTCAGCAGATGGCTGAGGTATTGGTAGCGCATCGAGGTGTAAGTACGCGCACTGCCCGTAAAAAATGTCTTGAACTTTTAAATCTAGTGCGTATTCCTGACGCGGCATCACGGCTTAATCAGTACCCACACGAACTCTCCGGTGGTATGCGACAGCGTGTGATGATTGCCACTGCAATGCTGTGTGAGCCCAAACTATTAATCGCCGATGAGCCAACAACAGCTTTAGATGTCACCGTGCAGGATGAAGTATTAGAGTTGGTGACAATTATGCAACGCGAGCTTAATACTGCAGTGGCACTTATTACTCACGATATGGGTGTAGTGGCAAGAGTGTGTGATCGCGTTCAGGTGATGCGCTTTGGCGAATTTGTGGAAGAGGGTAGCGTTGAAAATCTGTTTGCTAATCCTCAGCATGAATACACTCGAAGCTTGTTAGATGCGATGCCGAGAATTGATAGCAAAGTGGCACCCAAGTCATTGAATTCATCAAAGCCCGTGTTAGTGGTTGATGATGTGAAGGTGCATTTTCCTATAAAAACGAAAGGCGGATTGTTTGGCCGTACTGTGCCGCTTCGTGCTGTAGATGGAGTCAGCTTTACGCTTCAAGAGGGTGAAACATTAGGCATCGTTGGAGAATCTGGCTGCGGTAAATCAACGCTGGCTAGAGCCGTGCTGCGTCTTATAGAATCCAATGATGGGTCGGTAAGCTGGCTGGGCACTGACCTTACTTCTCTTGACCGAAAGTCTATGATTGAGGCGCGTAAAGACATGCAAATTGTTTTTCAGGATCCGCTCGCAAGCCTTGATCCAAGAATGACGATAGCTGATTCTATTGCTGAACCCTTGCGTACTTTCAGAGCAGATTTAACACGCCGCGAATCTCGCGAGATGGTGGAACTAATGATGAAGCGAGTTGGACTTGAGCCACGAATGTATAACCGCTATCCACATGAGCTCTCTGGTGGGCAGAACCAAAGAGTAGGCATTGCGCGAGCAATGATTAATCAACCCAAGCTAATTGTTTGTGATGAGGCGGTGTCTGCATTAGACGTGTCAATCCAAGCTCAGATAATAGAGTTGTTGAAAGACCTGCAGGCAGAGTTTGGACTGTCTATGTTGTTCATATCGCATGATCTTTCTGTTGTTCGAGATATTTCTGATCGGATTATGGTCATTTATCTTGGGCGTATTGTTGAGTTGGCTGACAGTGCAACACTATGCGCTAATCCTCAGCATCCCTACACGCAGGCACTGATATCTGCCGTGCCCATTCCTGATCCAATAGTCGAACGTCAGCGACAAAGACTGCGTTTGCCAGGCGAGCTGCCATCGCCAATGGATCGCAAAGCCACATTAAGGTTTCTCCCAAGCAAGCTTGCGTTGGGTGAACATGATTACGTGCCAAAGCTAGAAGAGGTAGCGGCTGGACATTACGTTGCAGAACACGACTCACTCGAAACGATTCTGGCAGGGTCCTCATAAGTGGAACAACCTTCGTGGGATGTTCCGTCACATGCGCTGCAAAGATCCCACATATGGCGAGTGAAAATCACATCTCTGAGAGCAATAAAGAGCAGCTGCGCTGCTTAAATTCGAAATGCACGTGGACAGAGTTCGCGGAGCGCTTTCGGCTGGCTCTTTAGTCGCTGCATTGCAGGTCAAAGCGCATGGAACTTGTGCCAAACTCACACCCTAGTGGTTTGTGCGCTGTTAAGCACAATATTGCCCGCTAAAAACCTATATTAAACAATGGTCTACGTTGAATAATTAATCTAGTGTGTAATTGAAAAGTGGCGAGGTTAAGCGAGTGTAACGTTAGTTTTCAAACTTGCAATCGTCTGGTGATTGACAGTACTGGATGTTGGAATCACACTCTCGACCTTCTTCACCATGTAACCCCCACTTATGCGCGTAGTAAAGCTCGACAGATGCAATAAATCCACGTTGGCCGGTGTACTGATGGCCGCTTCTTTGATCATCAGTGGATGCAGTGGATCTGATGCCGGTGTCTCCGTTGCAAGCGGTGCCATTGGTGGAACACAGGACCCTTCTCAAGGGACTGACAGTTTGCCGGGCGATAACGCCTCTGATATCGATGCTCCTGTGTTAGGGGAATCTGACGATTCAACAACTGACAATGGGTCTGTCGATGCTGATTCAAGTGACCCCTCTGACGATGGACAGACGCCAGACAACGTTGGCATAGACGCTGGCGTTCCGAATGCTGACGAATCTGGTGTAGATGATTCCGCCGCTAATGAAAATGGCACGGGCGACATCCCCAACAATGACGACAGTGCCCAAGCTGACGATGTTGCAGACGTCAATCCCAATGATCCATCAGGTGACTCCGACGATTCAACAGGTTCAAATGAGAACAACCAAGAGTCCAATGGAGATGATGTGCAAGT
>JALZUD010000143.1 GCA_023301725.1 Granulosicoccus sp. | reverse complement strand
TTCAGGGCACTGACGGTACTGAATCGCCAACTGATAACCTTTTTTGGAACGTAGTATCCCTTGCGGGTGCGGATGGTGCTCCGGGAAATGATGGCGTGGATGGTGCTCGGGGAAATGATGGTGTGGATGGTGCTCCGGGAAATGATGGCGTGGATGGTGCTCGGGGAAATGATGGTGTGGATGGTGCTCCGGGAAATGATGGTGCGGATGGCGCCTCAGGAACTGATGGTGTAAATGGTGCTCCGGGAATCGATGGTGCTGTTGGTCCTGCTGGTCCACAAGGAGAAAGAGGAGCCTCATGGCAAGGCGATTGGGTATCTGGAAGCAGTTACCAGATAGATGATATCGTAGGTTTCAACGGTTCTGCTTATATCGCCATTCAGAACACTAACGGCACTGAATCGCCTACTAATACACTTTTTTGGGATGTGCTATCTCAAAGCAGAGACATTTCAACGCTTGCAGGTGGTTCGAATAGCGGGTATGACTTTATCGGTTTTTCCAGTGCTCTAGTTGCGGGTGATGTGGGTTTTCAAGGTATGAACGAGGCATGCCAGCTGGACTTTGGCATAGATTCCAGACAAGCTTCTAGCAAGGAAATTGCAAGCTCTCCCCAGTTAAGCTCTCAGTCTGGTACTGCGTGGGTGCGTGCAGTGTCACATCCAAGCTCACGAATCGCTGATGTGATAAGTGGCCTTCAGGCTGGCGAACACAATTGTGGTGGTTGGGCAAACGCCAACTCAAGCCTTGGCGTTGCAATTGAGGGTAGCGATCACAGTTTCACTAGAGCACAGTGCGATACGCCTATCAGTGTTGCTTGCGTATCCCCAACTGACGATTTGGGGCCCTATGAGTATGTCGGCTTTTCGCAAGCTCAAGTGGCTGGCGATGTCGGTTTCAAGGGTATGAATGATGCCTGTCAAGCAGACTTTGGAGTAGACGCTCGATTAGTGACATCAGAAGAAATTGCAGAGTCTGTGGTTTTCCCGGTGCAATCGGGTGAGGCATGGGTAATGCCCGTGCCACATGATGCTTCTCGAAATTTTGACAGGGTGAGTGGGCTAGCTCCGAGTGTAACTGCTTGCTCGGGCTGGAGTATTTTTAATTCAAACTCTTCCTTGATTATTCAAGGTGATAATCACAGCTTTGGTGTTGGTCGATGCAATACCACAAGAGCTGTTGCTTGTGGAGTTCCTAGGTAGTCCGAAACTAGACTCTAGTTTTTTATCTGAACAAGTGGATCGCTTTAGGTACGGCACTCTAAAGCGTGAGCTACGGATTTTTACGTAGTCCGGCATAGCCTTGAAATGCCACCGCAAGCAATACAAGGATGCCCCCAATTGTCGTGTTGCGCGCTGGGGTCTCGTCAACAAAAAGCCAAACCCATAAAGGTGACAGTGCGGTTTCCGCAAGAGCAAGTAGTGGTACTTGTGCAGCCGGCACTGTGCGTGAACCTAAGGTGATGAGAATAAATCCAAGCCCTATCTGCAGTGAACCCAAGGCTATCGATAACAACAGATCCTGGAAGCTTATGCTCAAGGTCGGAATAAAAGCCAGTGCCATTATGGCTGCAAAAATACCTGCTAGAGCGGTGGGTGCCAGCATGTCTTTACCGTCGGGGGCACAGCGCAAAGCCACAATCATAATAGAGAACGATGTCACTGCCACAAAGGCATAAAGCACACCCAGCTTGTCGCTAGTTGATAAGCCCTTCGAGACTATGATGGCTACGCCTGCAAATGCCAATAACATGGCAAACAAGGTAGCTCGACTAACTCGCTCTCGTAAAAACAGCCAAGCCAACAACGCCGCAAACACGGGGCCTGTACTAAGAATCAAAACAGTATTGGCAACACTGGTTGCGTAAATGCTGAGCACGAAAGTGATAAAGCCTAAGGCCAGGCTCACACTGACAACGAGCTCTGACGGTCTTATCAGTTTGAAACGTTGTGTGAAACTGGCACCATCACGCAGGTACATAAACAAGCAGACAGTGGCGGTGAACGCCAACGAGCGATAGAAGAGTACCGTCCAGGCATCAGCCGATTCAATGAACCGGATAAACAAACCGCCCATGCTGAGAAACACACCAGCGAGGATAACGTACGCGACACCGCGCTGATAAGTCTGGTTGTACATCTTAGTCTAGGCACTGGTCTGAGCCGGCATATTGGCTA
Organism: Granulosicoccus sp.; assembly: GCA_023301725.1. Classification (GTDB taxonomy): domain Bacteria; phylum Pseudomonadota; class Gammaproteobacteria; order Granulosicoccales; family Granulosicoccaceae; genus Granulosicoccus. The sequence goes on along the minus strand of JALZUD010000143.1, from coordinate 799 downwards.
TTATTCTAAGAGTTTAGTCGCGTTTTACAGCCTTTTAAACGGATACACGCTAGCCAGACCTACTGAGCTTGTGCCACGCGACGCCACTTAGATGGACCGGCGTGCGAGGCGTGACCTGAGCGGTGCGACCTGCGCGGCGCGGCCTGCGAGGCCCGACCTGCGCGGCGCGACCTGCGAGGCCCGACTCAACCAAGCAGTAGGTTTAGCTATCTACTTTACGTTTGCCTTTGTTCTTTTTAGTACGGTGTCTTTCCTTTTTCTTCTTCTCGCGTTTTTGCTCGTCTGTTACGTCCGAGCTCGCCATGTCTCTCGATGTGGCCAAGTCTTTACGATCGGTATCTTTCTTTTTCTTTTTTGGAGCGACAGTGCGAGGCTTGCGTTCTTTTGTTCGCTCACTGCTATCTCCATCACTATTGCGGCTACCCTCTTGGCCAAAGCGCGTGATGTTAAGTTGCTGCTCGCAAACCCAGACGCGTTTTAAGTCTTTAAGCAAAAACTTAGGCATGCCAGCTGGCAGTTCAACGTACGAGTGCTTGTGGTCTATGTCAATTCGACCAATAAATTCCGCATCGAGACCTGCCTCGTTAGCAATAGCGCCTACAAGATTTTCGGGTTTTACTCCATGTGATTCGCCCACTTCCACTCGAAAGCGTTCCATTTCAATATCAGCTTGCTCCGCAGCACGTTTGCGTGTGGCACGTGACTCAGGATGTACTGGTTTTTCAATGCTACTAGTTGGCGTTTCAGTGACATTGCTAGCTTGTGTTTCTGTCTTCCTGCTAGCAGGCTTTGCAGCTGC
>JALZUD010000142.1 GCA_023301725.1 Granulosicoccus sp. | reverse complement strand
GCCGCCATATCCTGTACTGAATTCAAGGTGACGCGAAAATGCGCACCACGCTCTTCGGCCATGCACTCGATACTGGCATTGTTCAGATTGCAAAGTTCACGAATAATGAACAAGCCTAAGCCTGTGCCAGTTTGATGAGTGGAGTAGAACGGCTCAAACAAATTGTCTCGGTCGATATCACTAATGCCTTTTCCAGTATCGGTAACATCAATAAACAGAGTGCCATACCCTGAGTCAAAGCAATGAATAGTGATTTGCAGCTTTTCATTATCATTGTGCAAACAGGCGTTGGTGCACAAGTTCCACAGTATCTGGTCTACATGTCCAGCATCCGCCATGGCACTACACGGCTCTGTATTCACTTTAAGCTCAATACCGTTTAACGCATTCTCTTCGCGAAAACGTAGTGCGAACAAATTAACAGCTTCATCAATGTGCAGCATCTCGAAATTGACCCGTTCTCGATTGGACAACTGCAACACGTCTTCAATAATGCGGTTTATGCGCTGGGTGTGCCGACGCGCAATTTTTAAAAGTTCGGCATCCTTAGACTCGAGCGTTGATGATTCCTCTATGAGTTGTACTGCATGTGAAATAGCCCCTAGAGGGTTACGAATTTCATGCGCAATACTGGCAGAGAGCCTGCCTAATGAGGCGAGCTTCAACTGTTGGAATTGACTACGAATCTGCGTGTTGTCGTCAAGTCGGATGAGCATGCCACCGTTGGATAAACGCGTGTAGTGCGGCAATACGGTTTGCCCTGTGCTACCGATATCGAACGCGCATGTTTGTAACGTAGGAGAGCGCTCAGATTCATTTAAATTGGACAACAGTTCTGCCGAGATCTTTTTTAGGTTTGAAGGCATGGGTACAAACTCAACTGCGAGTAACATGCGTGCAGTGTCGTTCATTAGCTGGATGTTGAAATTGCGATCCACCACCAATACGCCCGAGTCGAGCTCGCGAATAATTTCTTCGTTTAGCTGGGCAATTTGTCTGACATCAAGTACGGCTCGAGAGGCTGTTGGACTGACCAATTGCCTGCTGAGTAAACGCCGTAGAGGCACTGTAGTGAGCCAGGCTGTTAGGAATAGCAAAGCGCCCAGCAAGGCTGCAGCTTCCAGATTGGCGTTAGCGCTGCTGCCGGCCCATGAGCTGAGTATTTCTTCGCCCATAACACACATACTGGCGATTGCTGCAAACAGCAAGGAATGACGGATCGAGCATAACTGACTCATTAAAGCGATATTGATGAGAAGTAGCGAGCCAAGGCCACTACTGACGCCTCCACTGACATACATCAGGGCAGTTATAAAGAGTATGTCCAGGTAGTTCTGCACAAAAAACTGGATGTTGATTCCCGGGCGCTGCTTGAAATGCTGATACACGAATGCCACGGTCGTCAGCAGATAGGCAAAATGCACGGCAATAAATGAGCTTGGGTGCCCGAAGCCAAGAAGGCGCTGGGTATCACTTAGATAATATATCGCTGCCAGTGCTAACAGAATAAGTAACCTGTACTGATTCAGTAGGCGCAGTGCCGCCCAGTCTGGCTTATGAACTGATTCCTGCAGCTGTGTTTGTGAAGAGTTTGTGCCTTGCCTGGCCGACACTACGCTCGCTCCCTAGTCTAATGATGAGCCCTCAGGAGGCAAATATCAGACCATGAACGAGTTGGGCGTTAATGGATGCTCAGAGCTTCAAGAGACAAGCTGGGTAACATCGCCGAACTTGCCCGCCGAACAGCCATTGAGCAGGTTGTTAGACGGGTCGAATGCCCCTGTTGTGCATCAGGGACGGTGACTAAGATTCTGTCAGACCCTTCACGGCTGGGTGGCTAGGATCTGTGAGTGCCAGTACTCTTAGCGTATCGTTTTGTAAATCTGCCTGGCCGAGGGACTGGTAGGCGCTTGCCATCAGAGCCAGCGCATTGGGCACATGCTTTGATCCATCGAAGCGCTCCATTAAGAAATTAACCCTGTTGACAACGGCCACCATCGCACCGCGGTTGTAATAGAACTGAGCTGTGATGAGCTCATGGCGTGCCATTTCGTCTTTCAGATAGGTAAGACGCTCCAGTGCATCTGGAACGTACTTGCTATCTGGAAATCGCCGCACGAGAGTGTCGAATTCAGCAAATGACGAGCGCAACCAGTTCTGGTTTACTTTGGCCAGATCGCGTGGGAATATGGATTCAAGTGCTGAGCCACCGCGTGAAAAATGGCTCACGCCTTTGATATATAAGGCGTAGTCGATGTTTTCATTTCGTGGATACAGCTTGATGAAGCGGTCGGCAGAGTCTATGGCGCTGTCGAATTCGTCCTGCTGCAGGAAGGCAAAAGCGATATCCAGCTGGGCCTGTTGGGTGAATGTGCCAAATGGGAAGCGGGCGCCCAGTGTTTCAAAAAGCGCAATGGCAGTGAGGAAGTCGCCCTGGTTCAGTGAGCGTTTGGCTGAACTATAGATGGCTTCGGCACTTTCCAGGCCTCTTGCCTCGTTGCCAGTGGGGCTATTACTGGCGCAGCCTGCAAGAGTGCCGACCAGTACTGGAATGAGAGCCAAGCGAATCAGATGTAATCGGGTGAAGTTAAGTATCATGAGCATATTATAGACTAGGAGCGACAGCCATCGTCCAACAGACTTCACAAGGCCCCGTTGGTTCAGCGCCTGGCCCAGATACCTTATCGGACGCCACATCGGATCCCATAGCAGACACGATTGGCATGGCCGCAGCAGGTGAGCCCCAGTTAGATGAGCCAACAGGCGATGCCTTGTTTGATGAATCCCACCGTGTAGCCATGGAGCTGGCCGGGAAACGGTTAGATGCGGTAGCTGCCAAGATATTTGACGCCTACTCGCGAAATCGCCTGCAAAGCTGGATTGTGGACGGCTATTTAACCGTGGATGGCGTGAATCGGCGCGCTCGCGACAAACTCGTAGGGGGCGAATGGCTGCAATTGCAGCTTCCACCCGACGAGTTGGTTGATGACAGCGTAGACAGCTTCGAGCCTGAAGCCATCGATCTGGATGTGGTGTTCGAGGATGAGCACATCATGGTGATCAACAAACCGGCGGGGTTAGTTATGCACCCAGCGCCGGGTAACCGCCGTGGCACGCTGCTCAATGCGTTGCTGCATCGGCATAGTTCGCA
>JALZUD010000141.1 GCA_023301725.1 Granulosicoccus sp. | reverse complement strand
ATCCGCATCGCTGGATGAAGACGGCAAAGGGATGTACGAGCCTATCCACGGTTCGGCGCCTGACATCGCGGGTAAAAACGTTGCCAATCCATTAGCCACGATATTGTCTGTGGCTATGATGCTTCGCTACACGTTGAATGAGCCCGGTGCTGCTAGCGCGATCGAGTCCGCTGTGTCCAAGGTTCTGAGTGAGGGCTACCGATGCGCAGACATAGCCACCGGCGCGGCATCTGAAAAGACCGTCAACACTATTGAAATGGGCGATGCTGTTATGGCTGCCCTCAACGCAGGAGGGCATTGACCCGTGAGCAAGACGTATGATATTGCAGTAGTTGGCGCGACTGGCGCTGTAGGTGAAACAATGTTAAACATTCTTGCCGAACGAAAGTTTCCAGTCGGCAATGTTTATCCGTTGGCTAGTGAGCGTTCTGCCGGTAAGCGCGTGGCGTTTGGAGAAAAGCAGCTTGTCGTTCAGGATTTAAAAACATTTGATTTTTCGCAAGTGCAGATCGGTTTATTTTCACCTGGAGCATCGGTGTCGAAAGTGTATGCGCCGAAAGCTGCGGCTGCGGGTTGTATTGTCATAGATAACACATCGCAGTTTCGCTACGATGATGACAAGCCTTTGATTATTCCTGAAGTCAATGCACACGCTTTGGCTAAGTACAAAGACACCAACATCATTGCTAATCCAAACTGTTCAACAATCCAGATGCTGGTTGCGTTGAAGCCCCTGCACGACGCCTTCAAGATAACGCGCATTAATGTGTGTACTTATCAGGCAGTGTCTGGAACAGGTAAGGAGGCAATTGAAGAATTAGGCTCTCAGACTGCACGATTACTGAATGGTTTGCCCGTGGAACCATCGGTCTACCCTAAGCAAATTGCGTTTAATGCTATTCCTCATATCGATGATTTTCAGGATAACGGTTACACCAAAGAAGAGATGAAGATGGTCTGGGAGACTCATAAAATTATGGAGGATAGTTCCATAGCGGTTAATCCAACGTGTGTGCGCATCCCTGTCTTTTATGGTCACTCCGAGGCCGTTCACATAGAAACAGAAAAGCCGATTAATGCAAATCAGGCCCGAGACTTGCTCAAACAATCGCCAGGTATAGTAGTAATGGACAAGCGCGAAGACGGCGGCTATCCCACAGCGGTTAGCGAATCAACGGGAACCGATGCGGTGTTTGTAGGGCGTATTCGTGAGGATATAAGTACGGCTAACGGACTAAATCTTTGGGTTGTCTCTGACAACGTACGCAAAGGTGCAGCTCTGAATAGCGTGCAAATAGCTGAAACTCTTGTCCAAGACTACTTGTAAGCGCTCATCTGTAGAGCAATTGGTGCGATAATTGTCTATATATTAGCGTTGGTATAGTTAACGATGCTGTGTCGAGAGTTATGTAACACTGTTTCTCACACAGCATATTAGACATCAGATCGGGACAAAATACGTGCGAAAACTTGCAACAGCAGCAGCGGTTAGCCTTGCCTTAGCCTCAAGTGGGGCCTTTGCGTTGGGTCTAGGCGACATCGAAATGACGTCTGCACTGAACCAGCCGATGAATGCAGAGATTCAGCTTACGTCAGTTCAGCCAGGAGAGCTGGAGGAGCTTATAGTGCAGCTCGCATCTGCAGAGGCATTCGAAAGAGCGGGAATCGAGCGCTCTACGGTGCTAACCGATTTGCAATTCAGCGTGGATCAAAGCTCCGGAGAGCCGGTCATAAGAGTCGTGAGTTCGCGGCCAATAGTCGAGCCATTTTTAAATTTTCTAGTAGAGGTTGACTGGCCACAAGGCCGAATGGTGCGTGAATACACCGTGCTGCTCGATCCTCCCGTCTTGTTATCACCCAGTGCTAGTGAGCGAAATACTGCAGCCGATCAACCAGCACTTGTTGGCGGTGGTGATTCGGCATTAATTGTTCCTACGCCTATTCAGCGTGAAAACGCGACTCTTGAACAAGGATTGGATGTGGGGCTAGGTGATCTTGAAGATGCAGCTTCCGACTCCGTTTTGACACTTGATGAAGCAACCAACGGTGAGCTGGTCTCACTTGACAGCCTTGAAGATGCGCCTGCAATCGATACACAAAGCGGTGGGCTTGGTGGTGACATCGTCTCCCTTTCAGATCTGGGTGCACCAAACACAGATGCCCTGGCAAATGGATTTGACGTCGGTGGTTCTACTAACAATCAGGAAATTAACGACAATTTCGAGTTCGACGACGGTTCTACTATCGTCTCGCTAGAGGGGCTTGAGGCATCGGCGCCTATCACGAGCGGTTCGACGACTGGCACAGGTGCGTCCGAAATCACTGTTGGACAAGGAGACACCTTGTTCGAGCTAGCACAAGACAACTTGCCAAGCGGTTCAACTGTTCAACAGATGATGCTGGCAATGCTTGCGGCAAACGAATCAGCATTTATCAACAACAACATTAACCTTGTTCGAGCAGGAGCTATTTTGCGTATTCCTGACTCTAATGAGGTGAATACACTGACCCAGGGTCAAGCGCTTGCGGCTATCGGCGAGCAGAATCAGTTATGGCAGGATTATCGTGACAACTTGCGCGCTCAGGCTGGAACACAGGTTGCACAAAATATTGTCCCTGAAGCGCCGGCCACGTCCGAAGCCGCAAGCAGTGTAGACCCTGCAGCGACACTTGCAGGTCTGTCAGATGAGGCTCAAGCTATCCTTGACAATGCGCGTGCAGAAGTTCTTGACAGGGAAGAGCTGCGAATCGTTGCTGATAACGCGCCCACCAGTACATCAGCCAGTGCAACGGCCGATGAGACAACTGACAGCAATGAAGAAGCACGTATTGGCGAAGTCAACCGTAAGCTTCAGCTTGCTAGAGAAGAGCTATCCGCTAGTCGTTTGCTGGCCGCCGAACTTAGTGATCAGGCAGGTGATCTGGAAAGCACCACTGAAAACCTTGATGCAATGGTTTCCCTTCGTCAAAACGAGGTTGCACGTCTAGAAGCGCAACTCGCCGAGGCCGGTACTAATGCAGAATCTGCTGCCGACGATGTTTTGGCTGACGCTTCAGACGCTATTTCTGAAGCGCAAGATACCGCTACAGGTGCTGTTGAGGACGTGGTTGACTCAGGTAACAACGCACTTACAGAGGCTGGCGAAACGTTGGCTGAGGTAGAGCTATTCGATGAGGATGGCGATGCGTCTGAGGAAGCTGTTGATGTGGCTGCTGAAAGTGCAGAAGCCGACGACGCAGCCACTGATGACGCAGCTCCAGTAACCGAAGAGTCGCAAGCTTGGTATCAAACTATCCTTGAAGATCCCAAGCGTCTAGCCATTATCGGCGTTGGCGCATTGGGCCTCTTGGGTGTACTCGGAACATTGCTGTTCCGTCGCAAGAGACGCGAGCCTGAAGAGTCCGATTTTGGTGCTTTTGACGAAGCAGAGTTTCACGGTACTGCGCCTCAGGCTGCGGCGGCTGCAACTGCCGGAGCAAGTCACCTTGACGCTGAAGCTGATGAATTCAACGCGGCTGGTGCTGTGGGTGCAGCTGGTGTCGCAGGAGCTGCAGCGGTGGGTGGAATTGCCTCCGGCTTTGGCGACAAGAGTGATGATGCTCTTGATGCGATGGACGACTCATTTGCCAACAGTATTGATTCTGATGAAGCAGGTTTTGACTCGCCAGCGACGCAGTCGCCTGCCGTTATTAAAGCTGGATTCGAGGGGAGCAATGTTGGCGGCGCTGACGCTTTGGACAAAGACGACACGATATCTGAAGTGGACGTCTATCTTGCATACGGGTTGCACGGTCAAGCCGAGGAATTGCTGACTAAAGCGGTGGAGCGAAAGCCAGACAACGAAGAGTATGCACATAAATTGCTGCAAACCTACCATGCGCAAGGCAATGGCGAGGCATTCCACGCCACGGCTACTGACTTTCACCAACGGTTTGGGGGCGTTCAAAATCCACAATGGCAAGGTGTTGCCGCGATGGGTGCTGAGCTAAGACCTGCAGAGGCTTTGTACTCTTCTGGCAAGAGTGCGGTCACCAATGTGGCCTCAGGTGATTCGGGCGAATTCATGCTCGACGACGATGATTTTTCTTCGGCTCTTAGTGATGAGAGTTCGAGCAGCATCAGCCGAGGCTTTGGTGGTGTAGCAGCAGGTGCTGCCGGTGCCGCAGGTGCTCTTGGTCTGGCTGCCGCCACAACTGCAGCTGACGACTCGGTTGACGAAACTGCCCTTATGGACGAAAGCCTTGATCCCGCATTTGCTTTCGACGAGGCCGATCTAGAAGCCACAGGCGATTTCTCTGCCATCACCGACGAGTTGGCCAACGAGAACTCTATAGCCGAGGCAGCTACTTCAGATCTGGACGACGGTAGTCTGGAATTTCCAAATTTTGACGATGCTGGAAAGACAGCCGACGACACACTGGACGAGCTGTCAGAAACGTCGGCTTTAGATCCGTTTTCCGAAGAAGCTTTGTCTTTGGGCGAGCTAGACGGGCTGAGTGATTCAGTGGACGATCTCACGCTGGATATTGATCAGCTGTCAGGCGATATGGACCTTGATAGTTCAGAGTTGCTCAGTTCCGATTTGATGGAACTGGACATGGCTGATCTCACATCTGAAAACGAGCTCACGCTAGACTCTTCCGGAGCGCTTGGAGACAGCGATAACGATATGGGTACCATGCTGGATTTGGCAAAAGCCTATATCGACATGGGCGATAAAGATTCAGCTAGCAGTGCACTGGGCGAAATTGTCAAGAGCGGTAGCCCAGAGCAGGTGACTGAAGCAGAGAGCCTTCTGCGTAATATTTCTTGATTTGAATGGATTGATGTGCGGTTGATGTGCAACTGAACAAGATCGCCCTCGCTGTCGAATATGACGGCGAGGGATTTTGCGGTTGGCAGCGCCAACCACATTGCCACTCGGTGCAAGCTGAGCTGGAGAACGCGCTAGGGCGAGTTGCTCAGCAACCCGTAACTGTGCATTGTTCAGGGCGTACTGATACCGGTGTGCACGCAATGGCGCAGGTCGTTCATTTCGAAACTCCTGTGCAACGGCCATTAAGGGCGTGGAGTTTTGGTGTCAACTCTCACCTAGACCGGCGAGTGTCTGTTCATTGGGCCCGTGTCATGCCTGACGACTTCCATGCACGCTTTTCAGCGCTTAATCGAAGCTATCAATACACCTTGTTAAACCGGGTCACTCGTCCTGGTTATCAGGCTAGTACGTTAGGCTGGGAACGCCGCGCACTGAACACTGATCGCATGCATGAAGCTGCGCAGGTATTGCTGGGAGAGCACGATTTCAGTAGCTTTAGATCGTCGGCATGTCAGGCTGATCACGCTCGGCGATGTCTAATGCAACTTGACGTGCGACGTATGGATGATCGTGTGTTGATTGAGGTGCAGGCGAATGGATTTTTACACAACATGGTACGTATTCTTACTGGTAGCCTTCTAGCTGTTGGGCGAGGTGACAGACCTGTTACCTGGTTGGGGGATGTGCTTGAGGCTCGTGATCGAACGAAAGCGGGTGCAACTGCGCCGCCGCAAGGGCTTCGATTTTTGCAGCCCGCTTATCCCGAGCAATTTGCTGTGCCAGATTTTAGAGAACTCAAGCAGGATCCCTGGCACCCATAATCTGTTATTGTTCTCCAATGAGCGCGTTACGAACACGGATAAAAATTTGCGGTATTACGCGCCTTGAGGATGCCCTGCTAGGTGAGTCCCTGGGAGCGGATGCGCTTGGGTTCGTTTTCGTACCTGCAAGCAGCCGTTTCCTGTCGGTGTCAGAGGCCTCAGCCATCGCCTCGCATCTTGGTCCATTTACCACTCCTGTGGGGCTTTTCCTCGATGCGCCTAAGGATGATGTCCTGCAAGTGCTAGAGACTATCCCAAACTTATTCTTGCAGTTCCACGGCCAAGAGAGCGGCGACTATTGCGACAGTTTTAATAGGCCGTACATCAAAGCACTAGGCGTGGGGCTGGATATGCCAGATGCCGCGGAGCTTGCACGTTTTGCGAACGCATCGGCTTTTTTATTTGACAGTAACGAGCCAGGTGCGCTGGGCGGTACAGGTCATACGTTCGACTGGACGCGACTCGAAGATAATCTGCCGAAACCTTTGATACTCGCTGGCGGTCTCAACGTAAGTAATGTGGCGGCCGCAGTGATTGACGTTGCGCCTCATGCAGTTGATGTAAGCTCTGGCGTTGAATCATCGAAAGGGATCAAAGACCCGGTGGTTATGCGGGAATTCATCGCAGCTGTTATGCAGGCAGACCAGCAGGCAGCTGCCGGAACAAGGCAGGTGAACGAGCCAAGCCTGACAGTCTGAGCAGTACTGTAGACAAACCACATTTTACGAATATTGGATAACTAATGAACACAGCGACAAAGTCTGCAGATGCTCCAGCTATTGGCAGCATGTCAGACAATTACCCGGACAAAAACGGGCACTTTGGTATTTATGGTGGCAGTTTCATAGCAGAGACGCTGATGGATCCTGTTAGCGAGCTACAGGTTGCCTACGAGCACTATCGTAAAGACCCTGAATTTATTGCTGAATTCGAATGGGAACTTAAAAATTTCGTGGGCCGTCCTAATCCCCTATATCACGCACGGCGTTGGTCAGATGAGGGTGGCGGTGCCCAGATATGGTTGAAGCGCGAAGATCTGAACCACACCGGTGCGCACAAGATTAACAACACTGTAGGTCAGGCTCTACTCGCTCGCCGCATGGGAAAAAAACGAATTATTGCCGAGACCGGCGCTGGTCAACATGGTGTTGCTACAGCGACAGTGTGTGCCCGTTGGGGCATGGAGTGCATTGTGTATATGGGCGAGGAAGACATCGTGCGACAAGCGCCCAATGTGTTTCGTATGAAGCTGCTAGGCGCCGAGGTTGTGCCAGTGACCTCAGGCTCCAGAACGCTCAAGGATGCGTTGAACGAGGCTATGCGAGATTGGGTTGGTAATGTTGATGACACCTTCTACATTATCGGCACCGCAGCGGGCCCGCATCCCTATCCCACGATGGTGCGTGATTTCAACAGTGTCATTGGTCGCGAAATAAAGATGCAATCGCTGGAGCACATGGGCAAGCTACCTGACATGGTAGTGGCTTGTGTTGGTGGAGGCTCCAACGCTATAGGTGCTTTTCATCCATTTCTTGACGATAAGGATGTGCGCTTGGTTGGTGTTGAAGCTGGTGGAGATGGACTGGAAACTGGCCGACACGCTGCTCCTTTGAGTGCTGGCAAACCCGGTGTACTTCACGGTAATCGAACCTACCTCATGGAGGATGACGATGGCCAGATTATCGAAACACATAGCGTTTCTGCTGGACTCGACTACCCGGGTGTTGGGCCGGAGCATGCCTGGCTAAAAGATATTGGACGCTGTGAGTATGTGGCAGCAACCGATACAGAAGCGCTGGACGCCACTCACAAGCTGTGCCGTATTGAGGGGATTATTCCTGCGCTAGAATCAGCCCATGCACTCGCTTATGCTGCCAAGATCGCCCCTGATCTGAGCCCAGACATAAACATTGTGGTCAATCTTTCCGGACGAGGTGACAAAGACATCAACACACTAGCCGATATTGCAGGTATCACTCTGTGAGCGAACGTCGTATAGCAAAACGTTTTGCTGCAGCTGGAGAATCCAAGCTGCTCATACCGTACATTACAGCTGGTGATCCTGATCTTGATACCACTCTAGCGCTCATGCACACGTTGGTTAAGGCTGGTGCTGATGTCATTGAATTGGGAATACCGTTCTCAGATCCCATGGCGGACGGTCCGGTCATTCAGGCGGCATGCGAGCGTGCTCTAAAAAATAAAGTATCGCTTGTGCAGGTAATGGACACAGTAAAGCGTTTTCGTGAAACAGATAACGACACAGCCGTCGTATTGATGGGCTACATGAACCCCGTTGAGAGATTGGGATATGCCAAGTTTGCTGAGGCGGCAGCTCAGTCGGGAGTCGATGGTGTGCTTACCGTAGACATGCCACCAGAGGAGGCCAAGGAGTTGGTTGAAGAGCTCAGCTCGCGTGAGCTTGATTGCGTTTTCCTGCTCTCCCCGACAACGCCGGACGCGCGCATGCAACAAGTGTTCAACATGGCCAGTGGCTACATCTATTATGTTTCACTCAAGGGTGTGACCGGTGCTGCTAACTTGGATACTGATGCGGTAGCTACCAAGGTTAACCATATCAAGTCGCAAACTTCTATCCCGGTTGCAGTGGGCTTTGGCATACGAGATGCGCAATCGGCAGCTGCTATTTCGCAAGCCGCCGATGGTGTGGTCGTGGGCAGCGTGTTAGTGTCCATTGTTGGTGAGCATGGGCAGGACAAAGACAAGATGCATAAAACACTATTCACTATGGTTAATGGTATGCGTTCCGCCATGGACGATATTCAGGTAACAGCATGAATAATGACGACCAGCCGGTGTCAAATGGCGGTGACGACAAAGGCCCGGACAATGAGGCAGGGGTAGAAGACACGGGCAAAACGGCAGAAAAGAAAGCCTTTGTGCAGCCTGCTATTCGTGCAATGAACTGGTTTGAAAGATTTATCCCTGCGCGTATCAGTACGCGCAATGAAGACAAAGGTAACGTGCCTGAAGGGTTGTGGGTCAAGTGTGGTAAATGCTCTGATGTGCTCTACCATGCAGAACTGGACCGTGCGCAGGATGTATGCATTAAGTGTGGTCATCACATGCTTATTCCAGCGCGCAAGCGCATCGAACGCCTGCTCGATAAAGATAGCCTGCAAGAAATAGGAGCATCCATTGAGCCTGTTGATATGCACAAATTCAAGGACTCAAAGCGTTACAAAGACCGCCTGTCGCAGGCTAGTAAAGACTCCGGAGAAAAAGACGCTTTAGTGGTTATGCAAGGCAAGCTGAAAGACATGCCTGTTGTGGTGGGTGTATTTGATTTTAATTTTATGGCGGGCTCCATGGGCTCGGTAGTAGGAGAGAAATTTTGCCTTGCCTGTGACAAGAGCCTTGAACTGGGCATTCCATTTATCTGCTTTAGTGCCAGCGGTGGTGCACGCATGCAGGAGGCTCTGTTTTCATTGATGCAAATGGGTAAAACCAGTGCAGAGCTTCGCAAGCTTGCCGACCGTGGCATACCCTATATTTCAGTATTGACCGATCCGACTATGGGAGGTGTGTCTGCCTCTCTAGCGATGTTGGGAGACATCAACATTGCAGAACCGGGTGCCCGTATTGGCTTTGCGGGTAGGCGTGTCATTGAGCAAACGGTTAGGGAAAATCTGCCGGAGGGATTTCAAAGTAGCGAATTTCTACTGGAGCATGGAGCTATAGATCTGATCTGTGATCGACGTGACATGCGCGATACCTTAGCGCGGTTGTTGGCAAAGTTATCTGATATGCCGGTGTTGAAGTACGATGATGCTCTGGCAATAGCGCCTAAAAAATTCGCCAATAATAAGCCGTGAGTGCAGGCAGTGCTGTGCCCTCGCCCCAGCATTCACTCGATGTCTGGTTAACGTGGCTGGAAACCATACACCCCGTTGCTATAGACATGGGGCTGGAGAGGGTGGCGGCGGTAGCTGACCAACTGGGTTTGCGGCCGACAGCCAGGCCATTGATTCTGGTGGGCGGTACGAATGGCAAAGGTTCAACAGTTGCCATGTTGAGCGCAATTTACGGTGCAGCCGGCTACAAAGTTGGCGCTTATACCTCTCCGCACATCGAACATTTCTGTGAGCGCATCTGTTGCAATGGCGACATGGTGGACCCTCAGCTGGTTGTTGATGCTCTGGCCTTTGTCGAGCAAGGCCGCGCGCCCCATACACTGACGTATTTTGAATACACCACACTGGCTGCCATGCGGGTGTTCAACCAGCTTGACTGCGATGTTTTGCTGTTCGAAGTGGGTCTGGGTGGACGGTTGGATGCCACCAATATCTGGGATGCTGACTGCTCTATCATCACTAGTATCGCGTTAGATCACGAGGATTATCTCGGCTCTGACGTATCAGTGATAGCCACCGAGAAAGCGGCCATCGGTCGAGCGGGAAAGCCTTTTGTACTTGGCGAGACGCAACCGCCTGACTCCTTAGCGTCCTACGTGCAGGCCCAGCAGCTTCGTTTGGTAGACGTGGGATCGATGCCTCTTGAATCGTTGCCGAAAACCAGTATGCAGGGCGGCTTTCAGCGTCGTAACGCAGCTTGTGCCGCAGCTGCAGTTGCACATTTAGAGCCGCTTTTACCGGTCCCAGTGAGTACCACTGAGAAGGCGCTGGCAACTGTTTCTGTTCCCGGTCGTTTTGAACAATTGAAAGTGGGTGGTGTGAGCCTTGTGTTCGATGTGGCCCATAATCCTGCTGGAGCAGCCGCTCTGGTACAGGCTTGGCGGTCGGTTTATGGCGACAAGCGCTGTCAGCTACTTTTTGCCTCGCTTTGTGACAAAGACATCGCCGGCGTGGTTGATTCCTTGGCCGCAATAGTGGATTCTTGGCACGTACTGGCTCTAGCGACACCTCGTGCCGCATCGACTCAGGAATTGTCGAAGATCATCAAAACGAATGATAGCCAAGCTGCTGTCATTGAACACCACCAGGTGAGTCAGGCCTTGCAGCAGCTGTGCGCTGATGCCAAGAATTCAGGTGACCCAGTGCTGATCGCTGGTTCGTTTTATACCATCGCGGCGGCAAAATCAGAAATAAGCAGTTCACAGTCATCAGGATAATCTAAACGAACGAAATGCCAAGGGCCGACACACAATCAGAGCTGCGAAAAGAAGAACTGCGCCTTAAGAAAAAGCGGCGACAGCGCTTTTGGGGTGCTGTTGTACTCATTGCCGTGGCTGTTATTGTGTTGCCATTGCTACTCGACGGGGCCGGTACGCAAAGCCAGTTCCGACGAGTGGAAAATTTGCAAGAGGAGCCAGAATCACTGATAGGCGCGGACATCGCTGAGCGTTCAATTTTTCAACCAGTTATGCCAGCAGATGAGAGCCGCTTAGCTCCAGAGCCAACCAATGCGCCTGAACGTCTCGATCTCACAGAGAGCGCCGCCGCAGATTCCGTGATTGCTGAGGCAACTACGCCGGTTGCCACACCAGCCACTACACCGACCGCTACGCAGGCTCCTGCTCAAACAGCCGCACAGAGCGACATTGTTGAAGCTCCACAAGAGGGTCGAGCGTTACTGACCGCCTGGGTTGTTCAAGCAGCCGCTTTTACAGATGAGGACCGTGCCTTGCTGCTCAGAGACCGTCTCAGAAAAGCAGGGTTTGCCTCGTTTGTGCGCGATCGTGAGGCCAGTTCGGATCCATTCAGAGTGCTGGTTGGACCTATGATTAAAGAGGATACGGCACAGAAAACCAAAACTCGGGTTGCCAAGCTGCTCAATCTTGAATTACCGAGCGTAAAAACTGAACCAGAGATCATGGTTTATCCATGAGCCTGTCTGCATTTGCTACCATCTACCCCTCGCAACTTAGCAAGCCTTCATCCTGTGTCTGACGTCGATTTTGTCATCCTAGCGTTTATCGGCCTGTCGGCTGTCATGAGCCTGTTTCGAGGAATGTTCCACGAAGCATTGAATCTAGCCGTATGGTTAGGTGCCATTCTCATCACGTTGTATTATTCCAGTCGTTTTGCAGCTCTGTTACCCATAGATGCTGTGCAGAGTCCGGTTGCCAGAGCCAGCATCAGTGGTGTCATTTTATTTCTTGGCACCCTGTTTGTCGGTGGTGTTTTAAAATGGCTGCTGGGCAGAATGCTTGCCAGCTCGACACAAGGGTTTGTTGATCGGGTGAGTGGTTTGTTATTCGGCGCAGCAAGAGGGGCTGTTATGGCATCCTTGCTCGTTCTGGCTGCCAATCTGGCTCCAGAATTAAAAAATGAAGCCTGGTGGCAGAAGTCAGTTCTCATTCCTCGACTACAAACCATAGCTTCCTTTATCCATACGCGGTTGCCTGAGAGTCTCAGCGAGCACTTCGACATCATTTAACGGGTACGAATTCGTATGTGCGGGATTATCGGCATAGTAGGCAGAGAATCAGTCAGTACACAGTTGTATGACGGATTAACCTTGTTGCAACATCGTGGGCAAGATGCCGCTGGTATCGCAACCTGCCATGAGGGCAGATTGGTTTTACGTCGTGGTTCAGGTCTTGTTACCGACGTGTTTAAATCCGTGGATATGCAAGGGTTGTTAGGAAACATGGGTATAGGCCATGTGCGTTATCCGACAGCTGGCACTTCAGGTCAGGCCGAAGCTCAGCCGCTGTACGTGAATTCTCCATACGGCATCGTTATGGGGCACAACGGCAATTTGACCAATGCTGACGCATTGCAGCGTGAGCTCTTTGAATCTGACCTACGGCACATCAATACTCGCTCTGACAGTGAGGTGCTACTCAATGTGTTCGCCCATGAACTTCAGGATTTACGCCCCAGCACCATACTAGCGCCAGACATGATTTTCTCCACTGTCGCTGCTGTGCATCGGCGCTGTAAGGGGGCCTATGCGGTGATCGGGCTGATTGTGGGGCGTGGTGTCTTTGCTTTTCGTGATCCTCTGGGCATTCGGCCTGCGGTAATCGGGCACCGTGTTACCGATTCAGGCGTCGAATATGCCATTGCCTCTGAAAGCGTTGCCTTGCAGGGATTGGGTTTCGCCTTGCTTCGTGATATCGAGCCTGGAGAGGCAGTTTATATCGATGCAGATGGCAATCTGCATGCACAGCAATGTGCAGAGAATCCGGCACTTTCGCCCTGCATATTCGAGTTCGTATACCTTGCCCGGCCCGATAGCATTATCGATAAAATCTCGGTGTATAAGTCTCGTTTGCGGATGGGCGAAAAGCTGGCCAAGCGCATACTTGACCTGCGCCCTGATCACGATATTGATGTGGTTATTCCGATCCCTGACACCAGCCGAACCGCAGCTCTTGAAGTGGCGTTTAACCTAGGTGTTAAGTATCGAGAAGGTTTTATCAAAAATCGTTACATCGGACGCACATTTATTATGCCGGGCCAGCAGATGCGCAAAAAATCTGTTCGCCAAAAACTGAACCCTATCGATCTGGAGTTCAAAGGTAAGAATGTACTACTAGTTGATGACTCTATCGTGCGTGGCACAACCTCCAATCAGATTGTGCAGATGGCACGAGACGCTGGAGCGCGAAAAGTTTACATGGCATCAGCAGCACCGCCTGTCAAATTTCCTAATGTGTACGGTATCGACATGCCAGCTGTGGAGGAGCTTATTGCGCACAACAAATCTGATGAGCAAATACAAGAGCTGATCGGGGCAGACTGGCTTGTTTACCAGACGGTTGAAGATCTGGTGGAAGCGGTCAGGTACGAAAAACATCCCATAGATCAATTTGAATCGAGTTGTTTTACTGGTGATTACATTACGGGAGACGTTGATAGCGACTATCTGGATTCTTTGCAAAAACGACGAGCAGACAACGCCAAACAAATCAACGTAGGCAATGATGATCTGATGTTGCTTTGATTGTCGGGAGAGGTTCTCGGTAGGGCGCGTTATGAAGCAGCGAGCGGCCTCTTAACCCATACGCAAACCAGCGCGCTGGAAATCACCCACATTGATACCGTACGATCCGTCGCTATGGGTTGTTTTTATCTGGTAAACGTCCCCTTGTGAGTCGACATCCATTTGCGATAAATCAACAATTCGCTGAGCCATGGGCTCACCTATGGCGTCAAGTATCATTATGACGCGCGGGCGTAACTTATCATTGGTATTAGACAGCACAATACCCACTTCGCCGTTTAGCATCTCTACGATACTGCCCGGTGGAAATATTCCGATGGCGTCGATAAAGCGTATAACGAAATCTTCATCGAATTGAGTGCCGCGCTTTGCGTAAAGTTCTTGCAACGCTTTTGAGGGTGAAATAGCATCGCGATATGGCTGTCTGTTTGTCATCGTGTCGTAGGCCTCGGCGATCGACACAATTTTGGCAAATACGGGGATGCTATCTTCAGACAGTTTTCTTGGATAGCCTTGGCCGTCTACTCTCTCATGATGAGAATGTGCCACGTCAGCGGCACCTGACATAACACTTTTGGTGGACATCAAGATGTCTCGGCCATAGAGTGTATGCCTTTGTACTTCCGCAAGCTCCTCTGCATTTAGAGGGCCTTCTTTGGCGAGCACCTCGTTGGAGATACTCATCTTGCCCACATCATGCAGCATTGCACAAATACCAATATCCTCCATCTCGCGATTACTCATTGACAAGGATTTGGCCATTACAATGCTCAGCGCTGCCACATTAAGAGAGTGCTGAGCAGTTTCGGCGTGCTTGGCTTGTATTCGCGTTAGCCAGACTGATGCGTCTGGGTTTCGCAAAATGCTATCTACACAACCGTTAACTGCCTGCTTTACTTTTCCGCCATCAACCTCTGCGCCTAGGCGAATCTCTTCAAACAGATCAGTGATCGCCTTGTTGGCCAATGCGTGAACTTCCGTAGCTGTGTCTAACTCGTCTTCTACGGGTACCTGCGAATCAGGGCCAAAGCTTGGATTTGCACCAGGCAATCCATTCGCATTGCTCTGCGGCTGCATGGTGAATTCGTCGAAGTCGACCCAAACATGCACACATTCCTTTTGTACTGCTAGAACATCTGCAGCTGTCTGTATCTCAAGACCCTGAAACATGAAGCTGGATTCTTCCCATGGCTTGTCCAGCTCAACAACAAACATCCCGACGCGCAGGTCCTGAACGCTTATTTTTTCGTGATGTTTGCGTGTTCTTTGCGTGCGCTCTCGCTGCTCCGCCGGTTTTCGCGCTTTGCGCTCGGGCGGTTTCTTTTCCTCTGTCTTGAAAAGTTTGTTAAACAGCATAGATGTAAGGTGCGTTATTCGTGTGGTCGGTTTTAAACTGGATCACCGTAAACTGTGAGCGGCACGCATAAACAACTCTTTAGCGGTGAGCGATAGGAATTGGCAAAGAAACCTGTCATTTGGATTGGCTTCTTGTGGCGACGTCGCGCAGCATTTTACATGCTGTATTTCTCGTTCTGTTAACCTCAAACTAGAGCTGAATTCTTTAAAATGAATTTATCAATTAAAATCAATAATTTGCGATAACTGTGCGCTTACGTATTTCCTAGTGTTAGTGCGACACAGTAGGCGTAAATGTGCTTAATAGTCGTGCATGTAATTCAAAGAAGTTACAGCGTGAAATATCGTAAGATGATAACTCCTCCGTAATCAGGCACAGCACCGCTCAGGTGCGCGTGAGAAAATTTTGACTTTAAAAGACAAAAAGCCGTTCGCTGGGGATGATGAATACTCTCATTGGGGCGATGATACGTTGGCTATCAGGGCAGGCTTTGAGCGCTCCCATTATGGAGAGCACAGCGAACCCATCATGGCTACGTCCAGTTACGTGTTCGAGAGTGCCGCCGAGGCTGCCAAGCGCTTTGGAGGTGAGACAGAAGGCCCGATTTATTCTCGTTTCACCAATCCCACTGTGCAGATATTCGAAAGTCGATTGGCCGCTATGGAAGGAGGGGAGGCCTGCATCGGCACAGCATCGGGCATGGCTGCCACTGCTACATTGCTGCTGGGCACATTACAGCAAGGCGATGAGGTGGTTGCCACAAGAAACATGTTTGGAAGCACCGTTAACTTGTTCAAGAATTTTCTGCCACGTTACGGCATAACCGTGCATTGGGCGGATGGTCTGGCTGTAGAGAACTGGGCGCCGCTGGTAAACAGCAAAACAAAAATTATCTATCTGGAAACTCCCACTAACCCGCTAACTCAGGTTGCAGACATCTCAGCCTTTGCAGAACTGGCACACGCGCATAGCGCTCAGCTGGTTGTCGATAATTGTTTTTGTACACCTGCATTGCAAAAGCCTTTGCAGTTTGGTGCTGATGTTGTTATCCATTCGGCGACTAAATATCTCGACGGGCAAGGCCGCTGTGTAGGGGGTGCCGTGGTTGGGTCGGCCGAATTAATTGAAAAACTTACGGCTTTCATGCGCAGTGCTGGCCCCTGCATGAGCCCATTTAATGCTTGGGTGTTCATCAAGGGGCTTGAAACGCTGAGTATGCGTATGCAGAGGCATTCGCAAAGCGCGGCCATCCTGGCTCAATGGCTAGACTCGCACCCGGCAATCTCTTGCGTTCATTATCCCGGGTTAGATTCGCATCCCAATAAGGCATTGGCTGCACATCAACAGAAAACACCCGGTGGAATTCTATCCTTCGAGGTTGTGGGCGAAAAAGCTGCTGCTTGGCGCTGTATAGACGCTGTCAAGTTGTGTTCTATCACAGGTAACTTGGGTGATGCGCGCACCACCATAACGCATCCGGCTACTACAACCCATGGTCGTATTAGCGCGGAAGATCGCAAAATATCCGGTATAGGTGATGGGCTCGTGCGTGTGGCTGTGGGTCTTGAAGATGTCGCTGATATTCAGGCTGATTTGGAACAGGCATTAGCGTCGGCCTAGTGTTCTGTTGAGCGCAACCAGCATGCAGACACAAAAACGGCATCAACTAGCGCTTGATTTATTTCAGGCGGGCGTGGATGCTGTTGGCGGCTATCAGGCAACTGTGAGTGCATTAGCCTCTGTTGACTTTGATGTGCCGGTGCAACTTGTTGCGATTGGCAAGGCCAGTGATGCGATGGCTCGCGGTGCAAAAAAAGTACTGGGTGACAAGCTTGTATCTGCTTTAGTTATCAGTAAGCACGGACACATAAGTGATGAACTCAAAGCAGATTCCCGCTTTGAGTGTTTAGAATCTGGGCACCCTGTACCAGATCAACAGTCTCTTATTGCTGGTGCACGTTTATTTGATGTCGTTAGTGCTTTAAAACCAACCACGCGATTGTTGTTTTTGGTCTCTGGCGGCACGTCCGCTTTGGTCGAGCATCTCAATGACGGATTAACGCTTGAAAGTCTTCAGAGTTTGAACGATGAGTTACTAGCCAGTGGCGCAGCTATCGGTGAGATGAATCGGCAACGTCGAAAGCTGTCTAAAATCAAAGGTGGTCAATTAGCCTTGTTGGTTCGCTGTCCGGTGCTCCAGCTACTGATCAGTGATGTGCCGGGAGATACATTAAGTGATATTGGGTCAGGGCTTCTGGTACCTGATGATTCAACAGGTATGCATAAAGACTTGCCAGTTTGGCAATTGATTGATAGCAGAATCATCGCCTCTTCAGCCATAGCACAACGTGCTGTTGCAAGTGCAGCTACTCAACGCTCCTTGGTTGTCAATCAGCAGGCAGGTAGTTTGCATGGTGACACAGAAGCGGTAGTGCAGAGTATCAGCCAGACTTTACACAATGCAGTAAAAGGGGTGTATGTCTGGGGAGGTGAGCCGACAGTTGTATTACCGTCATCACCGGGGCGTGGCGGGCGTAACCAGCACCTTGCTTTGTCGTTGGTCAAAGTGGCAGCGCAACATCCATCAATGGTGATTCTGGTATGTGGCACCGATGGCAGTGATGGGCCTACTAACGACGCTGGCGGTCTGATTGATGAACACAGTTTGCAGGTGGCTAACGATAAGTCAATTGATATAGACGATTATCTACGACGTTTCGATGCAGGTAGCGCATTGTCAAAAATTGGGGGCCTTGTTACTACTGGCCCCACGGGTACTAATGTGATGGACTTGTGCGTTGTTATTATTGGCTGATTTGCGCTGCTGCTTTCAATTCCTCAACATGGTTGGATAGTTCTCTGCGAATCATAAGATCGTTCAATCCCGTTTTTACCGAATCAAAGCTAGGCAAGACTGCATCGCGTTTTTCAACCAGGTTTATGATGTGGTAACCAAATTCTGTTTTGACAGGTTCGCTCGAAATATCGCCCGGCTGCATGCTGGCAACAGCTGTGGCAAAGTCAGCTTCCATAGATGAGCCCACAAACCAGCCAAGATCGCCACCGTTTTGGCCACCGGAGTCAATGGAGTGTTCGCTGGCGGCGTCGGTGAAAGATTTACCGCCTTCAAGTTCTGCAATCACTTGTTGAGCAGCAAGCTCGGTTTCCAATAAAATATGGTTAGCTTTGTATTCAGCTAGCTCAGCTGCGTCGGATTGTTCGTCATATTCGGCGCGAAGATCTTCATCTGTAATCTTCAACTGCGAGCTTTTGCGAGCCAAGTAGGCATTGGCCATTGTCTGTATGTACTGCAGCTGCAACGCTGCAGAGATTTCGCTATCTTTATCAAGATTAAGCTCTTCGGCTGCCTGCGTGAGGACCTCAAGATTGATCAATTCAGCAAGAATACTGTCGGCATCAGTTTGCTCGCCAGACTTGCTGATTTGCTCGGACACGACATCGAATACGTTTTGTGGTATTGCTCGTCCATTGACAGTTGCCACCGCTTGTGTGCCTTTGTTTTGCGCGGCTGCTGGATGAGTCCAGACAATCATCGTGAGCAGTGCAGCAAGGCACGAAAAACCTAGAGGTGTGTTCAACATGGAGAAAACCTTATCAGATAGCCAGAAAATGGCGTGGTGGGAACAAATTTCTGTGATACCAGCGATACAAGCTGAGCATCGCTTCAGCGTACAATGCGTGGCATGATTATAGACGGTGGCCCAGTATGAGCCAGTATTTTGAAATACATCCTGAAAACCCTCAAAAGCGACTCATCGGGCAAGCAGTATCGATAATTCGTAAAGGAGGCGTAGTGGTATACCCTACCGACTCTTGTTACGCCTTGGGTTGCCACGTAGGTGACAAACAGGCAATGGAGCGTATTGCGCGTATCCGTAAAACCGATGCCAAGCATAACTTCACATTGGTATGCCGCGATTTGTCTGATATTGCCACTTATGCCCATGTAGACAACAGTACTTTTCGTACACTGAAAACACTGACCCCCGGGCCATACACCTTTTTGCTCAAGGCGACGAATGAAGTGCCTCGGCGATTGCAGAACCCGAAGCGAAAAACAATTGGTATAAGAATTCCCGATAACCGGATTTGTCAGGACTTACTCGAGGAGCTTAACGAACCATTGATGAGCAGTACGCTCATCATGCCTGATAGTGAATTACCAGAAACCGATCCTGAAGTGATTCGCGAGCTACTGGAGAAGCATGTTGACCTGATCATTGATGGTGGCAACTGTGGTTTTGAGCCGACCACAGTGCTGTCTTTAATGGACAACGGTGATATGGAAGTAGTGCGACAGGGGCGGGGAGAAACCTCGTTTCTTGATTAGTAGTTGATCGTTGAGAGCCTCATTAAGTCACCTGATACGTTGGTTCACTTGTTTAAATTTTGATCAATTTATGGCATGGATTCGTATTTTGTGAATTTTGATTAATTCGCAACTCGAAGGACATAACTCTTCCTCATCTTCGCATACGCTAGTGTCTTCACTGCCCAACGTACATCGACGAGGAAGCGCGAATCATGACTAAGTGCCGAGAACAAGTGATCAGTTCTAACCGCGACAACACTAGCGCGAGATCACGCCCTGTGCCGCGCAGCCGGTTGTACGCAACTATTGTCATATCGTCT
Organism: Granulosicoccus sp.; assembly: GCA_023301725.1. Classification (GTDB taxonomy): domain Bacteria; phylum Pseudomonadota; class Gammaproteobacteria; order Granulosicoccales; family Granulosicoccaceae; genus Granulosicoccus. The sequence goes on along the minus strand of JALZUD010000141.1, from coordinate 10,170 downwards.
TTGGTACTAGCTGCCTGTGGTGGCAGTGATGACGACGATGGCAATGGCGACACGAGCTTTAACGCGGCAACATCAGGCAGATTCGCTGTTGCCATGAACGACGGCGTAACTCCTGGAGCCGTTTCTCTGTTCTCCTCTGGCCTCGAGACTGTCGATCGCACATTTACAACAGGGGCTATTCAAGGGCTAGCTATTGGCTCTGACGGCACGTTGTTCCAGAATTCTGATGGAGCTTCCAGTGGCATTCGGGCGATCAGCCAAATTGCCAGTAGAGTAGATGCGGACTCCTTCGGTGCCACTGACAGGCAAATTGGTACAGCCGCAGGCAAGGGGCTTTTTCTGATTGAAGACCAGAATCTGCTGGTGTCTTGTGACACAAGCAATGCGGCTGGATCTTCAGACGCGGATTTACTGGTCTTCTCTTCTATAGCCGGTGCACAGGCTATGGCGTTGGGTTCAATCGACTTGTCAACGAGTTGCTGGGACGGTGCTTACTCAGCCGTTGATGACCGCATGTACCTGGCATTGGTTGATGGAACCTTGGCGATCATTGACGAAGTAAGCGCTCTTGATTTGAATTCCGCGCTTAGCGGTTCGGAGGTAGTCTCTAGGAGGGTTACCCCGGTTGACGAAACCGGCATGAAAGTCTCAGTCAATCTTCATGGCGTGGGCCTTGAAGGTAATGTCGTGCTGCTCTCCGATGTAGGCGATGCTGCCATTGCAGATGATGGTGCTTTATTTGTCTTCAGTGATGACGGCACTGTCGTTAATAACGTCAACATGACTCGCATTGCTGGACCTTTGAGCATGCTGGGCAATCCGGTTGATGTCATCTTGCAGGAAGGTGATGCCATAGTGGCTGAAAAGTCCAACAACGCGATTCTGGTTTTCGAAGATGTTGCCTCGTTGATTGGTGATGTTGAGCCAACCTTTCAAACAGCTTTCAGAGCTCCAGAATCGATTGTGTCCTTGGGTGCAGATAGTGGTGCTGGCACCCAGTTAGCCGCTCCAGATGCGACTGATATTAGCGCTAATGACATTGTCGCTAGATTGTTAGTGGGCTTAAATCCGCCGCCAGTTCAAGGTGGTGTCAATGCTGATGTGGCTACCGTTGTCGTTATTGAGGCACCCAGACAATTCGGTGTGGTCGATGCGGAGCTTGATGTCTCTTTGTCGAGCGTCATTGGCACCGTTGGAACAGAGTCGTTTACAACGCTGGAGAACATACAGGTTGACGCGGCGGGTAATGGGTACGTTAGTTTTGATGTGACAACAGATGGAACCGACATCACTGATCGCGGAATTTTAGTTGTCAGTGATATCGCTAATCGACAGGATGCAACACTTGATGTAGTCAGTACGGATCGGGCTATATCGGGTGTGAATACAAGACTCCTAAACCCTAAGGGCGTGGAGATTGTCGCGAGTCGAGGAGCAGTAATCGTTGCAGATCAAGGATCAAGCGTTGTTGGTCCCAGCCTCGTTGTACTGTCGGCTTCTGGAGATGGTGACGTAACGCCTATGTTCACTGTGTCTAGCACCGGAACTGCCGCTATCTGGGATATGGATTACGATCCGGCGAACGATCGTTTGTACGCCGCAGGAACTGCCGGAGACGTTCTTGTGTACGACAATTTCTTTGCATCAGGTGTTAGCGCGACTCCAACGAGAACGATTTCACCAAGTACAGCTGGCACGACCAGCAACTTGCACGGAATAGCCCACGATAGCGCTACAGACAGTTTGATCGTCACTGACGTGGGCAGTCCCTCTGACTTTGCAGATGGTTCTGTGTACACCTTTGAGTTTGCCTCCACCGCGACAGGAAATCTAGCACCAAAGGCCACTATTTCTGGCGTTAATACAGGGCTTGGTAATCCAGTTGATCTAGCGTTTGATGGCACTGACGTCTATATTGCTGAGAAGTTGAACAATCAGGTGTTGGTTTATCGTGGTGTGCTGAGTCTCAATGGCTTGGTGGAGGTTGCTGCTGATGAATCTGTAGCAGTGACGGCCCCTGAAACTGTGACTCTGGTTCTTCAGTAGGTCGTTTTCTGAGCTGAAGTATCTAGATCGATGTCGGGGCGTCAGAATGCAAATTCTGACGCCTTTTGTATTTGCTGCTGTACTTATTTCTATGCACTTGAACACAATGTTTGAAAGTGGCATCTGGTAGTGTCGCAGCCAGCGCTGTGGCACGGTATAATCTTCTAAACGGGGAGCATCCACATGCCAGAAGATTCACCGCAACAGCAAAAGCCTCGATCGGTTGGATCAAACGCGCAGGCAGACTCGTCCACTGCTCAAGCGCCTGAGGTTGTTGCTTCAGCCCAGAATTCTTCAGATCAAAGTATGTCTGACCAGTCAACAGTGGGTCCGCTGGTCGATCAGGCCGAGTCTCTTGCCGTAGAGGGCAACCTAGCGGTTGCGCCAGAACCGCCTATTGCATTGGTCCGTGGAGAACCCTTCACGCAGCTTCCCCTCGATCTGTATATTCCGCCCGATGCTCTAGAGGTGATTCTGGAGGCCTTTGAAGGTCCGCTTGATTTATTGCTCTACCTCATTAAGCGTCAGAATCTGGATATTCTCAATATTCCCATTTCTGCCATCACTGCTCAGTACATGAAGTACATTGGCATGATGGAAACCATGAAGTTCGAGCTAGCCGCCGAATACCTGGTCATGGCCGCCATGCTGGCTGAGATAAAGTCTCGAATGCTGTTGCCTCGAGTGGATGAGGATGGTGACGACGAATCCGATCCACGTGCTGAGCTCATACGGCGCCTGCAAGAGTTCGAGCGAATCAAGAAGAGCGCGGTCACTCTTGATGAAATGCCGCGCATGGAGCGTGAACACCAACAACTCTATGTGGTGGCTCCCGAAATCAAGCGTGATGTGCCACACCCTGAAGTATCTATGAAGGAGCTGATGCTGGCGCTCAGAGAAGTTGCCGAGCGTGCGGAGCGCATGGGCAATCACAGTATCTCGCGTGAAACCCTGTCAGTGCGAGCGCGTATGACGCACGTGTTGTCCGTACTGCAAATTGGTGAGTTCTGTGAGTTCTCTACCTTGTTCAATCCGGAAGAGGGCCGATTGGGGTTGGTAGTGAGCTTCCTGGCCATTCTTGAGCTGTGCAAAGAATCGACGATAGATATTGTGCAAAGTGAAATCTTTGCGCCCATCTACATCAAGCTGCGTGCGGCAGCAGTTGAGCCTGGTGAAGGTGATGCAGAAGAGAGCGACAGTGGCGACGACGCTATGATGAGAGAAGATGTGCGTAAAGACGGCGCAAGCAATGAAGCCGCAGAAATACAAGCTGTGCCCAGTGATGAGGTGCATTCGAACAGCGTGCAATCAGGCGTGGAGTCTGTGGACGCTGAGGGTGCAGATATGCCCGGCTCACCCGACAGGGCTGAATAGGAAACAATGGAAACGCAACAACTACACAACATTCTTGAATCGTGTTTGCTAGTTGCTGGCAAGGCCATGAGCCTTGCCCAGCTAGAAACGCTATTCGATGAAGATATTGACCGACCTGAACGAAGTGAAATCAAAGAAGCTTTGGTGGGTTTACAAGCTAGTTACGAAGGCCGTGGTATTGAGCTGGTTGAAGTCTCTTCAGGCTGGCGTTTACAGTCGGCTGAATCCATGCAGCATTGGATTGCTCGGATGTTTGAAGAGAGACCACCTCGTTATTCGCGTGCACTGTTAGAAACACTGGTACTGATTGCTTATCGACAACCCATTACTCGCGGTGAAATAGAAGAAGTGCGTGGTGTTGCTGTCAGTTCCAACATTATTCGCACGTTGCAAGAGCGGGAATGGATCAAGGAAATGGGCTTCAAGGATGTGCCTGGTAAGCCTGCGCTCTGGGGCACTACCAAAGCATTTCTGGATTATTTCAACCTGAAACAACTTGATGAATTGCCCACGCTGGCTGAGGCCCGTGATTTGGCAGAAATTGATGCAGCTCTTGCCGCCGAATTGGGCGTAGTAGAGGGCGCAGATGACGCTGTTGCTGCGAACGATGAACAAGGTGACGATGATGGGCAGCAGGAAGGTGAGCAAGGCGAGGGCGTAGAGGGTGAAAACACTGACGGTGTAGAGGCGGATAGCGCAGATGCCGATGGTGAAGGTATAGAAGGTGAGGGTGCGGAAGTCTATAGTGCAGATTCAGAAAGTGCAGATGCCGAAAGCGCTGAAGGTGAGAGCGTAGAGGCCAACAGCGAAGCAGGTGAAAGTGCTGATGCCGAAAGTGCAGAGAGTGAGAGTACAGACGGTGAAAATACTGACGACCACAATGCGGATAGCGCAAATGTTGAGGACGCAAGTGCCGAAGATGTCAGCGCTGAGAATAATCATTCAGTAGCTCCAGAAGGTGAGCAATCTGAAGGCTCTTTGGAGTCGCCTAGTGCAAGTTTGGAGGGTGAAAACTCAAATGCCTATGAGTCTGGGTTGACTGATCTGGCTAACAAGCTTCACTCTGACAACGATGGCACTGATGAACCAGAGTTGGCTAATGTAGAGGTGGGCTTAGAGGCTGAAGCAGCCGTTGTTGACGAACCGAACTTGGCAGAACTGGCAGACGGTATTGACACAGAAGCCAATGCTATGGATGAGACGCAATTAGCTGATCTAGCAGGCTACCTCGAAAATCAACTGGTCAATCGTGATGAGCCGAAGTTGGCTGATCTATCTGTTGGCCTTGAGGCTGACTCTGGCGATGCTGATGAAACAAATCTGACAGACCTGGCCAGTAGCCTTGAGACAGAAAGTGGCGAGCCAACATTGTCAGATGCCGCTAATCTGTTTGAAGAGACTTTCGAAGCCACCGATAGCTCTGACTTGGAGCTTGGCGAAGGCACTGTTGATGATTCAACAGAGCAAACCCATTCAGCCGACCCTAGCGCAGACGATGATGTTGCACAATCAGTTAAGGAACGTCCTGTGGTGGAAGCAGCTGAAATATCGGCTTTCGATCTAGACATTGAGCAGTGGCCGGAACGAAAAGAAGCTCCTGTTGATGTTGCGCAGGATAGTAGTCATCCAACGGACAGTGTTAACGAAGGTCAGAGCGAAGATGGTGTCGAGCCTGCGACCAGTAACGATAGTAACGGCAGTGCAAATTCTGACTCCGTCGACGGCGCTGCCCCCACACACGGTGAGGCTGAAGCTGATCTGAGAAGAGTCATTGATGACTTTGCGGAAGAGCATCAAAAGCAGTTGGATGATAGGGATTTGCATCGAGCTGAATTAAATGAAAGACATAGCTCTGGCCCTAAGCCTGCATTTGAAAACAACGCAAGCAAGGTAACAGCTGAGCCTGTTGACGATGGGCAATCTGGAAGCTCAGAAAATTTGAATGGCTGGCATAACAGTACTGACGCTGAGTTGACTGTAACTGATCAAGATTTACCTGATCAAGAAGGCAATTCTGATAACGGGACTACTGCGAATAGTGGAGAGCCCTGACTAGCAAGGCAGTATGGCGCAACGCAAAGGATTGCGGATAACCCCAACGGAGAACTTGCACAGCGGAGCGGTGTTGTGCAAAGCAGCGTGATTGCGCCTGATCGAAACGTGCGGCGTGCGAGTGTTCGACTTAATGTAAAGAATCGCTCTGGGAAGAAAGCAAAAAGCCTAGCGGCAAAATTTCAATCAACAGCTGAAGCTGAAGATGAAAAAACAGAGAGACCGTTTGCAGAAAGTGATGTGATGCAGTCGTTGCTGGTAATGATGCAGAACATTTCTGCAGAGCCAGATAACACCGCTAAGGCTGATCAAGAACAAGCGAAGACCAAGGATATTGTTGAAGAGGTAATCGACTACTCACAAACTGAGGCCGTGGAACGTCCTGAGAAAGCTGAGAGTGTTGGGAGAGCTGAGAGTGTTGAGAGTGTTGAAAGTGTTGAAAGTGTTGGGAACTCAGAAAATGCCGAGATAACTGAAAGCGCTGTGGGCTCCACTCAGGAATCTGAAAATACGGACAACGCTGAAACATCTGACAGTGCAGAAGATGCGGGAGATGCGGAAAGTACTGTCGTTACTGAACCTGCTGAAAGTAGTGAAAACGTTGTAAACGCGCGCAGTGGTGAAAGTAGTGGTGTCGTTGAAAGCGCCAAGAGCACCAAGGAGGGTGCTCAAATAAGTGAGCGCTCCGACAAAGCCGACAGTATTGAAATGCCTGCAAATCCCACTGATAGTAGTGAAAGCGTTTTAAGTACAAGCAGTGGTGCCAGTAGCGAAGCTGGTGAAAATGCGGAGAGTAGTGAGAGTGTCGAAAATTCAGAAAGTGCCGAGATAACTGAAAGCGCTGGGAAAGCCAACAGTGCTGAGAGTGTTGAGAGTGTTGAGATTGCTGGGAGTGTTCAGAGTAGTGAGAGCGTTGAAGATGTGAGCAGTGATGAAAGTAGTGAGGCCACTGAAAGCGCTGGGAGCTCTATCGAGACTAGCGAAAATTTTGAGACAGCCGGCAGTACTGAAGATTCTTTTAGTGCTGAGAATGCTGATGATGCTGACACAGCCGAGATCGCTGTGAGCACGAGTCAGTCGTCAGATTCAGATTCAGATTCACCAGCAAGCGGCGCGGTGGTTGTTTATGAAACGACCGGAGAACTCGTTGAGGTTGACGCCGAAAACGACAGCGATTCGCAAGATGAAGAAATTGTAGTTCGTTCGACTAAAAAACCAGGCTTCTTCAAACGGCTAGTGACTAAAGCCGTGTCATGGTTTAGACGGCTTGTGGGTTTTAAGCGTAAGCGCTAACTTAGACTGCCTCTGCGAGTTCAGCGCAATAAATTGTTCAGACAATGTATCTGACTCAAGCGAGTAAGTTTGCACGGGTGCCGTTTGGCCACGGATTGATACTCTGCCCATCGCTCTTAACTGCATGGCATCTTCTGTAAGCTTTACCGTGTTTTCAGATATCAGCACGCGAGTGCCAAATTTCTTGTTGAGTTGCTCAAGCCTTGCGGCAAGATTCACCGAATCACCATAGGCCGTGTAGCTGAGTCTGCCAGCAGCACCAACGGCTCCTGCGACCACAGTGCCCGTGTCTATACCTATACGCGCACGTAGGGAATGGCCGGCAAACTGTTGAGATTCAATAGCGCCCAGCATCTCAGAGGCAACTAAAACTGCTGATTTTGCGTGCTCTGAATTGTCTATGGGGATATTGAAAGTGGCAATGAGAGCATCGCCATGAAACTGAGTTACAACACCATCATGCCGCTCCACTATGTCCACCATAGCTGAAAAATACGCGTTCAGTACGTCTACTGTTTTGTTGGCGCCGAGTGACTCAGTCATGCCCGTGAAGTCTTCGATATCAGAACAAAGCACGGTCGCAACGGTTGTCTTCGATGTCAACTTGCCGCCTTCGGAGAGTAAAGTTCGAGCGACTTCTTCTGGTACAAACTGCCCCAATGTTTGGCGAATCAATGTGCGTTGGCGAAGATCAACAATCATTTGATTGAACGATTGTGCCGCATCGTCCAGTTCTTTCATCCGGCTGCGTGGAAGCAATGGAATTTCATCGAGTTTGTTGGCGTCGACAAGGTGTGTGGCTGCGGCAATAGCTGTAATGGGCCGAGTTATATAGCGGCCTAGATAAATAGCACCAGCCAATGCAGCTAGTAGCACTAAAATACTGCCCACTAATGCACGAAGAAGACGCTGAGTTTCATCACCTCCATAGAGATCGGTATTTAGGTACGCACCGATAACCCAAGGAACAGGGCCGTAATTTTCAACAGACTTGTAGATGTAGACATAGAAGCGATCGTGCTCTTCAATGAATGTACCGGCGGTCTGAAATTCACCCTCTTCAGAGAACAAGAACAGATCTTCTGTGTCAGGTGACCAGAGGCGATCCAGTACCGTATCGTCTAGTCGATTCAAGTCCATCAATGGTTTGTAAGCAGTGCCGTCATTGGATTGCTGTGACAACGAAGGGTGGGCTAGCACTCGATTTTTGCCATGAAGTATAAAAGGCGTAATGCCAGCGCGTGGGGCGGCATTCGCCACATGATTCGACAACTCTTCGACAGGCACTATCTGCGCTAGCATGCCTAGAAGACTGCCATCTTTGCTCCGTATGGGCATGTCATGAAGCAACACTGTTTTATCTATAGTTTGGGTGAAAAACGGTTCTACCCAGGACGGCTCAGTGCGCGTCTCACCACTTGCAATCCACTGCATGACATCTGCTCGCGTGGACCAGTCTTCTGTTGTTGCTGCGGCAATGGATCGCGACCATCTACGAATTGTGCCATCAGTTTTAATGATCGCGATACCTGCTACCTGACTGGTCGCCGCTAACGAACCCAGCATGAACTCGTCAAAGTTCTCTAGCTCCAGCAAATCTTGCTCATTGCTGGAAACATAATCAGCCACCCAGTTTGCTTGCAGTTGCACAGGTTCCAGCCACAAAGCAATGTCCTGCTCCATGGAACTGATCAAACCCTCGGATTGGTTTGTCATCAGAAGCCTGGTATTTTTAGTAGCGCTGGCAAAACCTAAATAAAAAACAAGGCCAACAGCTACTGCAACAAGAGCAGTTACGCCAAAAACAGTGACGAAGCGAATTGGTATCCGTAATTTCATTAAGCTCCGCGTTTCAATAACATATATACAGCCTCGGCGCGACCGTTATTCATGCGGGCAGAACAGAACACCAATACTTGCCGATTTGGCTGTCGCGTGCGAAAGGGTTTGTACATTTTGAGGCTGTGACTTCAGGTTAATAAGATTGAGTTACCAAGCTTAGTCTCCACAACCTAGAGACCACTGTCATTGACTATGATACCAAAGTGTTGGAACAGGTCGTTAGTATTGACAATAAATGCATCAAGAATCATTTGGATGGGCTGGTTTGAAGTAGTGTTGGAGATTCTTATGAAGTTCTATGGGCGAGCGAACAGGCTAGATTCTAGGAGCCCTGAATGTAGTGCTTGTTAGTAAGGCTGTGAAAACTGACTTTTGGCACCTCTATGAAGACTTATTGAGTAAATCCAGTGGTGATTTTACGGCCATAGCACCACGTTTTAAAACGTGGGTATAAATTTCAGTAGTTTTTACATCGGCGTGTCCTAGTTGATCTTGCACTGTTCGAATATCCGCACCGCTTCCAAGCAAGTGGGTTGCGAAACTATGTCGAAACACATGTGTGGTTACTCGCTTTGGAATATTACAAAGCCTGCTCGCTTTTTTAATCGATTTACTGACATTGTCGGGGTGGCGATGAAAACGCACCGTATCTCCCGTGTCTGGAATCGAGCAGAGATTTGCAGATGGGAAAACGAACTGCCACTCAGGTGATCTAAGAGAAGTACCAAGCTTCCTTCTAAGTGCGTAGGGCGCTGGCGCATATCCAAAGCCTTGCTTTACATCCTGAGTATGGATAGCTCTTGCGCATTGAATCTGATTGACAAGCGACGATTCAATGGAAGAGGCGAGGGTGACAACTCGGTCTTTAGCTCCTTTGGCCATTCGAATGGTTAGACAGTGATTGTATAAATCGACATCTTTAATTCTTAAAGACACCGCTTCGCTAACTCTTAAGCCTGATCCGTACATTAGTTCAGTGATTAAGCGATCTACCCCTTGAAGGCGTTGCAATATAGCTTGAACCTCTGCTGGAGAGAGAACCACCGGTAAGCGAGTTTTGCCTTTTGCATGAGTGATTCCATGCAAATCACCTAGAGGGCGAATCAATACTTGTTTATATAAGAAGACCAAAGCGCTTAAGGCTTGTGATTGCGTGCTGGGGCTGCACTGTCTTTCCATAGCCAAATAGTTGAGGAACTCAACCACCTCGGATTCGGCCATCTCTTGAGGGTGTTTTTTGTTATGAAAAAAGATGTAACGCCGTATCCAATTTGAATAACTTTTTTCAGTTTTATAAGCCAGATGCCGTGCGCGCATACCTGTCTTACATTCTTCCATGAAAGCAGACATCAATTTCTCCTGTATTGATGGTCAATACGTTGACATAACCAGGTGGGATTTGTCAATCTAGCGTTCCGACTAATTTTACTGGTTAACCGAAGAACCGTGGTTTAGGTGTTGATTTAATTGATGTATATTGCGTTCATTGATTTATAAAACTTGGTCCTACTCGGAAAACTGACTATTTATACTTAATCGGTTTTTCCGATTAAGTGGGCTGTT
>JALZUD010000140.1 GCA_023301725.1 Granulosicoccus sp. | reverse complement strand
CCTGCGCCAATCGCAGCGGAGGCGGCTGTCGCTGCCGACGTGCTTGAGACAGCTCCTGCGCCAGTATTGTCATCAGAAACAGCAGCAATGCCTGCACTATTGTTTAACTGCTCTTGTATTTGTTCCTTGTGCTCTTCTTGTTGTCGTTGTGTTTTCGACATCATCGATTTGACAAGAACAAACGCAATTATCGCTAGTACCAATAAAGTGATTAACCACCACATGTGACTCTTTCTCCATTTAGGACACTTACCTGTGAACTACTAAGCATACCGCGATCAATGCTTTGCGGGTCAACACTGATAAAATCAAAAACTGCCGGTTGTGGGTAGCCACGCACACTGACAGCGCCTCTGTATCGTATAAAATGGCGAAAAGACCCAGTCGCCCACCCCACCATAATACAATCTGGAGCCCCCCGTACGATGGACCGAGCTGATAAATCAATTGTGAAGCGTTTTGATAGTCTCAAATCGCATCTGGAACGTGAAAATCCTGTTTTAATCGACGCCATCGCTGGCTTTCGAAAATTGGACGACATTGGCTACAAAAGCGGGCTGTTAGCGACTGATAACTCCTACGCCATGCAGATTTCATGGTGGCCGCTGGTGTCTATCCTGGGCGTGTTTTCTGCGGGTAAGTCGTCTTTTATCAATAGTTATCTGGGTCAGGGTCTGCAGAAAACCGGCAACCAAGCGGTTGACGACAAATTTACTGTGATGTGTTTTGGCGAAGAAAATTCGGGGCAGGTACTTCCCGGATTGGCCTTAGATGCCGATATGCGCTTTCCCTTTTACCGAATCAGTGACGAAATAGAAAAGGTTACAGAGGGCGAGGGCCGTCGTATTGACGCCTACCTTCAGCTGAAAGTGACCAATTCAGAAGTGCTACGTGGAAAGATACTCATTGATTCACCCGGTTTCGACGCCGATGAGCAGCGCACCTCCACACTTAAGCTCACCAAGCACATTATGGATATTTCTGATCTGGTGCTGGTTTTCTTTGATGCACGTCATCCCGAGCCCGGGTCGATGCAGGATACTCTGACGCATCTGGTTGAAGACACTATCGGCCGTAACGACAGCAACAAATTTCTATTCATCTTGAACCAGATTGATTCAGCAGCACGCGAGGACAACACAGAAGAAATTGTTGGAGCGTGGCAGCGTGCTTTATCGCAAAAAGGACTGACTGCCGGTCGCTTCTTCACCATATACAACAAAGATGTGTCATTGCCCATCGAAGACGAGGCGCGTAAACAGCGATTTGAAGCAAAACGCGATGCTGATATGGCTGACATTGAAGAGCGCATTGAGCAGGTAGAAGTTGAGCGTGCTTATCGGATTGTTGGTGCCATGGAAAAGCAGGCTTATTCGATTAGAGATCAAGCAATGCCTGCCATTGCGCGTTTAAAGCAATTGTGGAGTAAGAGAGTGCTGCGAATAGATGCGGCAATACTGGCTCTGCTAGCGGTTGTGGTTCTTGGGGTTTCCATAGCTACTGGCACCATTGGCGCGTTGTCTGGCCTAGTGCTTGGCATATTTGCGAATCCGGTATCGATGCTGGCTATAATTCTGGCCATAGTGCTCGCAGTACTGATCGTTCATTTTATGATTCGCAAGGCTGTCGCGCAATTTATGATCAGGAAAATGAAAGACAGCCCTGATGAGCCGTATATAAACGCATTCTCGAAGAACACAACGTTCTTCAGAAGTGTTTTTAGCAAACAACCCGCAGGGTGGAGTGGTCGCTCTCAGCGAGCCGTGAATGATGTGATCGAACACGCATCAGACTTTGTAGAATCGCTGAACGATCAGTTTACCAATCCTTCAGGCAAGTAGGCTTCAAGCGAATACGCTTCAGGCGAATACGCTTCAGGGCTAACAGTGCTGATTGAAGTCCGGGATCTCCTAGTAAGAGGGGATCTCTTCTGGACATAAACCTTGGATTCCCGTATGCGCGGGGTTAGGGCGCGCCATTGCAATTTATGGTGCGCCTAAGCTCTTAAACTCCTCACGCTAGTTGCCTACAACCCGAATGGTTTGAGGGGGTTGTGGCAACTCGTACGTGTGAACTAGTCTTCAGCGTCGCTGCTGCTTTTCTCGATCTCGCTCTTTGGTTTAGCGGCAACATCTGCTACTTTTCTTGAAGCAAAGGATGAGCTACTTGCGCCCTTGGCAGAGTCTTTATTTGCCAGTGATCGCACGCTACTTTTCAGTTGGCTAGGCTGGCGTTGAGACACTTTTGATTCACCCGTTTCCGCGTTAGTAGCCGGTTGAACAGACGTTTTTGCTGGCTCTGAAGCCGCTTTTTCCACCTTCGCAACAGAGTCAGGTTTAGCTGCTACCGGATCAGAGGCTGGTTTGTCCGGCTTGGGGGTAGTCTCCGGTTTTGCTACAGCTGCCGCTTTGGCTGGGTTGCTATCCGGTTTTACAGCAGGAGCTGCTGTTGGGGTGGTGTCAGGTGTTGAAGTCTGCGCCGCTACCGAATTATTTACCGACGTTGCCTGATCAGCCGCCTTTGCGTTGGCTGACTCCACCTTTTTCGCTAATCGCGCTTTTCGTGGCGGTCTGGCCTTCTTTTCAGCAGAACCAGTTCCGGCAGAGGCAGGCTGTGGTTTCACGTCTGAAACAGCGTCACTCGGGCCAGAGACGGGGTCTTTGGCATTGGCAACAACGTTAGCGTCAGATCGAACCTTGTTCTCAGCCGCGTCTGATTGACTGCTGGAAACTGGATTGGCTTGGCTAACAGAACCTGCATCCGCTACAGCCGGAGTTGCAGGTTTTTCTGCAGCCGGATTTGACTCAACAGATTCTGATGTTTTGTTCGATTGAACACGGCTATTTCGTCTGTTGGTATTCGTGCTTTTCCGAGCCTCATCATCTGACGATTCGGCTGATGTTGCTCGATCGCTTGCTCCGACTTCTATCGATTGAGCAGGACTTGCTTGCTCACTAGATGCTGATTGCTTTCCTGATTGAGAAGGCGTTTCAACGTCTGCTTGATCACTGTCGGTTTTCGGTGACTTAGCTGTTTTGTGCTCAGCGGCGTGTGCAGTTATTGTTGTCTCGTTCGCTGCATCTTGCGCAGAGGCTTGTGCATCACTTTTGCCACTGTCTGCATTGGCATCATTTTGTATTGCTGTGCCGTCAGCGGCGGTGCGGTTTCTACCGCGTCCACCACGTCTACGTCCGCCGCGTCTACCGCGAGTCCGTGGGTTTCCACCTTCACCTTCATCTGTCTTGTTTTCAGCGGATGAAACTAGATCGTTCTGTGCTGTAGCATCGGCCGAACTTTCGTCGGTGGCATGCGCTGACGTCTTTACATTCTCCTGAGCATCACCAGGGTGGGTGTTGCTGGTAGCAGAACTGTCGTCTGCCCCCGTGGCTGACTGAGGTGCATTCTGATTTTCAATGCCTTCGGAGGTCTCGGCTTTGTCATTTCGACGGCCGCGCCCACGTCCGCGAGAACGAGGATTTCGGTTTGAGGATGCTTTTCCTTCTGTTGCGTTTGCTTGCGCCTCGTTAGCCGTATTGTTGCGGTTACTGGCTTTAGTTTGCTGCTCGCCATCACGCGCGTCGTTTTTCGCCTCTGATTTATTGTCGGCTTTACCACGGCGTTGGTTGTTGCGCTGTCCTGACTGATTGGTATTGCCAGCTTCCGCCTTGTTGTCGCTATTGTCGCCTTCTTGCTTGTTTCGACCTTTGTTGCGGTTGTTGCCACGCTTTTGGTTGCCGCGGCGTCGACTCTCATTGCTGTTTGCATTGGCGCCAGAGCGATTACGGTTATTACCTTTGTTGGCACGAGCTACTGCCAGATCGTCATCAGCCGTTTGTGCGTTTGCCGCAGCACTGGCACCAAACAATGAGGTTACTGCGCCAAAAATCTTGAAAAAACCGCCCGAACTTTTTGGTGGTGGGGCAGCTTGTGAGGCACTCACTCGCTTAACAGGCGTAGGCGCAGGTGCCAATGGAGCCACGGTGCTTACCGCTGCAGCTTCCGGTACTTTTTGCTCGGCAGCACTTGTCGCTGCTGTGTGGGTTTCAGTGTTGTCAACGGCAAGTTGATAGCTTTTCTTGCCGTCACTCTCGTGATCTTCATCGTTTGATCGAATTCGCTCAATCGTGTAATTCGGCGTATCTATTGATGGGTTGGCGACAATGAGTAGCGTGCATTGGTTACGAGATTCGATCTCGTTGATGCTTTGCCGTTTTTCGTTGAGTAGGTACGTGGCTACATCGACGGGCACATCAGCCAGCACTCTATCTGTGTTGTCCTTCATTGCTTCTTCTTCGACCAGCCGCAAAATAGACAATGCGGTTGATTCGATGCCTCGAATGGTGCCATGACCCTGACAACGAGGGCAGACGTTTTCTGAGGATTCGCCTAATGAAGGTCGTAGACGTTGGCGCGACATTTCCAAGAGTCCGAATTTGGAGATTTTTCCTACTTGCACCCGCGCTCTGTCTTGCTTGAGAGCATCACGTAACCGATTTTCAACTGCACGTTGGTGCTTAGACGCCATCATATCTATAAAGTCGATAACCACCAGGCCGCCCAGATCTCTCAGGCGCAGCTGTCGGGCAACTTCATCCGCGGCTTCAAGGTTAGTGTTGGTGGCGGTCTCCTCGATATCGTGACCTTTGGTGGCTCTGGCCGAGTTGATATCAATCGAAATTAATGCTTCCGTGTGGTCGATGACGAGTGCTCCACCAGAGGGTAATCGCACCTCGCGACGGAAAGCAGTTTCGATCTGCGATTCAACCTGATACCGGTTGAACAAAGGCACATCATCCTGGTACAGCTTGAGTTTGCGTTCGTTTTGCGGCATGTACAGCTTGATGAACTCAGCAGCTTGGCCGTGGGTGACTTCTTCGTCTGCGATAATCTCGCCGATATCTCCACGAAAGTAATCACGCAAGCCACGAACGATAATGTTGCTCTCCTGATAAACCAGGAAAGGGGCTTTGCGCTCGCTCGCAGCGTCTTGGATGGCTTTCCAGATGGCGGCCTGGTAGTCCAGATCCCATTGCAACTCTTCGGTTGTTCGCCCAATGCCGGCCGTGCGCACGATGGTTCCCATGCCGTCAGGGACTTCCACATCAGACATCGCAGCCTTCAGTTCGGAGCGCTCTTCGCCCTCAATGCGTCGCGATACGCCGCCAGCACGGGGGTTGTTAGGCATTAAAACAAGGAAACGTCCTGCCAAGCTAATGAAGGTTGTTAGAGCAGCGCCTTTTGTGCTTCGCTCTTCCTTCTCTATTTGAACAACAATTTCCTGGCCTTCCTTGATCACTTCGCGGATGTTGGGTCGACCGTTCTCAGCTTTCTTGCCGTTGTCTTTGTGATACTCGCGGGCAATTTCCTTAAAGGGTAAAAATCCGTGGCGCTCTGCGCCATAATCGACGAAGACAGCTTCGAGACTAGGCTCTACGCGTGTAATCTTTGCTTTGTAAATATTAGATTTTTTTTGCTCTCGGGATTTGTGCTCTATATCTAGGTCGACTAAACGTTGACCATCAACAATCGCAACCCGCAACTCCTCTGAGTGAGTTGCGTTGATTAGCATTCTTTTCATTATTTATGGGGTCCTGTGCGGACACGGCTCTGGGCAAGCTCTTACGTTTTGCTGCGCACACCAATCCACATAGTCTGGTTGGTAACCAGACCCTGAGTAGTAGGCGAATTTGAAATATAACGCTCAGCATAATGTTGGCCGAGAAGGCGGTGTCCATATCGTTGTCTGAATGGCGCATGCACTTGGGCGAACTTTTTTAGTGTCCGAGTAGTACTGCAGCCATGAATTTGTTGTGATCGTAATCACGAAAAGCTTCCGGCCTTGCATGATCCCCCCGCACCTACAATGATCAATCGCGAGCAATTGTTTGCATGGGCTAGAGGTCTAAATTATGAGATGCATCCACGGTTAGATGGTGTGGACTATTCTGGAACCAGCATCATCTGTTTGAATAGAGGATAATGCCAATCTGTCACGAAGCGCGTTGTTCCTTTCGCTCGACGTTTAGACAATATAGCAGTGGTAGCGAATTTCAGCAATACTCGATGTGTCGCTGTTCGCACACAGCTAACGTTCTACTTGACATTACCTGTTATTTTCGAACCAATGTTGCAATATCCATGCAAATTTAATGTCCGATTCAAAATTATATAAGTCGTCGACGCCTGCTGCCGATGAAGTTTTGTCCAAACCCAAGCACGTGCCTGTAACTGATGACCAGGATGGTCAACGCGTCGACAATTTTCTGATTCGGCATTGTCAAGGCGTTCCACGGAGTCATTTGTACCGCCTAATCCGGCAAGGCGCTGTGTTGGTCAATGGTCGGCGTGTCAAGCAAACTCGCAAACTGGTTGCCGGCGAGCAGGTGCGCATTCCTGCTGTTTCTCTAAAGCCGGCAGCTGACGTCAAAGTGCCAGAGTCGTTAGCTACTGAGGTCGGCAACTCGATCATCCAGGAGACGGAAGATTTTCTGGTAGTAAACAAGCCTCAAGGACTTGCGGTTCACGGTGGGAGTGGTTTGGCATTCGGTCTGATAGACGCGCTTCGGCAGGCACGTGGTGAGCCAAATCTAGAATTGGCGCATAGGCTTGACAGGGCCACCAGTGGCGCGCTTCTCATTGGACGAGGTATGAAAGCCACTCGCCTGTTACAGGATCTGTTTAGGCAAAGAAGCATCGAGAAGCGATACATTGCTCTCGTAGATGGGCGATGGCCCGCTAATCTGCACAAAATTGATGTTCCATTGATGAAGAATGTCGAGCACGCAGGGGAGCGTCGCGTGGTGGTTGACCCTCAAGGACAGAGCGCCGTAACCCTATTCAAGGTGCGTTCGCGATTAGTTGACGCTACTTTGCTCGATGTGACTCTGGAAACTGGGCGAACTCATCAGATTCGTGTGCACTCGCGACATGCCGGTCACGCCGTAGTAGGAGACACGCGCTATGGAGACAACAAACGCAACGCAACGTTTAAAAAAAATGGACTTGCCCGTCTCTACTTGCATTCCAGCGAGCTGGCTTTCGAGTGGAAAGAGCGCAAAGTGCGGGTGCGGGCTCCAACAGATCAATATTGGGAGGATGCCATCGAATCTATTAATGTTGACGGCCGTGAGCCTAAATTAGAAAGACACAAAAACAATGGGCTTGAAAAATGGTGACGTCATCTGACAACCTCACCAAGTGTGGCGCTGAACCTCATAGTGAACCCAGTGTTCAACCGTCTTGCGAGCCAGTCGCCGAAGCATGTACTGTACAAACCGTCAATTGTGCTGATGAGGCAGCTATGTCGTTATTGGGCGAAAATCTGTGCAGGCAAATAAAGCCTGGCAGTCTGATTACCCTGCGCGGTGAGCTGGGTGCTGGTAAAAGTTTTTTGGCACGGGCAATAATTCATGCGGCAGGCTTTAAAGGGCGTGTCAAAAGCCCCACCTATACTCTTATAGAATCCTATGAAATACCCGACAGCCTGACTCCGCTCAAACGTATTGCGCACCTCGACCTCTACCGTTTGACCGATCCTGAAGAGCTGTACTTTATAGGCTTTGATGATGTTTTTTTGAACAACGACCTCGTGATGGTTGAATGGCCAGAACGCGCTGCGGATTTGCTACCCGTTGCCAACATCGATATTGCCATCGACTATTGCGTGCAAAAGGTTACCGAGAATGGTACCGAGGACGGACGAAGCCTTACCATTTCAGTATTTGGACAAGATGATAAACAGTATCTGGAGCTAAAATGACTAAAAATTTAAAAATAGACTTTGTTTCTGACGTGTCTTGCCCTTGGTGTGCGGTAGGTCTTGGTGCGCTCGAGCAAGCACTTGAAAAGATGAAAGACGAAATCAGTGTCGATATGCACTTTCAACCGTTCGAGCTAAACCCGCAAATGGGGCCTGAAGGCCAAGATATTGTTGAGCACCTGACGCAGAAATACGGTTCAACAGAGGCACAACAGATAGACATTCGGCGGAACATTGCACAGCGGGGAGAGGAGGTTGGCTTTACCTTCAACGCGGATGGGCGTGGGCGTATCTGGAACACGTTTGATGCTCATCGGCTACTGCACTTGGCTCAAGTGGAAGGTGCTGATGGCCAGCAGGCTGCTCTGAAAAAGGCACTATTGGCGGCTTGCCACACACGCTCTGAACGTATGGGAGATCATGAAGTGCTCGCAGCGTGCGCAAACGAAAGTGGTTTGCCCGCAGATCGTGTAAAGGCGGTTCTGGATAGCGACGAATTCACCACTGAAGTGCGAGAACTAATGAGGTTCTATGCAAGTCAGGGAATATCCTCAGTGCCGGCGGTTGTCATTAACGATCAACACCTGATTTCTGGTGGGCAGCCGGCTGAGGTGTTCGAACAAGCATTACGACAAATTTCCGCTGAACAAATAGCTGCTGAATAAGGCTTGCTCACAAAGAGCTGCCGAACAAAGAGCCGCTGAACAAAGAGCTGCTGAATAGATTACGGTTTCAAAGAGAGAGGGCTGCACTCGTCGGCTCTTTCTCTCTGATTCGCCATCCGCGTAATTTGCTGATTCTCAGCTCACATTGTGTTTTTGCAGGATTTAGCGGCACCCTAGTGATGCATAAAATTCCGGCCCAGAACCGCTGCGTTGCTTCTATAGCAGCATCTATACAGCTCTCTAAGCTCCTTGTTCTCGAAATTTTATGCCTCACTAGGGTGCAGTGTGTTCATTTGCCGAAGTTCGCGTCGTAAAATTTTGCCGCTGGCTGATTTTGGAATGGCATCAATCCATTGGACATGATGTACGGCTTTGTATTTCGCTAAATTATCGCTAACCAACGCTTTAATGTTGGCAGCTTTTGCTTCTAATTGCTGTTCACTGAAGGTCGCGGACCCTCCATGTAGAACTACATAGGCTTTTGGCACTTCGCCAGCCTCATCATCTGCAATGCCAGTGACCGCAACATCGAGTACGTCGGGGCTGGTGATGATCAGGGCTTCAAGCTCTGCGGGTGCGACCTGAAAGCCTTTGTATTTAATCAATTCCTTAACACGATCAACCAGGGTGAGATAACCGTCCTCGTCAATTAAGGCAAGATCACCCGTGCGCAGCCAGCCATCGCTGTCCAGTATCTCTTCTGTGGCTTTTGGATTTCCAAGGTAGCCCAGCATAACTTGTGGCCCTTTGACCAGTAACTCGCCTTCTTGATTAGGGGGGAGATTATTACCGTTTTGATCAATAATGCGCGCCTGAGTGTTGGGTATGGTGACGCCACTGGAGCCGGGCTTACTTTTAAAACCTGGCACGGCATGGCTTACAGGGCTGAGCTCTGTCATTCCGTAGCCTTGTACCACTTTACAGCTAATTCTGTTGCCCGCCTCATCAGCCAGTTCGCCACCCAGAGGGGCTGCTCCGCAGAACACTTTCCTCAGGCTGTCCAGTTTGTATTTGTCTACTAAGGGAGACTTGGCGAGACCCAGTACAATGGGTGGAACCACGAAGAACTGTGTGACTGCATGTTTTTCTATGAGCGCCAGAGCTCGCTCCATGTCAAACCTCGCCATCGTTACAATGGTATGTCCTTCGCAGAGCATGCTCCCCATCAGAACCTGCATACCAAATATATGGAAGAACGGAAGTACAGCCAAAGCGACTTCATGTTCATCGTACTCAAAGGTGGGATTCATCTGTGCAATGTTTGCAACCAGATTGCGGTGGCTCAGCATGACACCTTTGGGCAATCCAGTTGTTCCGGATGAATAGGGTAGAACAACAGGATGGTTGGCATAATTTACGGGTACCTGATCAATTTCAGGGCCTAACAGGCTGTCTATGTCATTGGAGTCTGAGCCACTTTGCATACAAAAAAGATGCTTTACCCCAGTTCCACGCTGCGCCTGTTTTGACACAGCCATACACGCCTGATCAACCACTAGCCAGATTGCTTTGGAATCTATTAACTGCTGACGCAGTTCGGCAATGCCGTAAACTGGATTGACAGTGGTAACAGTGCCTCCACAAAGAGCTGTTGCATGAAACACGCAAGCGTAGTCAGGGCAGTTGGGTGCAACCAATGCAAGTACGTCTCCCGTTTTGAACCCACGTTCCTGCAAGCCTCCTGCAAGACTTCGTATGCGCGTGCGCAGTTGCGAAAACGTTAGCGTCGATCCATCGGTACCATCGATGATGGCTGGCTGCGTGGCACGCGAGTTCCATGATCGCATTATATGATCAGTGATTGAGACGTCTGGTATATCGACAGCGGCTAAAGGACTTCTGTAGATGTGGTCGCTCATAAAACATCTCGCTCCTGATCCTGTGATCAAACATAACAGGACAATACGCATTCGACAAATAATATTTTTCAAGTGCCAATTTGTGACAACTCACGTTGCTGTTTAATTGGGCGTGGGCGAATATCCAATGGTACCTGCTGAAAATCGATGTGCCTGTGCCTGCCTTGGAGCCGGTGCAGTGCAGGGAAATCACCCAAACGCTTTATCGGATAACTCACAACAGGCTGGTATTTTCAAAAAATCCTACTAATCTTTAATTGAGCGCAGCTAGGCCGTTCGGATTGATAAAGGGAGGATTTTGGTGAATAGATCGGGTACGTCAACAGCTGGGTCGTTGGTGCATGGCTTGTCATTACGAGCGCTGTTGCAGCTTTTTATGGTGACACTGCTCACGGGCTATTGTTTTGTCGCGGCCGCATCGCCAAAGCTCTATGGCTTCAAGATTGTTGAGCAAGACAATCTTATGCTGCACTTTGATCTTGATTCGGCAGACGCACGAGCAGAGCTGTTCGTGCTCGAAAATCCGCACAGATTAGTCATTGATCTACCCGGTGCCACTCTGGGAACCGATCTGCTAACTAAAAGCTTCGACAATGGCATCGTCAGAGGCATCCGTTACGCCCAACATGGGGATGAACAGCAAGACGGTAATTACTTGCGAATCGTGCTGGATTTGCGACAAGCGGTATCTGCCACCTCACAAATTGTTTCAAGGCAGGGTGGGCAGCGCTTGATCGTCAATATGGGCGTGCCTTCCAATACATCGTTGCGTGAGCGTACACCAGCTCAAACGCCTTCGCCTCCAGCCTCACTTCGTAATGTGATTGTCGCTATCGATGCTGGTCATGGAGGAGAGGATCCCGGTGCTGTTGGGCGAAGCAACACATACGAGAAAAACGTGGTTCTAGCGGTGGCCATCCGACTGCATAACTATCTTGCGCCCATCGAAGGGATAACGCCGGTACTTATCCGTGAAACTGACATCTACATTGATTTGCGCGAGCGTATGGAAATTGCCCGAAGCGCTAATGCCGATATATTTGTGTCCATTCATGCGGATGCGTTTGAGGGAGAATCTTCTGCGCACGGTAGTTCGGTGTACGCACTGTCTATGGACGGTGCAAGCTCTGAGGCTGCTGCCTGGCTTGCCAAGAAAGAAAACGCCTCAGCTGCGTTATACGGCGATGTATTGCTAAGTGACATGGAAAACGGTCTTGCGCAGACCCTACTCAACTTGACGCAAGGTAATACGATGGAACGTAGCATTGAAGTGGGCGAAGATGTGCTCAAGGAGCTGCAACTCATGGGGCATGTCCATAAAAACCAAGTAGAGCAGGCGGCTTTCGCTGTGCTGAAATCCCCAGATATCCCGTCCATATTAGTGGAGACGGCATTTATCTCAAATCGCAAAGATGAGAAAAAGTTGAATAGCGCTGACTACCAGGAGAGACTGGCTGAGGCCATTGGACGGGGCTTGCACGTGTACTTGCAAAGACGTGCCCCTGACGGCACGTTGCTCGCGGCTCAACGACGCGAAACAGTGCCAGTCAATCTGCCAACAGGGCGATAGCGTAAGTTCATTGGCGTTTAGAGTATTTTGCGATGCAAAAGGTCGAGAGAAGGCTCGAGAAGTTATGGGGGTAATGCCATAATGTAGCTTGGCAACTTCGCTGCGCTTCTGATCATTTCATGGCATCCATACAACAACTACCAGATCATCTGATTAACCAGATTGCTGCTGGTGAGGTGGTTGAGCGGCCCGCCTCCATAGTCAAGGAGCTACTTGAGAATTCTCTCGATGCTGGCGCCACAAAAATTACGCTGGATCTCGAGCAAGGTGGGCTTGAACGTATCCGTATTCGTGACAACGGTAGTGGCATAGATGCGCAGCAGTTACCGTTGGCTTTGAGTCGTCACGCTACCAGCAAAATCAGCAGTATTGATGATCTACAGAGCGTCGCTAGTATGGGGTTCCGTGGTGAGGCCTTGCCCAGTATTGCCTCGGTCTCGCGCCTGAGTATTACTTCAGCTACAGCCATCGCAGAACACGCAGCAAGCATTCAATATCGAGCCGATGGTGATCTATCTGTAGAACCGGCTTCTCATCCGGTAGGCACATCGGTGGATGTAAAGAGCCTTTTTTACAATGTGCCTGCCAGAAGAAAATTCATGCGCACGCCACGTACCGAATTCTCTCGCTGTGAGACAGTAGTAAAAACGCTAGCTATGGCGTATCCGGCCACCACGTTTGCTGTTAACCACAACGGTAAGAGTGTTTTCGAATGCAAAGCGGCAAAAACTATTGAGGAACAAGGGGTACGCGTTGCCAAAATTCTGGGCAAGGGGTTTGGTGAGTCTGCTCATCATGTGGCTATAGATGGTGCCGGGCTTGCCTTAACGGGCTGGCTTGCAGATCCGGCTTTTTCCCGTTCGCAAGCAGACATGCAATACTTCTATGTAAACCTGCGCATGGTGAAAGATAAAGTCATTTCTCATGCAGTAAAACAAGCCTATAGCGATCTGATCTATCACCAGCGATTTCCAGCCTTTGTGCTGTTCCTGTCCATTGATGCCACCACTGTGGATGTCAATGTGCATCCCGGAAAACAAGAAGTTCGCTTCAGAGATAGCCAGAATGTTCACGGTTTTATCCGTCATTCCATTAAACAATTATTGGCAGCCATTCGTCCTGCAGATGCCTTTAATCAAGAGAGTGAAACACAAGGCAATAGTGGCGCACCTGAAGATGCGTCCATGCAGCAAGGTGCTGATCAGACGGTGCTTGCTAACACGGGAGCTTCCGGTAGCTCCTTTCGGCAGCCTGTACAAAGACCGATACCATTGCAAGTTCGTGAACAACTTGCAGGTATGCAACGACTGGGTGCTGATTCAAGTGGTGGTAATGGCCGCGGCGCGCAAGCCCCCATAAGCCCCTATTCGAGGTCGAGTTTGAGTGCTGAACATCAACATAGCAATACGAACAACGCCGAACAGAATATCCCTCCCTTGGGCTTTGCGCTGGCGCACTTGCACGGTGTTTATGTACTTGCGCAAAACGAGCATGGCTTGATACTAGTTGACGCACATGCCGCACACGAGCGAATTACGTACGAGCGCCTCAAGGCTGACTACAGTGGTGGTAGCCTTAAAACTCAGGCTTTGTTAGTGCCAGTGAGCCTCGATGTCAGTGAAAGCGAGGCCGATCGTTGTGAGGCTGAATCAAAATGGTTGTTACAGCTGGGTTTGCATGTTGATCGAATGGCACCTGAGCAATTGGTCATTCGTGAAGTTCCGGCGATTTTGGGTCGAACAGATGTAGCCACTTTACTACGTGATGTGCTGTCCGATTTGATGAGTATGGATACCACTGAAAGGCTTCGTGCAGCGGTTGATCAGGTGCTCTCATCCATGGCCTGTCATGGATCAGTACGAGCAAATCGAGCCTTGAGCATGTCCGAAATGAATGCCTTGTTACGACAGATTGAAAGCACGCCCAACAGTGGACAATGCAACCATGGACGACCCACCTGGACAACCTTGAGCATGCAGGACCTGGACAAACTGTTTATGCGCGGACGCTAATCTTCGATCTGTTGCCACCATGAATACACAGCTTGCACCATTGCCATCTGACACACCCTCGATTTTTCTAATGGGTGCCACGGCCTGTGGCAAAACTTCGGTATCCATTGAGATTGCCAAGGCGTTAAATGCTGAAATTATAAGTGTTGATTCAGCGCTCGTTTACCGAGGTATGAACATTGGTACGGCCAAGCCCGATCATGATGAGCGCGCAGGCGTGGTCCATCACTTAATTGATATTTGCGATCCTTGGCAAAGCTACTCAGCGGCGCAGTTTTGTGCCGACGCTAATCAGCTGATAAAGCAGATTCATAGTCGTGGAAAACGCGCACTATTGGTTGGCGGCACCATGCTGTATTTCAAAGCGCTAGAGGAGGGCATGGCAACGTTGCCTGAAGCTGATGTACAGACCAGAGCCAGATTGCTCGAAGAAGCGCAGCTGCAAGGCTGGCATGAATTGCATAAACAATTGACAACTATCGATCCAATGGCCGCGTCGCGCATCCACCCTAATGATCCTCAACGAATACAACGGGCTCTAGAAGTGTACCGCCTAACGGGTGTGCCCCTGAGTGAGTTGCAAGCTCAAACCCGTAGCGATCTTCAAGCTGCGCCTGTGAAATTTGCCTTGATCCCGAGTCATCGGGCATGGTTGCATCAACGTATCGAACAACGTTTCAAGGCCATGATGGTGGCAGGATTCATGGACGAATTGCAGCATTTGCGTGCTGAGACACGCTTGCACATTGATTTACCATCGGTGCGAAGTGTAGGCTACCGTCAGGGCTGGGAATTTCTCGACCATCGTGCAGTGTGTGCGGCAATGGATGAGGCTTTACCCACTGACAAAGAGTGGCAAGAAAAAGCAGTGGCCGCTACCCGGCAACTGGCAAAACGGCAAATGACGTGGCTTCGTTCCATGCACAACATTAACGTCATAGAATGCGATACTCAATCCATGAGCGAGCAAGTGGAGCGCATCCTGATTACACTGGATAAGGTCAATTGATGACAAGCACGACAACAGCTATACACATACCCTCCATGGTTAAGCAGATAGGCAACACTCGCCTAGTGCCTATCCAGCGCATTGCACGCAATGATAGAGGTAACCAGATTTTTGGCAAACTCGAGGGTGACAATCCGGCAGGTTCAGTCAAGGACCGTCCCGCTGCGAACATGATCCTCAAAGCGCAGGAGCGGGGCGATATAAAGCCTGGGGATACCTTGCTTGAAGCAACGAGTGGCAATACCGGCATCGCACTTGCCATGGTGGCAGCCACACTGGGTTATAAACTTAAGCTACTCATGCCTGACAACATGACCGATGAGCGTAAATCACTCATGCGAGCGTATGGCGCTGAATTACTATTGGTCACAGAAGATCAGGGTATGGAGTATGCCCGTGATACAGCCGCAGCTATGGCCGAACGGGGTGAAGGCCTGGTGCTTGATCAGTTTGCTAATCCGGATAACTGGGGAGCGCACTACGTGTCAACTGGCCCGGAGCTGTGGGAGGCCACGCAAGGGCGGATAACACACTTTGTGAGCTCGATGGGCACAACAGGTACGATTATGGGCGTTTCGCGTTACTTAAAAGAGAAAAACCCCGACATACAGATTATTGGTGTCCAGCCAGAAGACGGCTCCAGCATTCCGGGTATCCGTCGATGGCCACAGGCGTATTTGCCTAAAATTTACGAACCGGCGAGAGTTGATCGCATAATCGATGTTCGACAAGACGATTCGGAAGACATGGCACGCAGGCTTGCCAGCGAAGAGGGCATTTTGTCTGGCGTGTCTTCAGGGGGGGCATTGATCGCAGCTTTAAGCTTGCTGCCAGAATTGCAAGATGCAGTAATTGTTACGATAGTGTGCGACCGAGGCGATCGGTATTTGAGCAGTGGATTGTTTCCAGCTTAATCACTCGTTGCAACTTGAAAGTAATGCCGCGCTTGGTCCCTTGGTGTTGCTGCGCAAGCTTATTATCTAGCTTGCGTTTTTTATCGAGGGCAACTATCGATGCTCGGGCTGATTAAGAGAGCATGAACTCTACATCGATACCCGCAACAGTCAGCTCGTCGCCGCTATGCAGCATGACGGGCTCGTCGCCGATAGCATCCCTGTTAAGTGTAGGAAGGTTGATGTTATCGTCACTTTCAATGTGCATCAGAAAGTAGCCATCTGGCTTACGCATAATGGCTGCTATTTGAATACCTGGGCGTCCTAACGTGGTTACTGGCTTGTCTATAGGCAGAATTTGACCCGATTTTGCGCCATTTTTGATCTCTATAACTGCGCCTTTCGACAAACTGGCTGGTGAATCCAGATCGTGCATCGGACGTTCGTCGACCGCCGTATCTGGAATAACCACGTTCTCAAGTCCGTCGAGCGGGTGGGGTGGCTCCGCATTGTGGTTGTCTTTGGATTTCACACCCATTGCCATGACACCCGTTTGAGCTATGGCGGCTGCGTGGCTATTGTCGCCTTGGGTAGATGCATTTGTAGGCGCTGGCGTATGCTCGGCTTCAGCGGCATGCTCAGCTTCAGCTGCGTAGGACTCGGCTGCGTCAGAGTCAGGCCTTGCAGTTTCATTAGCACCCTCTGCAAGCTTTGGCGAGGCATTGCTGTCAGCGTGCGCATCGTCTGCAGGTTTTGCTAAAAGCGCGGAGCTGAATTTCAGCTCGACCTTGCCAAGTATGATTTCGTCACTTTCGCTGATCTCAGTGGTTTGCACCACTTGACCGTTGACGTAAGTTCCATTTGTACTGTTTAAGTCGGTAAGGGTTGCAACGCCGCCTATGATGCTGATGGTGGCGTGGGTTCCGCTGACAGACAATTCCGGGATACACACGTCGTTAGTGGTGCGACGGCCCAAGGAGATAGTGCGGAGCTCATCTTCGAAGGTAAATTCGTCGATATCGTTCGCTTCGTTTGTAACAATAATTGTAGTCATTTAACTTCCTGCAAAACTAAGCGTGGAATCTATAAAACACAGAACTGTGCGGCAGTAACAAATAAGAGCTCAAGGTGCTTTCAAATAAAGATTTATTTAACAGTAACTTAACTATATTTCTAGTCCGGTCTATTTTTCAGTCCCTACTTCTTATTATTGGCGATCACGTAGTAGCCGTCAACCGCAAACATGCATGGTCAGTAATTTGGCCAGAATTGAATTGCACTTCACTCCCCAAGAAGCAGCGATAAGCGCTCGCCCGGGTGTATGACGTCATTGGTGAGGATTTGTCCACGTTCATCGCGTATGTTGTTAACAGGCACTGAGTACTTCTGCGCAATGTGTGAAAGAGTGTCTCCGATGGTCACTACGTAGTCAATGCGCCCATCGTTGCTTTGAGAGTTAAATATTCGCAAGCGAAAACCCGTTTTAATGAGGTCTGATTCGAGCGAATTGAGTTGCCTTAGCCGTTTCTTGGATACGTTATAGCGCAAAGCCAGAGTGCTAAGGTTATCACCTGCGACAACGGTATGAAATTCGGGTGCGTTAAACAGCTCAATGGCGCTTACGCTCGACATCCGCTCCATCAGGGGTGTGGCTTGTTCGGTAGGAATGTATAACGTGTGAGGGCCTTCTGGCGGTGTGATGCCTCGGATTAAACCGGCATTCAGATTGCGAAGTTGTTGTTCTGGCAAGCCAGTAAGCGCTGCCAGTTTGTCCATACTGACTCGAGATGGTGCCTCCAGAGTGGTAAACGCGCTGCCTTGTGACACAACGGGTATCTGAAAGTTAGCTGGCCTGTCGTAGCGAAGAAGTGCCACTAAAGCGAGAAATTTTGGCACGTACTCGCGTGTTTCATTGGGCAGATTTAAGGACCAGAAATCGGTCGGTTTACCAGCGTCTCGATTGCGTTTGATCGCTGAGCGAACTCTTCCCAAGCCTGCGTTGTAGGCGGCGAGAGTAAGCGGCCAGTCACCATGAAATTCTGCATTCAGAACGCTTAAGTAGTCGGCCGCAGCAAGTGTTGATTCGACGATGTCGGAGCGTCCGTCAAACCAGGTAGTTGAGCTCAAGCCAATATCCGTGGCAGTTGCTGGTACGATTTGCCAAATGCCTAGCGCGCGTTGAGGGCTGTTCACATCGGGCTGATAGCCACTTTCAATAGCTGGCAGTAGTGAAAGTTCGATGGGTAGATAACGCTTATCAAGTTCATCTACGATAAAGCCGATGTAGGGGCTGGCTCTTTGAAATATACGCGTCACCCAAATGGCTTCCTGAGCGTACTGCTGCCGGTAGCGTGTGATTTCGGGGTGTTTGGGGATACTTAGGCGTTGCGAATCACGTACCAGCTCCCAGACTGATAGCGGGCGTTCTTCAGCATTGTTAGCCTCTGTTTGCGCCACTGTGGGCATCTGGCTAACATCGGGGCGTGTGTCATGTACGTGCCGATTGTCGATCTCACGTAGCAATAATCGATCACCACTGGCGGAGTTACCTAAATCTGGCAATTCGGCATGCGGTAGCGCCGCGGGCTTGGCTTCAGCACTGAGCGCCAAAGGTGACCAGAAAATGCCGACAATACAAAGCAGACCAAAGATCAGTGATGGCGCGAGCGTGGTTGGCAAATGTATACTGCCTAGGCGGGGGCAGGTGGCAGAATGCTCGTCGTTATCTTTCACTAGTGGTTGTTCACAGCGACGGGTTCTGGATACGAGGTTAAACGTTGAAATGATGACAAGAAAACTCAAAGGAAAACGATCGAGGCCTGTATGGCTTGATGCTCAGGCTCCACTTCGTCAATGGTACTCAACCAGCCTCGGCCAGTCCATAGTAGATCAACTAGAAAATGAGTTAAACAATCGACTTCGTAACGTTTTTGGCTACCAGGGTCTACAAGTGGGCAATCTTGTGCCCGGACTACAGCTGTTATCAGGTGCAGGCCTCCAACGCCAGTTTGTAGTAGATGCGCCACACACAGGCTGTCAAGCAGATTCCGACGCAGCGAAGGCGGCAGTGTCTAGTGCTCATATCCATGCCGATGTGTTGTCCTTGCCCATCGCCTCTGGAACAATGAAAGCGGTGGCTTTCTTTCACACGCTGGATTTTTGTGATCATCCGCATCAGGCTTTGCGTGAAGCCAACAGAGTGCTTACCGACGACGGTGAGTTGATCATCATCGGCTTCAATCCCTACAGTGCATTTGGGGCAAGGCATAGCCTGACGGCATGGCGCAGACGTGAACCCTGGAATGGCTGTTTTTACGCCAGACATCGTGTGAGCGACTGGCTATCAGTTCTCGATTACCGTGTGCTGGGTAGTCATGCTCTGTTTATGCGACCACCCATCAACAGCGAACGTGTGTTGCGCCGTTTAGCGAAGCTTGAAAAATTGAATCGCTGGCTGGGTGGCGTTGGCAGTGTGTACATCATGCATGCCAGAAAACAAACGCTACCTATGTCGATGGTAAGACAACGGACACTGCGTGCAAGAAAACCTTTGGCTGCCAGCAGTTTCGCCAGAACTGGCGAGCACGCCGCTGCAAAGCCTACGGCCACAGTCGCACGAATCGGTACAAAAATCGGCAGTCCAGAAGGTATCTCCTAGTACACTATGCGCGCATCCGTTTCACGTAAGGCGGATCTCACTCTCGTTTTATTCCTCTTTCGCTCTACGTTAAGCGTGCAACAACAGCAATGATTGAAATTTTCACTGACGGCGCTTGCCGTGGAAATCCTGGGCCGGGTGGTTGGGGCGCCTTGATGCGATCGGGCAAGCATGAAAAAGAGCTGTGGGGTGGGCACGAACACACCACCAACAATCGTATGGAGATGACGGCAGTCATTGAATCTTTAAAGACGATAAAAAAACCCAGTGAAATAGTGTTAACCACTGATTCCCAATACGTCCGTAAAGGCATCACCGAATGGATTGAGGGCTGGAAGCGTAAGAACTGGCAAACCGCAGCGCGTAAACCTGTGAAAAATGCGGATTTGTGGCGCGAAATTGATGCGCTGGCAGCCGTGCACACCATTGACTGGCGCTGGGTCAAGGGGCATAGCGGCCATGCTGAGAATGAACGCGTTGATGACTTGGCCAATCGTGGAATCGACGAGTTGTAGACGCCGTCATGATTGACGGCATCTCTTGTGGAGCTTGAGGCTCTGTCTGTCTTGATGTCGCGCCACGATCAGCCACATTCGCGTTCGATTTGATATTTTGTGAAATTTCGATGGAATGTTATTTCAACTATGTTGTCTTAGCCTGAGGTTGATGTGCAACGTGAAATACAACCCGTTCACTGTTGCTACATAGCTTATGGGCTAGAGGCTGTGGTGACTTCGCCTTTGGCTCTACAAATCTTAATTTTCAAGGAGAAGTTTTTCATGCAAAGTTTTAAATCGTCTGCCCCCCTCAAACTGGTAGCTTTGGCTTCCATGCTGTTCGCAGGCTCTGCATTTGCTGACGCTACATACCTTACAGATCAAGGGCACACCGAGGTTCGGTTTAGCTGGAGCCATGCAGGCGTCACTATTCAAACGGGTGAGTTCGAAGAAGCATCAGGCAAGGCAACCTTGGCTGATGACTTGGAAAATTCAACTCTGGAAGTCACCATCAACCCTGCAAGCCTAGACACCGGTTTCAAAGCTCTTGACGACGAACTGAAAACCGAAGCGTTTTTCAATGTTGAGACTTATCCGGAAATCACGTTTAAAAGCACCAGTGTGGTAAAAACTGGTGAGGCCACTATGGACGTTGTAGGCGATTTAACCATGCATGGCGTCACCAAAGAAGTTACGCTGCAAGGCGAAATAACGATGCAAGGTGAGCATCCTCTCGGCGGCACTTTTGATTACTACAAGGGTGAGTGGATTGCTATAAACGCCACTACTGAAATTGATCATCAGGCTTTTGGTATCGGTCCGTTCTCCACCGGTCCAATCACAGTCGAGATCGTGAGTGAAATGAAAGCGGAAAGCTAAACCCTTTCTTAGTTGAAGTGATCGGGGCTCCCTCGATCACTTCGCTCTCAATATCAATACAGCCCTCAATATCAATAAATATAGCCAGCTCTGGCACCTCCAAGTGGAGAGCCGAGGACGCCGGTTAGTGATGATCTAGGCGGAATAGGGTTGCCCCACATATTGCAAGCGACTCTGCTAAACAGAAATAAAGAACCTTCCTGTTTATCAGATAGTCGAGAAGAACCGACTGCCCAATGCAACTTTGCAAACAGACAGTCAGCAAACTGCAGGATTAAATTTTACTGCAAAACGGCACAAGCCACACGGCCACCGGCTCCACCAATAGGCTGTGTAATGTGATCGTCTAACTGAGCATGAATGACTAAAGCGCTGCCATCATCATCCAGTAGCGCTTCGCCGTCGGAACCAGAAGCTAGTGTCAGACCCGCGGCAAAAAACTGTGCTTTGGCATCGCTACCTTCTGGTACGTAAATATTTGGTAAATCACCAAATTCGGGCCCTTCAGGATTTAATAAACCGTGTGCGCCCGGCTTCTTCCCAACATGGCCGCCAGAGAGTTTAAATTCACCCACATCTGAACAAGTACCGTGCGCGTGAAAATGAATACCGTGCCAACCTGCTGTCAGTGCACCATCATCCAGCTCAACAGTCATTAACACCCCGCCAGAGCCCTGTTGCAGTGTCACTGATCCGATTGCCTTACCTTCGGCGCCAATTATTTCACTTGTTACTTCATCGTTTTGAGCAGTTGCTGCCGTACTCATCAGCACAAGTGATCCGAAAACGGTAGTTTTTATTATTTTTGACAAGTCCATAAAGATTCTCTCTATTGTCGTTGCAGGGAAAATTGACGCTAATAGCGACGTCATTTCTTGGTGAATTGCCGTTGTCACGGGCGTCATCCCATTCTGACATATAGCAGAATTAAAGTTCCCACAACAATTGAGTATTCGGACTTTCCGGTCGTATCCAGCTTCGTGTCTCTCCACGACCACGGAGTGGGTTACGTTCTTTGGCACTAGTGCGGTGAACTCACCTTGAGAGTAAATTGATAACCGATACCTCGGACTGTTTTAATAGCTCTACTCACGCCATGGGAATTAAGCTTTTTGCGCAGTTTGGCTATTTTGTTATCGATAGTTCTATCGCTGGGGTTCCAGCTGCTGCCTTTCACGTGATCCATTATCTGGTCACGTGACAATGCCTGCATGGGGTGTCTGACCAGCACTTCGAGCAGATCAAACTCCGCTGTTGTCAGTTCGCACAATGTACCCCCAAGGCCGGTGAGATCACGCGTGTGTAAATCCAGAGTGCAGTCGGCGAAACAATACTGGTGTGGAGATTGTTTGTCGCGATCTCTTGCAGAATCAGTATTGTTTTTTTCGTTTAGTTGGCCGCGTCTTAGCGCAGATTTTACGCGTGCGAGAACTTCCCGAATCTGAAAAGGCTTGGAGATGTAGTCGTCTGCCCCCATTTCCAATCCGACTATCTTGTCCACCAGCTCGCCTCTGCCGCTCACCATAATGATGGGTACAGCTGAAATCGCTCTGATTTCCAGAGCTACGCTCAGACCGTCTTCGCCATCAAGCCCAACATCTAGCGTAACTAGGTCAATGTCGCATGTTTTGATCGCGTCAATTGTTTGTTCTCTATTTTCAGCCTCCACGATCTGGTACGAATCCAACTCGAAGGCGCGTCGCAACAACTTGCGCACCGAAGGTTCGTCGTCAACAATCAATATTGTCTGTTTGATAGCAGTGTTCATCTTCTTTCGTAACGCGCAAGCTTTAGTGTGAGTCAAGAACCTACGCGGAGTCAATATAGTGATTGTTTGGCGAAGTACTGCCGTTTGATATATCGATAATATAGCGAAACTGCAACTATTGTTCTGCTTGTTCTGCTTGTTCTGCTTGTTCTGCTTGTTCTGCTTGTTCTGCTTGTTCTGCTTGTTCTG
>JALZUD010000139.1 GCA_023301725.1 Granulosicoccus sp. | reverse complement strand
CTCTTAGCTCTTAGCTCTTAGCTCTTAGCTCTTAGCTCTTAGCTCTTAGCTCTTAGCTCTTAGCTCTTAGCTCTTAGCTCTTAGCTCTTAGCTCTTAGCCCTTAGCTCTTAGCCCTTAGCTCTTAGCCCTTAGCTCTTAGCCCTTAGCTCTTAGCCCTTAGCTCTTAGCTCTTAGCTCTTACGCCTCAGCGCCTCAGCGCCCAACCAGCCTAGTGGATCATCAGGATCTACGCCATCCATAAACGGCAACGCTTGTTCAGCGTTGGTGACCTGGTAGACCAATCCAATCCAGTTGCCTACCAGCGCCTCCCCGCTATCGTGCCAAGTGTTTGCAAGATGGTTGACCAATAACTTTTCGGGGAAGACAGGCAACACACCTTCACAGGCTAGAGCTGTCTTTAATCGTTCCTCAAATTCTTCAAGAATGGCTGTAATGAACGTACCGAAGTAATGGCGCGGCATAGGTGGAAAATGTACAAGCTTATGTTTTACAAAATTACCCACCTCACGCTTGTACTCTTTCATTAGGCTAATACTGTCGTACTCAGGATGGCCTTGAAAGTAGATTGTTCGAAAACCATCGGGGCTAACGGCTAGCTGTACACCGGGCTCGTCACCTTTGATAAGAACATGCAATCCATTATCTAGCAATTGCTTTTCAGTAACTTCATTGAAACGAGAGTGCGGCACTGAGACATGCGTGTTGATATCTTGCACCAACGGGTGGTCCTGACGCACCACACGATGGTCAAACACACCCCAACATTTTTCATCCAGACCCGCACGACGAATACCATGACGTGCCAACAAAACAGCGTGCGTTGCAAGACACGAACATAATGTGGATGTGACATTCTCATGAGCCCAATCAATAACGGCTTGCAACGGCTCCCAGAACACTTCTGCCTCCAGATTAGCTTGCGTCACATTGGCTCCGCTAATGATAAGTGCATCGAGCCCTGCTAACTTAATCTTATCTAGCGGCTCATAATAGTTGTCGATATGAGCTTGCGCTTTTTCGCCACGTGGAATTTCATCGAGTGTGAAAGGATGAATATAGAACTGGGATATAGGGTTGCTAGAGCCTACCAGCCTGAAAAATTGACGCTCAGTTGCTTCGAGTGCAGCATCAGGCATCATGTTCAGCAAGCCGATGTGCAAGCTGCGAATATCCTGTTCACGGGCGCGCTCTGGCGACAAGATAAGATAACCTTCCGAACGCAATCGTTGGAAGCTAGGTAGCTGATTATGAGCAACTAATGGCATAGTGTAATGACGTAATAAAGGTTACTACTTGAGGGCATCGCCAATAAGCGCAAGAAATTCATCGGCATTGGACACTTCGAAGGCATCACGAGCTGAAATAACATAACCATGCTCTTCTGCAATTGCCTCGTACCGAGGTAATCGCGAATGAAACAGCCGCGGAAATACCCAGCGTACAAAATCCGCCGGTTCAATTTGCGCAGTGTATTCAATACCTTTTTCAACAAAGTACTCACTGAGTTGCTCGTCAAGAAAAGAATCTCGATAGTACAAAGGCTTTGGGTGTTTAGCAGCACGTTCAATCAGAAAAGCTTCGTCTTCAGCGTTGGTCTTGATATAAATAATTAAGGAATTATCGGCAACACGCTGAATAACATCTGGATCGTCAATCTCGCAAAAGCTCCCACTGGCATCATTGAGAAAGTGATCATAGCCGTAAATCGTTTTAGCTTTATGGATGAAATTTTCAACATCACGCATAGCGGCCACCTCTGCTTCAAGATGTAAATGCTGCCGACGTTTAAACTCAGCCAGATTCAAGCCCCCCAAGTCAGGATTGCCCAACATACCCAGAAATGTGGATAGCGGAGCAAGGTTATCGACCGTAATGTTGTTGCTGATGTAGATTGAGTCTGAGAGTAACAGCTCGCGCAAAAACGGCACCTGCATGGCCTGGGTCTTGATGTTGTCAAGAATGGGCTCGTCCAGATACCGCGTGCCGATACGATAATCTACCGAGTAGTGAAACCAGTCATCGCTTCGAAGCATATTGGCCAAGCGCGTTTTGCCCACACCTGACATACCCAACAGGGTGACTTTCTTGCGCGGGCATGCAAGAAATTCTTCTTTACTCATTCTCATTTGCGGCTATGACTCAAGAAGCAAACGTATCGCACAACTGAGGGTCACCACTTTCCAGCCCCCTGTATAGCCATTGTTGTCGTTGTTCGGATGAACCATGCGTGAAAGCCTCCGGTCGAATTTGCGCACCAGCTCGCCCCATAAGAGCATCATCACCGATACGGGCCGCTGCATTCATGCCCTCTTCCAAATCACCCGGCTCAAGCAGCTGACTATCCTTGTGCGCGTGATGAGCCCAGACACCAGCATAGCAATCAGCTTGTAGTTCGGTAAGAACCGATAATTTGTTAGCCTCAACTTTACTGACCGCTCTTTGCCGTCTTTGTACCGCCATAGAGACGCCTAGCAAATTTTGCACATGATGACCAACTTCATGAGCCAATACATAAGCTTGTGCAAAATCACCACCAGCGCCCATCTTTTGCAACTCACGAAAGAAGTTTAAATCGATATAAACCTGATAATCACCCGGACAATAGAACGGACCTGCAGCAGAAGAGGTATAGCCACAAGCCGAATTTACGCCACCATCAAATATGACAAGCTTAGGCGCTTGATATTGCTGGTTAGATTGCGCGAACAGCTTGGTCCAGACGTCTTCGTTGTACGCAAGCATGACCTTGACGAATTCTGATGCCTCATCATTAGAGCGCAGCTGTGAACTGCCTGCGGAGACTTGTGGAGATTGCAACTGGCTGTTTGAACTGGTGCCCATAAAGCCTGAAAGATCGACTCCCAAAAACAAGCCGATGAGCAGCACGATAATACCGGCACCGCCTCCCAGCTTCGCCCCACCACCTCTGGGCATCCGACTCCTGGTGGGTCGCATACCTCGGCGATCTTCTACGTTATTACTGCGCCTACCTTTTCTCCAGCGCATTGGCTGTCTCCTTATCTATATTACGACCCAGTACATACTGGATGATAATGCAACGACTTCATGTTATGTTGCTCTGATGCCGCCTTCGCTGATAGACAGCCATGTTCATATTGATCATCAGAGCTTCGAGTGCGATCTTCAAGATGTACTGCACTCTGCGCGTCATGTTAACGTCATAGCGCAAGTCGTACCAGCTATAAGCAAAAAATTATGGCCAAGGCTTAAACTTCTCTGCGACGCACACGACGACCTATTTGCCTGCTACGGGCTACATCCCTGCTTTTGTGATGAACACTCGCTGCATGATGTTCAAAAACTGAGTCACTGGATTGCACGTGAGCGCCCTGTAGCGGTGGGTGAATGCGGCCTCGACTACTACTACTCCGGTGCCAACAAAGCGTTGCAACAAAAATTATTTTCTGCCCAATTAGCACTGGCGAGAGAATTTGATTTGCCGGTTGTTATCCATGCCAACAAAGCAGTAGAGGATGTGATTCGTATGATTCGCGCATCCGGGCATTCATGCGGAGTTGTTCACAGTTTCAACGGCTCCACCCAGCAAGCTCACAAACTGATCGATCTAGGGTACAAATTGAGCTTTGGAGGTGCTTGCACCTTTGATAGAGCCACAAGGTTGCGACGATTGATTGCAGAGTTGCCACTAACGGCCATACTGCTGGAAACCGATGCGCCAGACCAACCCGATACCGAGCATAACGGCCAACGCAACCAGCCTGCCTGGCTTTTAAATGTTTGGCAAAACCTGAGTCAATTACGTGCAGAATCGCCAGAAGAGGTTGCAATAGCCACCACGCGTAATGCTATCGAGTTGTTCAGATTGCCATTAGCCATTGATGATCCTTGCGTTGCATAAAATGCCAGCAAGCTGATTTTTACCCTAGCTCGGCTAAAATGCTTTGCCAAGCTGGCCCCGCCTAAAACCGCCTTGTTGGTTCTATCGAGGTATATGAGGGGCTGTACTCGACATTTAATACAACGCTCGGGTTTAGTAAGGAAACCTATCGATCACGGTGATCTCTTCCATCCGACCCTCGATCCAGCTTTGTGTTTCAGCCAGTATCTGCGAGGCGCTCTTACCCTCTGCACTTATCACAGGGCCAATGCTTACGGTTACCGTACCGGGCCATTTGATAAACCCCATACGCGGCCAGAATTCCCCAGCGTTCACAGCTATAGGCAGTACATCCGCGTTGACTTGCTCGGCTATTTTTGCACCTCCAATCCGGTAGGCTGGCTCTGCACCCACTGGACGACGCGTGCCTTCCGGGAACACCAACACCCAACGTCGTTTAGACAAACGATCAGCGGCTTGTTCGCACATCTGCGAAATAGCCGAACGCCCCGATGATCTGTCGATCATGATGAATTTGAGAACATACAAGGCCCAACCGAATATAGGAATGAACAACAGAGAGCGCTTCGCGACATAGACAAATGGGTTAAAAAGCGTTGGTAAAAAATAGGCATCCCAGGTTGACTGATGCTTAGACAGAACAACACACGGCGTATCGGGAATGTTTTCACGTCCGTCCACTTTCCATGACACACCGCAAATAAAGCGCAACCCCCACACGTTCGCACCATTCCACAGGATCGCCATGGCTAAGCCGACACGAAATGAAATGAGACCGCCCAGAAGCACAGGCAAACTCATGATTAGCGTGTTGGCTATCTGAAAAAACCAGAACACCACGCTACGAAATGTCAGCCACAATTTATACATGCCATTAATTCATCAGGGTTTACTGGAAGAGGATTTGTTCTGCTAGGCCTTACCAGCCACCTCTTTAAAGGCTGGAGCTTTATTATTGCTTGCGTTGCTGTTGTTTGAACTACTGGCTATTGCCTTACTGGTAGTTGATGTACTAATGATTACTTTACTGTCGGATCATTTACTGCTGGATGCTTTACCGTTAGATTCTTTACCGTCAGTTGCTTTACTAGCCGATGTCTTACTGGCCGCAGACTTTGTTGCCTGAGATTTTGTACTGAGTGCTTTACTGCTCGGTGATTTATCACTCGCAGGCTTACTACTCTGAGTTTTACTACTCTGCGATTTACTACTCTGGGCTTTACTACTCTGATTTTTACTGGTTTGAGTTTTATTACTTTGCTGCTTACTACTCTGCGATTTACTCACCTCGGATTTACCACTCTGCACAGATTTACTACTTTGCGGCTTAGCTGATTGAGCTTTGGCCTGACTGACCTTCGGCTTGTCAGCTTTATCAGCTTCTTCATCGACTTTGGGAGCCAACAGGTCATCCACATAGCTTGCAAGATCATCAAAAGCTGGAATATGTTCTAGTCCTTTGTGCTTATCAAGCGTTTTCAGACCTTTGCCAGTTCTCACAATAACCGGAGATACAGCCGAGGCCATAGCAGCCTGCATGTCATGTAGCGAATCACCCACCATGGTCACATTGTTCAAACTAATGCCCAAACGCTCACTAATGGAATACAACATGCCCGGGGCAGGTTTACGGCAGGCGCATCCATCCGTATCGGTATGCGGGCAAAAGGCTACAACATCGATTTTTCCACCCACCTCATTGAGTAACTCATACATACGCTTGTGAATATCATGCAAAGTGGAAAGCTCTAGTATGCCAAGCCCGATGCCACTCTGGTTAGTCACTATTGCCACACTCCAACCTTCCTGGTTCAAGCGTGCGATAGCTTCCAAACTACCTGCTATGGGCACCCACTCATCAACAGTGGTGACTGGTCGTCCGAGATCCTCATTGATCACACCATCACGGCTCAGGACAATCAGCTTGATCACGCGCTACCACTCGCAGGCTCATCAGGCCGTAACAAACCAAGTTCAGCAGTGGCACAACAAAGAGCGTTAATTCGTTGCAACAACGCCAGCCTATTGGTGCGCAACGCCGCATCTTCATCCATGACCATGACGTTGTCGAAAAAGGTGTCTACAGGCACTTTAAGCTGCGCGGTATTACGCATACTCGCCGCGTAGTCACGTTGCCCCATCGCCTCTTCAATACTGGGTTGCAACGCTTCAAGTTGCTTGAACAATTCTGTTTCTGCGGGCTCTTTAAACAAGGCAGGATTGACCTGCTCTGGCAGCGCTTCATCCACTTTTTTGAGTATGTTGCCCATTCGCTTACTAGCCGCAGCTAACGAGACAGCGGCATCGGTTTTACGAAAGGCCTCTATTGCTTCTAATCGCGAGACAATATCTAGTGGCCTTGTAATTTTCTTAGCCAACACTGCATCTATGGCATCAGCAGCATTACCTCGCTCTAGCAAGTAGCCCCGCAAGCGCTCAATGACATAACCCAGCATTGCTGTCATATCAGGATTTTGCAGGCGATCCCCATAGCTTGCTCTAGATGACTCCAACAGTTCCGCTAAATCAACATCATGTTGTTGCTCAACAATAATACGGGCAATACCAATGCAGGCACGTCGCAACGCGAAAGGATCTTTAGCACCTGTTGGAACCATGCCTAAGCCAAAAATACCCACGAGTGTGTCAGTTTTGTCAGCTAACGAGACAACTTGCGACACATCACTACCAGGCAGAGGCCCGCCAGCTTGCTTGGGGAAATAGTGCTGCTCCATAGCCTCAACCACACTTGCATTGTGATCATCACGTTGCGCGTAATAGCGGCCACAGATGCCTTGCATCTTGGGTAACTCTTTCACGATCTCAGTGTTCAAGTCACACTTACATAAATTAACGGCGGTTGAAATATCACTCTTGTTCACTGATAACTGCCCTCCTAACCAGTCACCCACCGTGCCCATTCTTGCCACCTTGTCGGCGACAGAGCCCAGCTTTTCCTGAAACAACAATCGACCCAGCTGTTCCTGATGAGAGGCCAGAGACACCTTTTTATCCTGATTCCAGAAAAACATCGTGTCGGCAAAGCGTGGCCGGATAACTCGCTCATTACCATCCACCACCACCTCCGGGTTTCGAGATTCCAGATTGGCAATGGTGATAAACGCCGGCAGCAGCTCGTCCTTGCTATTCAACAAAGCAAAGTAGCGCTGATTTTCTTGCATGGTTTGTATGAGCGCTTCTTTAGGGATTTCAAGAAATTCTTCATCAAACTTCCCCGCACAAGCCACAGGCCACTCTACCAGCGCGTTCACCTCATCAATCAGTTCTTCATCGAGTACAGGTGTCCCTTTTAGCATCTCGGCAATAGACTGAACCTGAGATTTAATATTGGCTCGCCGCTTGGCAGGCTCTGCCATTACATACGCTTTTTGCAGGGCTGTTTCATAGTTGGCAGGCACGCCAATAGTGATTTCTCCAGGTGCATGAAATCGATGGCCTCGAGTCTTGTTGCCAGACTTAAGCCCCAGCACTTCTAGATCAATCACATCGCTTCCATACAGAGCCAGCAGCCAGACAACAGGGCGCAGAAACTCGTGTGGATGCGCACCCCATTTCATGCGCTTAGGCATGGGCAGGTTCTTGATGGCCTCAGGCAGAGCTTTAGCAATGACTTCGCTCAGGGTTTTCCCCGCTTGAGTTTGCTTTAGTACTACCCACTCACCCTTAGGTGTTTCTATCGTGGTGAGCTGTTCAACGCTGGCATTAGCTGAGCGTAGAAAACCTTGTAGTGCTTTAGTGGGCTCACCGTCTTTGAAGGCGGCAGCTTTTGCAGGACCACGACGTTCAACTTCCATCTCAGCTTGTTGCGCACCCACATCGTTGAACAGAACAGCGATACGTCTGGGTGTTGCAAACACGGTGGGCGCGGTTGTGCATAAATCAGCTTTAGACAACACCTCGCCTAAGTTTTTGCCTAACTGCTGTGCCATCGGCATTACTGAACCTGCAGGTAGTTCCTCACAGCCCAGCTCTATTAGTAAGTCAGATACAGGTAGATCAGACATCAGCTTGACCCTCTGTCGATGATGCCAATAACGGAAAGCCTAATGCTTCTCGTTTGACCAACCAAGCTTCAGCAACCTGCCGCGACATGGTGCGCACTTTTAAAATGTACCGTTGACGCTCTGTTACCGAAATGGCATGGCGTGCATCTAATAAGTTAAAAGAGTGAGAGGCGCGCAGCACTTGCTCATAGGCAGGTAGTGGCAATGCCGCTTCACACAAGGCCTTACAGTCTTTTTCGCATTGATCAAACAAGGTAAACAGAAAATCCACATCGGCATGCTCAAAGTTATAAGCGGATTGCTCTACCTCGTTTTGATGGAACACATCGCCGTAGGACACAGGGCCAGATGCGGTGTGCCCCCAAACAAGATCGTAAACTGACTCAACACCTTGTATGTACATAGCCAGACGCTCAATACCATAGGCCAACTCACCTAGCACCGGCTTACAAGCGATACCACCACATTGCTGAAAGTAAGTGTACTGAGTGACCTCCATGCCGTTGAGCCAGACCTCCCAGCCCAAACCCCACGCGCCTAGCGTTGGTGATTCCCAGTTATCTTCTACAAACCGGATGTCGTGCTCCAGCACATCAAAACCCAAGGCCTCCAGAGAGCCAAGATACAAATCTTGCATGCCTTCGGGTGATGGCTTCATTGCCACCTGAAACTGATAGTAGTGCTGCAATCGGTTGGGATTATCGCCATAGCGCCCATCGGTGGGACGACGCGAAGATTGGGTATGGCAAGCGGCCCAAGGCTCAGGACCAATGGCACGCAGAAATGTCGACGGATGGAAGGTGCCCGCTCCCATCTCCATGTCATACGATTGCTGAACCAGACAACCTTGACTTGCCCAATAATTCTCTAATGTAGCGATCATGCCCTGAAAGGTCTTTACATCAGGCTGCGGTGCAGCTGGATTCATGGTGATGACGATCTCGTGTGAAGTTTAAAAATCGATGGAAGTGCACAGTGTACTTTGCTCTCCATGCTCTGTGGAACCCCCAACTGGCACCAGATCCTGTTCGCAGTGCGCATGGCTGAGCAGCATGGTGGGATCCAATGATCTTGGAGGCTGAAGAAACAGCCTCACGGGATTAGGCTTAGGATGCCTTGAGTTTGATCGAATTCTGCCTTGCAGCTGCTGAGCTAACCTATCGTCATTAGTGTGATGCGGTAGAATACGGAACGAGCTTTTTGATTTCGGCAAAATCAATCCATCACTGAGCGCACTATTTTAGTGCAATCTGACCAAAAAATGCACTGATAATGCGCACTGCTCTTTCGGTGAAAAACGCAAGTTACTGTTTTTGAAGTATTAATAAATCACCGGTCATTGGTACAAAGTCTGCAGTAACCGTTACATCGCGCACACGCGTCGCGTGCGCACGAACTAATTTCCACAACTTTTAAAACAAGGATAACTATCATGTCAGCAGTAAGTGACGTCCTCAAGATGATCGAAGACAACGAAGTTAAGTTTGTTGACTTTCGTTTCACCGATCCACGCGGCAAAGAACAGCACACCTCTGTGCCTTCCAAATTCATCGACGAAGATGTATTTGAAGAAGGACAACCGTTTGACGGATCGTCAATCGCTGGCTGGAAAGGCATCAATGCCTCTGACATGCTACTAATGCCAGTAGCAGACACAGCGGTCATGGACCCTTTCTCAGAAGCTGCCACATTAATCATTCGTTGCAACATCGTTGAGCCTGACACCATGGAAGGCTACGAGCGTGATCCACGTTCTTTGGCGATCCGCGCTGAGAAGTACCTGCAGTCCACAGGCATCGCAGACACGGCGTATTTCGGTCCTGAGCCAGAATTCTTCATCTTTGATGACGTACGCTGGACCACTGACATGAAAGGCATGAGCTACTCTGTTGATTCAGACGAAGCGGCTTGGAACTCTGGCAAGAAAATGGAAGGCGGCAACATCGGTCACCGTCCTGGTGTTAAAGGTGGCTACTTTCCAGTACCTCCTGTTGATTCGCACAACGACCTGCGCGGCACTATGTGTACCGTTATGGAAGAGATGGGCGTCACACCTGAAGTCCATCACCACGAAGTAGGAACTGCAGGCCAGTGTGAGATTGGTACTAAGTTCGACACACTGGTTAAGCGTGCTGACCAAACTCAGATCCTCAAGTACGTTGTACACAACGTAGCTCATCGCTATGGTCACACAGCGACATTTATGCCTAAGCCTATCGTTGGCGACAACGGCAGTGGCATGCACGTTCACCAATCATTGTTCAAAGATGGCAACAACATGTTTGCTGGTGATCTTTATGGTGGACTGTCTGAGACGGCTCTGTTCTATATCGGTGGCATCATCAAGCACTCACGTGCAATCAATGCTTTCTCAAATGCCTCTACCAACAGCTACAAGCGATTGGTTCCAGGTTTTGAAGCACCGGTCATGCTGGCTTACTCTGCACGCAACCGTTCAGCTTCTATCCGTATTCCTTATGTGGGCAACCCTAAGGGTCGTCGTATTGAAGTTCGTTACCCTGATCCAACCGGTAACCCGTACCTCACATTTGCAGCTCTCATGATGGCTGGCCTCGACGGCATCCAGAACAAGATTCATCCTGGCGATGCTTCTGACAAAGATCTTTATGACCTGCCTCCAGAAGAAGCTGCCAACATTCCTCAAGTATGTTCATCACTGGACATGGCTCTGGAAGAGCTGGATAAGGATCGCGCCTTCTTAACA
>JALZUD010000138.1 GCA_023301725.1 Granulosicoccus sp. | reverse complement strand
GGTTCTTTTGAGTCGATCCTGATGCCACTCCATTTGGCAACCCAGTCGGGTGCGCGTTGCAAGAAGCCCGTGGTGCCATAGGTATCGGGTAGAGCGATTAACAAGTTGCCATCGTACGTGCGGCTCCATCGTTCCAGTACGGTGTAGGGGGACTGCAAGAGTTCCTCGTCTGAATTGGCTAACGCTGCCTCAATCATCGGCAACTCGTGGGCATTGGTGCCAATAGCATCCAAGTCAAGATTCATGGCCAGCAGTACATTGCTTGTACCAATGAACTTATCGCCCAAGCCCTCTTTCATCGCTGCAATACACCAGCGTTGCCACAGAAAGCTGTGACGACGTCTTGTACCAAAATCGGCAATGAGTAGGTCAGGAAGTTGATTTAAGCGTAAAACCTTTTCCCACAATTTAGCCTTAGCACGTGCGTAAAGCACGTCTAGTTCAAAGCGACCTACACCATGAGTAGCTGCTCGTGAACGCAATTCGCTAATGATGGAGAGTACGGGGATTTCCCACAAGGTCACATCAGCCCAACTACCTTCAAAATCTATTCTGTATTGCCCGTCTTCTATACTGAGTTTGTATTCGGGCAAGCTATAGTTGCTAAACCACTCTATAAATTCTTTCGTGAACAGTCTTTCCTTACCGTAGAACGTATTACCTGTGAGCCAGATGACTTCCTTTTTGGTCAGGCGGATACGGCGTGCGTTGTCGAGCTGTGCTCGAAGCTCACGTTCATCAATTTCATCGGCAAGGCGAACGCTGGTAGTTCGATTTATGAGTGAAAACGTGACTGGCACATCCTGGCGTTCCTTCCAGATAGTCTGCAGCATTAACAACTTGTATACGTCGGTGTCCAGCAGGCTTCGGACTATGGGGTCGAGCTTGAAGTTGTGGTTATAGACGCGAGTGGCTAAATCTGGCATCGGGCTTATAGTCATTGAGAATGCACCTCAGGTGTCCAGGAAACTGCGCATCCGCTCGATAGCGCGCTCGATATTGGGCAGTGAATTAGCATAAGACAACCTTATGTAACCTTCGCCATGGATGCCAAAATCGGGTCCACCGATAGTCGCTACTCCTGCCTTCTCTAGCAGCTCTTTTG
Organism: Granulosicoccus sp.; assembly: GCA_023301725.1. Classification (GTDB taxonomy): domain Bacteria; phylum Pseudomonadota; class Gammaproteobacteria; order Granulosicoccales; family Granulosicoccaceae; genus Granulosicoccus. The sequence goes on along the minus strand of JALZUD010000138.1, from coordinate 12,813 downwards.
CCAATGGCTTGGCTTGCCAGCCCGTACCTTGAATATTGGGAAATGCATAGAAGGCCCCACTCGGATTAATGCAGCTGATACCCGGTAGGGAGTTGAGTTCGCGCACTACCAGCGAGCGTCGTTCGGCAAATGCAGTCATCATTTGCTCAACGCAGTCCTGAGGACCTGTGAGTGCTTCAAGTGCCGCGTGCTGAGCGGGCGCGTTGACGCAACTCCAACAATTTACTGCTAATTTTCTTGCGGCATCAAATAGTGCATCGGGCCACACGGAATAGCCGAGTCGCCAACCGGTCATGGCGTAGGTTTTTGACCAGCCGTTTAGCAGTATGAGTCTGTCGCGTATTTCTGGAAAGTTAAGCAGTGATGTGTGTTCAGCGCCGTCGTACAACATTTGGTCGTAGATCTCGTCCGACATGATGGCAACATCTGGAAATTGTTCCAAGCCTTTTACCAGCGCCTCTATTTCAGCTCTGGGAGTCACTCCACCGCAAGGGTTGGCTGGCGAATTAATAATGATGAGCCGAGTTGAAGGGGTTATTAGCGAGAGAGTTTCATCTGCCGAGAAGGCAAAGTTATTGGTTTCGCGAATAGGCACAGGTACTGGCGTGGCACCTGTAAATTCGATCATTGATCGATATATGGGAAAGCCCGGATCAGGATAGAGTATCTGGGCACCAGGCTCGCCAAACATCAATATAGCGGCAAACATGGTGACTTTGCCGCCGGGTACGATGAGAACGTTCTTTGCGTTGACCTGGGTTTTGTGACGCATTGCCAGGTCATTTGCTACAGCCTCTCTTAACGGCTCAATACCGACAGCTGGGGTATATCCATGATGTCCATCGTGAAGTGCTTTGACCGCGGCCTCCACCACGTTTGGTGGTGTTGCAAAGTCGGGCTGGCCTATGCCCAGATTGATAATGTCGTGGCCCTGATTTGATAGCTCCTGTGCACGTGCAAGCACTGCGAAGGCATTCTCCTCCCCGATGCGATCAAATCCCTTCACAACTCCCAGATTAGCGCTCATAGCCGCTTACTGGCGCTCTGGCGTGCCGATTGTGTGACCATCAATTTCCGCTTTTACGACTAATTGACAGCTTAATCGGGAGTTATCTCGACGCTCTGCTGCCACACCTTCAAGCATGTCCAGCTCCAATTCGTCAGGAGGGTCGTACAGGGCCGCTGTGGCCTCGTCCAGATAGACGTGACATGTAGCACAGATCAGGCTTCCTCCACATTCAGCAACGATTTCATCTATGTCGTTTTGAATGGCTGTATCCATGATAGTAGCGCCGACTTTCGCATCCACTGTGCGGGTTGTTCCATCGGGTAGCTGATAGTGAAGAACAATTTCCTGCGTCATTGTTTGGGCCTGTTGACTTGTGTAGTTATGTGAATGGTATCCAGTTACGCGCTCTACGTCACGGCTGCGGGAGCATATCGTGCTAACTTCGAGGCTTGGAAGTTATAAAGAGTATTTGGAAGGGTTTCAAGCTTGAGTGACATTAACCGAAAAATTTACCAAGAGCAGATTCGGCTGATTTATGGTCAGGGTACAGGACTGGCCGCCGCATCCACACTGTGCGCCGTTTGCATAACCTTGTTTTTGTGGCGACACTTCCAACATCCACAACTTATCTTATGGCTGGCAGCGGTCGGTCTATCAACCGCGTTGCGACTGATCGGCATCTACCTCTATCTGAATGCTCAACCGCAAGTAAGAGAATTACCACGCTGGGGCACTTTGTACTGGTTAGGGTCCTTGGTCACGGGCAGTATCTGGGGAGTTTGGCCACTTTTTTTCTATAATCTGTATACCCCAGAATACCTCTTGATGATGTCGACGGTGTTCGCTGGCATGGTGGCTATGAGCGCAGCAGCTGGCAGCATCTACTTCCCGGCATTTTTGAGTTTCTCCGTACCTTTACTCATTCCCATGTCAATCACACACTTGCTATCAGGGCGTGATTCGCTTGCTATTGTCGGTGTGCTTTTACTTCTGTTCCTTGGTGTTAACTGGATGCTGGCAATTCGTTGTAATCGAAACTACCAGGAGTTGATTCTTTCGAAACTTGAAAATCTGAAGCTAATAGACAGACTGGCTGAGGAGAAGCGCATTGCAGAGCGTGCAATGGTGGCGAAGAGCCGGTTTTTGGCAGCCGCCAGTCACGATTTGCGCCAACCTCTACACGCTATGGGTTTGTTTTTAAGTGCTTTACGCAAGCGTGAAGAAGACCCGCAAAACAAGTGTATCGTTGAAGACATGACAAAATCAGCAGAAGCATTGAACAGCCTGTTCAACAGCTTGCTTGATGTTTCAAGGCTCGATGCTGAAATCATTGAATTCAATCCGGTGCATGTGCCTGCGAGCCGTTTGTTCGATGCACTGCGAGCACAATTTGTACAACAGGCGGCAGAGAAAAATCTGCATCTCAACATCACGACTGATTCACAAATTCTGTATTGCGACGTTGTGTTACTCGAACGCGTACTGAGAAATCTGTTATCCAATGCCGTGCAATACACGAACTCAGGTTCAATATCCCTATATTGCACGCAACACAGCAATGACACCATTCGCATAACACTCATGGACACGGGCTTGGGAATCCCTGAAGAATTTACAGAAGATGTGTTTTCTGAATACTATCAGGTGAACAATCCTGAGCGCGATCGAAATAAAGGCCTGGGATTGGGCTTATCAATTGTTCGACGCCTGTGCGAACTTATGGGCGTGCCGCTTCATATGGAATCTGAGGAGGGCGAGGGCACTGTATTTATGCTGGATGTCCCCCGTGGCAAGGCAAGCAACATCGTTGAGCAGGCAAGGCCCGCTGCCGAGGCACTGGCAGTTAACAGCTGCGTATTGGTTATCGATGATGAAGTGCAAGTTCTTCAAAGCATGCGACATATGCTAGAAGGCTGGGGTTGTGAGGTGATGTTGGCAGAGTCTGCTCGAGATGCAATACGCGTTGTTGCACTCAGCGATTCCATACCTGACATTCTCATCACCGATTACCGGCTAAGTGGTGACTCAACAGGAATAGATGCAGTGGCCTCCATAAGGGTAGCGCTGGAATGTCTGGTTCCCGCCATAATTGTCACAGGTGATACGTCGCCAGAGCGTTTGAAGGAGGTCAAAGACACCGGATTGCAATTGCTGCACAAGCCGGTGCATCCAGATGAGCTTCGTGAGGTCGTGCAGATGCTCCTTATGAAGAGGGATACATTCGCCGCGACCTTATCAGCTACACGATAAAAGCTAATCCTGTATTGAAGCGACCATTCACGGTGTTGCTGTCTGTTCGTCAACTGCTGTGGCCTTTATCAGTTTACCGATGCTGAGTCCTTGGATAAGAATGGATAGAACCACGATAACGTATGTCACAGCAACGATCAGATCTCGCTCTGGGCCTGCAGGGATGGAAAGTGCCAGCGCAACTGATATACCGCCTCGTAGCCCACCCCATGTCAATATTTTTATGGCATGAGGATGAAAGTCCTGATTGAGTTTGCGCAGCACTGTAATGGGAATGCCTACAGATATAAGACGTGCGCCAAGCACCAGAATAGCCATCACAATGCCCATTATCCAGAGCTGTGTATTTAGCTGTAGGACGATGACTTCCAGACCAATGATTAAAAACAAAACTGCGTTGAGAATTTCGTCAATCAGCTCCCAGAACGTATCCAGACGTTGCACGGTGACGTTGCTCATCGCATCACGTCTACCGTGGTTACCGATCATGAGTCCGGCAACCACCACAGCAATGGGTGCTGATAAATGCAGGCTAGCTGCGGCAGTTGCGCCACCTGAGACTAGTGCCAGCGTCAGTAGAATCTCTACTTGGTAGTTGTCGAGGCGTTTTAGCATTTGCAGAACTATCCAGCCACAGACAAAGCCGAAAAGTGCGCCCCCAAAAGCCTCTTGTACGAACAACACGCCTACGTGCTGCGCATTGAACGCTTCTCCATTAACCGCTATGCCGAAGATGGCTAAAAATACAACTATGGCAACACCATCGTTGAACAGCGATTCACCAGCGATTTTTATTTCAAGCGACTTGCTGGCACCGGCGGTCTTTAATATGCCCATGACGGCGATGGGATCGGTGGGCGCTATGAGTGATCCAAATAGTAAGCAGTAGATGAAAGGTACGTGGTAACCAAATAGCTGGAACAAGTAGTACGCACTCATTGCCACTAGAACCATGCTGGTGAGCACACCCAATGAGGCGAGCAAACCAATGGTCCATTTGCGCTTCAACAGGTGGTCAAGATCGATGTGCATAGCTCCTGCAAAAAGCAGAAAGCCGAGCATGCCGTTGAGTAAGGTTTCATCAAATTCGATTTGCCCGATAATTTCTGCTGCAATACGTTCTGCATCACCAAAGCCAATGTTGCCTAGTAACACAAGCAACAACGAAAAAGCCAACGATATAACCATGATGCCAATCGTATTGGGCAATTTAAGCGTCTTGCAGTTGACGTATGCGAACAGAGCGGAGACGGTTAGTAAAATGCTGATAATGCTAAGTAGCGACATATTTAATCAACTGGGCTGTGTGTTGGTATTCTGAATTTATAAGAGGATAGTTCAGCGCTGAGCGCGTTTGTAGTCTATATCGATAGGGGTCAGATTGCTGTACTCCGGCAAAGCGCCAGAAATTCGACTTTTACCTTGAAAGTATTCTGCTATTCTTTTTTTAGCAAGCGCCTTGTTCGCCTTTCATCCATCGTGTTGCCAATAACCCGTGAAACCACATCGGTGCCCAATCATAAAAGCATAAACGCAACGCAGGTAACCTTGTTGGTTCTGGCATCTGTGCTGGTAACGATTGGCCTGGCGATGTTTCTCAGCGACATTAGCAGTCTCTTTGATGTGCTGCAGTCTTCTGTGGTCGTCTTTGGCGGTGCAGTGGCAGGTCTGTTGCTCAGCTTCTCTATGGGGCAGATTTCTCAAGCGCTGCAATTAGCTGTGGTTCGAGCGATTCATGGAGGCAGTTCGCCTCGCCAGATGATTCGAGCTATGCTCAATATTTGCGAAGTTAGCCGGCGAGACGGATTGCTAGGGGTTGCCGAAATACGCTCAAATTCATCTGAGGTGGAAGAAGTGTGTGAGTTGGTGGGTGATGCCTCTGACAATGAATCGATTCGTTTTGCCCTGGAACGACGGATCGAGGGCGAGCGATTGCACCATCAAATGGCACTCGATGTGTTTCTTTTTACAGGTATCTACGCTTTGTTGTTTGGTCTGTTTGGTGCGTTGATGCGATTCGCTAATACCTCATCAGACGCTGTTTCTGGTAGCACGTTTTTGCCGTTGATCTGTGGAGGCGCGTTGTCGGTGATCATGACCGTGTTTATCGCTCGATTACGCAGCGCGCACATGCGTGAATTAGTAGCAACTGAAATTGCGTACCGAGCTGCCGGTATCATGCTGGAAGACAACAACTTGCAGCGTCTGAACGCACGACTTAACATGCTCGTACCAGCTGGTTTGAAGGCTTGAACATGAACGACATTATTGTCCAGGCAACTAAAAGTGGGCGCACCGCTTACCCGGTGGTACCTGATCCTGACGATCCAATTATTCTGCAGATCGACAGTCAATTAATGCGTGTTCTTGATGTTAGTGCAAGTGGATTTACCTTGAGCGCAGGGGTGATCACGAATGGGCGTCGTTACCCGTTCAGTATGGATTTACCCACAGCAGGGCGCCCCATTGCTGGATACGTTGATGTACTGCCTGCCGAGGAAGACGAGCCATTGCAGTGTCGATTTGTCAATTTGCTGTCAGAAGAACAAGAGGCGTTGCACCGGTATGCGCTGGTTCGGCAAAAACAGGCCCTACGTGCTTTGCGTAGTGCAAGATTGGGCAATTAGCGATAATCAAATATGACACTCTCACGTTACGAAGCTCAGGTTGCTAGTGGCGTTCTGCGAGCTGATGCAGAGCAGCGCGCAGTTGTCGAGAAGCTTCATTTCATTGGAGATGAGTTAAAGCGGCGTAGAAACTGGACTAAGCCTTCGCGTTCCTTGTTTGCGCGCTGGAAGAAACCAGTAGATGAGAGCGTGAGCGGTGTGCAGGGTATTTACCTGTGGGGAGGTGTGGGGCGCGGTAAGACCCATCTATGTGACTTGTTCTTCGACGCTGTTGCCATAGAGCATAAAACACGGTTGCATTTTCATCGCTTCATGCAGCAAATTCACGTGGATTTGCGCAGACTGGACGGTGTCGAAAACCCTATGTTGCGCATCGCTGATGACTGGGCTGCGCGTTCGCGCCTGCTACTGCTCGATGAGATACACGTGAACGACATTACCGACGCAATGTTGTTGGGCGGTTTGATGTCAGAGCTATTCAAACGAGGTGTGACCTTGGTAACAACGTCTAACGTACCTCCAGAGGGCCTGTATAAAGATGGGCTGCAAAGAGCTCGATTCCTTCCTGCTATCGCACAGATCAGTAGGCATACAGACGTGGTGGAAATGTTGGGTGAGACAGATTTTCGCCTTCAATTGCTGCAGAAGGAACCTGTGTACCGAATCACGCAAAGTAGTCGCGGCGAGCCTGACAGGACAACGCAAACGGCTATGCAAGACTACTTCGATAAAGCTAGAACAGAGCACGAGGAGCACACGAGTTCATTAGTGGTGAATTCTCGCGATATTCCTGTTGTTGCGCATTCCACAGATCTAGTGTGGTTTACATTCGATGCCTTATGCAACACCAACAGATCTACCCAGGATTACATTGAGCTGGCTAGTGAATTCCACACTATTATGCTAAGTGATGTGCCTGTGATGGATGACATGACCAACGATGCAGCAAGGCGTTTCGTTAATATGATTGACGAGTTCTATGATCGCCATGTGAAACTCATTGTGTCGGCCGAAGCATCTGCAGACAAGCTATACACGGGGAAGCGTCTAGCGTTTGAGTTCAAGCGAGCTGCCAGTCGGTTGTTCGAGATGCAATCTACCGAGTATCTTGGTTCGCAGCGTCGTCTCTAATAAAAGGGGACGTTAAGGGAGACGCTCCGCGTCCTAGCGCGTCATCCCCACGAAGTGGGGATCCATGCTGGGCGGGCCAGTCCTGGATTCCCGCCTACGCGCGAATGAGGTTACTTAGGTGTGGAATGACGTTATGTCTTGGGACCTCGAGAGTCTTGCTTGCGTTGGTTTTCAGTCAAGGATTTCTTCCTTACCCGAATACTCTCTGGCGTAACTTCTACCAGCTCATCGTCATCGATGAATTCCAGCGCTTGTTCCAACGACATATTAATAAACGGTGTAAGCACAATATTTTCATCGGTACCAGATGCTCGTACGTTAGTCAGCTGCTTGCCCTTGAGGCAGTTCACCGTCAAGTCGTTTTCGCGAGAATGGATACCGATGACTTGTCCTTCATACACTTGAGAGTTGGCGCCGATAATCAAGCGACCTCGCTCCTGCAAGTTCCACAGAGCAAAACCAAGCGCCTTGCCTTGGCCGTTTGAAATGAGCACGCCATTGCGGCGTGCGCCAACATTGAGCTTGAGCTGTGGGCCGTAGTGATCGAATACAGAGTAGATGAGACCGGTGCCCGAAGTGGCAGTCAAGAATTCGGTACGAAATCCAATCATGCCGCGAGCAGGTGCAATGTAGTCAAGACGTACACGGCCCTTACCGTCTGGCACCATATCTTTCAGATCAGCACGTCGCTCACCCATCTTTTCCATGATGGCACCCTGATGTTGCTCTTCTACATCGATAGTGACTTGCTCATACGGTTCTTCAGTCTGGCCTTGCTCGTTTTGTCGAGTGATGACTACTGGGCGGCCAACACCAATCTCGTAGCCTTCGCGGCGCATGTTTTCGATAAGCACTGATAAGTGCAATTCACCACGGCCAGATACTTTGAAGGTCTCAGATTGCTCTGTACGTTCAACCCGCAGCGCCACATTGTGCAGTAGCTCTGTTTGCAGGCGATCCCAGATATTGCGACTGGTGACGTACTTGCCCTCTTTACCCGCAAAAGCTGAGCTGTTTGGCTGGAACATCATACTGATCGTGGGCTCATCAACGGACAGAGGTGTCATTGGTTCCACGTGTGCTGGATCGCAAAGAGTGTCGGAGATATTAAGCTTGTCGATACCGGTGATACACACGATGTCGCCAGCTTCTGCTCTGTCAGTCTCGATGCGCTCAAGGCCATGAAAACCGAGCACTTGAAGCACCTTGGCGTTGCGTTCCTTGCCATCCGCACCAGCGACGCGAACAGCCTGATTAGGTTTCAGGAAGCCTCGTTGAATTCGTGCGATACCGATAACACCGACATAACTGTTGTAGTCAAGCGAGCTGATACGCATCTGTAACGGACCGTCTACGTCAACATTGGGGACAGGCACTTCTCTAACGATCGTCTCGAACAAAGGTGTCATGTCACCCTCAGTGATGTCGGGCTCCATTCCGGCATAGCCGTTGACTGCCGATGCGTAGACAACCGGAAAATCCAGTTGCTCGTCTGTTGCGCCCAGGTTGTCAAACAATTCAAACGTCTGATCGAGTGCCCAGTCAGGACGCGCGCCTTCACGATCGATTTTGTTAATGACAACGATAGGGCGAAAACCCATCGCGAAGGCTTTTTGTGTCACAAACCGTGTTTGGGGCATGGGACCTTCGGCAGCATCAACCAGCAGTAGCACCGAGTCGACCATACTGAGAACTCGCTCAACTTCACCTCCGAAATCGGCGTGACCCGGTGTATCAACGATATTGATACGATAATCGTTCCAGGTAATTGCCGTGTTCTTGGACAGGATGGTGATGCCGCGTTCTTTTTCGATCGCGTTGGAATCCATCAGGCGCTCGGTTTGTTCCTTGCGCATGTCCAACGTGCCTGACTGCTGAAGCAGCTTGTCTACCAGGGTGGTTTTGCCATGGTCGACGTGGGCTATGATGGCGATGTTACGAAGTTTCTGGATCACAATTTGGTCCTGAGGCCTTGTTTAGGCGACTTTTAGGCGTCCTGATAGCGACTGGCTGATTTTTTAAATTTTGCCAGACGCCTAGGTGCAAGCCTCTTTTAAAAGGCATTACCTGGTTAATAGTATGGTTAGCAGTATGGCTAGTAGTACATGACTGATGAAGGTTAGTTCGAAAGCGAATTAAAATTAATGCGCAAGCGGCAGGGCGGCAGATAAGTCACCTGCCCGACGTTAGCGCGCCATTATAGCCGACAAGAGGTTCTACAGGGTGTTAGCCAAGTAGCCTTACAAGCCTGTAAAATGCAGACAGCTGCACTGTTTCGGCCGCAAACACTGATGAAGGAGTTGCATGAATTCCCTGTTACCTAGAACTGAAGCCGCAGCCTTATTGGTTGATGTGGCCACCGGACGCAAGCCTGCCGACACTGTCATCCGCAACGGACGCTGGGTCAATGTCCATTCTGGGGAAATCATTCCCAGTACAGACATTGCGATTGTGGCCGGACGATTTGCCTATGTCGGGCCTGATGCCTCTCACGCTATCGGTGACAAAACGCAGATCATTGATGCCCGCGACCGGTATCTGGTGCCTGGGCTTTGTGATGCCCACATGCATGTAGAGTCGGGCATGGTGACAGTGACGGAGTTCGCACGTGCCGTGATCCCTCATGGCACAACATCTATGTTCATTGATCCACACGAGATTGGTAACGTGCTTGGCCTTGACGGTGTCCGGTTGATGCACGATGAAGCTATAGATCTGCCGATTAATGTGTTCGTGCAGATGCCGAGTTGTGTGCCCTCAGCCCCGGGCTTGGAGAATGCCGGCGCGGCTCTGGGCGTTAGCGACGTCCAAGAGGCCATGCAGTGGCCAAATATCATCGGCTTAGGCGAGGTCATGAATTTCCCCGGAGTGGCGAATAACGATGCCACCATGGTCGGTGCTATCAGCGCGGCCGTGGCTGCAGGTAAAACCGTAGGTGGGCACTATGCATCCCCCGATCTGGGCTTGCCTTTTCATGGATACGTTGCTGGAGGACCGGCTGATGATCATGAGGGCACCCGCGTAGAAGATGCTGTAGCGCGTGTGCGGCAAGGTATGCGCTCAATGTTGCGGCTAGGTTCCGCCTGGTACGACGTGGCTCCACAAATAAAGGCTGTGACCGAACTTGGTCTTGATCCGCGCTATTTCATCTTATGTACCGATGATTCGCACTCAGGCACTTTGATTAACGATGGACACATGAACCGAGTTGTGCGGCACGCGATAGCCCAGGGTTTGAAACCTATCCATGCCATACAGATGGCAACGCTGAATACTGCTGAGCATTTCGGACTGGAGCGCGAACTTGGATCAATTACGCCGGGACGTCGCGCCGATTTAATTATTACGTCCGATTTGGTTCAGTTGCCGATTGAGCAGGTGATAGCACAAGGCACGCTACTGGCAGAAAATAACGCTCTCGTCACCGACATTAAACCGGCCACCTATCCTGCATCCAGTATGGATACAGTGAATATGAAACGTGACCTGACAGCGACAGACTTTGCTATTGCAGCGCCCGATGCCCAAGCCAAGAAGGTGCGTGCACGAGTCATTGGTGTTATCGAAAATCAAGCGCCCACCAAAGCGCTTGAGAGAGACTTGGCAGTTGCCGATGGCTTTGTGCAGTCCAGCGCCGAACAGGATGTCTGTCAGATCGCCTTGGTGGAGCGTCATCGTGCCACAGGCAAAGTGGTCAACGGGTTTGTTTCAGGCTTTGGTTACAACGTACCGTGCGCAATGGCATCAACTGTCGCCCACGACTCGCACCACATGATCGTGGTGGGCACAAACCATGAGGACATGGCCTTGGCTGCAAACAAGCTGCGTGAAGTGGGTGGTGGTGTCACTCTGTTTTCACAAGGTAAGCAATTAGCATTAGTGGAGTTACCTATTGCAGGATTGATGTCTATAGAGCGTGCTGAAGTCGTCGCGGAAAAAGCACAGCAATTGGTTAATGCTATGCGCGATTGTGGCTGTACGCTTAACAATGCCTATATGCAACATTCACTGCTGGGGTTGGTAGTTATTCCTGAATTGCGTATCTCAGATATCGGACTCATCGATGTCACGACATTTTCGCAAACTCCCTTGTTTGTCGATCTCCCAGCATGATTCGATTTCTATACGACGATGAACTCGTTGAACTCACCGACTTTGAGGCTGATTTAACCGTTCTGGACTGGTTGCGTTTGCATAGAAACAAAACGGGCACCAAGGAGGGTTGTGGTTCGGGTGACTGCGGAGCTTGTACGGTGGTTACTGTTAGTTTGATAAGTGACAATTCAGAGACTGAAGCTGTAAACACCCCGAGTTCAATCAGCAATAGTTCAGTGCCCAATAGTGTCAGAGGTGATAAACACGCACAGCCCCGACTCTCCTATCAATCCATTAATAGCTGCATCAGTTTTTTGGGTGCTTTGCACGGTAAGCAACTGCTCAGTGTGGAAAGTCTTGAACAGGCCAATACGCTGCATCCCGTTCAAACCGCCATGATTGAAGAGCATGGATCGCAGTGTGGCTTTTGCACCCCTGGTTTTGTCATGTCGTTGTTCGCACTTTATAAGCAGGACGAGCCTGAAGAGCAGTTACTCAAGCGCGTTGATCAAGCCTTGGGTGGCAATCTTTGCCGCTGCACTGGATACCGGCCTATTAAAGCCGCTGCACATTCAGCCTTGCAATACAGGAAACAATCTGCCCTCGGACAAGTAACAGACACCCAGGCAGCTGATAGTGAGAAGCTGGTGGCCCGATTGCAAGCATTAAGCGCTGAGCCACTAGAGCGGGGCGGTGGGTTTATACAACCCCAATCGATGGTTGAATTGGCAGCGTATTACCAGAAGCATCCGGACAGTCGCTTGCTTGCTGGTGGTACCGACCTTGCGCTAGAAGTCACGCAACAGATGAAAACTATCGCTCATATTGTGCATGTGGGGCATGTGCCTGAGATGCGAGTAAAGCAAATACAGGCAGATCATTTGTTACTAGGTGCTGCTGTTACCTTAAGCGAATGTCTGGAAATAATGAGCGAATCGATTCCTGCAGCACGCGAGATGCTGCTTCGCTTTGGTTCTGATCAGGTTCGCAATAGTGCCACTATTGGTGGAAATCTCGGCTCAGCCTCTCCCATTGGAGACTTGCCTCCGTTATTCCTTGCTCTGGATGTCACGCTCACTTTGCAGTGCGGCGAGCAAACTCGCCACATACCGGTGAGTGAGTTTTATATCAGCTACCGCAAAACCAGTATGCAGCCTGGTGAATTTATCCGCAGTGTAAAAATTCCGTTGCCTAAATCAGATTCAGTGTTTGCCGTACACAAGATAAGCAAGCGCACGGAAGATGATATATCGAGTGTGTGCTTGGCTATTCATCTGCCGCAACACGAAGGCCTGACTAACAATGCGCGATTGGCTTTTGGTGGGGTGGCGGCAACGCCTGTTAGAGCGTTAAAGGCAGAGCAAGCTCTCAACGGTCGGGCATTTGATGAGCAAGCAGTTATTGATGGGCAACACCAACTTAGCGCTGAGCTACAGCCGATTAGTGATGCACGTGCCAGTGCTGCGTACCGGTCGCTGATTGCACAGAATTTGTTGCGCCGCGTAGAGATGGAGTTCAGTGATGAGCTGTGTAAATGATGACACCTGATAAATCCAGAGTAGCCGGTCGGGCAGTAGCACACGATAGTGCTCGTGAACACGTGACAGGCGGAGCACAGTATGTCGATGACATGGAAGCTACCGCCGGCATGTTGCATGTTGCCATTGGCCATAGCACGATCGCCCACGGGCAATTAGCGTC
>JALZUD010000137.1 GCA_023301725.1 Granulosicoccus sp. | reverse complement strand
CAAGAAATCGCGTAAATCTGTTTTCGTCTAAATTTTCTTCATCCAGATCAAGTTCAGCAGTACTCTGAGGAACGACATTGTCGCTTTTTTCAGAAATCACCTCTGCAGGTATGTCGGAAAAGTAATCATCTCCTAACCAAGTTCTAACTGTTGATGCCTGAGCCGCAAAACCCAATCCATCTAATGCTAACTCGCTATTGCCACGGGCTATAAAAGTATTAACTCCGACGAGTAAACCGTCTGAATTTATAAGCGGTCCACCTGAATTACCTGGATTCAAAGCAGCGTCAGTTTGATACATGTTGTAGCCAGCTACCCCAGCAAAGTTGGTTATAGAGGAACTGATTGTTCCTGCGGTTATTGACCAAAGCGATCCGCCGTCCGGATGTCCTATGGCTACTACTTCTGATCCTACATCCTCGTATCCGCTATCACTGATTAACATTGGATGGACTGTATCGGGAAGGTTCGCAACTTTTAGGAGAGCTAAATCGTATGCCTTACTATCTCTTATAACCAATGCTACCGCGGGCTCACCTAAACCGCCTGCACCAACAGTTTGGCCCGAAGTGCTGCCGGTTATTTCATCCGGTTTGAAATTCACTTCGTAGCTCGGGCATTCTTGATCATTTAAAGTAATGACGTGACTATTTGTCAATATAATTCCATCATTACGGATTAGTGTTCCCGATCCATAACTCACGAGTTCACCCCTATCATCAATACAATTGATTAGCACAATCGATCTGGCGGATTCTCGATAAATTTCCGCCTTAGTCGCAGCATTCACAGGCAGAGACAGTATTAGTCCTAACGTTATCAGTACAGCGTTCAGTCTCATAAAATCATCATCACATTATTTTGCTTGCTTTTCTCTTGACACTGCAGAGAAGCATCCTTTTTTAGATTCGTTGTGTAAACTTTGCGGCGTCATATTTTGAGACCAGAATTGCTTTTATGTGCACTCTTCAAAATTTATAAATCGTTGCATTGGATATTGGGCTTTTGTTTTCCTTCTTGCTTCAAGGAGGTATTTTTCTAAGTCAAGGTCATTGAATTCCACCTACTTGCTTTTTTTGCTAAATCCAGTCTGTCAAACGGTAATAGAACTGTTATTGTTACGAAAAATTCCGAGTGCTTCGCATTCGATTAGGGATCATCAATCTCTAGACAGCCATTGATTTATATAATAAATGGGTTCGAATTTAAACGCAAAATCTTTGTCAACTATTTGCGATACAGTCAAATTCTGCAGTGCCACACTGCTGTAAAATTTCAGTCTTTAGTCATCATTTGTCTGCCGAATTTGCACAAATTTTATACAATATACCTGTGTTTTGGCGCCAGAGTCGTGAATAAACGAAGACTGGTTAAATATTATTAGATAAATTCAGCGACAACGCTCAGAATGTGCGATGTGCGCCGTATTTACTCCTTTTCAGGATAGACTGACAACACACAAGGCAGGTTTGATCAACAATCGAATCGAACGCAAAGGGAGTAGGTTTTGTGACGAACTAAATGATTTATGCTCCTTTCTGCAGACTCAATGCGTTCTAGCTGGCAAGCGATAGAAACGGGCTGTATGGAAGTCACGCCATAGAATTATAGATTCTGAAGGTAGGATTCTCTACTCATGTGGTTCTACGATTAAAAGTGCCAAAGAATAGATCATGGCCATACTCAAGCTCGATCAAGTGATTGAATGACGAGTGAAACTTCTAACTATTCGGTTGGATCTCGAATGAGAACATTGGCGTCATGTCTTTAAAAGTCGGGTTGATAAGCATTTCGTTGATTTGGGATATATACAGCCAGAGCCCCCTCAGCAGAATGGTCATGCTGATCGACTCAATCGTATGGCGAGACACCAACGGACATAAAAAGTGCCATGCATCCAGCATGTTCAAGAAACAGCTACAAGTTGGATGTCAACATACAACAGCAAAAAACCTAAAACAGCTCTCTGCAAAATACAACCGCTATGTGAGCTTACAATGGCTGCGTAACTGTTTAATTTTATGCTCGATTTTCTATCGGAAAATACAGTTGAATCGTTCCACATGAGTATTCATGTGTTGGTTTGCTTTAATGGAGCTAAATCAAGCTCGTACTGTTTTCTGATGAATAACTTACCGTTTGATCGCAATTGAACGCAATCAACATTTATTTATGAAAATATTTCTGAGAAAGCTTAGAAGCTTGTGGTTCAGGGTTCTTGCTAGGTCATTTCTAAGTGATAAGCTCTTCTACGAATTGTTTTACTATCTGCACCATGGTAGACGAATGATATGGGGTAGCCCGGATACATTTAATAGTCATGTCATGTGGCGAAAACTATTTGATCGTAGACCAGAATATTCGCTATACGCCGATAAGTACGGCAGTCGTGCGTTCGTCAAAGAAAAGGGATTAGGTTCGATCTTGATCGAACTACACGGCGTATACGGATCAGTAGACGAAATTGTGTGGAGTTCATTGCCAAATAGCTTTGTAATAAAGACTAATCATGATTCAGGAACTGTATGTATCGTTAAAGACAAAACGGACGAATGGGTTATTGCGCAAACAAAGAAGAAGTTACAGCTTTCGCTCCTACGCAACTATTATCGAGAGCGTCGAGAATGGCATTATCGAGATATTGAGCCACGTATAATGATTGAACGAATGCTAGTAGATGAAAAAGGCCGCTTGCCCATCGATTACAAATTTTATTGCATTGATAGCAAAGTAGAGTTTGTACACGTAGTGAATTCTGATCATGCCACGGCTGCTGTGTTTGATGTTCACTGGAATAGATTGGAATTTGACTACAATAACCTACCTACAACAGAGACACCAAGCCGGCCTATTGTTTTTGATGAAATGGTGGAAGTGGCTGAAAAGCTTTCAGCTGACATGGACTTCGTAAGAATAGATTTATATACGATAGACAGCTTAATATTCTACGGAGAGATTACGGTGACGCCTAACGGAGGCTTCGGAAGGTTCAGCCCCGCATCTTACGATTTATTCTATGGAAGAAAGATATCGAAACCTAAGTTGAAACAGAAGCAATGAGAGCCTCTGACAGGCAAGGCTAAATTCAGCTCGCTCACAAATCAGAAAGACAATGTCGTGCTAAGTGCATAATAGGTTTATTGTCCTCTATTTAGTTATGATCAAAAAAGTAGAATTTGGGCTTCCGAGATAGAGGATGGAAACCAGATAGAAAAACAACTGTAGATGCGTTAAAAAAATATGCTGGGCGATAGTTCTAGAGTACGAACTTCTTGTATGGGTATATAAGTCGTTACACGCTACATATTGTAAACACCACCATTAATGTCCAATGTTGCACCTGTAATAAATCCGTCGTATTCGGAGGCCAGATATATAACCGCTCGTGCCACGTCAGATGCATTGCCAGCGCGACAAATAGGGATGCCTGCAGTGGTGGCATCCGCTGATTCTTTTGACGTGTGGGTATTATGAAAAGATGTACCAAGAATTAGGCCTGGCGCTACGGCATTGACTCGTGTGCCCTGAGGGCCTAGTTCTGCTGAGAGCGCTCTGGTAAACGTAAGAATTGCACCTTTACTCGTTGAGTAAGCAAGTGAGCCTGGGTGCCCACCTTTACGCCCGGCTAGTGATGCAAGATTAACAATACTGCTGTTTTCATTTTTTGCTAGATGAGGAGACGCTGCTCTAGTCACAAACATCATAGAGGTAAGATTGATGTCCATCACCTTATGCCAGAATTCAGTGTCCATTTCACTGAGCATATTACGAGCTACCAGTGAACCGGCATTGTTAATGAGTATATCTATACCGCCCAATGCTTTTATCGTATTGTTGACCAATGCGTTAGCATCGCTTTCCTGCGTAAGGTCACCGCTGATAGCTACGGCATTAACGCCTTTGCTACCGGCATACTCAACCAACGTTTCAGCTACCTCTGCACTGGAATAGTAATGAATGGCAACGTTTGCGCCGCTGTCGATAAAGTGCTTGGTAATAGACTCGCCAATACCCTGTGCACCGGCGGTGATCAGAACGTTTTTACCGGCCAATTTTTGATTATTTGTCATGCTATTCCAAAGTGATTAAATAGGGTGCTAGGTACGCGATTATAGAATTCGAGGTCGGTCTCGACCATTGTACAACGCACTCTGGATCATCGCCGAAAGTCGTACCACAGAGTGCTCACATGCCAGTGGTTCGGTATACTAGATACAACTTTCTCACGGTGCCCTTATGCAACTTCAACCACTAGAGCACGCAGATCTCACCACCCCTGACGGACTCATGCGCACTCACGTGTTTCGCCCTGCGGGAGGCGGGCCGTATCCGGGAATTGTGCTCTATTCTGAGATTTATCAGATGACCGCTCCGATTGCTCGGACCGCTGCGATGATCGCAGGCCATGGATTCATTGTTTGTGTTCCGGATGTCTATCACCAGTACACTCAACCCGGCGAAGCATTCGCTTATGACAAAACGGGTACCGATAGGGGCAACGAGCTTAAAACGACAAAGACGGTTGCCAGCTACGATACCGATGCTCGCGCTGTTATAGAATATCTGCAAAATGATGCGGGCTGCACCGGTAAAATTGGCTCAATTGGCATTTGCCTCGGTGGCCATCTCGCGTTCCGCGCCGCGATGAACCCGGAAGTGGCTGCCTGCGTTTGTTTTTATGCTACAGACATTCACAAAGGGAGCTTGGGTGAGGGTATGAGTGATGATTCACTGGCTCGTATTCCGGACATTCAAGGTGAGGTACTCATGATCTGGGGTCGGCAAGATCCGCATGTGCCATTGGAAGGTCGGAAGATCATTTACGATGCGTTAACCAACGCTGGAACAAGTTTCGAGTGGTTCGAGCTCAACGGTGAACATGCTTTTATGCGAGACGAAGGCCATCGTTACGATCCGGCATTGGCTCAGATGCTAATGGGCGTCACTTGCTTAAAATTTAACACCTGTTTGAAGTAACCGCCCCGTTGGCTATCAACAATGGACACCTTACATGTCTGGTTAATCGTGCGTAGGCAAACAATAATGCTACCACTACCACTACCACTACCACTACCACTACCACTACCACTACCACTACCACTACCACTACCACTACCACTACCACTACCACTACCGCTATCAAGAGATTGAGAATCTGTTGAATGTTCATACAGCTATTGCCTGCACTATTTTGGTTCACCGTTGTATCGGCAAATAAGCTCTATTTTTATTAACTCTTTAGTGATAATTTGGACACACAGGGAAGCTGTTGGAATAAAGTCTACAGACCATTACTTCATTATTCCTCTACAAAAATAGGACATAAAAACAAACAAATTACTGGAGAGCTTGCTTTATGAACAACCCAGATGATCTGTCGTTCGACGAATTCGACGAGCATATAAACCCAAAGCCTGAACAGACCGATTTTGACCGTGTACTGGATCGAGCCATGTCTCGGCGCGATCTACTCAAAGGTGTTGTGGCCTTAGGTGGTGTTGCGGCATTGGGTAGCACTCTTATGCCTAGGCCAGCCACGGCTGCAGACACTCGCTTTGCATTTGATGCCATTGCCATGAGCACCACCGACGATATAACGGTGCCGTCCGGTTATACCGCACGCATTGTGAGCCGTTGGGGAGATCCCTTGTGGTCCGACGCCCCAGACTTCGATCACGCTACACGTGGGACGGGCGCAAGCCAAGCCACCTCGTTTGGTGACAATAACGACGGAATGGAGGTCTATCCTCACGGCAACAAATTTATACTTATTGCCAACAATGAGTACGCCAATAGAGGCGTGATTTGGGGAAACCGTCCTGAAGGCAAATATGAAACTCATGATGACGTTTTAAAAGGTATGAACGCTCACGGCTTAACTGTCGTCGAAATTCAACAAAACGACGGCGTCTGGTCGATCGTTAAGGATAGTCCTTACAATCGTCGAGTAACGCCCGATGTCGAAATGGAGATTACTGGACCAGCTGCTGGTCACGCTTTGATGAAAACCAATGAAGATCCTGATGGATTAGTTGCACGCGGTACATTTAACAACTGTGGCAACGGCTCAACACCATGGGGTACCTACTTGGCCTGTGAGGAAAATTTCAACGGCTACTTTGCTACAGAAAATCAGGAACATCCGGTTACTGATTCTATGAAGCGCTATGGAATATCACCGGTAGGGCGTGGCTATGGCTGGCATGAAATCGATGATCGCTTCGATTTGGCAAAGGAATCTAACGAATTCAATCGTCATGGTTATGTTACTGAGGTCGATCCTACTGATCCTACCAGTCGGCCCAAAAAACGCACAGCGCTTGGTCGATTCAAACATGAAAATGCTGAAGTGGTTGTGAACGGCGATGGTCACATCGTTGTTTATATGGGCGACGATGAGCGTGGCGAGTTTCTGTATCGTTTCGTCTCCGGTGGTGTTTATGCCCCTGGTGGTGAGACAGACTCTTTGCTCGAAGATGGCAAACTGTACGCAGCAAAGTTCCATGATGACGGCAGCGGTGAGTGGTTGGAACTCTCTCCTGAAGCTACCGGCATGGCGAGTATGGCCGAGGTGTGCATTCATACGCGACAAGCGGCGTCCGCGGTAGGGGCCACGACAATGGATAGGCCTGAGTGGGTAAGTGCAAACCCTGTGGCTGCCGAGGTGTATTGCTGCCTGACTAATAACTCGAATCGAGGCGTCAAGAATGCAGAGACAGGTGAAGCATTGACCAATTCAGGCGGTGATGCCACACCAGTAGCTGGGCCTAATCCGCGGGCAGCAAACAAATACGGTCAGATTGTTCGTTGGCGTCCAGAGTCTGCAGACCATACCAGCACATCGTTTACATGGGATCTGTATGTATTGGCAGGTAATCCTTCTGTGCACTCTGATGAGCGTGCAGGTTCGTCGAATATTTCGGTAGGTAATATGTTTAATTCACCCGACGGCTTGAAGTTTGATTCAAACGGTATGCTGTGGATACAGACAGACGGAAACTACTCCAATGCAGAGGACTTCGCTGGCCAGGGCAATAACCAGATGCTTCTTGGAGATCCTACTACCGGTGAAATCCGTCGTTTTTTAACGGGACCATTGCAAGCTGAGATCACGGGCCTGACTTGGAGTCCGGATCGTCGCACGATGTTTGTCGGTATACAGCATCCCGGCGAACGAGGTGAAGGACACTGGCCAGACGGTGGTGAATCCTCAACACCGCGATCATCCATCGTTGCGGTTACGCGAGACGACGGGGGTGTGGTCGGCTAGCGTGTCACTTAACGCAAGCGCTCGCTTCCAATATGTATTCTTTCGAGTGGCTCTGATACGGTTTCAGCAATTACTGGTGCTGTCGCCTGTGAGGTCGAAGCAATACTGATCCAGCGACAACACATTGCTACCGCTCTGGTCGTCACCTAAGAACAGGTGGACGAAACGGGCTATCAGGTCTGACAATAGTCGCTGGACTATGTCGTGCAGAACCCGACACGCCATTGTTCATTTCAATACTGATCACAATGCTCGGTTCGCTATCGCCACGCACTAGCACCGCGTAGGTAAACGGCGGACGCTTGGTGGTTCGATTAACCATGATTTTTTCGTTATCGCCGGTGAACGCTGGCTGTGCACTAAACGGTATCTTGTGCAACACAAAGCTAGCCTTCGTTGGTCTAGTCAGTCTGTTACTGAGTCTTGTGGGATTAACGGTAATCGTCAATTCGCCAGGCTCTGCACTATCGACGGGCGCATCAGCGCTAAAAGTAATAACGCTGCCGCGACCGTTTATGTTGAACACGTCCAGTACCTTCACATTTAATTTACTACTTTGCCACGGTGGCACGACAACATTGGCAAGCGTGCTTCGTCCGCGTGGATCAATCAGTTTCATGGTGACGCTCACGCTCTGTAAACGATCGGCTCTTTTAAGCCAGATACTAATTGGAGTGCGTCCGGCGCGTCTTTCGCCCAGCATTAAAACAGGACCATCGCCAAGATCCGGTGGTGTCGTGCTAGTTGCCACTGATATCGTATTGAAGTCGTCGAAAGTCAGCTGTTGATTATCGACAGTTGCCAGCAAGCGATGAACACCGGATGGATTATCGTTTATGCGTAAATCCGTCGATGAGTTAATCAGCAGACCATGGCCTGTCTGCTCCCACTCACTGTGAGTTAACGGTGCCAGATCGGGTGGTGTATCCGGGCGCACGCTGAGCGTGATGACATCCGATGCTATGGAGATTTGTCCACGTTGTGCCGATTCGGGTACGGAGCTTACTGGCACTGCAACCACGCGGATCAACCAGTCTTGCCAGTCTGCAGGAAAGACACCGTTCCATTGTGCGCGGTATATGGGTAGTTTGCTGATCGGATCAAGTGGTTCATTCTGTGCCGGTGGTGAAGCGTTAATGATGAGGAAGGGCGGACCCATAGAACCGATCCGTCGCACGGCTTCAAAAGAGTGTGTGTGGTACAGTCTAAATTCATCTACGGCGATTGCCGATGCACTGCTCACTTCAAGGTCTATACCACCGCTTGACGCAAACGCTGTTCGAGCAACAGGCGTCGTGGGTGCTAGTAGCGTGGGTGCGATAAAAGCATGCAATCGTTGTTCTGCATTGCCCACTGGCCATGGTGATTCAACACCGGTTTTGCTGGTGGTGGTCAGGGTGAAAAAATGAATTTCAGTGGAGCCTTTCGGCAGAGCAATATCCGTATCGCGTGCAGTACCCGGCAATTCCCTGAAACGGCGAAATGCAATCCGTCGCTCTTCGGGTGGTAACGCATCGTAACGCTCACGCAGTGCCACTAACCTCTGGCCTGGCGAGTCGCTAGCTTCGAGCGGCGGTTGTCCTGCTCGCTGCATCAGCACGGTTTCGGTCGTCTCCCAGATATTGATCTTATCTGGGCGTGGTCCACTGGGTAGCGACCAGAACACCTTGACGTGTGATTGACCATGCCCATCAGGCTGACTGCCCATTGGTACTCCCGGAACGATCGGTAGCGGGAGGGGAAGTAATGGAGCTGGATTGGCAGCCATTGCAAAAGCTATGGCGGGCGGGGTGTTGTCAGCGCCATCAACCGGTCCCCATTCGCTTAAACCGTTTACCATGCGAGATTCCAGTCGACCCCAAATACGCACTCCCCAGCGTTGCGTATTACTGAAGTCCAATTCTGGTACTGGCCACTGGATACGATAGCGCCGAGTACCCGTACGCTGACCATCCAATACAGATGCGGGCGCGACAAATTGCAAGCCATCAGCATCCAGTTCACGCACCCTAGATGATAGCGGCTTGTCGTTATCATCAAAACCTATCTTCAACTCACGCATGAACATGCCAGAGGGGGGGGATATCCCAGCTTGCAAGGCGGCAGGTACAGGCGAATCAATCTTACTCATAGGATAGAAACCCATGAAGATATCAAAGCGCTTTGGCCTTCTACTTGAAAAATCTATAGCGATTTGCAAGTCCATCTCAGACGGGCAAGCGGATTGTGACCCGGTGAATCGCGTGTCAAGTTGTGCTGAGATTAGACCGAGACCCGGTGCCTTAGGTGCACGGCCTTGATGGATGGCGTCAGACCAAGGTGACCAGATACCAAAAACATCTTGCACCGCAACTGTATAACCCAGAGCCCGGCTGCTGCCATCCATTGGTAAGGGCACCGGCGTGTCAATCAGCGTGTGCCGGTCGCCATTTGCTTGTCCTTCAACGCCATCAGGCGAGAGCACGAATGGACGCCAACCACCTGCGTCACGTTGTTTCATCAGTGACACCGCCTGCGGTGCGGAGTTTGTGTCAACTCGTGCGAATGCACTACTGGTGGGGCGACCGAGAGCGGCGCTGGCAGCGACAGATTGCCAACCAACACGTACGCTTTCTCGCCAGAGTTTATCGACGGCTTCTGGTCGCACCAAGCCATCTCGCTCAGCGCTGACACCCATCGGTTGAGCCAATTGCAGGTGTTGTGCTGGCCAGGGAATATAGGAGGCAAGTTCCATATCACCCAGCCACGGATTCCCATGCCAGTCTCCGGTCACCATAAATTCACTTTTATCTTTGGAAAGGCCCTCTATCGGGCTCGTTTCCAGTGACCAGGCAGTGCCAAAACCTGTGGCCAGTGCCAGAGCAGGGTCGGTGGTAGCTGCCAGCATCAACAGATGAATGGGGGCGATAGCGGCGGTCGCTTTAGCGCTGCTGCGACGTCCGTTCTGTTGCGGAGGGTCTACGTTGATTACAGGACGGATCTGTTGCTGTTTGCTGGGTGGCAGGCCTTCGAAACACGCCTCCAGCATCGGCATGAGTTCACTGTGCAGCTCGTCGATAAGTTTGTCGGCCAAAACAGGTTCCCAAGGTGGGGCAATCTGATCGCTCTGGGTGATCAATGGCCAGCCGATGGGAGGTGCACCACGTTGAACACGTTCAATGGCAGCCTTGAATGGATTAAGCTGCGCACCGACGATGCCCTGATCATCATGTTTGTAATCGCTGTTACCCCATGTACCGTCAACTGGCAGGCCGACAGTTTCTACCAGCTTCCATGCGTCATCATTAATGGTGTCTGATAACGTTTGCATCCTGACGACCGGATTGGCGCCATTGAGCACCAGCAGATCAGTGATGCCATCGCCACGCAGCGTTATTGTGAAACGAGTGCGATTACTGGGGATGTGCGTGCTTGCTGCCAATGTGCGTCGGACATCGCCACGACCGCGTAAACCAAACACAGCGACAGGTGCTGTGGTGCTGCCACGTTGAAGTTCGATAGTGATCATTGACGCAGGTGCTGGCAAGGTCGCCCGCAATTGGTTAGCAGTTGCTTGCCACTTCAACGTCACTGCATCGGCGCGCCCGCTGACAGATCGCATCCAGACATTAAACGGTGCAAGTGGCACGCCGATCAATGGCGCACATGCCCAACGCAGGTGCAACTCTGTTTGCCGGTTATTGATTTCAATTTTGCGTTTTCTAATCAGATCTTCCGGCAGGTCACGACCCTGATGCTGTTTATCACTGATTGCCCGCCAGGGCATCAGCATGCCTTCAGCGCGAAACCAGGCAGGCAGCGATAGTCTGTCCATTAGAGTTCCTCCCATGGAGCGTGATCCAGCACAGCGCGGAACAGGTATTCGCTTTGTTCTAGGGCTGCATACAAAGGGTTTTTCGGAATCACTAGTTTGATACTGACTTGCTTGCCACGTGAACCTGAGGCAAGCAACACGATGGCTCGTGTATCACCCGGTGCACGTATGATGCTCGTCACTGTGGCCTTTGACGGTTCGCCGGCCAGTGCTGGATCAGCATCAACCTGAGGTTCCATCCAGGGTGTATTGCTTGCAACCCACCATTCAGGTTGCGGTGACTCTGTGCTCTTGGTGTCAACTACCTTAGTTGGCATGGCACGCTCCCGCCACAGTGCTTCACTAGATTCTATGATGATGGCCACGGGTTGAGGTACCGCATCACCGTTCCACAGGATTTCTACTTTGGGGTGTCTTGGAAGTTCTGGAACGGGCAGTCCTGCCGCCTGTATTGCCTCATCAACTTCGCTACCCGATGGCCGTACTGATAAATTAATCAGTGGAGCGGGTGTGGCAATATAAGTGTGATGAACCGGTGCATCGGCAACCATCAGTGCCAGTTCCTCCATAGAATCGAAAAAGCCGGTGGTAAAGCCCAGACGATAAATCCGCTTGGTGGCTTTGTCGCTAGAAGGATCCAGCGGCGCGGTGATAATGTCCAGAATATAATCGGTTCTCGGTTCCAGATCGTACGCAATCGTTACGACTCCATGATGCGTACGATCAATATCACTGGGAATACAGGGCAATTGGTCGACGATATCTCTTACCGCTGATTCCCACGGTGTCATGACATTCAGCTCGCTCTTGATCGGTTGCAGAAGCCCACCGGGTTGCAGTGGAATAACAACATGCTGACCGGGTGAGCCGTTTGGGGGCGATGGATGCTTGCCACTAGAGCTTCTGATCTGCACACGCAGTTCTAGACCATAGGCTGCGAATAATCTGGCCACATTCTGCGTTGCCAGAGCGATGCGAATCGGTTGTCGGCACAAGACGCTCAGTTCATCTACTGCAGGTGTGGTGGACAGCAACCAAGGTGTCAGATCGCTTGGTGCATTTTGCGCAGAGTCGGCGGTAAAGCGAAATTCTTGGAATTTTTCATCAATGCCGTCCCAACTGATCTCTTCGCTTGCGGGGGGCTGTTGCTTACTTTCAAGCACCGCCGCTTTCCAGCCAACACGCACGGTGTAGGTGATGCCCGGTTGGAGCAAGGCATGATCATCAGGATCTTGAGTAAGGGTTGTTTCTAGTAGCTTGCGTTCTTTTTTAATCTCGCTGTCGTCCCAGAGCATTCGCTCTTGCTCAGCCTTGGACGTGCCGGTGGCGGCTATGAGATAGAACGCTGGTGCATCATCGTCAACAGACTCACGATCCCAACCGATGTCTAACGATTGCACGTCATTGGGTAAGTCAATAACAGCATGGAATAGGCCCCATTGTTTGCTGTCACCACCAATCAGTGCAGCCACAAACAAGGCCCGAAGTACCGGATCGGACCAAGGACCGTTGGGCTGATTCATGTTCTGAGGCAGTGGATTGCTGCTGCTTATCTCATCACCTGAAGACAAAGCTTGTGCACTGATAAACGAGCCGTTTGCCTTGAGGCTGTGAAAACGCAGTTGCTCAGGTTTTAACTGTCGCGGCACCATCAGCAGTACAGAGAGCCTAATCAGACCACCGGGCTGCGTGAGCCGCACCGCGCTTCTAAGTGCTGGAGTTTTGTACTTTAATCGGTTCCAGAAGTCTTCCACCAGTTCGTCTTCATTGTCTCTGCCCGCGGCAGGCTTGTCGGTGTCTCCCATAGGCGAACGCAGGATACGACCTTCACACCAAGGTGTTTGCGCAGTCTCCTCTGGCTGCCAGGTATTGGCCGTATGCGCGGCTAGTGCATCGGCAAGCGAGGTACCGTTGGCCAATAGCGTTGCCAGAGCTTCAGTGGTTTTATTATCAAAATCATAACCCACGCTGGGGAACCCCTTGTCAGCGTCACTCAGTAAAGCTGACAGGCTGACAATCGGGCGCAGATCGGCTTTGACAGGGCAGCGCACCGCATCGCCAACAACCACGGCCGGGTCGGTTCCGTGCAGTTGATCGACACTGTAATCCCCACTGCGCCAAGGCTCTTCAACCCGTAACTGATTATCGACGGGCACACTACGATACGTATCACTGGGATCGGGCAAGGGTACACCTGTGAGTGTCCAGCCATGGCGGCTGGCACCTAGTGGTTTATGGTCGAATGTCCAGAGCACCTGCGCTGCAGGTGCCACCTCTGCGCACACCACTCCCCAGCGCTCCCGGGTGTTCGTCGTCAGTGTCTCGCCATAGGTCACAGCTCGCGGCGTGGGTGTGGGTAACCAGTCCAGTAGTGCTAGCGCTGGGCCATTAAAGGCGTCGCCAGGTAAGCTTCGCGTCCACCACGTTGCGGGTGTCTTGCCCAGGCTTAGTGCGCCGTCTATCTCCACACGCGTGACACGGTACTGCCACCAGAAGTCGCCGCGTTGAATCCAGGGATTTGCGCTGAGTCCTGTGCTGCCTCTGGCCTTGCCACCAAGCACGACATCCCCCGACGCGACATCGGGTGCCACGTCAAACAGAATGACAGGGATAGCATCCAGCGGCACGCTGGGTGGTGTATCTGTTACGCCTGCTGCCACAGCGTCTGCCAGTTTTCCATCGACTGAATGATAAACGGCTGTGCCTTCCAGTAAGGCGGGAGAGCGACCGGTAAGAACCACGCCGGCGACAAGATCTGCTGGCGCAGGTGGTGGCGACGGTATCTCACCGATGGTCAGTTCTACACAGCCTTCGATATCAAAAAAGAAGAAGCTGACTTTGCCGCAAGCCTCGCCGTGCACATAAGTGGTGTCTACTTCCTCTCCTAGCCCGTTGGTATGTCGGCCGACAAGCACAGCAAGTTCGGCGCTAGCGCTCACTGAAATAATAAATAGTCTTAGCTCACCGCGCGCATAAATCTTGCCACCCAGAATGAATGGTTCAAATGAGACAACTGCATCAAATCCTGCGGCAACTTCTAGGTACAGGCCGATCGATTTGGAACCCATAAGCACCGCCGAAATATGGAAACCTGTGGCGATCGTCAAGCCGTGTGTGGATGGCAAGGGCGCGGGTAGTCCACTGATGCCATTGCCATGAATCATCAGGTAACCGGTGCCTTCGATAACTTCCAGTACATTGACTGTAACCGGTTCATCAAAGTTGCCCAGATCGACAAACCAGCTCTTTGGATTTTGTGTATCAAAAAACGCAGTAACTGGTACGCGGATTTCCAGTAATTTTTCGATCGTGTATTGCGCCACCACTCCAATGGTGATGGTGCCGCGACCAAAGTCGATATCCAGTACGGCAAGAAAAGATGCGCTCTGACTACTCTTGAGCACAGGTGGAAGTTTCAATACATCTGCTTTCATAACCAGCAGCAGTCGTGGCCCGGGTAGCTCTATCAGTACGATGCCCTTGGCATGAATAACAAAACCGCCGTCTACTGTGCCGATCAGCATACCGGCCGCAAAGGCCAGAGCCCCGGGCTGATGTTGCCAGCCATCCGTATCCATTACCCCGTTACCCTTGAACTGTTGTTCAAGCCAGGCAAGTGCCGGCGCGGGAATATCTGGTAGCTCTTTGCGTGCGTAGTTAATGCCTACACCGCCCATGAATCCATAGATACCAAGACCGGATTGACCGAGAATAATGGGTACTGGGAATTCCACTTCCACGCCTACCAGCACACCCGTGACGTCATTCAGTGTCTCCACCGCTAGCGAGGCCGTTGCGCGTATGTTCAATGGAGTGATGGATAGATCAAAGGAGCCTTTGAAGCCACCTGCAGTGATTTCTACAACCCCGCGTCCATGCAGTGTGCCGGGGATGTCCAAGCTGGCCCCCAATTTGGTCAGTTGCGGTGCTTCGACAGCGTCGAGTCTTACTCGAACCCGCGCGGTGTCCACTGTCAATATGCCAAGGTCGACTCCCATGGCTACTTCCAATTCAAGATAGCTAGGGTTGTCGCGACTGATACGAGTAGCGACCACGCGTAGCAAATCAGCAACCGGGCCCACTCCTACCAGTGCACCACTGGGAACATCCAAGGTGTAGCCACGACTTGGATCAAAAACTGGTTGTGGGAAATACTGGGCGGCGCCGTCATCTCCTGTATCGCTTCGCCAGCTTGAGCGAACACCAATCGCCTGATAACGCGCAGTCAGCGGTTTACTGGGGTCAACTGAGATAAATCCCAAGTTGGCAGTAAACGAGGTTTCGATATCCAACATGACACTAACCTGCGTGCTAGTGGGGCTGTCATCATCATCAGGGTCGTTGATCCCATTGGTGATGAACAACGCGCCACCGTGCCATATCAGACTTCGGGTTTGCAGTACTCCTGTGGCGCCGATGACGCCAGCAACAGCTGTTGCAGTAGCGCCCGTAACCGCATTGGTCAGATTCAAGCCGACAAGCTCGCCTGCGCGCGGTGATGCGGGTGGAACTTGCGCAACGACAGGTAATAATGTGGCAATAGCGCCGACCACGTTCAGACCGGTTGAACTGCCTGTCTCGGGTTTTTTGTATTTGATCAAGCCGTCAATATCAGCGCTATCGGCACGAAACTCTGCAGTGACGTCCCAGTTTGATTTATCTTCAGCGATACGAAAACGCGCGAGAAACTGCACGATACCGTCTGTCGGGTTGCCTTGCTCGTCGGTGGGTTTGGGAAGCAATTCATCAGAGCTGCTGGCTTGCAAGGATTGTTCGACTGCGGTATGCATATCGAATTCACCGTAGACCTCGGCGCGTACGAAGGTGCCTCGTATTAGCTCGACACGAAACCCGAGTCTGCGAAAGCAGGCAGGCCTGCCGGGGGCTTGTGGCTCGGGATCAACATCTGGCAGGGTTGCTGGTAATGCTGGTCGAGTCAGCGTGACAGTAATGGTCTCTGCAGCTGGTGTGTTGGACGGAAGTGTGGCAGTCGCTGTAGCACGCCACCAACGATTGGCTGGAGTCGCTGGGTCGTTTTGTGCCGCGGTATGACCTTGCGCATCGCCTGACACAACATCGGCTGCTGACAGACCACCTTCAGTTAACATGATA
>JALZUD010000136.1 GCA_023301725.1 Granulosicoccus sp. | reverse complement strand
CGGATGGTGATGGTATTGGTGATGTGTGTGACGGCACGCCTACTGCAGATCCTCCTCAAAGTGATCCTACTATGGGCGATCCAGCAGCAGAACCAGCAGAACCAGCAGAGCCAGCAGAGCCAGCAGAGCCAGCAGAGCCAGCAGAACCAGCAGAACCAGCAGAACCAGCAGAACCAGCAGAACCAGCAGAACCAGCAGAGCCAGCAGAGCCAGCAGAGCCAGCAGAACCAGCAGAGCCAGCAGAGCCAGCAGAGCCAGCAGAGCCAGCAGAGCCAGCAGAGCCAGCAGAGCCAGCAGAGCCAGCAGAGCCAGCAGAGCCAGCAGAGCCAGCAGAACCAGCAGAGCCAGCAGAACCAACGGAGCCAGCAGAACCAACAGAGCCAACAGCACCCATAGAGCCAGCCGAACCAGCACCCCCAACATAACGTCCTATTGATGTGTATCAGTCAGGCCATCATTTCCGCCTCAACACAAGTCGAGTATTGAGCACTCAGTCGCTGAAATAGAGCTAAAGGTGAGTCATGCTTTAAGCATGCGTGTACTTGCCTCCATATCGGTTCCTGCCATCCTTTTTGTTACTTTGTGGCAGTTTGTTCCAGACTTGACCTCAGGGATTCGGTTGCCCGAATGCTGTGTTTCCATCACTGCGACGCCAACTGAAAAATCTGCCAATGAGCCATCGGCTGGAACGTCTAACCCCCTCAGTCTTGAGCGCTATGACGATCTTGACTACGGTTTTAGCGTGGCTGTGCCTGCTGGCTGGAGCAAAATTGTACTCGGCGAATCTGCCGAACAATCAGAAATAGAATTTGCCACTAGTGGCTCACCACTGTGGTCAGAACCAGGATACACGGTAGGTTTTGAATCACCTCGGGGTGATAAGCCGGACCAGTTTGCTGACTATATTCTTATTGAAGTGCTACCGGGGGACGACACTGGTCTGTTCGATACGACACAAGCCGATCAACGCGTGTTGCATGTAGGTCATCAATCTATTGATTACGATCAATTATTTGTGGATAGCGAGAAAGACGATACCATCGATGTTGATCTGGTGATTTTTCAACGTGGTGTACAAGCCTTGGGCTATACACTCTCGTTCTACGCAATAGGCGAACCTGCCAATGAGCAGGCTCTTTTTGATGCCTTTCAAATCATGTTGCGAACGTTCTATCAGTCAAGCGAACCGTTTGTCATTATCTGACCATCTGTTAAAAAGACAGTGGATTCATAGATTATGAGTTCATAGACCATGATTTCATAGATTATGGGTTCATAGGCCATGCATTCATAGATCTTGCTATAGCTGATCTCACGTAGGCAGCTGGTTCCTACATGAGATCTGCGAAGGCAAGTTTAACGTTACGGTCGTTGATCGGCAGGCCACCCTTCCAACGTGGGTCTGTGCAGTGGCGTGGCCGAATCCAGTGTTTGGTCAAACAACGGAATGACGTGGTCTGTTTGATCAAGCTGAATATCATTGAACGGCGTCACTTTTTGATATACACGAATGTAGTCAATTTCGTATGTGTTTGGAAATAGTGTTGTTTCATCAGGCGCTCCTGCCCACCAACCGCCAATCGCTGTATTTGCCAGAACATACATTTCTTCAGATGACACATTGGCGTCCACAATTCTGTATCGCTCTATACCGTCAACATAGAACACCAACAGGTTTGGTTCCCATTCAACCGAAAACGTATGAAAATCCGACGTAAAGTCGATACCACTGGTGAAAGTTGACTGCGAGCGAAGCGAGCTTGGTGTCTCAAAGTAATGATAGGTGTGGTGTACGGCATCAAGTTCGTGCCCAATGTACTCCATGATATCGATCTCAGGATCTGCTGGTTCGCCTGCGCCATAGTAGGCGTTTAGTAGCCAGAAAGCTGGCCAATAACCACGCCCATAGGGAAGTTTTGCCCGCGTTTCTGCATATCCGTAAGTAAACTTGAATGCATCGTAGCTGGTAATCATGCCAGACAGATAAGCTTGATCGTTTGCATCGGCAACGAGTGCGTCTGGCGTTTCGATGGTGGTAATAATCAGGCTTTTGCCATCAAACGAAAACGGGTTGTAACCAAAATTAGGCTCATTGTTGATGTCTACATAGTACTGCTCTTCTTGATTGATAATGACATCGGGCCCCCAAAGAAATGCTGTATTCCACTTAGTGGCGTCCAGTTGATTGCCGTTGAATTCGTCACTAAACACCATTTCGTAGTCGTCTAGTAACCCTTCATTAGTGGCTGGTGCATTCGGGTCTGTTGTACCAAACGTACTTGCTATGACGGTTAATCCCTGAGCAATGTCGGTGAATACCACAGGATCGGATGAGTCGAACGCTTGAATCGTGTAGTAGTAACTACCATCAAACACGTCAGTATCGAGATACTCAGTGTCGCCTATCACCGTTGTTAAGAACTGACCCTGCCTGGAAATGTTGTAACCACGCGCACCGGGAAATGCCTCCCACCTTATCCTGATAGCATCGTCCGCATCATCGAGTGCTACCCCAGTGAAGTCAGAAACTGTATCTGGTGTACCACCGAGCACTTCTCCAGAGAAACCTGATGTTCTTTGCGAAAAGAACATGGTCGGTGCATCAGGATTTGCAGCGGCTAGTGAGTCTGTTGGCGAAAAGCTGCTACTACCATTTTCCAATTCCTGTTCAATCAGGCTAGCAACAGTTAATGTTGATTCGTTTTGGCTGGCAAGCAAATCACCGCTCGATGAGCCTGATGTTGCGCCGACCGTTGCAGGTGAGCCAGCTGCGTTATCTGTTCCAGAGCCACCGCATGCGCTAAGCAGGCATGCAAGCACCAAAGGTGAATAAGGCTGGATTTTGTTAAATCGATGAAACCTGTTACAACCGTTTTTTATTGATGTCATGCAGTTAGTTACCAGAATAAAAGTTAAATCGAAAGCAAGGCTGACATCTCTTTAAGTTCCCCTCGTAACAAACACCCTTTAGTCGCAATATCTTGTTGGAAAGCAGGGTGTGTGTGTCTCAAAGTTGTTGAAACACACCTGAGTTGTAACGCTAGAGAAAATCGCTTACAACAGAACCCCTGTAACGGTATATTCGGAATAATCTTGAGTATAAAATTTTGATGTGAATCGCAATGATACGGTGGCAAAACCTGCACTGATGGCATGTTTCCTGATTTAACAACGGCATCAGACTTTTTTTCGGAAACACCCGGCATATGCCAATTTGCAAGGTAACTACGTCTTTACTCATATTGATGGTTGCTCCGCTAGCAGTCATTGCACAGGACAAAAGTGTTCAGTGGCAAGGCAGTTATGAGGCAAATGGTCAGTGTTTCTGCAGTGGACAGGTTCCGCAGTCTATTTCTTCAAAAATAGTGCCTACACCCATTGGCGGTCAGACGCTAACCCAAGTCTGCTTGAAGGTAGGCGAAGGCCCCGGGCTCTTTAAAAAAGACGGTCTGTTTAATCACACGGTCTATAACGATATGCAGTGTGGACATGGACCGTTCGCCAAGACGGGTGAAATTCCAGAAACTGACTGCTTAGGTTCAAAGGACGGATTATCCGAGAGCTGTTTACCCGCTGGCCCAAAATGGGCATTAAATGTGGCGTATGCACCACCTGCGGTTATGGCTGCGGCGAAGCCTGACGAGAGTCAAGGGAATGCAACCGAACCAAGCTTGCAGGCTGCGAAGGCCAACGCTAATACAGACCCTACTGCTGATAAAAGCCAGCAGCTTGATGTGGTCACTAACAGCGCCGAAGCACAGCCGGAGTCTGACGCCGAACGTATCGCAACCGAAGCTGCTGATCCACTTGCCTCATTCAGCGGCAGAATAGTCACGCTGGGTGACGATCGGTATCTACAGGCACGAGACGATCTTTCACCCAATGGTGGTTTGCCAGGAAGTAGAATCATCCTCGATGGCTTAGTGTTTTTGAAAGATGACAAAGACCTAGTATCAGCGGATTTATACCAGTCTGATCAGCCGAAGAACACAAAAAATGAAGATTCAAAAAGCGTAAACCTGAAACAGAACAAAACGAGCGCTGCTAAAGCGACTACTCAGAGCAAGCCAGGTGTACCCGCTCAAGAGCAGGTTCCAGAAAAATTGTCTGCACCTGCGCCAGTAAGCACAGATAACAGCGGCGACAAGAAATTCATTGATGCTATGAGGCCAGAACGTCAGAGCGCTCTGGATGATGAGAAAGCTGATCAAGCTGCTTTGGCAGCGCTGCGTGAGTCGGCTGATCAACAGCGCCAAGCTGATCGAATAAAAGCTGAAAAAGTGGCAGCTGATGGAAAAAGACTAGCTGAGCAGAAAAGACTAGCCAAGCAGAAAAATCTAGCCGAGCAGAAAAGACTAGCCGAGCAGAAAAGACTAGCCGAGCAGAAAAGGGTAGCCGAGCAGAAAAGGGTAGCCGAGATAAAAGCTGCAGAACGGGCAGAGTTAGCGAAGCAGAAATCAGCAATCAGTGATGAGGAACTTCTGGCAGGCAATAATATTGATAAGAAGGAAGCCACGTCTGAGGCTGCAAAACAGGCGAAGGCGTCGCAGAGTGAGTCATTGTCTTCAGGTTTGGCAAGCGTAAGCAGCGCATTACGATTGCCAGCGAATACACGCGCCAGTGCGCGTAACTTTGATTACTTTGAAGCCATGCCCACAAACTATGAATTTGGCGGTGGAGGGGTAAGACTTGAAGCAAGCTTGCAGCGAGAATCAAAATTTCAATTTCTGGGCAATGTAGGCGCGAGTGATACGTATGACGAGTTTATGTTGGGTGCTGGTTATTTTCTGACACCAGAGTCGGCTACTCGTTTAACTGTTGTATTACTTGCAGGCGTCGAACATGGAAGTTTCGAACTCACTGATCAAAATGTGGCCCCAGGTGTGGTTGTAACTGCAAGTGATACGGGCGTCTTCTTAGGGGCGTTAAGTCGCGTTGTCATCAATAATAAATTTGAACTCA
The DNA here is from genome assembly GCA_023301725.1 of Granulosicoccus sp. Lineage (GTDB taxonomy): Bacteria > Pseudomonadota > Gammaproteobacteria > Granulosicoccales > Granulosicoccaceae > Granulosicoccus. The sequence continues at coordinate 26,923 of JALZUD010000136.1, read as the reverse complement.
AAGGTGGGTTGGGCTACAGCTCATTTTTTGAGGGTGATACAACATTTTTTGGTGGTGGCTATTACCACATTACGCCACGACTGGACGTTATGTCGCGCTTTGAGCTGGGTGACAATGACCATCTTGGTCTTGGCATTCGCTACTACTATTGATAGGACTCTAGCAATGAAAGGGAAAACCATAAATTACTTAAAGGCTCTATCAGCGTGTGTGTTGTTAGGATCAATCTCAGCGTGTGGTGATAGTGACCTGGAAGAGCTTCAAGCAGCTGAATTCAGTGATGCCGTTGCTGGTTTGGATCTATCCGACTTAGCTGAAGCCCAGCCTGAGCTGATCGATCTCAGTGAATTCCGGCTTGTGTTTGAAGATAATTTTAATGGTGCTTCAATTGATGATGCTAAATGGGCAACGACATTGTGGCAGCCTGGCACTGTATTACTTGATCAGCAACAGCACTATGTAGATGCACAAAATAGTGATGAGAATTTTGCAAGTCCGTTTTCTTTTGATGACGGAGTGCTAACGATCAGTGCCACACGAACACCCGAGGGTGAACAATCTGCTGCGTTCGAACAACCTTGGTTGTCAGGTATGTTAACCACGCGTGAGGATTTTAATTTCACCTATGGTTATGTTGAAGCGAGAATCAGTGTTGAAGAGGGGGTGGGTTTATGGCCTTCAGTCTGGATGCTGGGCTCTGAATTTGATGGATTGCAGCCACAAATCTACATCATGGAACATGATGGATCAAAGCCAGATGTTGTAGCGCACAATTACATTTTCACAGATTCACAAGGCGATGTTCGATCTCCCGGGCAGCAATCAGTGGCGGTGTCCGGATTCACCTCTGGGTTCAATACAGTGGGATTAAGCTGGAACGCTGATGAGCTAATGTTCTTTGTTAATGGCCAACCGACCTATCGGGTGATAGGTGATAGCGTGCCTAGCGAAGACATGTACTTGATACTAAACCTTGCAATGGGTGGTATCTGGGTCGGTGATACTGATCAAAGCACACCTGATCCTGCTGAACTTAAAATAGACTATGTGCGTGTGTATCAGTTGCGTTAGTGAACCGCGCATCTGTCTCACTTATTAGTTACGTTCAAGGACTACGAAGGCGGCCACGGTGTCGCCTTCATCGCTTAGGCTGACCCAAAGGCTGGTGATGCCCATAGCCTCGCTGAGTACACGGGCCTTGCCAGAAACACGGAGTAGGGGTTTGCCTAGTTCATCGTGTTCGATGTAAAAATCTTTTAAAAGCACACCGTTTCTCTCTCCGGTACCAAGTGCTTTCACTGCCGCCTCCTTCACTGCAAATCGTTTCGCGAGGAACCGCTCTTTGTGTTGATGCGCTTCGTATGCTTCAAGCTCCTTTTCGTGAAGGAAACGCCGAGCGAAACGCCCCGCAAAGCGTTTGTGTGTACTGGCTATTCTACTCACGGTGGCAAGATCTACTCCAATACCTGCAATCAAGGATCGAGTCTCCAGCACGGTGGTAAAAGAATCATCGGTTGCGCGCCTCTACCATAAGGCGTTTCATTTTACTGACTGCGTCAGGTATGCCACAGAATAGGGCGCGAGACACAACACTGTGCCCAACTCCCAGTTCATTGATTGTCTCTATCTCTGCGATGGCTTGCACATTGTCGTAATGCAGACCATGACCTGCGTTAACCGTCAGGCCTAAGCTGAATGCGTAGTCACAGCAAGACATGATACGAGCCAGCTGATCACTACGCTCAATAGCGTTGGTAGTGTCGGAGTAATGGCCTGTGTTTAACTCCACGACAGAAGCTCCCAAGCGTGCAGCCGCTTCAATTTGTCTCTCTTCAGGGTCGATGAAAACAGCGCAACTGATATCGTTGTCTTGTAACTCACGAACGTACTCTTCAAGCTCACTGTGCTGATCGCTCACCTTAATGCCTGTCACCAGAGTTCTCTCTTGTCTATTCTCAGGAACAAGGCAGACGTTTTTTGGTTTAAACGTCAAGGCAAGTTGCACCATATGCTGGGTGGGCGCAATTTCCAGATTCAATTTGGTTTGTGCGCTGGCAACAAAGCGTTCAATGTCATGGTCTTGCACATGCATTCTATCTTTGCGCAAGTGCATCGTTATGCTATCTGCACCAGCAAGTTCTGCCTGTAGAGCCACATGCACAGGATCTGGATAACGTACTTCGCGGGCTTGTCGAATGGTTGCGACATGATCAACATTGACGCCCAGAAAAATTGCTTGCTTCACGTTGGTATTACTCTCTCCGGCTGTAGGATGCGGATACTGAAGCTAACAGCCTAGCATCATCTTGAGTCTACGCTCTCCTTGTTTGTCGTATTGAACAGCAGTTGCAAATTCAGGTAGCTGTACTGCGATGGTTTAACGGAATCACACCAGACAGGGATAAAGTGCATGCGTTTGTCGGAGTCAGCTTGAAAAGCCAATACCAGCAACACAGAGCTTCTGTAGCCTTTGGCAATGAGAGTTGCGTCAAAGGGTTTGTGGTTTCCCAGACGTACTTTCCAACAATTAGCTGAGTTATCAGGGCCGCCTTGATGGGTCAAGCTCACAGGTAATGAAAGCGCATTGAATTGATAGGCAAAGTAGCTAATTACACCCAGTGCGGCTAACATCTGAAGCGGCAGCGGTAACATCGATATAGCTATCGCTAACACAGCACCGGACGCTATACCGACCAAGAGGCCACGATGAATAGTGCTAGGTGCAATCTGGCATTGCACTTCAGCCTCTGAAGGCCGAGGCGCCTCGTGACTCTTCTCGTCCTCTAAGTTATTGGACGCTCGAGGGTTACGCGAGCCAGAGGTAGATACGCTAGGCTGCGCCCAGCGACTCTGTGATTTTATCAAGTACGGTTTGATATCGGGCCTCCTTGGCCTTGCCGCTTACAAGCCTGTACAACTCAGGATCTTGCATTTCCTGTAGCGCTACGAAGTCTGCACGCTCCTTTTCAGAAGCCTGCTCGAAATGGTTATCAAGATAAGCCAACATGGCAGAATCAAGCTCTCGCATGCCGCGCCGGCAACGCCAACGCAGCTTGGAAAGAGTTGCTTTGTCTACTGTGCTCATGTATTGATTGCTGTTAACAAGTCTGAGACTACAGTCTGCGCTTAACCAACATTTTCTTGGTTTCCGCAATTGCCTTGGCCGGATTCAAACCTTTGGGGCAAACTTGCGCGCAGTTCATGATGGTGTGGCAACGGTACAGCTTGAAGGGATCTTCCAGTTCATCCAGTCGCTCGCCTGTAGCGTCGTCGCGACTATCCACTAACCATCGGTATGAGGCAAGTAGGGCGGCAGGGCCGAGATAACGATCAGGGTTCCACCAGTAACTTGGGCAGCTGGTTGAACAACATGCGCACAGAATGCACTCGTAAGCACCATCAAGTTTTTCGCGATCTTCTGGTGACTGCAAACGCTCTTTGCCAGCAGGAGTTGGTGTATCTGACTTTAGCCAAGGCTCGATAGACGCATACTGCGCGTAGAAGTTGGTCAGATCAGAGACAAGATCCTTGATGATAGGCTGATGTGGTAACGGATAAATCGTAATATCACCCTCAATTTCGGCAATGGATGTTGTGCAGGCTAGCCCGTTAGAGCCATCAATATTCATTGCACAAGAACCACAAATGCCTTCGCGGCATGAGCGTCTAAAGGTGAGGGTGGAGTCAATGTCGCTCTTGATTTTGACAATGGCATCCAAAATCATTGGGCCACAGTTTTCTACATCAACATCAAACGTATCAACCCTAGGATTCTCACCACTGTCAGGGTCGAACCGATAGATCTTGAAGCGCTTCGTATTGGTCGCACCCTCAGGAGCTGGAAAATGCTGCCCTTTGGTGTTAACGATCGAATTGGCTGGTAAGGAAAATTCTGCCATGTTATTTAATCCTGTCCTTTGTTGCCAGCAGATTCAGCTGGCTGATAAGACGATTTGTTAGTTGATTTGACATGGATCGGGCCTTGAAACGGGCCTCGATACAGTAAGACATCAAACAATCAATAAACGCGCTTTTTGGGTGGAATCACTTCACACTCATCAGTTAACGTGTACATGTGAACGGGACGGTAATCGATAGAGACGTTAGCTTTCTCATCAGTCCATGCCAATGTGTGCTTCATCCAACTTTCGTCATCACGGTCTTCAAAATCGTCACGGGCATGTGCGCCTCGGCTTTCTGGTCTGTTGTGGGCACCATGAATGATGGTTTGTGCCTGAGCGAGTAGATTTTCAAGTTCTAGCGTCTCTACAAGATCGGTGTTCCATATCAGGTTCTTATCGTTAACGACAACATCGTCAAATTCATCAACAATGCCGCGCATTTTGTCGATTCCTTCACTCAAGCTATCGCCTGTGCGGAAGACGGCAGCATGCTTTTGCATTGTACGTTGCATGCGGTCGCGAACATCGGCGGTGCGTGTCTCACCTTTATTGTCGCGTACGCGGTCAAGATGGCCCAGAACTGGATCCATTGCCGAGTCGCCAAGAGGCTTGTGTGGAGCACCTGGTTTAACCAACTCTGCGGCACGAATAGCAGCAGCGCGGCCAAACACAACGATGTCTAGCAGGGAGTTACTTCCCAGGCGATTTGCGCCATGTACAGATACACAAGCTGCTTCACCAATAGCCATCAGCCCAGGGACAACACTGTCCGGATCACCATCACGCAACGTCACGACTTCACCGTGATAGTTGGTGGGGATACCACCCATGTTGTAGTGGACGGTCGGGATGACTGGAATTGGATCCTTATTGACGTCAACACCTGCAAATATTTTTGCAGATTCTGAGATGCCAGGAAGGCGCTTATCGATGACGTCGCTACCTAGGTGTTGAAGGTTGAGGAATATATGGTCGCCATCTGCACCAACACCGCGACCTGCATTGATTTCCATGGTCATGCTTCGACTAACCACATCACGTGATGCGAGATCTTTTGCGTTAGGCGCATAGCGTTCCATGAAACGTTCGCCATCGCTGTTGGTCAGGTAACCACCTTCTCCGCGTACACCTTCTGTAATCAAAACGCCCGCACCGTAGATGCCTGTTGGGTGAAATTGAACAAATTCCATATCTTGCAAAGGCAAGCCAGCACGGAGCACCATGGCATTCCCGTCCCCGGTGCACGTGTGTGCAGAGGTTGCTGAGAAGTAGGTTCGTCCGCAGCCACCTGTTGCTAAAACTACCTGGTGAGCGCGAAAGCGATGTAACTCTCCAGTTGCCAAGTCGAGGGACACTACACCACGACAAACGCCGTCGTCCATTATCAGGTCAGTGGCAAAGTGTTCGATGTAGAACTCTGCTTTGTGCTTGAGTGATTGTTGGTACAGCGTATGTAGAATGGCGTGGCCGGTTCGATCAGCCGCTGCGCAAGTACGCTGTGCAGCTGGACCTTCACCGAATTTTGTGGTCATGCCGCCGAAGGGGCGTTGGTAAATCTTGCCTTCGTCAGTACGTGAGAAAGGCACACCAAAGTGCTCCAGCTCGATGACCGCTGGCATGGCTTCGCGACACATATATTCGATGCAGTCTTGATCTCCCAGCCAATCAGAGCCTTTGATGGTGTCGTACATGTGCCAAGTCCAATGATCTTCACCCATGTTGCCCAAAGCCGCACTCATGCCGCCCTGCGCTGCAACGGTGTGTGAGCGAGTAGGGAAGACCTTGGTGACACAGGCAGTTGATAAGCCTTGAGCAGCCATTCCGAGAGTGGCTCGCAATCCAGCACCACCGGCTCCGACTACAATGACGTCGTACTGGTGGTCAATTATTTTGTATGCGTTTGTCATATTTTTTCGACGTTTGTTCTTTGACCTGGTACAGGTCTATGAGTACGGGCCAGACAACCTTGTTGGATCAAGTTGCTAATGCAATGCGAAGTACCGAGAAAACACCGGTAACGCCCATTGCCACAGCAATGAAATTCACAGCAATAATGGCAGCCGTTCGCGGACCATGAGACCCTATATAATCTTCGATAACGACTTGTAAGCCCAGACGAGAATGATAAAAGCCTGCTGTCATGAATAAAATCATGACTATTGCGCTGAATGGTTGGGACAACCATTCGCGGATCGCCAGATAATCCATGCTGGGTAGAGAGGCAATAGAAAACGCCAGCCAAAGAACCAACGGAATGAGGGCTATTGCAGTAAGACGCTGGAGCCAGAAATGCTCCGTCCCCTCTTTAGCCGAACCTAGACCTTTGACTCGTGAGAGTGGCGTACGGAAGTTAGTGCTCATGATGCTAGTGCCACCATCCAAGTTATTACTGAGAGCGCAGCTGCACCCGCAAGACAGGCGTTGCCAGATTTTTTGGCGTCTTCGAGGTCAAGACCTCGACCAACATCCCAAAACAGGTGCCTGATTCCGTTGGCCATGTGATAGTACAAAGTAACGGTAAAGCCAAAAAATACGAGTTTGCCAAACCACGAATTGGCTATGCCTGACATGAATTCGTAGCTTTGTGGCGTGCCTGCCGCACTTGCAATAAGCAAAACCAGCAGCACAATCGCTGCGCTGTTGGCAACGCCACAGGCTCTGTGAGCAATTGACAGATAGGCCGTTAGCGGCAATTTGTAGTGTTGCAGATGCGGTGACAGGGGGCGCTTGTCGTTCCAGGCCATGTGTTGTTATCCGTTGCGTGTGTTGAATTGGCGGAAATTCTTAATTGATACTAGAGTGTAATTGAGCGGTACGGTTCAATCAAACTGTTAGCTCGTGCTGCGTACGGGAGCATACTAACAGGCAAAAGACGGGCCTTAAAAATCAGTACATCGACCTTTTTTTTCCCAGTCACCGTAGCGAGTGGGTTCAAGTCCCGCTTGCCCTCCATGCTCAGGCGGCAGTTCTGTGCTCGAACCATCATCGTTACTGGCTTTGGCATTTTGCGCAACATGCGTTGCCCCACCCTTTAAATTGTCGTTATCGGGGAGCAGATTGACTTGACTCTCGTTTGCGGTGTTATCGTGGGTGCTATTGTGATCTTGTGTCGTCTTGGAGTCTGACGCAGGCATCAGCTCTTCGTCGCTTTTTGATCGAGTAACGACTGGTTTCTCAACTGATGTCACGGTATTTGATCCCTAGATTGTCCGAGTAGTTTTAACATTTACATTTGTCACAAACACCTACAAATAGTACCAGTATTGCGTCGCAAAATGAGAAAAAACGCGCCATTATGGTGCAATAGACACTGAATTATAACACTGTAAAAATGACACGATGAGTATCGAATCAAGCAATTTTCTTCAACTGGCATTGCATCCAGATACCGCCTTGGAGTCTGCATTATCGCAGCGAGTTAGCCAAGCTACGCGTCTGTCGTCGGTAAATTCGACACGGGTATGTGACCTTAGTAGCTACGCAATTTATGAGATAACCGGATCAGAGGCTAACGCATTCTTGCAAGGGCAATTTTGCAACGATATTGCAAAGGTATCGTCAACTCAGGCACAAATTACCGGGTATTGCACGCCCAAGGGCCGGCTTCTAGCACTACCTGCAATTGTAGGGTTTGAAGAGGGCTATAGACTGTTAGTACCAGTTGAGGTTGCAGAAGCATTCATAAAACGGTTAAGCATGTTTGTGATGCGTGCTGATGTGCAAATCAAGCGTAACGATGACTGGATAGCTATAGGCCTGATTGCAAGCCAGGCTGACAGTAATGCTGCGCAGAACAATGAACAGGGTTGCATTGCATCGGGTTTGGGGGCCATAGCTGCGCAATTGGGTGCACTCCCCACTGGCAATTTGTCAGTAGCTACCGGCGAAAACAGCCAACTGATTCGATGGCACGACGATTGTAGTGCCAACGCTGATAAAAATTTGGGTTCGAATGCCCGGTACTTACGTCTGGCTCCCATTGCTGATCAAAAGCAGCTCTGGGAAAGCTTTGATGTTGACGCTCAGTGTACTGACTCTACATGGCGTCTTGCCGATGCTTCGGCGGGCGTTCCTAGTATCAGACCCGGTGTGGTTGAAGCGTTCGTGCCGCAAATGCTGAATCTGCAGTTAATCGATGGCTTAAGTTTTACCAAAGGCTGCTATCCGGGACAGGAAATTGTGGCGCGTATGCAATACCTAGGCAAGCTCAAGCGCCATATGCGTGTGTTCAACTTGACCGCCGATCTAAGGAGTTCTGGCTCACTCGACGCTTTCAGCGAGCTATTGAATCCAGGGCAGGCGCTGTCGTGCGGTACCGACGAAGGTGCGGGTGTAGTGGTGGATTGCCAGCCTCAGTCAGACTCGAGCGTACTCGTATTGGCTGTGACCAAGGTACGCGACCCCAGCGAGATCTTTGCCATTGGCACTCATGCACTGACTGCACGCGAAATGCCTTATTCGCTTCCCACGTTAGAAGCATAAGACAGATACCTCTATGCCGTTAATCTACAAAGCTGCCAATATGGTCGAAGCTCAACTTGTGGTGGACGAGCTGCAAGCTGGCGGCATGGAGGCTCACGTCACAGGCTCATACCTCAGTGGCGCCATTGGCGAATTGCCGCCCTCGGATGTGATCGGTGTTTGGCTGCTTCAAGAAGCACACTCCGAGCGCGCCCGTGAAATCATTGATGACTTCGAAGCTAGCCGAAAGTTGCCCACTGCAGACTGGCAATGCGCTCAGTGCAGTGAGCCCGTGGGGCGCGAGTTTGGTGCTTGCTGGAATTGCGGCACCAGCAAGCCTTTCGATTAAACTGTCCAAAGGCTGGAAGCGGCGTCGAAAGACAATCCTCCAACACGCCGATTTCTTGCGATCGCGATGTTCAGTGGCTTAGCGTTTAGTCATACAAACTTGGGCGGCAACAGTCTACGAGTTTAATTTGAGCGATCTAGTGCAACATGGCGAACAGCTTGCGTCGGTATTGGCCCACCAAAGGATCATCTCCTAACACGTTAAACAGAGCCAACAGTTTTTCCCGCGGCGCACCCTCTTTAAAACCTGGATCGGTTTGCACCAGTTTCAACAAGTGGTCCATCGCGTCCTGTACGTTGCCTGACAACGATTCGGCGATCGCCAGGTTGTAGCGAGTTTCACTGTTGCTACCGTCGCTCTCTAACTTCTCCCGCAAACTCTGCACACTCTGCGCAGTGTCGCTCTCACGAGCTATTTCCAAGATGCCTTTCAGGCGCAGTGCCTGCTTGCCTTCTTTTTCTTCGTCGGGTAGCGCGTTTAAACAACTCTCTGCAGTGTCTACGTCGCCCGTGCTGACGCATACTTGGCCCAGTGCAAGCAGAACGTCAGTATTCTGCGGATCTTCGGCTTGTGCCTCTTGCAGCATTTGCTTTGCCGCCTCAGCCTCACCTGACTCAAACAGCTGCATGGCTGTCGCTACAAGATTTTCACCTTCGGGCTCAGCTTCAGAGTCGGCATCATCATCGGCGGGCAGGGCAGGGCCCACATTAGCCTCTATAAAGGCACGCACCTCAGCTTCTGGCAAGGCCCCCATAAACTCATTGACTATTTGTCTGTCTTTGAATAATTTCACGGTGGGCAAACTGCGGATACCCAGCTGCTGGGCAATGCCCTGATGTGCTTCGGTGTCGAGTTTGGCGAGTATGAAAGCGCCGTTGTACTCAATGGCCAGTTTTTCAAGGATGGGCATGAGTGTTTTGCACGGGCCGCACCACTCAGCCCAGAAATCAACGAGTACGGGGACCGAGTCGGAACCCTCGACAACCACTTGCATGAAATTTTGTTCGTCGAGCTGAACGATAAAAGGCGAATCTGCCATGATCTTCAATAAACTGTGAATGTTGGAATCCTATAAGTGTGTCGTCTGCCGAGGTTTTATTCAAGTGGCAGCGCGATGTAAACCAGATTTTGGTGGCTTCATTCGCGCTTAGACTGCCAAGGTGGCGCGCTGCCCTCACCGATAGGCTACACTTGCGCGCGCCAACAGATACCGTGTGCTTCAAATTTTGAGTGATCAATACAACGCCTCGTCTATCGAGGTTCTCAGTGGTCTGGACCCGGTGCGTAAGCGTCCCGGTATGTACACTGACACCCAGCGCCCCAACCATCTAGCGCAAGAGGTCATTGACAACAGCGTAGACGAAGCGCTTGCAGGCCACGCCACCGATATCCGGGTTACTTTATTCAAGGATGGGTCCTTGGAGGTGATTGACGATGGGCGCGGCATGCCCGTAGACAAACACCCCAAACTCAAAAGGCCGGGTGTGGAAGTCATACTGACGACTTTGCATGCCGGTGGTAAGTTCTCTAACGATAATTACCGGTTCTCTGGGGGGCTGCACGGTGTGGGCGTGTCAGTTGTGAACGCATTGTCGAAAAAATTAGAGGTGAGTATTCGCCGTGGCGGCAAGGAATATCTGGCAACGTTCGCCAATGGTAACGTGGTAGACGAGCTGAAGGCTGCAGGTACGGTAGGGCAACGTAATACCGGCACTCGTATCCGTTTTTGGCCCAATAAAAAGTACTTTGATTCTGACAAAATTTCACTCACTCGACTTCGTCACTTGCTGCGTGCAAAAGCGGTACTTTGCCCGCGGCTGCGTGTCCGGCTTCTGGATGAAGCCAGTGGCGAGAAAGAGGAATGGTTCTACGAAGATGGTCTGGTTGACTATTTGATGGGTGCGGTTGATGGCTATGAGCGCATTCCTGAGCATCCATTGTCGGCCAGCATGAGTTCAAGTACCGAACTGGCTGACTGGGCTGTTGTCTGGTTGCCCGAGGGCGGTGAGGGCGTAATGGAAAGCTACGTCAACCTGGTACCCACAGCCCAAGGTGGTACGCATGTTAATGGCTTGCGCACAGGATTAACTGATGCGGTAAGAGAGTTTGCTGACTTTCGCAACTTGCTGCCGCGTGGAGTGAAGATTGCGCCTGAGGATGTCTGGGACAAAGTCAACTATGTGTTGTCGGTGAAACTGGAAGATCCGCAATTTTCAGGGCAAACCAAAGAACGTCTGTCATCACGTGAGTGTGTGCCGTTTATTTCGGGTGTGGTGAAAGACCATACGGCCCAATGGCTCAATCAGCATCCGGAGAGTGGCGATCAAATTGCCAATCTTGCTATTGCCAGCGCTCAGGCACGTGCTCGTACTGGCAAGAAAGTGGTGCGAAAAAAGCTCACTAGTGGTCCAGCCTTGCCTGGCAAACTTGCCGATTGCAGCTCAACTGATGTGAGCCTGACTGAGCTTTTTCTAGTAGAGGGAGATTCGGCGGGTGGCTCTGCCAAACAGGCGCGTGATCGCACGTTTCAAGCGATCATGCCTTTGCGCGGCAAGATCCTCAACACCTGGGAGGCGGAGCGCGATCAGATTTTAGGCTCGCAGGAAGTACACGACATCTCAGTGGCTATCGGTATGGAGCCAGGCTCAACAGATTTGTCCAAACTGCGTTACGGCAAAGTGTGCATCCTAGCTGATGCAGATTCTGATGGCGCCCATATCGCCACCTTGCTCTGTGCTCTTTTCTTCCGGCATTTTAAAGCGCTAGTACAAAATGGCCATGTCTATATTGCGATGCCTCCTTTGTACCGAATCGACGTAGGCAAGCAGGTATTCTATGCAGTTGATGATGCTGAGCGACAGGGTGTAATAGCGCGCATAGAGGCTGAAAAGTTGAAAGGCAAGGTATCGGTCACGCGCTTCAAAGGATTGGGTGAAATGAACCCGCTGCAATTGCGCGAAACCTCCGTTGCTCCCGATACACGCAGGCTGGTCCGATTGACCGTGGCTGATGGTGACGACACTAGCTCCATTATGGACATGATGCTCGCCAAAAAACGTGCTGGCGACCGTAAGGCCTGGCTCGAAGACAAAGGTGATCTTGCTGACGTGCAGTTGTAGTTTGCGAAAGGCCCACCACAACTGCGCAGGTGCCGTTTTTAGTGGGCGCTAAATAGCGAGTTTTTTGCGCTGCTTGCCTGCTGATAAAACGTTAATGGCAATGGCCGCATTGACGTAGGACGCTACATGCCGAGGTTCGCATTGAATGTGTTCCACGAGTTGCACCAAGCTTACCGGGCGGCTGGCAAGGGCTGCGGTAATTTCCATGCAGTAGGGCGTTAGCTCCAGACTCGTCAGCTTAGGCCACTGGCTCAAGTGCAGCGTGGCTTGCGTGTCGAATCCAATCGGCAGTCTGCCACGTGCTGCAAATAAGGTGCTTAGCCAGACAAACGCCTCGGTGCTGAAACTGGTGCCGGATGAATGATTGATGCGGTCTATGATCTCGTTGGCAGCAGTAGACTGGTGTGTTATGACCTCAACATCAGATCGATCTTGAAAAACCCTGTTAACGCTTTCCTTCATGTTCAAATAGCTTGCGGTGAATACCTTATCCAGGGTTGGGAACACAAAGATATCGTCCTCAGGCAATTTGAACTGAACTGCCTTGACGCCGCTGTTTTTGTTGTTAATTGCCACCAGTATACGGCCGCTCAGCGTTTTTGTTAGATCGAATCGGTGCTGGAGATCGTTGGGGTCACTCAGTTGTTCTAGTGTTCTTGAGGGCCCACACATAAGGTCGACCTTGGCACGAGCACGTTCAAGATTTTCGCGATTTGTATCGTTGCCGGATGAGCTTTTTGGGGGTGTTGCAATTTGCGGTATACGTTCGAGTTGTTGCCGGCGAATAAGCTGTGCGAGCGCTTTGTTTGCGGCTTCCTTGAGACGATTGGCATCGAGCGGTTTGCTCACCATAATCGCGCCGGCGATATCTATACTGTTAGTGGTCAGGATAATCAGCGGTATGTCCTGTTGCCAGTTGCTTCTTGAAAGTCGTGTGGCTGTGCCGGGGAAGTCATGGTCGATGATGATGACGTCCGGGATGTCGGTATCTCCCGCCATAGAGAAACACCGCTCATCGCCGATTGAGAGGCAATACTCGACTGATGAATGCGTGCGCTCGCTCATCGCAGTTAGCGCAACTTTCAGTGGAAATTGTAACTCCGTAGAGCCCGAGGTGTTCATTTACTAAGGATAGACGAAAGTGTCTGTAGGATTCCATAAAGCAAACTGCAATATGCGTAGGTATAACATGTAAACTCCCAGCGTATGGACTATCCCTTTAAGCGCGAACCCGAACCGGGAAAAAAATTTACAGTCTGTGAAGGAGTCGACTGGATTCGCATGCCGTTGCCTTTCGCTCTGGATCATGTCAACTGCTGGTTGCTGGGTGAGCCGGGCTTGCAAGTTCTTATCGACACTGGGGTCAATGATCAAAGCACTCAGGAACACTGGCACACGCTGTTCAATGACATCGGTCAGTGGCCTAAGGATTTACTAGTGACTCATTTCCACCCGGACCACATGGGGCTGGCTGGCTGGATCGGTGAAAAAATCTCAGGTGAATTACTGGGGAGCGCTATTGAAATCAACACAGCGCGTACCTTGCACGGTATCGAATCCGAGGCCTACGAACACACCTACCAGCAGTGGTACAGCAGCAATGGTTTGCCGCAAAGTACCTGTGACACTGTGCGATCTAACGGTAACACGTACAAAGGCAAAGTTTTTCCCCCTCCGGTACAGTCGAAATGGCGTTTTTTGGCTGACGGGAAATGCGTGGAGCTGGCAGGCCGAAACTACCGTGTCATTGTGGGACGTGGGCACTCACCCGACATGATCATGTTGTACCGAGAGGACGATCACGTACTTATCGCAGCAGATCAGGTGCTGCCTCGCATTACCCCCAATGTCAGTGTTATGCCAAGGTTAAGTGACAACAATCCGTTGCAAAGTTTCTTGCACACACTAACAAAGCTTGAGGCTTTGCCCGACGACACACTGGTGCTGCCTTCGCATGGCCAACCCTTCAAGGGTCTAAAGCCACGGCTTGCTTTCCTAAAAACTCATCATGAACTTCGTCTCGATGAAATATGGCAAGCATGCAAGTCGCCTTGTAGTGCTCATGATTTGTTTCCTGTCCTGTTTTCACGCAAGCTCGATGCACAACAAACATCATTTGCGCTGGGTGAGACGCTTGCACATCTGCACTACCTGGAGCAACAGGGCCGTGTTCAGCGTTTGGAGCAAGCGTCGATTACGCGGTTTAAGTCGATTGCCACTTAACGCCATTCCTACCTTGTTGCTGAACCCATCGTCACGTAGGCACAGCAGAAAGGGCTGTTCACAGAATTAGGCAATCAATTCAATTGAGGCGAGGAGCCATGACTCTACTCGTTGTTACCCGTGGGTGCGCAATTTCTGAGTTAACAACTTTTGAGTTAACAACTTTTGAGTTCACAACTTTTGAGTTCACAACAATTAGTCAATACTTCATCTGCTCGACACTGGACAACGAAGGCCTTGCCAGCGTACCATTTCGCAAATTTATCTGCGGCGTTCACGCGTTCTTCCACCAGCTGATTCGGGTGGAGTACGTGTGGACTGTCCCAGCCCCTTGTGCGCCTGTAATAAGGAAGACCTCCCAACGTGTCTACTAAAGAGTTGCGCCCGGCTCAGCGTCCAGCCATCCTCGTGCTTGAAGATGGAACCGTATTTGAAGGTCGAGCCATCGGCATTGATGGTATGTCGGTTGGTGAGGTCGTGTTCAATACCGCGATGACCGGCTATCAGGAGATTCTCACCGATCCCTCATACGCTCAGCAAATGGTCACCCTCACGTATCCGCACATTGGTAACACTGGCACCAATGCAGAGGATATGGAATCAAACAAAGTCTATTGCACAGGGCTAATCATTCGCGATCTGCCTAGGCTGCACAGTAATTTTCGCGCCAATCAGAGTCTGGGTGAATTTTTGGAAAATCATAAAGTCGTCGCTATCGCCGACATCGACACGCGACAGCTGACGCGCCATTTACGAGACAAAGGTGCACAAAGCGGTTGCATCATGGCAGGCGAAAGTATTGACGAAAAGTCAGCGCAGGGTGCCGCCTTGGCGTTTCCGGGATTGTCCGGAATGGACTTGGCCAAGGAGGTCACTTGCAAGGAGCCGTACCCATGGACGCAGCGCACCTGGCAACTTGGAGATAGCGTGGTGCGCTCTGAAGGTGGCGTTCCTGACACCAGTGTGAATGCTAAAGGCCCTCATGTCGTGGCCATGGATTTTGGCGTTAAGCATAATATTCTTCGATTGCTAGTTGACCGAGGATGCTCAGTCACTGTGGTGCCTGCAACATTTACCAGCGATCAAATTCGTCAGCTTAAACCCGATGGCTTGTTCTTATCAAATGGACCAGGTGACCCAGAACCTTGCGATTACGCGATTAAAACGATTGCAGAGTTATTGGGCGAATCCTTACCCACCTTTGGCATCTGCCTTGGACATCAATTGTTGGCTTTGGCCTCGGGTGCTCGTACCAGTAAAATGAAGTTCGGTCACCATGGGGCCAATCATCCAGTACTGGATAACGCGACTGGGCGAGTGATGATTAGTAGCCAGAACCACGGATTCGCAGTCGATGCGTCGTCACTCAACAACACACTTGAAGTCACACATGTGTCGTTGTTCGATCAGTCTTTACAAGGGATCAGGCGAGTTGATGTGCCGGCGATGGGCTTTCAAGGACACCCCGAGGCTAGTCCGGGCCCACAGGATGTAGAGGCTCTGTTCGATCAGTTCGTGAGTATGCTCACTTCATGAAAACCAGACCCTTGATCGCCAAGGCTTCCTGCAACTTCGAATCAGTTTGTGGATTGAGATAATGCCAAAAAGAACGGATATAAAGAGCGTTCTGATCATCGGTGCTGGGCCTATCGTTATTGGGCAGGCATGCGAGTTCGACTATTCTGGTGCACAAGCCTGTAAGGCATTGCGCGAAGAGGGTTACCGGGTCATTCTGGTCAACTCTAACCCTGCCACTATCATGACCGATCCGGCCATGGCAGATGCCATCTACATCGAACCGATTGACTGGCGTATTGTGCGCGGTATTATCGAGCGCGAACGTCCTGACGCGTTACTTCCCACCATGGGGGGGCAAACTGCACTCAACTGTGCTCTAGATCTTGCGCGTGAAGGCGTGCTGGAAGAATTTTCGGTAGAAATGATTGGTGCTCGCCCTGAGGCTATTGATATGGCTGAAGACCGAGATAAGTTCCGCAATGCGATGACAGAGATCGGTTTGGCAACACCAAGAGCTGCCATCGCACACAACATGGAAGAAGCCTGGGCAGGGCAGGCCGATATTGGTTTTCCTTGCATCATCCGGCCATCATTCACGATGGGAGGAAGTGGTGGGGGCATCGCTTATAACCGTGAGGAATTCGAAGCCATAATCACAAGAGGGCTAGATCTTTCGCGCACTACCGAGGTGTTGCTTGAAGAGTCAGTGCTCGGCTGGAAAGAGTATGAGATGGAGGTGGTACGCGATAACGCCGACAACGTCATCATTGTTTGTTCCATTGAAAATCTTGACCCTATGGGCATCCATACAGGCGACTCAATTACTGTTGCTCCATCTCAAACGCTCACTGACAAGGAATATCAGATTATGCGTAATGCCTCTTGCGATGTATTGCGCAAGATTGGCGTTGACACAGGTGGCTCTAATGTACAGTTTGCGATAAATCCTGACAACGGGGCAATGATTATTATAGAGATGAATCCGCGCGTATCGCGTTCGTCTGCGCTTGCCTCAAAAGCCACAGGATTTCCTATTGCCAGAGTGGCCGCTAAACTTGCGGTTGGCTTCACTTTGAATGAGCTTAGCAATGAGATTACGGGTGGTCTAACGCCAGCCTCGTTCGAGCCTTCCATTGATTACGTGGTCACAAAAATCCCGCGTTTTACGTTTGAAAAATTCCCAGCAGCTGACAGTCAACTCACCACCCAAATGAAGTCGGTCGGTGAGGTTATGGCGATGGGACGTACCTTCAAGGAATCTTTGCAGAAGGCGCTGCGTGGCCTTGAGATTGACGTCTGTGGATTTGATGAAGTGCTTCCAGAGAATGCCTCACATGATGAGTCGCTGGCTATCGTTGATCGTGAAATGCGCAAAGCCCGTGAACGCCGATTGTGGTTTGTGGCTGAGGCTTTTCGTCTTGGCCAGAGCATTGACGAGATCTTTCAGGCAACCGCTATTGATCGATGGTTTTTGTGCCAGATAAAAGAAATTATTGACGACGAGCTCGATCTGAAAGATCGCCGGCTTGCCGATCTGGACAAACCCACCGTATATCAGCTCAAACGTGATGGATTCAGTGACATGCGTCTTGGCATGCTCCTGAACGAGAGTGAACATGCCGTGCGCGAGCACCGTAAGGCACTGGGTGTGCTGCCGGTCTACAAGCGGGTCGACTCCTGCGCTGCTGAGTTTGACAGTAGTACCGCGTACATGTACTCAACGTACGAGCAATACTGCGAATCACAGCCTTCTGACAAAAAGAAGATCATGGTTCTTGGTGGTGGACCCAATCGGGTGGGTCAAGGCATTGAATTTGACTATTGCTGTGTGCATGCCGCGCTTGCGCTAAGAGATGATGGCTACGAAACCATCATGGTAAATTGCAACCCTGAGACTGTATCAACTGACTTTGATACCTCTGATAGATTGTACTTTGAACCATTAACACTAGAAGATGTGCTCGCTGTCATCGACATTGAAAAACCAGCGGGTGTCATTGTTCAGTACGGTGGTCAAACACCCTTGAAGTTGGCTCGAGATCTGTTGGCCGCAGGTGCGCCTATTATCGGTACATCTCCAGATTCCATTGACCTAGCTGAAGATCGTGAACGCTTCCAGCAACTCATTCAGGATCTCGGATTACTCCAGCCGCCAAACAGAACAGCGCGCAATACCGAAGACGCTTTGAAATTTGCTGAAGAGATCGGTTATCCGCTGGTGGTTCGGCCAAGCTATGTGCTGGGTGGGCGTGCAATGGAAATTGTTCACGAACAATCTGAGTTATCGCGCTATATGAATGAGGCGGTAAGCGTCTCCAACGATTCGCCTGTATTACTTGATCGCTTTCTGAACGATGCCATTGAAGTTGACGTAGATGCTATTTGCGATGGCACAGATGTGGTTATTGGCGGCATCATGGAGCATATCGAGGAAGCTGGGGTTCACTCAGGGGACTCGGCTTGTTCGCTACCACCTTTTAGTTTAACCGACAGCGTTTGTGAAGAAATATCCAGGCAAGTTGCACAGATGGCCAAAGGCTTAGGTGTGGTTGGTTTAATGAATACCCAGTTCGCCATCCAAGGCGAATCAATTTATGTACTCGAAGTTAACCCGCGTGCCTCGCGAACCGTACCATTTGTGTCCAAAGCTACCGGAGTCCAGTTGGCTAAGGTTGCAGCGCGTTGCATGGCTGGACAATCGCTTGCCGAGCAGGGTATGTTAACCCTGCCAACACCCAGCCATTTCAGCGTTAAGGAATCCGTATTTCCATTTGCCAAATTCCCGGGTGTTGATACCGTGCTGGGTCCTGAAATGAAATCCACTGGTGAAGTGATGGGGTCGGGCAAGAGCTTCGGTGAAGCGTTTTTCAAGGCCTCTTTGGGCGCTTCTGCAGAGTTACCATTGTCAGGTGTTGCTTTTATAAGCGTTCGTAATCAAGACAAGGAGGGTGTAGTGAAGGTTGCGCAAGACCTTTTAAACGCGGGTTTTTCACTGCTTGCGACCGACGGAACACAAGCAGCCATCAGCGAGGCTGGGCTCACCTGCGAACGTATCAACAAACTGTCTCAAGGTCAGCCGCATATTGTTGACGAAATTAAAAACGATGCGATCACTCTTATAATCAACACGTCAGATGGTCGGCAAGCTATCAAAGATTCGTACCACATCAGACAACAAGCCTTACGTCGCAAAGTGGCATACACCACGACCTTGTCTGGAGCAACAGCCATTTGCGCAGCCTTAGCGCACTCGGTCGATGGTCCGGTTTACCGATTAAGTGATATTCACCTGGAGACAACATGAACAAGGTTCCAATGACAAAACGCGGCGAAACCTTGCTGCGTGAGGAATTGTCTGACTTGAAAGGTTCCCAGAGACCCACGGTGATTGCGGCAATTGCTGAGGCAAGAGCGCATGGCGACCTGAAAGAAAATGCCGAATACCACGCAGCACGTGACCAACAAAGCTTCATAGAGGGGCGTATCAAAGAGATCGAGGCCAAGCTGTCGATTTCGCAAGTGATCGATGTCACCACCTTGCCCAAGTCAGAAAAAGTGGTCTTCGGCTCCACTGTTACGCTTATGGATCTCAATTCTGACGAAGAGATCACATACCAGATAGTGGGCCATGATGAGGCTGATTTGAAAGCTAGGCGTATCAGTTTTGAATCGCCTGTTGCCAAGGGTTTGATTGGAAAATCGATAGGCGACGAAGTGGGGGTGAAGACGCCCAACGGCGTTCGAGAATACGAAATTCTCAAAGTAGTCTATGTTTAATCCCTTTTACCGAATATTTGAAGTCGACTTCGCAGAAACTGGACTTGAATAGTTCCATAGTGCTTGAGATACGACCTGCATGCACTTGCAGTGGTCAGTTTGTGGCACAATAGACAATATATTGACACTTGTGTCTGTTACTCAAGAACAAGCGAATTAAATCGACTAAAGTATGACTATGAAAACAGAGTTCCTAGTGAATTCTTCAACCGATACTTCGGATTCGAAGAATAGAAGCACACCACAATCGAAAATGAATGAAAGACGTGCACTTCTGAAAAGTGCTGGCTTGATTACTGGAGCGTTTGCAAGCTCGTTATTGGCCAAAACTGCGCATGCCGGTAGCGGCCGAAAACGGATTTCAGCTGGCGCTGCTGTGCCGTTGGGCGATGTTGGTGCTGCCACTGTCAGCCAAGGTGCAGTTGCGGCTATGAAGCGAGACGAGGTGCGCCGTTTGCATCTTTACAGCGATCACACCGGTGATGAGGTCAACGTTGTGTACTACATCAACGGTATTTACATCAACGATGCGTTAGCAAAATTGAATCATTTGATGCGAGATCGTCGCGCAAACGTCGCTACCCAAATCGATACCACTCTCTACGACCAGCTTTGCCTACTTCGCGAAACTATCGGCTCTGATCGGCCAATGCACATATTGTCCGGGTACCGAACCGCAGCCACGAATGCAAAATTGCGGTCACGCACCTCGGGTGTTGCAAAATACAGTCTGCACATGGAAGGACGTGCAGCAGACATATATATTCCGGGTTATGACGTCGCAAAGCTACAAGCAGTGGCTCGCTCATTTGACGCGGGTGGTGTTGGCCTGTACAGCAAGTCCAATTTCGTTCATGTTGATTCCGGCGCTATCCGCTCTTGGGGTGCTTAGGGATTTTTCACGCCTATAGAAACTGATTGCGTCGCTTCGTGCCCCAAAACAGGGGTGTGTGCTAGCTTGCAGATTGACTGATTTCTGTGTGAGTCGAGTCTCAACAAGCTCTTTTACGTATTTATTTGTTACCTCGCTGTCATAGTATTGTCGTCAAGGCTCCTAGAGCCAGAATATTGACAACACGACTAATACATTATGGAGCGGATCTCTTGAAATCTATACACAAAGCATCAGCGGCTTTAAAAGCGGCTGCGATGGGAACGACAGTAGCTGCCAGTATGTTCATGGCAGGGTACGGAGCGCTGGCCAGCGCTGAGGAGTTTGGCGTTCGAGTCGTTGATGATGCAGGGTCGCCGATTGAGGGTGCATCTGTATGCTTCGGACTACCGGGAAGCTTCAGCCAGTTTGGTGCTCAGTTCACGGATAGTAATGGCCAGGCAATGGCCGACATTCCCAATGTTCCGGTTGTTGTGACCATATCCAAAACACGGTTTAGTGGTATTCGTTTGAGCGAGCCAGCACGCGGATTCAAGATGCAAAAGCAAATCACACTTGCTGAAGGCACCCCAGGTCCTCGTTGTAAAGCAGGCAGCTCATTGGCAGACGCCAACCATTCATCAATACGAGTTTCAAGGCTAGATGTAACGCCTGAACGTGACGCGACAGTCATCAAGCCTTTTGTGAGCGGAGATCCCACCGAATACAGAGTTGGAACACTAGTAGACCTGCAAGATATCCAATGGACAGCGTTTGATGGGTCTATCCGAGTAACAGGTTCGCTTGCGGACCAAGACGAACTGTTCTTGCAACTACGCCGTTATGAAGGCACCGATACAGGTTGGATTGAGGCTCGATCAGATGTGATGACCGTCTTTGTACCTAGAACTCTTTCGCCTCTGTAGTACTAGATTGTTGAGCCATTTAAGGTTTAGCTTTAGGGCTTAGCTTGAGACTCAACCTCTTCAAGACTGAGAGCTCGCGCTTCAGACTCTAGCATCACAGGTATACCGTCCTTGATCGGGTAGGCAAGGGCGGCTTGTGTTGACCAAAGTTCGTCGCCGTGTTTAATGACTTTGCCCTTAGTGACAGGGCAAACCAGTATGTCTGAGAGTCTTTTATCCATGGCCTAATAGTACCCTAGCTCGACGTCCAGTCGGTCCAGAAAGAAGTGCCACCTGATACCTGAAGGTCGATATTTATTGAGGCCAGCACCCTGTCGTAGGCGTGCGTACGCTCTGGTGATTCAAGGTCATGACACTACAGTCTGTGTCGTTAGCTTGTGCTCCTGCGGCTGTTGCAGTGATTGTGAAGCCCGTTGCCGTCGTGTTCACTGTCATACCGTAGTACTCCTCAGGTGAGGTGTCTGATGTCAAGGTGCAACCTGCATAGGAATAGTTAGTCGCCTTGCAGCGTTCCATTTTCTGTGCCGCCGCAAGCATGGCTAAATGACCATCGGATCGGCGTGAGTTGGTCACATGCTCGATGTAGTTTGGATAGGCAAATGCGGCGAGAATGCCAATGATGGCTACTGTGATCATCAGTTCTATCAATGAAAAGCCGCTGTGTTTGCTGAGCGGTTGCATGTCATGCCGAGCTTGCAATAGTTGCATTGGTTTCTCCAGTGCGCATCCATCATATGAGAGATACATCGACCGGATCATCCTAGTTCCTGATCTTCTTCTGAGTCGTTATCGGCAAATTGTGTTTTTAATCACAGTTTCGATAATTTAGCCAAAGACCAGTAGGCATGAAATATTTCACTGTCACCGCCAGTATGTACGTCTAAAATACCTTGGCACTGACCTGAAGAGCAGCGATCGAAAATGCATGTGGCCTTGGCGTCCCTAGCGGCTTCGATAAGTCTATATCAAGGGCAGCTGTCTAATAATCGGTGAACCATTGACTGGATACTATAGTGGGATTTCAACTAGGCCTGGATACTGGCGGTACGTACACCGATGCTGTTCTGGTCGATGATAATTTTATCGTTTTACACAGTGCTAAATCACTCACCACTCATCGCGACCTTATTCAGGGTTTGCGTGGTGCGGTGGACCAGGTTTTGCTCAATGTAGAGGCACAGCAAATCGAGCTGGTCTGTCTTTCAACAACACTTGCGACCAATGCTCTGGTTGAGGGGCGGGGGCGACAGGTGGCTTTGGTGCTCATAGGTTTTACCGAGCAACAGCTGCAGCGAGCTGGGCTTCGCGATGCACTGGCCAGTGACCCCATGGTCATTGTGGCAGGTGGTCATAGCGCCTCGGGCCTGCCTAATCAACCATTGGATGTGCAGGGTGTGCGTGCCTTCATTGAAAAAATTGATGCTCAGGTAGATGCCTATGCTGTGTCTGCTGTATTCGCTGTGCGAAATCCTGAGCATGAAGTTGAGGTGCAAAAACTGATCGAGTCGTTAACCGCTAAGCCTGTCACCTGTGGTCATCATCTGAGTTCAAGTCTGGATGCACCACGTCGAGCATTAACAGCCCTTTTAAACGCACGTCTTATTCCCATGATAGGTGCGCTGTTGGAGGCCGCGCGTTTATTGTTGCATGAACGACAGATCAAGGCTCCGCTTATGGTGGTTAAAGGCGATGGGTCACTCATCAGCGATAGCGTCGCCAATCGCTACCCAGTGGAGACAATATTGAGTGGTCCGGCTGCTAGTGTAGTGGGTGCCCAGTTCCTTTGTGGTCGAGAAAATCTGCTGATTTCTGACATGGGGGGAACCACAACCGATGTAGCCTTGATTAAAGATGGCAAGCCTAGCGTGAATGCTGAAGGCGCTACCGTGGGTGGGTACCGAACAATGGTAAAAGCAATTGATATCAATACCTATGGTCTGGGTGGTGATAGTGCGGTTGTCTATGATCGTGAACAGCGTCACTTGCGATTGGGACCGCAACGAGTTATGCCTTTGAGCTTGCTAGCGCATCAATACCCTGAGTGCATCGATGTTCTTAACGCCCAGCTTGAATTGCCGCTAAGTACCACTCACAGTGCTCAGTTTGTCTTGGTGCATTCAGCTCCCCCCACTGATCTCACTTTTCAACAAAAAGAGCTCTTTGCATTAGTCTCGAAAGGCCCGGTCGCTGTGCATACTCTGTTCAAGGATCAGACGCTGGAACGTGCGTTGGACAGGCTGGTGCAGCGGGGGGTTGTTTTGCGTGCTGGGTTCACACCTACCGATGCCTGCCATGTGCTGGGTACACAAAGCACATGGGACGCCACAGCTGCAACATTAGGTGCACAGCTTCTTCTGCGTTATAGCCGCGACAATCTTGGCAAACACTACGCCTCAGAAGAACAGCTGTCGCAGTTCGTCTGTCAGCGAGCTTCCGAGCTAACTGCCGTAGCCTTGATAGAGACTGTGAGCGCCGCAGACGGCTTTTCGATCAATACGTCGCAAAGAGAGTTGGTAGAGCGAAGTATGTCTGTGGGCAATGAGCCGCTTTTTAGTCTAATGCCTCGATTGCATATTCCGGTAATGGGTTTAGGTGCACCTGCAAGCAGTTATTATCCGCGTGTTGCGCAATTGCTTGGGTGTGAGTTGCAAAGCGTTGAACACGCCCATGTGGCTAATGCGCTGGGGGCCGTTGTAGGTTCTATCAGACAGGAGCAGCTCATCCTGATAACACCTGCTGGAGGTAAGCGTGTGTCTGTATTGTTTCCTGACGGCCCTTGCGATTTTGACGATCTGGAGCAGGGTTTTGTCGCGGCTAACGCTAAAGCTGTGCAGCTTGCCACCGCAAAAGCACAGCTCTCAGGCGCAAGAGATGTAGTGCTGGAGTTTGATCGAGTCGATAAAACTGTAAAACAAGGTGACGACGAGGTTTTCTTTGAAAGCCGTGTAACAGTTACCGCGATGGGTAGACCGGCCATACCATAGGCTATTGGCACAGACAAGTTGATTTTTTAGCTAACTATTGAACTAAGGGCATAAATGTTTTTACGGTTATGTGGTTGAGCGAATCGTACATAGGCCTATATTCGGCAACAATGTTGCCTGAAAAGGCTTGATTGATATTCCTTATTCACAAATAACCTTGAGAAAAACTCATGTCAGCTGTTGCAGAAAGACCAGTAATACGAACGACTACACTCGAAGAGATGGGCATCAAAAGAGCCCATGAAATCGCCAGTTACTCCTTACGAGCAAAGGCATCAGATAAAGATGTGCTCAAAATCCGCTACAAGCGCACCCCAGGTTCTCTGCTACCAGAGAGTCGTACATACAAGTTTGGCCGAGCTCTTAAAAGCGTCATCGCTGATGGTGGCACTTCACGTATGGCTCATACCTATGAAATTTCGCCATTCTTGCTGAAGGCTATTGCTGAGCTGGACGAATTAGTTAGCGACAACAACAAGTTGGTAGTTTCTAAAGCACCTTCGCAAATTGGTGAAGAAAAAGTAGGCGAGCTGTTGAAAGAGTTATATGAACTTGAAAGCATGATCAGTTCGCGTATGCCAATGACCTCAGCTGCCGCTGTCTCTGCACGCTTTTCCAGACTTAAAGCTCAACTCGCGGCATTGTAGTGTTGTGTTTGCCTTTGTAGGTTTTCAGGTATAGATCCACCGTTACCACAATCGTGGCGACGGTGGGTCATACCCCAAAGCTTACGCAGTTGAGGCCAATCTGCTGCTCACAATCTCATGTCGGTGAGGCTGCCGTCAGTGGCGACGCCTCTGGCTTTATAAATTTGGCCGCTACGCCTTTTTAGGTATATAAATATCAGTGACCGTGCCTTCAGCAACTTCAGCGGCAAAGTTCAGGGTTTCCGATAAAGTCGGGTGAGGGTGAACCGTTAATGCCAGATCCTCGATGTCTGCTCCCATTTCAAGTGCAAGTACGGCTTCTGCAATGAGTTCGCCAGCATTGGGCCCCACCATGCCAGCACCCAATACTTTCTTAGTATCTGGATCGTAGAGTACTTTGGTTAATCCTTCATTGCGACCCATGCTCAGGGAACGCCCGCTCGCCGCCCAAGGAAAACTGCCTTTTTCATACGATATTTTGTGTTTTTTGGCATCGGTTTCTGTCAAACCCATCCACGCTACCTCGGGATCGGTATAGGCGACTGAAGGGATTGTTTTGGCATCAAAGTATGATTTTTTACCCGCAGCGACTTCCGCTGCCACTTTACCTTCATGTGTGGCTTTGTGAGCTAGCATGGGTTGTCCTACAACGTCGCCAATAGCGAATATGTGGGGTACATTGGTACGTTGTTGAGAATCGACGCTAATGAAGCCACGTTCGTCGACGTCAACACCGGCTTTCTCTGCACTTAATTTTTTCCCGTTCGGGCTTCTGCCTACTGCAAGCAGTACGCGGTCGAAGGTATCAGAAGCAGGCGCTTTGCCACCTTCAAAACTGACGTTTAGTCCAGCCTTGCCAGATGACACACTAAGCACTTTAGAGCCTGTGAATATATTCTCGAAGTCTGATCTAAGGCGTTTTTCAAGTGGTCGTACCAAGTCCCTGTCACAACCTGGCATGAGCCCATCTGACAGTTCGACGACGGTGACCTTGCTGCCAAGTCCGGCATAAACGCAGCCCATTTCCAAGCCGATAATGCCGCCGCCAATGACCAGTAAACGCTGTGGTATGTCGTTCAAAGCCAAAGCGCCTGTGGAGTCTATCAGGCGCTCATCATCATAAGGCAAGCCGGGTATACGAATGCTTTGCGAGCCCGCCGCAATAACCGCGTGTGTGAAACCAACCAAGCGCTCATCGTTGTCGTTTTTGATGAGAACACTGTGTGGAGATTGAAAGCTACCCAACCCGTGAGCCACGCTAACGTTACGCTGCTTGGCAAGCCCTGCCAAACCGTTGGTGAGTTTGCCTATGACCTCTTCTTTGAAACCACGGAGTTTATCGACATCAATGGCGGGCTTACCAAAGGTGACGCCGTGCGCGGCCATCTTCTGTGTTTCCTGAATAATGGCCGCGGTATGCAGCAAGGCTTTGGATGGGATGCAACCCACGTTCAGACAAACGCCTCCAAGATCTGAATAACGTTCAACCAGCAACACATTGAGCCCTAAATCAGCTGCACGGAATGCACTGGTATAGCCGCCAGGTCCGGCGCCGAGCACAAGCAGATCGAAATGTTCTTCAGCAGATTGATACTGCGCATCAGCGCCTGAGGTGTCAGATGTCTGTGCTTTTCCTGACTGCGCAGAACGCTCTGTGGCGGTGTTTGACTTAGCTTTTGCACCTTCGGGTTGTGTAGTAGAGCTATTACTCGAACTATTGGCTGCACTATCCGCTGCACTACTGGCCATTGAGGACACGGCTACATCCATAACAACGACATCGCTGCCTTCGGATACGCGATCACCAGTGCTTACCAATACTGATGTGATAACACCTGCAACGGGTGAAGGAATTTCCATGCTTGCCTTGTCGCTCTCCACGGCGACTAGCGACGTTTCAACATCGACAGCGTCGCCCACGGCAACCAGAACTTCTATGATTTCTACATCGTCTATGTCGCCGATGCCCGGAATTTTTATCGTTTGCAGTTCACTCATGAAATGTATCTATTGCCAAGGTTAATCATTTGATAAATGGTGGCCATATGTAAACCCTAGTGTTGCATAAAATTTCGGCTCAGAACCGCTTCGCTGCTTCTATAGCAGCATCTAAGTACCGGAGGCGGCCCCGACTGTACTCATTTTT
>JALZUD010000135.1 GCA_023301725.1 Granulosicoccus sp. | reverse complement strand
CACACCAATCGTGCATCCTTTGCGTTCAAGGTTGGCTCGAATCTCTCCATAGTGTGCTGCCGCTTTCTGGGTGTAGTCAAGGATAACCAGCCGAGAACAAAAATCCTCCATGACGCGTAAGTTGCGTTCGGGCATCGTGCTTTTTTCGGCTCCATGGATCAGCTCTGACTGACTGATCGTACTCATAGCCAGTTGTCCGGCATGACGGTTGAAATGCGCTAACGCTTCAACAGGGCGGCGCTTTATCACATAGATAGCAATGTTGGTATCGAGTAGATACTTGAGCATCAAAACGACTCACGTTCCGCTTGTTCCTGTGAAGCCCGCTCCGTCATGAAATCGTCTGATGCACTTTCCTCTCCAAGGAAGAATGTATCCCAGGAATTTGCCACTGGAGAGAGCACACGATCCTGACCCACGACACGAACATTCACCTGTTTGACCTCGTCAGGAAATCGGGTTTCGGCTGGTAGGCGAACAGCTTGTGTGCGGTTGTTTAGAAATACAGATCCGGTTGGCATATGTCGATTTCTCTAGTGCGCTATACATTGAGTATATAGCATATCGGCAATGATCATCAGGAATGCAGTTTCCTGTACAAACCCCCAGTCAAAACACAAAATTTACACAATCCAACCCTCACCCCTGCGGTACAATTAAACTCACCGCAAAATGGACACAGCGGCTATTCAAACCAGGAGAAAAACATGGCACGTGGCGTAAATAAAGTAATCGTAGTCGGCAATCTAGGAGCCGATCCGGAAGTCAGGTACATGCCCAGTGGTGGAGCGGTTGCTACCATCAGTGTGGCAACGTCTGAGCAATGGACTGACAAAGCATCAGGTCAGAAGCAGGAGCGCACAGAGTGGCACCGCATCACACTTTTTAACCGACTCGGTGAGATAGCCGGCGAGTACCTCAAAAAGGGCTCACAGGTTTATATCGAAGGTTCATTGCGCACCGACAAATACCAGGACAAGCAAACTGGCGAAGACCGCTACTCCACAGGCATCATTGCCAATAACATGCAATTGCTGGGTGGGCGTGACAACATGGGCAGTGCGGGGGGCGGTGATTTTAATCAGGCACCCGCCAATGCAAACAGAGCGCCATCGAAACAACCCGCAGCCGAAGGCCGAGTTGCTGAAGCGGCAGGCGCTGAGATGGCTGATGATATTCCGTTCTAGGGGATACTTTAGGATGACTTTGTAACACTATTGGTACAAGTTGTTGATCAGCAGTAGATGTTTTTTAACCGAATAGTGGGTTGATAAAAGGGTGCAATAGATTGCGCCCTTTTTTTATTCTGAAATTCAATGCTGTAATATACCAGTCAACAAAACTTTTTCTGGCTCGGTAGTCAAACCACTCAACACAAGTGTCGGCTCCAAAGAAGTGCTAAAAAACATTGGGTTGCCGAATCACCCTGAAAACAGCACTCACGATATCCATAGGCACGATAGTTGCGCCGCAGCCATGACACGCCTGACTGCAGTCAGGTGACCAGTAAACAAGGAACAACATATGCACAAACTCTTTCCAATCACTGTTCTCTCAGCGCTGCTCTCGGCCAGTGCTGTGCAAGCGGCGACCACAGAAAACCTGTGTGAAGGTTTGCACACCGGAAAGGAAAGAGTAGAAATTCCAGCAGTTGCGAAACCGCCTTACCTGCGTTACTACAAAGACCCAGCGTTTGGCACCAAGATCATGCGGATTACTCAAGCACGTGAAGGGCAGGTATTCAAGCCAAGTTACAGCACCATGCAGGCATTTAACGCCGACGAGTCACTACTGCTGCTTTATCGTGGTGGAGACGGTTCATCGCACGTGCTGCTCGATGGTAAAACCTATAAACCGTTTCGTGAGCTCGATTTTGCGCCTTCAGATTTAGAAGAGGTTTTCTGGAGCCATACCGACCCAGATAAATTTTTCTATGTCAGTAAGGATTCTGAGGATTATGGGCATTTTAAAAGTTACAGCGTAAGCCAAGACAAATACACCAAAATCCGCGACTTTTACGACATCTGCGGCCCCGAGGGTCTGCCCACTGGTGGTGGTGATGTTCAAATGCAATCTTTGGACGATGATCTGTTCGCTTTTCGCTGCAAATTGGATAAGGGCGATGACAGCTACAAAATGTTTACTTATCAACAAAGCACAGATGAGGTTGTTCAAACAGATTTGAACGAGCGAGCTGGCTGGGAGACTTGGACAGCGCCCATTCCAGCGCCGTCAGGGAAAAACCTCTGGTTTCAAGGCAAGGTCATTGAGCGTGATCTGAAAACCATCGACATAGTGCAAGATATGGCTAGGCACCATGAACACGCCAATATCGGTACAACCCATGACGGCCGTGACGCTGTGTTTCAGTCAGTGTTCAATCCATCTCCAAACGGGTGTGATGGCGATTCGTGGCAGGGCGTAGGGCATTTGGTAGTACACGATATGGAAGACGGCGGCTGCCGGCCTATAATCAGTCAGAAAAACGGGTACCCGTACACCACGTCAGGCACCCACGTGTCTGCACGCGCTATTCACAAGCCGGGTTGGATAGCCATGTCTAGTGTGGGCTACGGCTCTTTCGACTTTTTCACCAACAAGCGCAAAGCCACGGTTTTCATGTCTGAAATCTACATTGCCAACACAGACCCTGCCAATCCGGTTGTTTGCCGTGTAGCCCATCATCGTTCGTTCGGCAAAAGCGCCGAGCGCTCCAGCTTTCATCCCTACTTTGGGGAGCCACATGCCACGATTAGCCCAAGTGGTACGCGTATCGTATTTGGCTCCGATTGGTATGACTCAGGTTCAGTGGACGCATACGTTATAGAGCTTCCTGCCTACAAGCGCTAACTAGATTGCTGTTACGGTTCACGAGTGAAATTTGCGATTGCACGGACTCTGAAAAGCCGAACGCCGAGTTTTGCAGGCGGCGGGGTTACCACATTAAATCGTCTGGTACTTCAAAGCCTGCGTACTCATCTTCAACGTCATCTATCGTCTCGTCACGTTTGTTTTGCAGCACAAGCCACTGATCGTCACGTTCCGCGATTTTGCTGGCAGCTTGTGCTGGCACCAAACATAATGCGTCGCCTTTGCCTACGATGGCCAAAGCACCACGGATAAGTGCGCTGCGGTGTTCTTTGGTGAGCATCAGCGTTTTAATGGTGCCGCCGTGGTCAAACCGGTATTCCACATCGCCACGTTCGTCAATCGTATTGAGTTCCACAATTTGGCGAATTTGTGCCTGAATACTTCGCACTTCGGCTTGTTGGTTTTTCTCCTGATTCAAAGCGCGATCGCGCTCGAGTTGCTCAGTTTCGCGCTGTTTTACAAGCTCTGCGGCTTCATCAACCACGACAGCGCCTTTGCGCTGCATTTTCTCTTTGGTGTTTTTTGCCTTTTTTGCCTTAGTCATCTGTTTTTGGTTCGCAAGACCCGCCTGACGCAGTTGTTCTTGAAGTGAATTGGCCATGACAGGTGCTCAACAGAAAAGGAAAGCTATTATCGCATTCAAGCTTCTGGTATGTGTATTGGATTGTGGAACCTTGTTTATTTTGTATCCGTATTCAGATTGTAGGTGGGCGGCAATGATGGAATATGCGCCCACCGCCCACCGCCCACCGCCCACCGCGTATCGCGTATCGACAAAACCACAAGGCCCAGCATTACGGCAGGATTCAGTTTAGTCCAAGACAACAAGATGCCGTTACAAGAACAAAGATATAAGTAAATCTTTATGTGTTTATGGGTACAATTGCGAATCACTTAAACCCGCAGAGATCCTAGTAATGGCGAAAGACTATATTTTTACCTCCGAATCAGTGTCAGAAGGCCACCCTGACAAGATGGCAGATCAGATCTCGGATGCAGTTCTTGATGCAATTCTGAAACAAGACACCTCTGCTCGTGTCGCTTGCGAGACTCTAGTAAAAACAGGTTTGGTCATTATTGCGGGCGAAATCACAACGTCTGCGTGGGTCGATCTCGAAAAGCTCGTACGCGAAACTGTCAAAGGCATTGGTTACAACAGCTCTGAAGTAGGGTTTGATGGGGACACTTGTGCCGTGCTTAACGGCATTGGCAAGCAGTCCAGCGACATTGCACAAGGCGTTGACCGTGAGGCTCTGGAAAGTCAGGGCGCGGGTGACCAAGGTCTGATGTTTGGCTACGCCACTAACGAGACTAAAGTACTTATGCCTGCGCCTGTTACTTTTGCCCACCGAATGGTTGAGCAGCAGAGCAAAATCCGTCGCGATGGCACGCTTGCCTGGTTGCGCCCTGATGCGAAAAGTCAGGTTACCTTGCGCTACAGCGAAGGTAAGCCGGTAGGCATTGACGCTCTGGTTTTATCAACCCAGCATAATCCAGATATCAAGCTTAGCGATTTACGCGAGGCGGTCATGGAGCATATTTTCAAGCCTGTTTTACCCGCTGACTGGCTGGCGGCTTGCCCAGCAGACAAAATTCACATCAATCCGACAGGCAACTTTGTTATTGGTGGGCCAGTGGGTGATTGTGGCTTAACTGGTCGCAAGATCATTGTTGATACTTACGGTGGTATGGCGCGCCATGGTGGTGGAGCGTTCTCCGGTAAAGATCCTTCAAAAGTCGATCGTTCTGCAGCTTACGCCGGACGCTATGTAGCAAAGAACATCGTTGCGGCTGGCTTGGCTGAAAAATGCGAAATTCAGGTGTCTTATGCGATTGGTGTGGCTGAGCCCACCTCAATTTCCATAGATACTTTTGGTACTGGCACTATTGACGATCGCCGTATAGAAGACATAGTCAAGGATGTGTTCGACTTGCGCCCTTATGGCATTGTGACCATGCTTGATTTGATTCGCCCCATTTATCAACAAACTGCTGCCTACGGTCACTTTGGCCGTGAACTCGACGACTTTACCTGGGAAAAAACAGACAGAGCTGACGCATTGCGTCAAGCAGCTGGCCTGTCGTAAACAGCTTGCCGTGAAATCACTCGCGGCGCAGCCTAACAATTTTAAGTTTCATAACAAATATCGAGAATCAAATTAATGAATGCATCTGCTAAAGACGTAGGCAACGACTACAAAGTCGCTGATATCAACCTTGCCGAATTCGGTCGCAAGGAAATTGCTATGGCCGAACATGAAATGCCTGGCCTGATGGCATTGCGTGAAGAGTACGCTGGCAAGAAGCCGTTGCAGGGAGCGCGTATTGCAGGTTGCCTGCACATGACCATCCAGACTGCCGTTCTCATCGAAACTCTTGCTGACTTAGGTGCAGAGCTACGTTGGTCATCATGTAATATTTTCTCAACTCAGGACCATGCCGCTGCCGCTATTGCAGCGTCTGGAATCCCTGTCTTCGCATGGAAAGGTGAGACCGAAGAAGAGGCTGCTTGGTGTATCCATCAAACGATCAAAGGCCCTAACGGCTGGGTGCCAAACCTGATTCTTGATGACGGTGGCGATCTGACAGTCATGATGCATGAGGATTATCCGGAGCTTCTTGCTGACGTCAAAGGGCTCTCTGAAGAAACCACTACTGGTGTGCATCGCTTAGTAGAGATGGCAAAGAAAGGTACGTTGAAAGTGCCTGCTATTAACGTTAATGACTCTGTTACTAAATCCAAGTTCGATAACCTCTATGGCTGTCGTGAGTCTTTGCTTGATGGTATCAAGCGCGCAACAGATGTCATGGTTGCCGGTAAAATTGCGATTGTTCTTGGTTATGGTGATGTGGGTAAGGGTTGTGCTCAAGCGTTTCGCGGAATGGGTGCTACTGTCTGGGTTACCGAAATCGATCCAATTTGTGCTCTTCAAGCAGCAATGGAAGGTTATCGGGTTGTGACTATGGACGACGTTGCTGATCAGGTTGATCTTGTTGTTACTGCCACGGGTAACGTCAATGTTGTTACTCACGATCACATGAAGCGGCTCAAGAATGAGGCCATCGTTTGTAACATCGGGCATTTCGACAATGAAATTGATGTGGCAGGCCTTCGTCAGTACACATGGGATAACGTTAAGCCGCAGGTAGATCAGGTTGTATTCCCGGATGGCAAGCGCATTACATTACTCGCTGAAGGACGCTTGGTGAATCTAGGTTGTGGTACAGGGCATCCGAGCTTTGTTATGTCGGCTTCGTTCACTAACCAGGTTCTGGCGCAGATTGAATTGTGGGAGCGTTCCGCCAATTACTCTGTTGATGTACATGTTCTGCCAAAAGAACTCGATGAAAAAGTAGCGCGTTTGCATTTGCAAAAAATTGGTGCGAAATTGACACCGTTGAGTGGCGAGCAGCTTGATTATCTAGGTCTGGACGCGAACGGTCCTTACAAGCCGGATCACTATCGGTACTAACGCAAGGAACCTGCGCAGCGGCATCTAATCGGCTGAGTGCCATTCCATCTCGGCCGATTTTTCTGCCTGTTTTCGTCACCTAAACTCGCTAAGTCGTTACACAGGCAAAAAATCGATTCGAACTGGAATCACGCTCGCCAGATTATTTCTACCGCGCAAGCCCCCAGTCTGGTTTAGCTGGACTAAAAAAGTAAGCTCAGACGAATGCAATCTTCTTGTTAGGTACAACTATGTGGCATAGTTGGCAGATAAGTACATCTAACGAGAGATTGCATTTTGAAGGAACGTGTTCTTGCGGCGCTGTTTATTGTGTCGTCGCTGTTCGCTGGTAGTGGTGGCCCAGCACTAGCACAAGATTGCGGCGACGTATCTATTGCGGATATGAACTGGGCAAGTGCGCAGATCACAACCGCTGTTGATGCGTTTATCCTGTCTGCAGGATTTGGATGCAATGTTGAGCTCAGTGGCACTGACGCCATCCCGGCTCTTGCATCTATGCGAGACGCTGGCAAACCAGATCTTATTCCGGAGCTTTGGGTCAATGCCGTTCTTCCCCAGGTGGATCAAGCGGTAGCCTCAGGAAGCGTCAAGCTTGCTGTTGAGATCATGGCAGATGGCGGTTTGCAGGGTTGGTGGATCCCCAGCTACATAGCCGAAGCACACCCAGAGATAACCAGCATTGCCGACGCGTTGGCAAGGCCCGATCTGTTCCCCTCGCCGAACGATACATCAAAGGCTGCTGTGCACAATTGCCCTGTTGGGTGGGACTGCCAAGTGGCAATGGCCAATTTGTTTCTAGCCCATGGCGCTATGGACGCAGGGTTCGAACTTATTAACGAAGGATCAGCCGCGGGGCTAGACGCATCTATTGCTGTAGCAAATAAGGCTGGAGTGGGATGGCTGGGGTATTACTGGGCGCCCACCAGTATGTTGGGGCGTTATCAGATGATCAAACTCGATGATGCGGTTGCTCATGATGAACAGCAATGGGAGACGTGCACAGCCGTTGCTGAGTGCATTGATCCCGAACCTAATGCGTGGCCTAAAAGCTCCGCCTACAGTGTAGTCAGCAAGGCTTTTGCAGACAACGAAACCGCTGCCATGAACTACGTATCCACCAGGCAATGGAAAAACGACATGCTCAGCACCCTATTAGCTTGGAGAGCCGATAATCAGGCAAGTGGAGAGGAGGTTGCTCAGTATTTTCTGGTTGAATTTGAGAGCCTCTGGACGCAGTGGGTGCCCGCTGAAGTAACGGCGCGGATAAAACTTGCTCTCGTCAAGCCTGACCAATAATCTTTACTTGATGATGAATACTCACTCTGTTTGCGCTGCAACTGCGTGAAATATTCACTCATCATTCCAGCATGGAACGAAGCGCAGTTTTTGCTGCATACACTCACCCAGGCAAAAGCTGCCATGCAGATAGTGTCTACAGAGTCAGAGCATGTTGGCGGCATTATTGTGGTCGACAACAACTCCACGGATGACACTGCAGATATTGCAATAAAACAAGGGGTAAGCGTGGTGTTCGAACCCATCAATCAGATTGCCAGAGCGCGCAATCGGGGGGCAACCGCAGCTACCGGTGATGCGCTGATTTTTATGGACGCCGACTCAGCCTGTTCACCAGAGTTACTTATTCACGTTCTCGATCGGCTAGCCGCTGGAACGTGTGTTGGTGGTGGATCAATCATAGCGCCAGACAGACAAATTACGGGTGCTGCATTGCGAGGGCTTACGTTATGGAATCATTTGGCTAAGCGCGCCCGACTGGCAGCTGGCTGCTTTGTGTTTTGTCGAGCCGATGCATTTGCCCAAATTGGCGGTTTCAATACTCGTGTGTATGCCGGCGAAGAAATCTATTTATCACGTGCCTTGAAAAAGTGGGGCAGGCAGCATTCCATGAGCTTCGAGATCGTCTCGGTTGCACCCGTTGTTACCTCAGTGCGAAAGCTCGACTGGTATAGCCCTATGCAGATAGTCCGGCAGGCGTTGATTGTGCTCGTACCCGGTGCCGTTTATTCCAAACGGTTGTGTAAAACATGGTACGACCCGGCGCGAAGGGACAAGCAGTAAGGTGCCAGATTACTCCGCCAGTAAGCACGAGCTTTGTGCGTGCCGACAAGCCGTATCAGCCTAAGACGTCTAAACGACTCGCCGCGTACGACGAATTGATGCCAATGCTCCAAGAACAGCTAGCCCAATCCAGTGCAGAGCACCGGTGCTGGCCCCAGCGCTTGCAATGACGGGATCTGCAGCAACATCGGTTCCGGTGGAATCCGAATTCCCGACTTGAGTTTCTGAGTCATCATTCTCCACCAGAGCTGGTGGTGGAAGAGTTTGGTCAATAATACTGGTGCTGTCTTCGTCGGCGATTCCGATAGGAGGTCCAACAGTGTTTGGGTCTGCCTCTGCGGAGTCACCTGCTGACCCGGCATTCTCAAGGTCTTGTTGTGCCTGTGCGTCAGCCTCAGCTTCTTCAAGCTCCCG
>JALZUD010000134.1 GCA_023301725.1 Granulosicoccus sp. | reverse complement strand
GAGAGAGAGGGATGGCTCATCGCTTGCGCGATTCGGCCCTTCGGGCTGATGTCCGCTAGCGGCCATCACGCAAAAGCCTGTGGCTTTTGTCGAACGATTGTTTTGATCGAGGGTTCGAACCCTGTTAAGGCGGAGTGTTCGCCTTGGGCTCGTTATTGGACGTGCGGGACTAATGGCGGAGAGAGAGGGATTCGAACCCTCGATACGCTATAAAACGTATACTCCCTTAGCAGGGGAGCGCCTTCAGCCACTCGGCCACCTCTCCTTGTCGATATGTCGGTCACCGATGTATATAAAACACGATAGTTGCCGAAGCAACAAAAACTGGCGCGCCCGGAAGGATTCGAACCTCCGACCGCCTGGTTCGTAGCCAGGTACTCTATCCAACTGAGCTACGGGCGCGTGTTTTTGCAGCCTGCGAAGTATGGTGTGTGAACTACCTTACGTCAACCCATTCAAGCAGATAATTTCAATCTAAAACAAAAATAATTCTAACCAACAGTGTTAAACGAGAAGCTTAGAAAACTAAGCTACCGAAACCGCGCTTTCTTCTTGCTCTTTGCGGATTCGCTCGTAAATTTCTTCACGGTGCACTGCGACGTCTTTGGGCGCATTAACACCCACACGAATCTGGTTTCCTTTAACCCCCAAAACAGTGACTGTCACTTCGTCACCGATCATCAATGTCTCACCGACCCTTCTAGTCAATATCAACATGCTTCAACTCCTGTATGAAATACAGTCAAACTAAAGGCTGACAGGCAGCCTACCTTGTTGCGCTTAAGTGCAACTCCAACGCTGTGACTTGGACGCGCAGATGAATTGCGACCCTGATCACAGTTTAGGCCTCCATTATGTCAGTAAACTACGCAGATGTTAAATTTTTGTTACATATTGGGAGCTGAAAAATATTACGTTATTTGATGCATCAGTGCTGAAGAGCCCGACCGCAGTGGCTGTAACGTTAGCAGCACCTAATTTGTCAGTAGGTTACTTAATACGGTAACTAACCAAACAACATCTTATTTACATTCATTAACACTCGTTATGAAGCTCGTAGTATGGACAAATTCGCCAGTTACGCGACAACTTCGCCTTCCGCCAATTCAAATTCTTCATGCAAAGCGCGCACACCAAGCTCGAGGTATTTTTCATCAATCACCACGCTAATCTTTATCTCTGAGGTGGTGATAAGCCGCATATTGATACCCGATTCAGCCAGGCTTTTGAACATTCGACTCGCGATACCTGCATGAGAGCGCATACCTACACCTACTATTGATACCTTGGCGATTCGATCGTTACCCGTGATAGATTTAGCACCCAGTTGTTCTTGCCTTGCGTTCAGAAAATCCATCACACGCTGAAACTCATCACGATGCACCGTGAAGGTAAAATCAGTGGTGTCGTCGGCTCCGATGTTCTGAATAATCATGTCAACTTCTACATTCAGTTCAGAGATTGGCCCAAGAATCGCGAAAGCCGTTCCCGGTGTGTCGGCAACACCAGTAACAGTTATCTGTGCCTCGTCCCTATTAAATGCTATGCCAGACACTAGCGCTTGTTCCATGCTGTCTTCCTCGTCGTCGTAAGTGATCAGGGTGCCATTGCCTGGCTTGAAACTGGACAACACACGCAATGGCACATTGTATTTACCGGCAAACTCAACCGCGCGAATTTGCAAAACCTTGGAACCAAGACTGGCCATCTCCAGCATTTCCTCGAAAGTAATTTTATCAAGGCGCCGTGCACGGCTCTCTACACGTGGGTCCGTCGTGTATACACCATCGACATCGGTGAAGATCTGGCATTCATCACATTTGAGTGCAGCTGCCAAGGCCACGGCTGAAGTGTCGGAACCACCACGGCCTAATGTCGTGATATCCCCTTGTTCATCAACCCCCTGAAATCCGGCAACTACAACAATTTTGCCTTGATCTAGATCGGCTTCGATGCGCTTTGTGTCGATACTAACGATTCGTGCCTTGCTGTGGCTGTTATCGGTCAGAATTTTCACTTGCGACCCAGTGTACGAGCACGCATCAACCCCTAACTCTTTAAGAGCCATGGAAAGAAGTGCAATCGTAACTTGCTCACCGGTTGATAAGAGCACATCGAGCTCACGCACATCGACAACCGCAGGCTGTACCTCTCTGGCCATCGATACCAGTTTGTTTGTCTCGCCTGACATTGCCGAGACCACAACGACTATTTTGTCTCCGGCATCGTGCGCCTGCTTGAGGCTCTTGGCCACATGCTGTATTCGTTCTACAGTACCCACCGAAGTACCGCCGTACTTCTTGACAAGAAACGCCATGATGAAAAAACCAATCCGTATTTGTTACTAGACCCACGTTGACATGTGGTCAGACCTACTATGAAAAATACAACCGACGATTATTACACTGAATGGTGGTTTTTAAGTGCGCACTCATCCGAGCGCACCACCTCCAAAGTGAATCTGTCGACTTAACCCAGCTGTACGCCCAACCAAGCTGAGGCTTGGGCAAACGCTGCATCAATCTCAGTGAGTGAATCAGCACCACCTTGTGCCAAATCAGCACGACCACCTCCTCGACCTCCAAGCACAACGGCCACTTGCTTGAGAAGATCACCAGCCTTAACTTGTGTGTGCAAAGAATCGTCGACCGCCACAATAAGGGCAGCCTTACCACCTTTCTCGCTGGCAAGCACCACTACCGCAGGCTTTAGCTCTACTCGCAGTTGGTCAATCAGTGTACGCAAGGCTTTTGCATCGGCATTCTCAACCACCTGCATCAGCACTTGGGCGGATCCCACTTGACGGGCGCCCGCGACCAGATCTTTGCCAGCCGATGCCGCTAGCTTATCTTGCAGTTGAGCAAGCTCGCGCACCAACTCTTTATTGCGTGATTGCAGCTGCTCAAGCTTTGGCATTACATCTGACTTTGGAGCCTTAAGCGCATCAGCAACTTTAATCAATTGTTGCTCCAGTTTTTGCGTGTAGTTGAGAGCCGCAGAGCCACTGAAGGCTTCGATTCTTCTAACACCCGCAGCAACGCCACCCTCACTTGCTACCTTGATAGCACCAAGATCTCCGGTGGCGCTTACATGCGTGCCCCCGCAAAGTTCAACCGAGCGATCGCCCAATCGAACTACCCGAACCACATCGCCGTATTTTTCCCCAAACAAAGCCATAGCGCCAGACTCGACAGCTTTATCCATAGACATCTCTTCAATGGTGCACGGGTTGTTGAGGCGCACCTGCTCGTCCATCCATTGCTCGATTGCCACTAGTTGCTCAGCGGTTACCGGATCAGTGTGTGAAAAATCAAAACGCAATTGCTGCGCATTCACCAGCGAGCCTTTCTGTTCAACGTGCTCACCAAGGACCGCTCGCAGAGCACCATGAAGAAGGTGCGTTGAGGAGTGATTCTGTTGAATTTGCGATCGTCGCTCTGTGTTGATAGACGCCGTAATGACGTCACCCACGGATACCTGACCAACGCTCAAGCTTCCAGCATGTGCAAACGCCTGGCGCTGTTTTTGTGTATCAAACACATCAAAGCTTGCACCTGATTCAGTCGACAGTAAGCCGGTATCACCTACTTGCCCACCCGACTCGCCATAAAAGGGCGTTTTATCGAGCACTATCCAAGCGGTATCGTCAGCGTTGTTGCTAGCACTGATTGATTGCACAGACTTTCCATCAACAAATATCTCGGTAACTTTCGCTGTGGCCGTGTTGTCGGTGTAGCCAACAAATTGTGTTTGCGTTTGTGTTTGAAAATCCAAGCCTTGACTGGCAAACTTGTTCGCTGCACGAGCTCGATTGCGCTGAGCTTGCATGTTCGCCTCAAAGCCGTCCATGTCCACCCCGAGCTCTCGCTCTCGAGCGATGTCTGCGGTGAGATCGGCTGGGAAACCGTACGTATCGCACAATTTGAAGATCAGCTCACCCGGCAGGGTTTTACCTTGCAAACGTTCCACTTCACCATCGAGTATGACCAGGCCTGCAGACAAAGTAGTAGCGAAGCGCTCCTCTTCTTTGAGCAAATGTTTTTCAACTTCAGCACGCATGGCAACCAACTCGGGGTACGCTTGCCCCATTTCACGCGCTAGAGACTTAACCAACTTATGGAAAAATGGCTGGGTGGCACCTAACTTGTTGCCGTGGCGAGCCGCACGCCGAATAATTCGGCGCAACACATAGCCGCGACCTTCGTTGCTCGGGATAACACCATCAACAATCAAAAATGAGCAAGAACGCAGATGATCGGTAATGACACGCAGTGAAGGGTTAGATAAATCCTGCATACCAAGTAAAAGAGCAGTGTCTTTGATCAAGCGCTCAAACAGATCTATTTCATAGTTGCTGTGTACATGTTGCAGAACAGCTGCAATTCGCTCTAGCCCCATACCCGTATCAACACAAGGCTTGGGCAGTGGCGTCATTGTTCCATCGGTGGCCCTGTCGAATTGCATGAAAACCAGATTCCAGATCTCGATGTAGCGATCACCATCTTCGTCGGGAGAGCCTGGTGGTCCACCCCACACATCCTCGCCATGATCAAAGAAGATTTCGGAACAAGGACCACAGGGACCGGTATCTCCCATCATCCAGAAATTATCTTTTGCACCAATGCGGATAACTCTCTCAGCGGGTACACCGATGTCATTAATCCAGATGGCCTCTGCTTCGTCATCCTCTTCGAAAACGGTTACCCAGAGCTTGTCAGCGGGAATACCCAAATTTTTCGTAAGGAAAGTCCACGCAAAACGAATAGCGTCGTGCTTGAAATAGTCACCGAAACTGAAATTACCCAGCATTTCGAAAAATGTGTGGTGGCGCGCTGTATAGCCAACGTTGTCCAGATCGTTGTGTTTTCCTCCAGCGCGTACACAACGCTGAGAGGTTGTCGCTCGCGTGTACTCGCGCACATCATCGCCAGTGAAGACATCCTTGAACTGCACCATGCCGGCATTGGTGAACAGTAAGGTTTTATCGTTGCCCGGGACAAGGGAGCCAGATGTAACTACCTCGTGACCCTCGGCTCGAAAGTACTCAAGAAACTGGTCACGAATGGATGAGGTCGAAATGCGTGCTGAAGCAGACATTGGGGCTAAGCAGGTTGCCACGATTGGACCGATAGTGTAACGCAGCCAACACACTAGCATGGTGTCCGCTAACTATAGTAAGCCTTGTGCTTGACTATCAAAGGTGGCCGAGCGAGTTCAGGACGTTATAGCTTTACGTGCGGCTTTAAGAGCCCGTAGAGAATCGGAAGCAGAGAAACCGCGATGGGCCAAAAAGCGCGCAAGGCGTGATTCGATCCGAGTCTCGCGACTAAGAATAGCCTCAGCATCGAAGCGCTTTTCAATTTGTATTTGCGCAAGCTCGGCCCAATTAGCTTTTTGACTGCGCAAAGCTGCGTCTATAAGGTGCGGCTCCAAACCACGCTCACGCAGCTTGGCTATCACTGACAGTGGGCCAAAGCCCTTGCGCAATCGTTGTTCGGCGTAGGTGTCAGCGTATCGGGCGTCGTTCACGTAATTAAGCGCTAAAAGCTCTTCTAGCGCGCCCTCTATTGCTTCAGCGCTGTGTTCACGCTTTACCAATTTTCGATTCAGTTCGAAAACCGAGTGATCCCGAAAAGCCAGCAATTTAACAGCAGCGTTGTAAGCCTGCTGGATAAGTACCTCTAGCGGCGGCACCTTGCTGCCGGCTGGAACACCGGCAGAGGCACCTTTGCCAGAGCCTAGGCTCACGCCTCAGCTTCGGTTTTCGCGTCGGCCTTATCTTTAACTGCCGCTTCGGCATCGCCAGCACCAGGCTTTGCTAGCAATATTTCTCGCAGTCGCTTGTCGATGTCATCAGCGATTTCAGGGTTTTCAAGAAAATGCTTACGCACATTTTCCTTACCTTGCCCTATGCGGTCACCGTTGTAGCTGTACCAGGCACCTGCCTTATCAACAAGGCCGTTTTGCACGCCAAGATCGATAAGCTCACCCTCGCGTGAGACGCCCTCCCCGTAGAGAATTTCGAATTCAGTTTGTCGGAACGGCGGCGCCATCTTGTTTTTGATGACCTTGACGCGTGTTTCGTTACCGACAATTTCATCGCCACGTTTGATGGCACCGATTCGGCGAATGTCCATTCGCACAGAGCAATAGAATTTTAGCGCGTTACCGCCAGTGGTTGTCTCGGGACTACCGAACATGACGCCGATTTTCATTCTGATCTGGTTGATGAAAATAACGAGCGTGTTGGTACGCTTGATGTTGCCGGTGAGTTTTCGCAGTGCCTGAGACATAAGACGTGCCTGCAAGCCCACGTGTGTGTCCCCCATATCGCCTTCGATTTCAGCTTTTGGCGTTAGTGCTGCTACCGAATCAACAACAATGATATCCACCGCACTTGAGCGCACCAGCATATCAACGACTTCCAGGGCTTGGTCGCCAGTATCTGGTTGCGAGATAAGCAATTCGTCGACATCGACACCGAGTCTTCTGGCGTATTCAGGATCGAGAGCGTGCTCGGCATCGACAAAAGCGGCCGTGCCGCCTGCCTTTTGACATTCGGCAATAACCTGCAATGTCATGGTTGTTTTGCCCGAGGACTCTGGACCGTAGATTTCTACGATACGACCCTTGGGTAGGCCACCAATGCCTAAAGCGACGTCCAGTCCCAGACTGCCTGTGGAGATGACGTCGATGTCTCTGGATATGGGATTGTCTCCCATACGCATGATAGTGCCTTTACCGAACTGTTTTTCAATCTGGCCAAGCGCGGCAGCAAGGGCTTTCTTTTTATTGTCGTCCAATTTAATCATCTCCGAATCGAGAGGCGCGGCGAGCTAATCCATGGCTCATACCTCTGATGGAGATTATTTCACAACGATTGGATGTTAGGGGGCAGAATAGGCATTTTTACTGTAAAAAAAATCAGCTGTCTAGATTTTTCAGGCATTCTGCCAGTGTCCCTGCCTTCAATTCTTCCTGTTCTTCGCAAAGCTCAGTCAACTCTTCCTCAACCGCACGCTGTTGCTCGTCTGACTCGGCGAGTTCTTGTCTGATTTCCTCAGCTTTGGCCGCGGTAGACTCTCTATTTGCAATAGCTTCTTCAAGAGCAATACGCTGCTCCTCAAGCTGCTTTTGTAACTGCTCAACCGTTGGATTCTCTTGCGCATAGGCTGTGCTTGTGGCCGCGACGCTCATCACAGTAATCAGGGTTATAGCCGCAAAGTCGAGCGCGCGCCCTGATCTGTTGCGATCCGATTTTGGACGGCTAGACACCACACCGCCTGTGTTCATTATGAAGGATAAGGAGAAAAACCGAGCAGTCATAGTATTCCAAGACCTGTTTGTTCTAGTTGCTGAATAGTACCACGCAAGATCTGCTCTACCGCTTGAGCCCGCACGTGAGCGCGCCCACCCTCGAAGTGAAATTGCCTCGCTACCACTGTCGTTTTATTGCAAGAATGTCTGTCTGCTTGCTCTGGCATCAACGCACCTGAGTAATTTACTGCCCAAGCCATCCAGACCGTGCCCACAGGCTTACCAGGAGTGGCTCCACCCGGACCCGCAATGCCACTGACCGATAAGGCAATATCAGTGCCGAATCTTGATAGCGCGCCTTCCGCCATAGCCACGACACATGCTTCACTGACTGCACCATGCTGATCAAAAACAGACGGGGCAACCCCAAGCAATTGTTGCTTTGCCGCGTTGGAATAGGTGACCGCTCCGGTGCTGAACCAGGAAGAACTGCCGGCCACCTCTGTAATGGCACCTGCAACCAGTCCGCCAGTACAGGATTCAGCAGTGCATATTTGCACGCTGCTGCGCGCACAGATAGCGCCTAACTGTGTGGCGAGTCTGACAATGTTGTTAGACAGTGTCTCGAGATGTTCAGTCACATTGACTCCTGATCCATAGTTGTTTGAGTACACTATGCACCATGAGCACCTCAGCGCACACACCCATGATGCAGCAGTATCTTGGCATCAAAGCACAGCATCCAGAATCTTTGCTGTTTTATCGCATGGGCGATTTCTACGAGCTGTTTTTTGATGATGCTCGTCGAGCTGCCGATATTCTGGATATCACGCTAACCGCACGAGGCAAAAGCGGCGGTGAGCCGATACCCATGGCTGGCATCCCCTATCACGCCGCAGATAATTATCTAGGCCGTCTCGTCAGACAAGGATTATCGGTGGCTGTTTGCGAGCAAACGGGTGCAGTGACTAACAAGGGGCCTGTTACACGCGAGGTTGTGCGTGTTATCACACCAGGCACGCTAACCGAGGAGAGCTTGCTGGGCGCAAGGGATGTCGCTTTGTTAGTGTGCATCAGTGAAGGTAAAAATGATTTTGCTATTGCTTCACTCGATGTTTCAGCCGGCGATCTGATTGCCATGAGGGTTGATGACATGGCGAGTTTGCGGGCCGAAATTGCACGTTTGAATCCAGCTGAACTCTTGCTGGCAGAAAACAGCATGCTCAATGCCGAGTTCGGTCAGTACACACGCCGATCACGAGCTCCTTGGTTGTTTGATGTCGATGCCACACGCCAGTTATTGCTGGAACACTTCGGGGTAAAAAATCTGGAGGCTTTTGACTGTGACGATCAGCCTTTAATGATAAGTGCTGCCGCAGTTGCGTTAGGCTATGCCCGCGAAACTCAGCACAATGAGGTGCGTCAGGTGAGCAGCATGCGTCGCGAAAACGCTGCAGATACCGTTGTGCTCGATCCAGGCACTAGGCGGCACCTCGAGCTCATTGAAAATCAGCACGGTGATGTCAGTCACACGCTATTCAGCGTGATAGACAAAACGGCTAACCCCATGGGCACCAGAAAACTGCGTGCCTGGTTACAACAGCCACTGC
This sequence comes from Granulosicoccus sp., assembly GCA_023301725.1. GTDB lineage: Bacteria > Pseudomonadota > Gammaproteobacteria > Granulosicoccales > Granulosicoccaceae > Granulosicoccus. The sequence goes on along the minus strand of JALZUD010000134.1, from coordinate 3,188 downwards.
GTGATCAAGACCAGATTCGCGATCGTCAAGCGCGTGTTGCGCAGCTTTTGGAGCATCAACACTGCCATGATGTCGCTGTGACACTTGGGGGCATTCACGATGTGGAACGCATCACTACTAGAATTTTATTGGGTAGTGTTCAGCCACGTGAGTTGGAGCGTCTAACCCTTAGCCTGCAGCAATTACCACAGCTGGCAGAACAACTTGAAGCCGCGCAAGGCGCATCCATTGCCCACGCTAACGGCAGTTCTAGCGGCATCTCTGACGGCAGTTCGAGCGGCAACACTAGCTACGAAGAGTCAAATGGGACATCAGCTTTGCATCATTGTATTGAGTCAATCAAACAAGAACTGCAATGCCTCCCCCTTCTGAAAAGTGCCATTCGGGAAAACCCACCCGTTGTGCTTCGAGACGGTGGTGTGATTGCTGACGGCTTTGACGAAAACCTGGACGAGCTTCGTGCATTGAGCGGCAATGCCGATGACTTCCTCAGAAAGCTTGAAGCACGCGAACGAGAGTCGACAGGTATCACCTCATTAAAAGTTGGCTACAACCGGGTACATGGTTTCTATATCGAAACTAACCGCCAACAGGCGCCGCCCGCTCACTACATTCGCAGACAAACCCTTAAAACGACAGAGCGGTACATAACGCCAGAACTCAAAGAGCACGAAGACAAAGTACTGAGCGCGAAAGAAAAGTCGCTGGCCCGGGAGCGAGAACTCTACAAAGACTTGCTGGACCAACTCCAGCCTGAGCTACCCATATTGCGCGAAATCGCCCAATCACTTGCAGAGCTTGACGTCTTAAACAGCTTTGCCATTATCGCTGACGAAAAGGACTGGTGCCAACCCACGCTTGTCTCTGAAACGGGCATCGCCATTGAAGCTGGCCGTCACCCGGTGGTTGAAGCTCTTATCGATGAGCCATTCGTAGCTAACCCCATTCATCTAGACGATGCACAGCGCATGCTCCTGATAACGGGACCTAACATGGGGGGTAAATCCACCTTCATGCGGCAAACGGCCTTGATTGCATTACTGGCACACACGGGCAGTCATGTGCCTGCAAGCGCCGCCACTATTGGGCCCATTGATCGGATTTTTACCCGGATTGGCGCATCCGATGATCTGGCTCGAGGTCAGTCTACTTTTATGGTCGAAATGACAGAGGCTGCGCACATTTTGCGCAATGCCACGGAACACTCTCTGGTGCTCATGGACGAGGTGGGGCGCGGGACAAGCACTTATGACGGATTGTCACTGGCATGGGCCTGTGCAATGCACCTTGCTCAGAACAATCGGGCCTTGTGCTTGTTCGCTACTCACTATTTCGAACTCACCGCCATGGCAGAGAGCCTTCGTGGTGTCGTTAACGTTCATCTGGAGGCGGTTGAACACGAAGGCAAGATTGTATTTATGCACCGAATTCAATCTGGGTCTACTGACAAAAGCTACGGCCTTCAGGTGGCAAAGCTTGCTGGAGTGCCAGATTCGGCCCTCCATTATGCTCAGGAAAAACTGGCGCAGCTAGAGAAAATCGAACCCATATCGGTAGAAAAAAACGACACAAAACTCGCACCTGTGCCAGTCCAAGCCAGCCTTTCAGAGCCACAACTTGACCTATTTGCCCAGCCAGATGTACTGGGCACGTATCTCAATGACCTAGAGTTAGATAACGTCACAGCTCGCGAAGCGCTGGACCATTTATATCGCATGGTCGAGCTACAGCACCCACAAAATAAACAGTGTTGAGACCTGTACCCATGGCAACCCTGTTTAGCTCGTGATACTTTAGTGGGATGACAAATTTTTCACGGGTTGGTCTCGTCGTCAGACCCGACGACGAGAACGTGGCCAACACATTCAACGAAGTTATTGCTTGCCTGCAAGAGCGCCAGATCGATTTTGTATTCGAGAAAAGCGCTCAGAGCATTGCAAACGGTGCCGAGACAGTCGCCTTCGAACACATCGCGGAGAACTGCGACCTGGTTATTGTTATTGGTGGTGACGGAACATTACTGAGTTCCGCCAGAGCGCTAGCCGACCACGATGTGCCATTGATTGGGATTAATCGCGGCAGACTGGGGTTTCTAGTGGATGTACCCTCTGACGATAATATGGCAGGCCTTAGCAGTATCCTCGATGGCGACTATGTTGAAGAGTATCGCTCCATACTGGAAACGCGAATACTTCGCGATGGTGAGTGTATTGCCAAATCCTATGCGTTGAACGACACGGTAATCCGCGTCCACGAACGCTTACAGATAATGGATTACGACATCCTCATTGATGATGCCTTGGTCGCTCACCAGCGGGCAGATGGCCTCATAATATCTACACCCTCTGGCAGCACCGCCTACTCGCTTTCTAATGGCGGGCCCATCGTTGCGCCCACTATAGATACACTTATCCTTAACCCTTTGTGTCCGCACACCTTAAACAGTCGTCCATTGCTGGTAGATGGCAATTCTTGCATCAAAATTCACCTCTGGGATGATGACGTAAGGCAGGCGCAGGTGGTATGCGATGGGCAGGTGTATATGGATGCCATGCTGGGTGATATGGTCAATATTTTCTGTAGAGATAAAAAGATCCGTTTGCTCCATCGTGAGAGCTATGACTATCACAGAATACTTCGTGAAAAGCTTGGCTGGGGCTAACTACAATACAAGGACGACACCTTCATGCTAACGCACCTGTACATTCGCCACTTTGCCATCATTGACACATCCGAGATAGAACTGGATGCTGGTATGACAGCACTTACAGGCGAAACGGGTGCGGGCAAATCCATACTGCTTGATGCACTTGGCTTGGTACTTGGCGCACGGGCCAGTAGCGATAGTGTTCAGCAAGGTGAAAAACGCGCTGACATTACAGCCACTTTTGATCTTGGTACGTTGCCCGATGTGCATGCCTGGTTAAAAGACAACGAACTCGATGTAGACCACGAATGTATTGTTCGCAGAACCTTAACCAGTGCGGGTAAATCACGAGCCAGCGTTAATGATATTCCAGTATCGGTGCAGTGCCTTGCCGAACTGGGAAACCAGCTTGTTGCTATTCACGGACAACATGCCCATCAAACGCTCGGTAAAACACGAGAGCAACGCTTGCTTCTTGACAGAATTGCAGGCACGGCTCCTGCCGAGAAAGTCAAAGCCGCGTGGCAACACTGGAAGAAGG
>JALZUD010000133.1 GCA_023301725.1 Granulosicoccus sp. | reverse complement strand
GTAAGCAAACTGATGGCATGCACACGGAGCGCTACAAGTTATTTTCACCCTTTGGTCTATCGCCAACTTTTGGCAGCATAGGAAAAGCGGCAGTACAAGCCACCTACTGGCGCTATCAAATGCTGGACATATGGCGAGAGCGCCAAAGCGGGACTAGTCGCCAATCAATCAACGTATCAAGCAGCTGATATACGCAGCGTCTGATCATCGACATCAGGACCGATAACAACAGTCTTATCCAGAAAAGCGAGTTCATCTTCCGCTGGAGCATCTGCGGATGCTGAAAAACCCTGTGTCTTTTCGCCGTTAGCTGCAACAGGTCCATCTTGTGCGCCCAATTGCGAACGGCGAAACTCCTCAAGTGACGATTCTGCCTGCACTCTAGCTCGGTTGAACTGTAGGTTCTGTAGTGAGAGCTCGCGCATGTAGGCGTTGTTTTGTATTTGCAATAGCGCAACCTGCCTCGCCTGGCGGTTCATAACGTGGGCCAGCAGCATACAGAAACCAAAGAAGCAGCCCGCAACAGGCAGCATCGATTGATACGCACCATCAGCGTGTAGTGCAAGTGTGGCTAGAAATGGTGCGGCCAGCGGCCAAGTAAATGCGTGAAAAGCTGGCAACCATGCATTCAAAGTCATAAGCGATATCATGCAAGCAAGCATTGGCAAACCTACCACTATCAACTGCGAGGTTCCTTGCAGTGCTGGCAAGTTCACGTAGGCGAACGCTCCCCAAACCGCACCACAAAGGAACAATCCAAACAGATAAATCGGTTTATTAACCGAAGGCGCATTGACTCGTGTCGCTTTGACAACGCTTGGCAGACGCAACAAAAATACCGCAATACCAATAGCTGCCCAAGTGGACAAGGGCACATTCAATGACAGGCTCTGAAGCGCACAAAAGCCGACCAGCAGCAACAGAAAATTCATGCCCCACGCAAGTCGTGCGTACGTGAACACATTTGCTCGTAGAAGACCCGCTATTTGCGCTTCTTGCTCAGAATCTTGAAATAGTGCCTCTTTCATCTTCACGTCTTCCCATAAGGACAGTCAGAAGCTAACCTTATCGACACAGAGAACGATACTAAGCGACTTACTCAACGCTTCTGACTATCAGAACAGTAAAACTGGGCCATTTTGTGACAACAATCGCAGAGCCTTGCCTGCAGAACCCTACGCGCTCAGATGCAGCTCAACAAGTTGTGCAAATCTGGCCGTCATCTGATCCATGTTCACCGGTATGTTGAGTTCTTTTACTGAGGTGACCGCTAAGCCCTCAAAACCACAAGGATTAATCCCTAAGAATGGCGCGAGATCAGGATCGATATTCAGTGCAATCCCATGGTATGAGCAGCCCTTACGAACCCGTAAGCCCAGGGCAGCTACTTTGGCTTGCTCGACATACACGCCAGGCGCGTCTCGACGACTGTGGGCCTCACAGCCCTGCTCTGCCAATAATGCAATCGCACTGTTTTCCAGCCGGGTTACCATTTCTCTGATGCCAAAGCCAGCACGTCGCAAGTTGATCAATGTGTAGACAAGAATTTGCCCCGGCCCGTGATAGGTCACCTGACCACCTCTGTCGCTTTGAACTACAGGTACATCGGCACTGTTGAGTACATGTTCACGCTTGCCAGACTGCCCCAAGGTATACACCGGGTCGTGTTCACAAACCCAAAGCTCATCATCCGTATGTTCAGAGCGTGTATCGGTGAAATCGCGCATGGCTTGCCAAGTATCTAGGTATTGCGTACGCCCCAAGTGGTTCGTAATCACAGCGTATACAACACTCTTGCCTCATCTTTCAGGGCGCCGTACACCGCATGCAATTGTTCTAGGCTGGTTGCTGTAAAGCGCACGCTTACCGATAGGTACTTACCACCTTTGCTAGGTAGCGTCGTCACTGTGGCTTGTTGATCCACGATATGCGGTGCGACAAGATCAGAAATTAATTGCTCAAAATCGTCTGTGTGCAAACCCATTGCCTTAACGGCAATATCCGATGGAAACTCTATTAAGGTTTCATCAGTCATAGCACTACTGAAACCATCGTTGAATAGAGTGGCTCATACGCTTGAACACGCCAGCTTGCTCTACATTTTGCAGAGCTAGCAAAGGGACATCGCTAATAATCTGATCATCAAGCTTCAAAACTGACCTGCCAAGTGGTTGCCCAAGCCGCAACGGTGCACGCACATAATCGTTCACCTCAAGTTCAGAGCTTAAGGTATCAAACGCATCGCGAGGCAAAGTCAAAAATACATCCTCAGCAACACCCAACGCCAACTGATCCTGCACGCCCATCCAAATGCGCGTCTGGCTGAGCTCTTCTCCGGCAGCAAGTACCTTGCGGGTGCTAAAAAAGCGGAAACCGTAATTAAGAAGACGCTGACTTTCAGCAATACGAGTTTTGTCACTACCCGCACCCAACACAATACTCACTAGGCGCATACCATCACGCACCGCCGAAGCTACCAGGCAATAGCCTGCGGCTTCAGTGTGTCCGGTTTTCATACCGTCTACCGATTCGTCTCTCCACAAGAGAGTGTTGCGGTTTTTCTGGGTGATCTCGTTGAACGTAAACTCACGCTGCGAATATAACTTGTACGTTTGGGGGTGCTCGCTAATGATGGCACTTGCGATCTTACCCAGATCATTAGCGGTGGTGTAGTGATCCGGATGCGGCAATCCAGACGAGTTAGCGAATCGGGTTGAATTCATTCCTAGCTGTGCAGCGGTGGCATTCATCATGTCGACAAAGCCTGCCTCACTGGCCGCAACATGCTCCGCCAAAGCCACGCTTGCATCGTTACCAGACTGAATAATCAAACCTTGCAACAGATCGCCAACAGGTACAAGTTTGTCGGCTTCGATGAACATACGAGAGCCTTCCATTGCTTGGGCTGCCGCCGAGATCAACACGGGTTCGTCCAGAGTAATGCTACCGCGCGCCAACTCCTCTGACACAATGTAGGCGGTCATCATTTTTGTCAGGCTAGCAGGCTCAATTCGCTTGTCGGGCTCATGTGCTGCTATTACTTTGCCACTGGTGTGATCAAACAGAAGGTAACTATCAGCCGACAATTGAGGCGCTGCTGGCAAGGGTGCGCTTTGCAGTGATTGAGCACACAGAGCAATAGTCAGGCACAACGTTGCGGTTAAGGCAATCCGCCCTCGAGACTGCCAATTCAGGAATAACGAAAAACGGGGCAACGATGGAATCGGAGAGTGCATAGAACTACAGCCTGACTAGGAAAGTGGATAGGTACTGACTATTCGCCGAACAACCTTATTGTAAGGCATTTTAAGAGGCTCGCTTACAGGCGAAAGCCTCAGGTAGAGTAATAATACCTGCGAATCAGGAGCCGGCAGATCGGGGGGCGCGGTAGCCTTCAAAACCTTGGGCGTTAAGCAATTGCAAAGCGTCTTCTGCCACTGAATCGTCATAAAAAGGCCCCACCCTTACTTGAAAGAGCTGGCTCTGCGGTTGAAAATCGAGGCGAGACGGGAGCTGGGTACGCGCCAGAACCTGTTCCATCAAACTGCGGGCATTTCCCTGTTTAGAGAATGCTCCCACTTGTACGTAGTAATTGGCATCCACTGAAGCGAGGCGAATTTCTTCGACAGGGTCGACTTGTTCCGCAAAGCCTGCAATTTCCTCGACTTCTTCGACTTCCACGGCGTCTGCAACTTCGATAGATGACTCCTTGTAAGCCACATTACTTGCCTGCGCCTCAACGTCGTGGTCGCCCAATTCCTGATCAACCACTTCGTGATCACTGATGGCCTCGATGGTAACGACTGCCTTGCCGCTACCGATCATGTCTAGCGCTGAGGCCGCTGCGTACGACAAATCGATAATTCTGTCACCAACGAACGGACCACGATCGTTCACTTTGACCACGATTGATGCTCCATTGTCCTGACGAGTGACTCGCACAAACGTGGGCAGTGGTAGGTGTTTGTGCGCCGCGGTCAGTTGGTGCATATCGTAGATCTCGCCACTGGCAGTGGCGTTGCCGTGAAACTTTGAGCCATACCAGCTTGCGACCCCTTGTTCACGAAAGTGACGAGCGCTATCAAGAACGGCATACCGCACACCAAATACCTCGTACTCAGGCCGGTTTCCGGATCTGGATTTAGGCAAATTGGTAACCACTAATGGCTCGTTAACCAAAAGACCCGGATTACCCGGACCATCACCAGCTACAGCTTGCTTCCAGACAGGTTCTGCTTGCACGGTGGTGCAGCCGCTGACAAGCGTTGCGATGCACACGGCGGAGGTACAGGTAAGCTGTTTGATGAATCTGCTAGAAATCATGAGGCATCTCGAATAGATTCGGCAAGCTGAAACACAGCCATTGCGTACAAACGACTGTGGTTATAGCGCGTTATCGCGTAAAAATTGCGGTACCCCACCCAGACTTCCTCCGCATCATCACCCTGCATTGTCATGACACTCAGCAGCTTATTGGCCGCTGCGGCTTGCGCCAGTGCTGGCGTGTCAAAGCCCAATGCTCTGACAGTATCCGCGTTAACCACCGGTCGAAGATTGGTGCGCACAAGATCACGGACTTCATCATTCACTATTGTATCTGGCAGTTGCCAACGTTCAGCAATAGGTGCCGATTTTACCCAGCCGTGTCGAGCTAGGTAGTTCGCCACCGAGCCAATAATATCGGCGTGGCTATCGAACAAATCACGCTTACCATCGTTGTCAAAGTCGATGGCGTACTCACGGTAGCTTGAGGCAATAAATTGCGGCATTCCCATGGCACCTGCATAGCTGCCCTTGACGTTTACGGTATCCCAACCCTCCAACTCGCTCAGCAGAATAAATTCTTCCATCTCAGCGCTAAAAAATTCCGCTCTAGGTGGGTAGTCGAAGGCGAGAGTTGCCAGAGCTTCAAGCACTTTGTAAGAGCCTGTTATCCGGCCATAAGAGGTTTCAACACCGATTATGGCGGTGATTACCGTCGCGGGCACGCCAAATTCGGCCTCTGCCCGTTTGAGTATCTCGCTGTGTTTCTCAAGGAAAGCTTTACCGTCTTCAGTGCGCTTTGGGGTGAGAAAAATGGGGCGGTATTCGCGCCACGTCAAGGTGCGCTCAGCGGGCCGTGAGATCGCGTCGAGAATACTTTGCTGGCTGGCCAATCGAACAAACATGCCCGACAAGCGATTGGCATCGATACCGTGCTCGTTGCTGAAGCTAGTGATGAAACTACGCACACTCTCACGCTGCAAAAAACGCTCGGAGTTCTCATCGGCCAAACTCGAACTGAAGGCACTGGTAAGGACAAAACCACTGGCTGTAATCAGCGAAGCGATGGTGCGCAATAGAGGCTTGGTACTAACGGATTGCATAGTCATAGCAGAGGAGTCTAGACCGGATTATTCACGATGCCAGTAGAATACTCACCGACTGATACGTTCCGCACTATGCACCGGCAGCCAGCCTATCAATCAGGACGTTACTACCGATTTCAAGCGAGCAATCGACCAGAGTGCAAGGTCACCTTTTAGCCATGCTGTCACTTAACCATCCACCAGTCTATCGGTTGTTGATCGTGAGAGCGTAGCCAGTCGTTCGCTTTGGAAAAATGTTGGCAACCCATGAAACCACGGTGTGCCGATAAGGGTGAAGGATGTGGTGCGCGACACACCAGATGCCGGCTTTCGTCAATGAGTTGCCCCTTTTTCTGCGCGTAACTCCCCCATAACAGGAAAACCACGTTTTCACGCTCATCATTCAAGTGTTTGATAACGCTGTCAGTGAAGCTTTCCCATCCACGGCCTTGGTGCGATGCCGCCTGCCCTTTTTCCACCGTCAGAACGCTGTTTAATAAGAAAACACCTTGAGTTGCCCAAGATTCAAGGCATCCTTGCCGCCGCACAGCCAAAGGCTGATCAGCCGGCCCCAGGTCACTGTCACTGTCAATTTCCTTGAAAATATTCAGTAACGACGGGGGCACAGCCACCCCCGAGGGCACTGAAAAGCTCAAACCGTGTGCCTGACCCGGCCCGTGATAAGGGTCCTGCCCGAGAATCACCACTTTTACTTCGTCAAATGGTGTCAATGAAAAAGCGTTGAACCACTGGCTCGAATGCGGGAATACCTGAGCAGATTTTGATTTTCGGTGCGCCAAATAGGCCTTAAGTTCCTGCATGTACTCTTTTTGGAACTCGGCATCTAGGCGTGGTTTCCAACTTTCATGTATCCGCACAGGTGCACGCTTACCGGTCATTATGAAATTTCCCTATGTTTTGCGTTGAGGCCAAAGGCAAAGCGGACTATCATAGCTCAGTCAACTCATACGGCTGGAATTTCGACATCGGGCGCAAGCTTTTCAACGCAACGGTAGGATTGTGTCTCATCAGTGCCAGCCCAGTCGCTCTAGCAGACTTGTGCCCAGCGCCGAGCTTCACGTACAACCCTGAAGATTTTGCCAGCAAACCAGACGATAAGGTGCGTGCGGAAGCCGATCGATTCAGTAACGTCGACGGTCAAGTCATCCTCGAAGGTGACACAATCATTGAGTACCAAGGCCGAAAACTGACGGCGCAAAACGCCCAATATAATCCAGAAACCGGCGAATTGTCTGTCGAAGGGGCTTTGAGCTTCATCGGCGCAGGCGTGCAGCTTGAGAGCAACGACGCTTTTTTCGATATCGACGACGATGTGTTCTCGACCGGCGAGAGCGACTATCAGCTCGATCTGAACGGCGACCGGGCTACCGGTACGGCCTCTGCCATGGAAGGCCTACCCAATGGCGACTTTAGTCTCACTGATGCCACTTATTCAACTTGTCCAGCGGGTGATCGCAGCTGGTTCGTCAAGGCAGATTCGCTGAAACTGTTCCCGAATGAAGGTTACGGAACAGCACGCAACATAAAGCTTGTTTTTAAGGGTATCCCTATTCTTGCCCTGCCCATATTCAGTTTTCCCATTAGCGACAAGCGCAAGACGGGGTTTCTGGCCCCCACTTTAGCGAGTGCCGATAACACGGGGCTGGAACTACTCATCCCTTGGTACTGGAACATCAGGCCCAATGCGGATGCTACCTTCACTCCCCGTTTTATGACTCGTCGTGGCCTCCAGTTGCAAACTGACTTGCGCTACAAGAATCAGCAAGGTGACTGGGAGATCAATCACGAATTCCTGAAAGATCAGGTTCTCGATGACAAGGCACGAAGTTTCACGCAGATCAATCATCAAGGTCGGTTCAACGAACAGGTATCGTCGAGTATTGAGGCAAGCCGCGTCTCAGATGATGAATACCTCGAAGACTTGGGAGATTCACTGCAATTGGCAAGTATCACCCATCTTGAACAACGCGCAGATCTAGTTTTCGAACAGGATCGAACCATAGCGGTGGCACGTGTTCAAAATTTTCAAACAGTGGATGACACCATTGCGCCTGAAGATCGTCCACATCGCAGGTTGCCTCAAGTTACCTTTGAAACCTCCTCTGGCCCCTTGCCGCTGGGCGTGCGAACTAATTTCAATAGTGAATTTGTCTATTTCGACAAGGACGATGAGGTCTCCGGTGTCAGAATTGATGCAAGCCCCACTATCACATTGCCCATAGTCAGAGATGCCTGGTTTTTTAAGCCCAGCGCCAGTTACCGATTCACTTATTACTCTCTGAGCAACTCGGAAGAAGAATTTCGCAGCTCCAGCAGTCGTAACCTCAACTCGTTTAGCGTCGATAGCGGTCTGTTTTTTGATCGATTAATCGATGATCGCGGATCAATACAAACACTAGAGCCACGGATTTTCTATTTACGCGTGCCGTTTGAAGATCAGAGCAGTATCCCCGTGTTCGATTCAGCAGCGTTCGACTTTAATATCAGCCAACTGTTTCGAAACAATCGCTTTTCAGGTGCAGATCGTGTGGCAGATGCTGATCAGCTCTCGGTAGCACTGACCACACGCACTATTGATGGTGAAGACGGTCGAGAATTGTTTAGCTCCAGTATTGGCCAAATATTCTACTTTGAAAATCGCCGCGTTACCTTGTCAAACGATGACGAGGTTGGCACATCCAGCACATCAGATTTTGTGGGAGAGTTCTCAACAAATCTAGTTAAGAACTGGGTAGGTAAAGGTCGTATTCAATGGGATCCGGTCGACGACATTACCGTCAGAAGCTCACTGTCACTCAGCTATCAGCCAAGCCCTAAGCATATTGCTAACGTGGCACATCGAGTAGTAAGAAGGGATGGACTGCAACAAAGAACTGAACAAATCGATTTGTCGACAGTCTGGAAAGTATCTGATCACTGGCGTTTGGCTGGAAGATGGAACTACGAATTAAATTCAGACAGTAGCATCGAAACATTAATAGGCGTTGAGTACGACAGTTGTTGTTGGGCCGTACGCTTTGCCGCAAGGCGCTATATTGCCGATGACGGCCTTGGCCACGATACAAGCGCCACGATTCAATTGGTACTTAAAGGGCTTGCACCATTAGGTCAAAATTACGGTTCATTGCTGGAAAGTTCAGTAACGGGTTACAGAGACAACATTGAATGATAAACAAGATAATTCAAAACGCCATTAGCCGCATGGCGCGCACTAGCAAAATTTTTACATCAGCAATTATTCTTGCCGTTGTTGTACTGATTAGCATGCAAAGTAAGGCTTTTGCACAAGACGTTGAGCTGGACAAAATTCTTGCAGTCGTAAACGATGGCGTTGTGCTTGACAGCGAACTGCGTGCAGCCATAGAGTTCTTCAAACAACAAAGCGCTGCCGACTCACAAAATCTGCCCCCCGAAAATATCATTGCTGAACGCCTTCTAGATCAACTGATTGATCGCGAAGTGCTGCGGCAACATGCAAGAACCATTGGAGTCTCCGTAGATCCTGGCAGTGTTAACAGAGCTTTGGAGCAAATCGCTAGCAACAATAATATGGATGCGCTGCGCTTTCGCGAAACCCTCCGCCAGCAAGGCTTTAACTTCGACATGTTTCGCGCCAATATCGAACAAGAATTGCTGCTGCAGCGGCTAATTGAACGTGATGTGCAGAACCGCATACGTGTATCGCAACAAGAAATCGATGATTTTGTTGACTCTTTAAAAAGCGATAGCGCCGAGAATAAGCAATACCGCTTAGGACACATACTGATAGCTGTTCCCCCCGGAGCCGATGGTGAACAATTAGCAGCAGCAACCGCCAGAGCGCAAACTGTTCTAGAGCTGTTGAACGCTGGAGAAGACTTCGCTCAAGTAGCTGCCAGCAGCTCAGATGGCGGCAGAGCCCTTCAAGGGGGCGACTTGGGATGGCGCAATCTACAGGAGCTTCCAGAGTTTCTCGCAACAGAAGCCCGTGACATGGAACTCAATGAGATCGCTGGCCCATTGCGCTCGAACAACGGCTTGCATATTGTGCAGCTGGCGGACCTTCAGAGCAACGATCCAACATCAAGGCAGGAAACGCTTGCGCGGCATATTTTTATTTCTGGCAACGACGCGCAGGTACAACAAACTCTGGATAACGCCCGTGCAGAAATAATAAACGGCCGGGCTTTTGGTGACGTTGCGAAAGAACTCAGCCAAGACCCGAACAGCGCCGACAACGGCGGTGAATTGCCCTGGTTTACCGAGGATCAAATGCCCCCTCTTCTAGAACAAACAGCAAAAACACTGGAGCCAAATACCATCAGCCAACCTTTTCGCACACAGTTCGGCTGGCACCTACTGGAAGTTATCGACACACGCGATCGGACCATCAATGAACAAGCACTACGCGATGAAGCCAACAATGCCTTAAGGCAACGTAAGCTCGAGCAGGAAATTCAAACCTGGTCACGCCAACTACGTGATGAATCATTTGTGGAAGTGCGCAGTTGAACTGCATTCAACAATCGGTTGCTATTGCGCTCACTCCCGGTGAACCTGCAGGGATCGGACCTGACCTATGCGTCATGCTTGCACAGCACAACCGTACAAGTCATGTTGTTGCTGTTGCCGACCCTGCACTGCTTCTCGCAAGAGCAAAAGCGCTGCAACTGCCACTAACATTAAGAAATTTTGATGGAATCAACAACACTCACGTCTCACAGGAAGCGGGCACGCTAACGGTATATTCCGTACCCCTTCGCGCGCCTTGCATCTGTGGAGAACTCAATACCGACAACGCGGCCTATGTATTAGAAACTCTCGATGTCGCAGTAGATGGCTGCTTGAGCGGTATGTTTTCAGCTATGGTCACAGCGCCTATTCACAAGGGAATCATTAACAACGCTGGCATAGCGTTTACTGGCCATACAGAATACCTGGCACAACGCACTGGCTGCGAGCCAGTCATGATGCTGGCGACGGACACACCAGCCGGTCCATTACGTGTAGCACTGGCAACCACGCATCTACCTCTCAAAGAGGTGCCCAGCGCAATAACACCTGAGACGCTTGAAAAGGTATTGAACATACTTCATGGTGAGCTTGTGACGCGCTTCGGCATCGAAGAGCCACATATACTGGTTGCCGGACTTAATCCTCATGCAGGCGAAAGTGGCCATATGGGCCGCGAAGAGATCGACATTATAGAACCCGTACTCGAACGCTTGCGTGCGAGTGGTATGACGCTCGAAGGACCCTTGCCTGCAGATACTCTGTTCACGCCGTATCACCTGAAAAATGCTGATGCCGTATTAGCCATGTTTCACGATCAGGGACTGCCGGTGCTCAAGTACGCAGGCTTCGGACAAGGCATCAATGTCACACTGGGCCTGCCGCTGATCCGCACATCGGTAGATCACGGCACAGCACTAGACAAAGCTGGAACAGGCAACATTGAACAAGGTAGTCTTGCAGCCGCACTGCAATTGGCGCATACGCTAACAAGCTCGCAAGCAGTTCCTAAAAGAGTAGCCTCGTGAAACATCGCGCTCGCAAACGTTTCGGACAAAATTTTCTGCAAGATGAGTCCGTTGTTTCGCGCATGGTAGCCGCTATGAAACTACTACCTGATGATCAGGTTGTCGAGGTGGGTCCAGGCTTAGCCGCATTAACGTTGCCATTGCTTGAGCAACTACCACAACTCACAGTAGTCGAGATAGATCGCGACCTGATAGACCGACTAAGAGCCCTGAACCTTGCCGGCCTGAATATCCATGAAGGCGATGTACTTAACGTCGATTGGCATGCCATGTTGCAGACTATGGATGACACCCGGCGGCTGCGTATTGTGGGCAACCTGCCCTACAACATCGGTACACCCTTATTGCTTGAGTTACTCACTGTGCATCCCTTTGTGCAAGATATTCACGTCATGTTGCAAAAGGAGGTTGTCGATCGCTTGCACGCCAAAACCAAATCGCGCGCCTATGGTCGATTAAGCGTGCTGATGCAGAGCGTCTTTGATGTCACCCCCCTGTTTAATGTACCAGCAGAAGCGTTCGACCCTATGCCAAAAATAGAGTCAACAGTGGTACGTTTGCGAACGCGTAGCGATGCTTTATCGGTCGATACACTGTCATCTTTGCAACAGACTACTCGTTTGGCATTTGCCAACAAACGTAAAACACTCAGAAACAATTTCAAAGCTCATCTGGACGAAACTGCATTGCGGCAGCTCGACATCGACCCGCAAGCTCGTGCAGAAACACTGGAGCTGGATGCCTTCATGCGTCTTGCATCCAAACTCGAAAATGCTTGAGGGCTTCATGCTGGGCGCAAGCAGTGATATTATGGCAACGATACGCCTCAGAATGAGGATGCACTTACGCGCACTTACCTGCCCGACACCTGCGATATGAACGTAAATACCGTGACAGATGCGACCGACTGCAACATCGATGTCAGTGTTGAGACGCTGTACGTCGAGTCTGAATCCGATCCAGCTCGTAACCGTTTCGTATTCAGCTACACCGTTACCATACGCAATATGGGGCAGACGCCTGCGCGCCTGCTAACGCGCCACTGGGTAATCAGGGACGCAAACGGTCGTGTTCAAGAAGTACAGGGCGACGGAGTGGTTGGAGAGCAACCTCATCTCAAACCTGGCGAGGGCTTCCAGTACACTAGTGGCACCATGCTAGAGACCTCAATGGGCACGATGGGCGGCAGCTATCTTCTGATCACAGATGGTGGCGACGAATTCAAGGCACCCATCGCAGACTTTCTCTTGTCTGCGCCACGCACCCTCCACTAGTTCATACCGTAGTCCATTCCATACCTGTACTTTTATGACTACTTACGTTGTTGGTGATTTGCATGGATGCCTCTCCCCGCTTGAGCGATTGCTCGACAAACTGCAATTCGAACCTGCCAATGACAAACTCTGGTTTGTGGGTGATCTGGTCAATCGTGGGCCAAAGTCTCTTCACACGCTGCGTTATGTAAAGTCTCTTGGCGATGCTGCCATCACTGTGTTGGGCAATCACGACCTCCATCTCTTAGCAGTCGCTGCGGGTCATCGGGAGCAATCGTCCAAAGATACACTCAAACGGATTTTGACTGCCCCAGATCGAGATGAATTGTTGGGCTGGCTAGCAGCTCGTCCGCTGCTCCATACCGACCTCACACTCAAACACACCTTGGTGCATGCGGGTATACATCCGCACTGGTCTTTGAAACGTGCCACGCGACTTGCCGAAAAATTACATAAAGCACTTACCTCTGACCCTGACTCCTTTTTCGTCAATATGTATGGCAATACACCTGTTTATTGGAGCAAGCAACTGAAAAAGCACAAACGCAATCGGTTTGCTGTCAACGTATTTACACGGATGCGCTACTGTCATCTCGATGGAGCACTCGACTTCGAATTCAATGGTCACCCGGGGTACGCACCAAAACACTTGCGGCCCTGGTATGCCCTGCGTGATCGCAAACCACTAGAAACGCGAATCATTTTTGGCCATTGGTCTAGCCATCCTGCCAAGAGCCCAGTCACAGTGATGCCCACAGATCGAGGTTGTGTCTGGGGCGGATGCTTGAGCGCCTATGCCATCGAAACTCAGCGCACTACTTCAGTTAAATGTAAGTAGGCTTGGAAATTTTTGAGCTGCTGTCCAACATGGCGCACGCATGCTTGATAGGGTTTGTAAGGATGCTCCGTTGGAGGCGCTCAGATAGCACTGACCCACACGAAATCCTAGCTATTGTTATCATCGACGCTTGCGAACAATGCGACGAATTCAGGATCACTCCAGATACGCTGTCCAAAGAGGACGGCACCTTCCATACTCCAGTGACCGTAATCGGTGTAGAGAATCTTGCCATTAGCATCAACGACATCGCAAGCGCTGAGCTGCTCATTGCACAGGTAAGGAAGTTTATCCACGTACGCAATTCCAAGCTTGCGGCTCAATGCTTCGAGCTCGTCATTCAACACATCGATATCGGTGTCACGTTCCAAGGCTAACGATGTGGTGGTAGCTGTTCCCAATCCCTGCTGGAGCACGATTGAAGGTACGTTCTTGAATTCGCCTGTTCGCCCCATAGCAATCACCTGATTATCGCGTGACTTCAGGTACTCGATAAAGACAGGCAAATAGCCGAACGACAAAGACTCCCAACGCGTGGATAAAACCACATGAGTTGCGTCATCTAACAGTTCGGATGCTTGCATGTGCGCAAAGTGTTCTCGACAACGGTTTTGCGTATATTCAGATTCATCGGATTCAGCGCCCTCTACAAATAGATACAGGCACACGTCGTCAAGCTCCAGACGTCTGACAGCAACTCTCTCAGGCATCGTGTTGCCCAAATAAAGCGCATTAAAACCATCAGTGGCGTGTGAATCGCCCATGACTAGAATTCTCACGGGCCTGTTCATTTCAAAAGGTATATTAGATGCCGAGCTATTGAGCTTTATATATTCACGGCGCATAAGCTGTTTGGCATCAACATCACCCACAGCGGCTATGACATCTGTATCGAAACGAGCGCTCCAACCATCAGTGGAAAAAGCATGTACCGATGACAACACAACAAGTAAAGGCGCTGCCAACCAAACCGCCAGTCGACGGAAACGGTTCGCCTGTGGATTTTCATCTGGCACCCTGAATCTGTTTTCTATAAAGACATGCAACGCAATGGCCAGAACAAAGGTCATGATGATAAGTGCAATGCGTGTATTACCGACAACAACATCAGCAAAAGTTATGTGCTTGTACAACACGATGATCGGCCAATGAACCAGATAAAGCGCATACGATATTTTGCCGATAAATGTACTGAACGAATTGCGCAGTAACCAGCCGAAAACGGGCGAGGTCCCAAACGCAAGAAGCAATACGGCGCCTAGGCAAGGCAACAAAGCGTTGACATCAGGAAAGGCTATCGTTTTGTCAAATTGAGTGAAGCTTACATAAAGCAGGCCTAGGGCAAAAAGCACCACGATATCGTTCCAGGCGCGTCCTCTTAGATGCACAAGTGGTACAAGCGCCAAGGCTGCACCAATGGCAAATTCATAGACTCTGAAAGGCATGAGAAAAAACGTTGCACTGGGAATTGAGTTAGTGCCTAGCCGAGCTGCAATCAGGCTTGCCGCAAACAAACAGAAAAACAGGATGCCGATGAATTTGACAGAGCGCGCTCGTACGAAAAAAAGTAACGCCGGCCACACCAGATAAAACTGTTCTTCAACACTTAAGGACCAGGTATGCAGCAAAGGTTTAAGATCTGCGCTTGCATCAAAGTAACCCGACTCAGACCAGAAGTATAAGTTTGAGAAAGACAGCAAGGAAGCAAGGGATGCGCCACTAAAGCGCTGAAAATGGCTTGGTGTCAGAAAAATGGCCGCCACAACAAACGTGACGACAAGCGTTGCAATGAGTGCTGGGGCAAGCCGCCTGATTCTTCGCATGTAGAAGCGTCTGAACGAGAAAGACTCACGCTGTACATCCACCAGCAGCAAACGCGTTATCAGATACCCGCTGATAACGAAAAACACATCAACACCGACAAAGCCGCCAGGAATTATGTCGAATTCAAAGTGGTAGAACAACACACTGAGCACCGCAATACAGCGGATACCATCAATATGCGGCTCGTAGTTAGCCGGTTTAGCGTGGCCGTTGCTAAATAGATGTGCCAGTCGCAGGGCTATGGTCTTAACGGGAGAAGATCCCGAAGAGACCGAAGAGCTAACCATAGAGATGCACCATTATAATCAGAGGTAGTTATCTTACTCGACTGATCCCTGATATCGGCTATTAACGCTAACTAGTTAACAGAATATTACCTGATAGATTTATCAAGAACCCAGTATGTCACTGATAGCCCACCCGTGTTGGCCGGATCTTGCACCTCCTCGCTCACCACCGACCAATCACTCCACTGAAAGCTGTCCAGCCAGGTGTCGCCCTCATAGGCATGATCGATAACAGTGAGGTATAACCGCTGCGTCAATGGCATGGCCTCGCGGTTCAAACCCGCACCACCGATGACCATCATTTCAGCGGCTTTGGTATCTGAGGTTAGACAAATGTTGCGCGCCAGTTCCATAGCTTCTGCAATATCATGAGCAACCAGCACACCCTCAGCTTGCCACTGTGAGTTTCGCGTCACCACAACATTGGTGCGCCCGGGCAAAGGCTTGCCAATAGAGTCGAATGTCTTACGTCCCATAATGACCGGCTTACCCATGGTAACCCGTTTGAAATAGGCCAAGTCTCCCGGCACATGCCACGGCAGCCCCCCTGCCTTGCCAATCAATTGATTTTTGTCCATGGCCATCATCATGGCGAGCGTAGGTTGGGTCGGGGGGGCTGTCATGTTTGTGTTAAACCACGAATGTAGCAAGGCCCAATTCTACAGCATAGTGGATGCGAGGAACTTAACGTTAAAAGCGCTGTGGGCGATCAAGGTTTGAAAAACAACAATACATACTCTGCTACAGTGAGCCAAGCCCGCTATCTTTCGAAAGCCGTCATACATTATGCTAAATGTTGATAATAGCAACACCGTTGCTGGTGCTTGCTTGTGTGGCAAGGTCACGCTGCAAGCCACACTCAATCGCGACGTGGTGGCGTGCCATTGTCAGCAATGCCGCAAACAAACGGGTCACTTCGTGGCCGCCACGCGAGCAAACGATACGGCTTTGCTTATTGAGGGCCAAGAACATCTCACTTGGTATGCAGCGTCTGATTCGGCAAAGCGCGGTTTCTGTAAGCACTGCGGATCGTTACTGTTCTGGAAAGCCAATAACAGTGAGCACACGTCCATCATGGCCGGTTGCCTTGAATCACCTACCGGTTTGTCACTGGTATCGAATATTTACGTGGACGACAAGGGTGATTACTATAGCTTGGAGCAAGGACTACCAACATTTGGGCAATCCGATTAGCAACGTTTTTTGGGTTTGAGTTTGAGTTTGGGTAATGCGTTCTACTTAACGCGCGCTCTTATGGCGTTGCCAATTGCAAAATAGAATTGATCGCGTGACCCTCGAATACGCGCCGCTGGATGAGTACAAATAACAACAACGGTCGATCCAAACATACCGATGATTGCCTCCGCATTGCAATTAGGAAGATCCAAGTCGAGAGATTCATGCGAACCTAACAAAGGTAGGAGCGCGTTACGATGACTCCAAGTCATACAAACAAGCGCCTGAGGTTTATGCTCAGACAAGATTGATTTTATTATCTCCAAACGTTTCGGCAGATACGCTTCGTAGTAGCTCTTTTTTGATGCAAAGTCATTTACGTCTACTTTTTCATCAAATGGCACTTTGTCGTATACCCAAGATCCTGCATCCTTACAAGGCAATGGGAATAGTTCCATGAGGCAAGTTGGACCTCCAGCAGTGCCATGTGCAGTAGTTTGCAATAGCCTTACAGATTCGTTTGACAACTCCTTTGCCTGTATACCCAACAGAACACGAAGCTGGTTAGACCACGTCTTTTGAAGCTGTGCTTGTTTACCAGCTGGCGGGAAATATTTATTAACAACACCGGCATCAGCTCCCGGACCCGACAGATATTCTACGGTTTTGGAGCCACTATCTTTCCAGGAGCATAGCTTTGCTGCGGCCTGCGCAAGCGACCCACCTCCCCCTTCCTCCAACCCCATAAACCAGACCTTGTTGGTGAGATCACCGTAAGTTCGAAAAGAGTCGGCGTACTCACGCAAAATGCTGTGATCAAGTTCAGTCATGAAAAATCTTTCTAGTTGGTAGAGCGCTGATTGCAGGTCGTCGGACGCACACGACACAGTTCCGAGTGAATCATAGACGAAAAGCTAGGCTCTACTCTCAATGGCGCGAACTTATGCGACAAATCAACTACATTGACACCACCAGTGGCGCTGATCTGCGTTAATTCAGACTGTTCTGGGCAACTACGATGAAAACGTTCATTGCTAGGTCGACACAGCAAATCGCTCCACCAAGGCTTGTAGGTCTTTTGACATATTAGCCAGTACTTCTGCTGCCGCATCTGACTCCTCGATACTCTTGAGCGACTCCGACGTGCTGCCAGCAACACTGGTAATAGCTGTGGCAATTTCGTGACTATTTTTTGAGGCAATAGTGACACCTTCCGAGATGCCTTGCGCGGCAGAGGCTTGCTCTGTCACCGAATTGGCAATTTCGGCCTGAATGGCATCAATCCGCTCAATAATATCGCGGATCAAGGTGATATCTTCTACCGCAGCACCTGTGGTCGATTGAATGACTTTGATTTTGGTCGCAATTATGTCAGTCGCACGCGCCGTCTCATTGGCAAGCTCCTTGACCTCGTTAGCGACGACTGAAAACCCCTTACCAGCCTCACCTGCCCGTGCCGCTTCAATAGTGGCATTCAAGGCAAGCAAATTGGTCTGTTCGGCAATGGTCGAAATAGTTTTAACGACATCGTCGATATCCTTACTATTTTCAGACAAGGTGCGAATGGTTTGATCGGTTTTCTGCACGACATCGACTGCCTGCTCTGCTACACCCGCAGCCTGCGATGCATTACGTGCTATTTCAGTGATAGAGCCATTGAGCTCCTCAATGCTACATGCCACGTGTTTAACGTTATCGTTCATTTGCTTTGCGAAGTTAGTGGCAGACGTGGCGTTGGCGGCAGTGGTGCGAGCAGATGAATTCATCAACTGATTCCGCGTAGACAGCAAATCCGATGATTCACTCAAACTTATCGCGGTACTCTGAATTTGCGTCAGGCTCTGTCGAAATGCAGTAATCAAGCTATTAATGCCTGTACCCACTCGATGCATCGCACCCTGCATACCGTTAAGCTCTATTTTGCTACTTAGATCACCCTTGGCAGCGGCCGCAACAACGGCAAGCACGTGGTCAGCATCATGTTGTAATTTTTCAGCTTGGGTGCGCTCTTGTTCGGCTTGTTGACTAAGCAGATGCTCGCGGGCTACCACCTCACTCAAATCAAGCCATTCAAACACAGCACCCAGACAGATCCCCTCTACATCCACGATTGAACTAACACTGACTTGTACTGTTCGCTTATCAAGCCGTGCCTCACGCACAGTGTTGTCTATACGCACACCCGGTTTCGGCAAGGGGAAGTCAATTAGTTGATGCAGTTGACGATATCGCTCGGTACTCTCAGCACCACTGGAAAAGGCGGAACCGGCAGTACTTGAACCCAGCAAATCGCTGAACAAACGTTCCGCTGAACGCGTCATATAAGCCACTTCGCCTTTTTCATCGCAAACAACAATGTTTGATGTGGCATAGTTCAAGGCCTGCTTGACTCTGTTGGTAGTTTGCACAGCCGTTGAACGCTCTAACTCTTGCTGAGAACGAATATCCGTGCGCATGGCATCCATTGAAAGAAGCAACGTTCCCACCTCTTTCGTGGCAGCAGCGGGCAATACCGCCTCGTAGTCGCCACGCCCGATTTTCTGAGCAAAGGAGATTCCCGCATTCAAAGGCTTGATGACATAGATACGCTGCACAAGCCAGAATGTCATTAGCAGCCCCGCGATTAACACCCCAAAACCAATGGACAATGTTCGACTTAGCTTGACACCTGCAGCAAGTGTCGGCTCCAGGTTTTTAACCACCGTCAGCATCCCTCTGACATCGTTGAGCTGCCAATCTTTTTTAATAGAGTCAGGGTGGTTGTTATGGCAATCCACACAAGCCTGAGTTGACATTGTGTCAGCAATAGCAATTCGTATACTTCGCGAACCGTTCTCTTCAAATTGCTCGAAAACAGACTCCTCTGCATCTTTTTTCAAGGTATCCCAGGCACGACTGCCGAAGGCATCGAGCTTACGACCTTCTCGATTCGCAAACGGAAAAGGGCTACTCAGTTGGATAGACAACCCTTGCGCGGTGACCGCATCACTTAACTCGAGTACCAACGTTGCCGGAGAAGGAATTACGTTAGCAATACCTGCATGAGCGACAGAGGATGTGACCTGGCTGTTGGCGTCGAAGGCTGCAATAACATTCTCTGAATAGTACTTTCGTAATATCTTGAACTGCTTGACGGTTTCCTCAGCTTTCAATATTGCATCAGCAACAGCAGTTTTTTCGACGGCGTAAGGCACATAAAAACTAACCGCTAGTAACCCTGTAATTGTTAGCGGTACAATAAATAAAGCAAAACGAAAGAACAACGATTGCGAACGTGAATCATCCATAGTCAGATCAGCATCTACCAGTTTTACAGCATCATCGGCAAGGCCACGAAAACTATCAATAATGATAGCTAAGCGCACCCATGTTGAAGCTTATTGGCAAACTACTTTAGAACTTAATGACATAACTGTGCCATGCGCCAGCTGACAATGTCTGGCGTAGCAGTTAGATGGGCTGATCTTCATCACTGATAGCAAAGAGATACATCAATTTGTAGTCTTGGCTAAAAGCAGACGACCAGACTCATTGCTCAGGGTTTTTCGGGTGTTGAATGATCAATAATGTCGTTTAGTACTTCGGCTGCCTCCTCTAGGATAATGTCAGACACGGCTAACTCACTGTCCTGATCAATACCACTGGATGCGCCAACCGCCAGGCGATACAACGCCAGACGTGTCTCGCGATCTGCACTTCGTGCAGTAAACTCCTCTTGCCTGGATTCTTCCAGCAAGGTGACATCTCGCTCGGCTCTGGCAATACGCTGCGCTTCAAGTTCTTCAAGCAGCAGACTAAATGAATCATCGCCTTTGTATCTCGCCTCATGCAAAGGCTGCAAGTATGCATAGTCAGGCTTTTGTGTTGACCACGCATCAAAACTGGTAGCGTCAACCTCACTCCAGGCCAGAGCATTGTCCAGCCCACGCTCACCTTGTGCATCAGAGTCAAGGGCTGTTGGGAACAACACATCGGGTATTACACCCGTGTATTGATTACTGTCTCCACTGACACGAAAAAATTTGGCCATTGTGAATTTCAACTGCCCTAACTCGCCAGTTTCATCCAGTGGCGCCACAGTTTGTACCGTACCTTTTCCAAACGTGGGCTCGCCTAAAACAACACCTCGTCCGTAATCCTGTATGGCTCCTGCAAAAATCTCTGATGCAGAGGCACTGTTTCGATCAACCAGCACCGCCAGAGGTCCACTGTAAGCCACAGTGGGGTCGGTATCGATCTCGGCATCCATATCGCCATTAGCACTTCTGATTTGCACCACCGGACCAGATTTTATAAATAACCCTGTTAGTCGCGTCGCCTCGTACAGCGACCCACCGCCGTTAGCTCTCAGATCAACAATGAGTCCATCGATACCACCGTCTGTCTCCATCAGCTCTTCCACCAAACGTTTTACATCGCGCGTGGTGCTCCTGAAATCTGGCTCTCCCCGAGACAATGCAGCGCTGTCAAGATAGAACGTCGGTAGATCGATGACACCGATACGCTTTGAGGTCTCATCGCGCAAGACATCCACCACGGAGCTTTTGGCCGCCTGCTCTTCGAGTTTGATTTCGTCGCGCACCAGAGTAATCAGTGCAGGAGACGAGCCTTCGGGCGCATTAGCAACCAGTATGTTCAATCGAACTGTCGAACCTTTCGGGCCACGAATAAGATCAACCACATCGCCCAAAGGCCAACTGACGACATCGACAATATCACCATCCTCACCTTGTCCAACACCAATAATCCGATCCTCGGCGCCTAATTGCTCGCTCATAGCGGCAGGACCACCCGTGATAACACTCTGAACAACCGTGTACTCGCTCACCGTACGCAACGCCGCACCAATCCCTTGTAGAGACAGGCTCATGTTGATCTGAAATTCCTCTGACGTACGCGGTGAAAAGTAGGATGTGTGTGGCTCCACCGACGTGGTGTAGGCATTAACAAATGTCTGAAAAACATCATTGGGCGATAGCTGGCTGACTCGGCGTGCCATCCGCTCGTATCGCTCGGTCAGGGTCGTGGTGAGCTCATCACTGGATCGTTCCGCTAGTCGTAAGTTGAGCACATCGTTCTTTACTCGTTTACGCCATAGCTCATCAGACACTTTCTTTGATTGCGGCCACGGAGCATCGTCACGATTAAACGTATAGCTCTCGTCAATGGTGAAGTCAAAATCGCTGTCCAGCAACTGGCGAGCAAGCTCTGCTCGTTCGTTGACTCTTGTTCGAAACCGCTTGAAAATGTCAAATACCAGGTCTAGGTCTGCATCGCGAATCGAGTCATCCAGACTTAGTCGATACTGTTCAAATTCTTCGATGTCACTGGCGAGGAAGAATGCCTTCTGTCTATCAAATGAATCCAGAAACCGATCAAATATCTGACTGGACAACTCGTCATCGACAGCAACCTGGCTGTAGTGATAGCGTTGCATGAGAAATGCAATACTTTGCATTGCCTGTTTGTGAGCAGTCGTTGGCACCAGCGTGTCTAACGGGGTTTGCCGTGTGTCGGCTGTTGCCAAACCGGTCGACAAACAACAAACAGTCAACAACAGCGCTCTTAACATCCACCGCCCGCCTCTAGTGATGAGCAAACCTGTGAGTTTTAGCTGTTGGTAACGACACTTGAATTGCTGCTGCATAATATTGAATTTCCGAATCAGATTTACTGGTTTTTACATTCACTGCTATGTTATGAGTGGCTAAACCGCAATAGGTGCCGCAATAGATGGGTCAGCCTCGTACCCTTCTAGTGTGAAATCATCAAACGTGAATGCAAAAATATCGGTCACTGAAGGTTTGATCTTCATCACAGGCAGCGACTTCGGTGTGCGCGCCAGCTGGGTCGTGACCTGTTCAGAGTGATTATTGTAAATATGTGCATCGCCTAGCGTATGAACAAACTCACCTAGCTCCAGATCACATACCTGCGCCACCATCATGGTCAGCAAGGCATAGGAGGCAATGTTAAACGGGTTTCCAGTCACTCCTTTTTGGGGGGTAATTCGCCAAGACCATCAGCGGCCACACACTATACCTCAATGAACCATAAAAGATGACACAACGGTGGACAAGGCCGCCCCGGTAAAATCGCTATGAACGAAACACTGAAAAGTTACGTTGATCCGCGCTCTCTGCAACGCAGGCGTGAGCTTTTTCGAGCAGGTTCTGTCATCGAGTGTAAGTTTGATTCTGATGTCAATTCGCCGTGGGCTAAGGTACAGGGAACCCGATCCAGACCCTACGAAGTAGAGATCTATATCGACGACGACGGCGCACCGACGACAGACACTAACAGAAGGTCGCGCCCGCTCCCTATCTATAAGTTTGGCAGGCTGTGTCTAAAGACGCACAGCAACTGGTTGCCGCCCTCGAAGGGCTCGATCAGTGGTGGGCGGTTGCCACCGATCCGCCCTGGTGGATTGATCCGGCGAACGCCACCGCGGGCCCGATAGAAACACAGCTCAGTGGTGAACAAGTGGAGGTATCCGCTGCGGTGCTGCGTACCGTAGCCGACGTGTTGCAGGAAATGGGAGCTCCCGTCGGTGCCGATGGCAAAGTACGACTCTCACGTACTCGGGCGCTAGCGCTTGACTCCCAGATTAAGTGTGCGCGTCTGGCATGGTATTGATCGTCATGACGATCCGCTCGATGCTGATGCCGCAAAGGTACATGTCGTCATTGCCAGTTACGGGCTTGCATTACGCGACCGCGAACTGGTGGTCGAGCAAGGCTTCGGTATGCTGGTGCTTGATGCGTTACTGAAACTGCGCCAGTGTTGCTGTCACTCAGAATTAGTTAAACCTTACAGTGCAAGACGCGTTAAAGAATCGGCCAAGACCACCTTGGCACTCGACATGATTGATGAGTTGATCGCTGAAGGGCGACGCATTCTGGTGTTCTCTTCGTCTACCTCGATGCTGGCCATACTGGAACGCGAACTCGCCTCTCGAAATCACAGTTGGGTCAACTTGACCGGCCAGACGCGTAAACGCGATGCGGC
>JALZUD010000132.1 GCA_023301725.1 Granulosicoccus sp. | reverse complement strand
TTGCTCTAACGCAGCGTAACCAGCTCTTCACTACTGGTAGGGTGTATAGCGATTGTGTCATCTAAATCACGCTTGCAGGCGCCCATTCGCATCGCCACGGCAAAGCCTTGCAGCATTTCATCCACCGCCAAACCAATCATGTGAATACCCACGACTTTTTCGTCCTCTCCCACACAAATAAGCTTCATTGACGTTTTTGATTTGTGCTCAGTGAAGGCGTTATACATGGCGGTAAAACTAGTTTCATATATCTTGACCGCATCGCCATGTTGCTCACGCGCTTGCGCCTCTGTCAGTCCCACAGTACCCATAGGCGGATGCGAAAAAACTGCTGTTGGAATAAGGTCGTAATTGAGATGGCGACCTTCCTGTCCATCATAGATTCTGTCGGCTAGACGACGACCCGCTGCAATGGCAACTGGCGTCAGCTCTGCCTGACCGGTGACATCACCGATAGCAAAAATACTCGGTACATTAGTTTGTTGAAATTTATCAACGGGTATATAGCCTCTGGCATCAGTGGTTACACCTGCTTTATCCAAGCCCAGGTTGTCAGTGGCGGGTGAGCGTCCAATAGCTAAAATGACCGAATCAAAGCCTGTTAGTACCTCACCACTTTCACCAGTAACGTCAATTAAACCATTCACTTTATCGAACCGTGCTGCACTGAATTTCTTTGCCATGGTGACGCCATCACTCTGCATCTCTTCCATCAGTTTTTCTTGCAACATGGGATCAAAATCACGCAAGAAATTGTCATGACGTATGCCCAGAGTGACCTCAGAACCCATGGCCTGCATCATCCCAGCAAGCTCAACAGCAATGTAACCAGCGCCCAGTACCAATACTTTTTTCGGCTGCTCTTTTAATTCGAAAAAACCATCTGAAGTGATCGCAAGCTCTTTACCCGGAAGATCTGGCACCCGGGCATAACCACCCGGGGCTAAAATGATACGCTCCGCGCTGTGCTTCTCACCGTTAACCTCCACGGTGTTCGCGTCGAGCAAACGGGCATATCCATGAACGATCTGGACATTATTTTTGCCCAAATAATTTGCGTAAGCGTTGTTGATGTTGCTGATGTATTTTTCACGCTTTTCAACTAACGCTCCCCAGCTAAAACCGTTGACTGTTACATCGAATCCGTAAGCTGGCGCGTCGCGCAAGGCATGCGCCATTGATGCGCCATACCACATCGCTTTTTTGGGCACACAACCACGGTTGACGCACGTACCTCCTAGCACAGGATCGCTTTCAATAACCAGGGTTCGGGCGCCATACAGGCCCGCTCGGTTACACGTGGCGATACCGCCACTACCACCGCCAATGGCAATAAGATCGTAATCAAAAGAATGGGTCATGCGTGCTGTCTCGTGTGAACTTGTTTTGGCTAGCGGCCACGCTAGGGCCTTCCAATCGCGCTACTATAATACGCTGTAAGACCCTCTAGAGTCCTCAGAGCAAGTTACCAGTGTGAACATCTCAGTGAAGACCCAACAATTACCGGCCTACATAGCACTGACTCGCCTGAATCGGCCTATTGGCATCTATCTACTCATGTGGCCTATGTTATGGGCTTTCTGGTTCGCAGCGAGTGGCATGCCTCACTGGCCAACTTTGTTGATATTTATGCTGGGCACCGTCCTTACACGCTCCGCAGGGTGCGCTATCAACGATTTTGCGGATAGAAAAGTAGACGGCCTTGTTGAACGCACCCGTAATCGTCCGCTAGCCACCGGAGCGCTCAAGTCCCGGGATGCGCTGATAGCAACAGCCGTGCTTATGGGCTTAGCGTTTTTGCTGGTTCTGATGACCAACAGGCTAACCATTACCTTGTCGTTCTTAGCGGTTGTGCTTGCGGTTATCTACCCTTTTTGCAAACGGTACACCCACTATCCACAGGTGGTATTGGGCGCAGCCTTCGCTTGTGCAATACCCATGGCATTTGCAGCACAAACAAATAACGTCCCGGCTATCGCCTGGTGGTTATTTGCTGCTGCCACATTATGGACAATGGCGTACGACACACTCTATGCCATGGCAGATAGACGCGACGACCTGGCCATCGGGATCAAGTCAACAGCCATAGCCTGGGGCAAATTCGATCTGTTAGTGGTTGCTATCTTGCAAGTGACAGTGCTCGGCATACTTGCGTTTATCGGTGCCCACCAACAACGTGGCGCAGTATTTGCGGCAGGTCTGATTGTAGCCGCAGGATTTGCCGTTTATCAGCTTTGGATTTGTCGTCGGCGAGATCCAGCGCGCTGCCTGCAGGCATTTCTGAATAACAACTGGTTAGGTATGAGTATTTCTATTGCTTTGTTTGTCGACTATCTTGTGAACCCATGAGTGCCCCCAATGATTCAGCGTGGATATCTGCGCTCGCTCATCGCTATTCACGAGTGGTTGTCGATGTTGCAGCTGCCGACCCCTCTTTGGCTGAATCACTAACTGAGCTTCAATTCGCGCAAGCGCTTCTAAAGCGTGTGGAGCTGAATCAAACCCACCCAGCGGGAACCCCTCAACTGGCGATTCTTGGCCCAACCCAATCAGGCAAAAGTACGCTAGTTAATGTTCTACTTGATAGCGCTGCAGCTGCGCAAAGCGCGCTGGCAGGCTTTACCGTGCACGCACAAGGATATGCACAACATCTCAATCCACTGGATCTGGACTTGGTGCAGTCAATGATGTCACCCCTGCAACGTGTGCCAGCGAACACATTGAACGCAGGCGACCTGCATAGCTACGTGCTTGAAACAACGCAGTGTGCCAACAAAAAACTGGTGGAAAACACCATCGTTTGGGACACACCCGACTTCGACTCAATATCTGCCACACGCTACCAGCTTTGCGTACTGAAAATTGCGGCATGTGCTGACGCAGTATTGCTGGTAGTCAGTAAAGACAAATACGCCGATCAGCGCGTTTGGGACATGCTAGATCTTGTTCATGCAGCAGGCAAACCACTGATCATCTGTGTAAACAAGGTCGACCCACAAGATATAGAGGTGGTTGATAATGCCATTACAACACGTTGGGATATGCACTTTGGCGATACCCCACCTGCCCGCGTTATGTTGCCATTTGTAAAACGCGAAGCGAGTAACGGCAAACTGCCACTACCGGCTGAGTATCAGCATGCACTGCACGCGTCGGTAGCCGCGCTGTTGTCCTCAACAAATTCAGAACAGCTCAATGAACACGCACAACACTTTATTGCATCTAATGAACGTAAATGGTTGGAACCGATTGTCACAGAATCACGCTCGCGCCAGCGCTGGAAACAGTTAATTGCTCAGGCCATAGAAGATGCTGATGAACAATACGCCGATCAATATCTGAACAATACCAACAAATACGATACGTTCAACCAGGCATTAGCAGAGCTGCTAACACTGCTAGAGATCCCTGGGATTGCACCCACGCTGACACAAGCGAGAAACTTAATCACTTGGCCTGCTCGCAAACTTCTAGGCGTGGGACGCTTGGCTCTTAACAAGGAAGCAGCACCCGCCGAGGACGCCAATGGCCAGCCCATTGATCAAGAACGTCTCACCTTACGTCACGTGTTTGAGAAAACGACCACAGACCTGCAGACAGCCCTGCTCGAATCAGTTGATGATCCTTTGTGGGGTGCCTTGTCCAGACAATTTCGAGACTCGATGCCAGGCATTACATTTAATTTCGAGCAAGCCAGTGCCGAGGCTATTGAGACGTTCAAACCACAGGTTGATGCTGCTGCTGTCAAGCTCTACGAACAGCTCCAAACACAACCCGCTCTCCTGAACATGCTACGGGCAGCCAGAGTGAGTGCGGATGCAGCGGGCGTGGCACTGGCCGTGAAATCTGGAGGTTTGGCTCCAACCGATCTCATTCTGGCGCCAGCCATGTTATCGGTCACCACTTTGTTGACTGAAAGCGCCTTGGGACGCTACCTCGACGCCATAAAACGAGACCTGAAAAGGCAGCAACGCGAACACATTCGGGAAGCCGTCTTGAACAAAGGCTTCAAACAACACCTGCAAAAACTGGCCGATCAACTGGATCGACCAGGACTGATGGCTAACCGACTCGAAGCTGATTTAGCTGGGAAAGTCGACGCCTTTGACGCTACGTTGTGAATAGATGCTTACCCGAATGACAGTTGCTTAAGCGCAAATGCACACAGCACATCTTCCACGCCACGACAGGAATGCAGACTGTGTCGTGGCATGAAGCCCCACTTTCGTGGGGATGACTATGTAGTCAGGATGACGTTTGGTAAACAGTGACTATTTACAGTTTCGCTAAAACCGCTTCAGCAGCACTAACTGTGGCAGCACTGGGATCACTTTCAACAGCCAGATGCTTAATGACGCCATCCTCTAGCACCATCACGTATCGCTGCGACCGTTCGCCCAGACCAAAGCCGCTTAGGTCTAGTGTCATGCCAGCCGCTCGAGTGAATTCTGCGTTGCCATCGCCTAGCATATCGACATGCTCAGCTGTCCCTAAGCTTTTGCCCCACGCACCCATAACGAAAAAATCTGCCGTAGAAATGCAGGCAACCGCTTGAACACCTTTATTGCGAAGTGCCTGCGCGTGTTCCAGATAGCTAGGCACATGTGACTCTGAGCATGTGGGGGTGAATGCACCAGGCAGAGCAAAAATAACCACCTTGCGTCCTGCACAATACTCGGTCAATGACACATCAGTGGGGCCTTCGGATGTCATCTGCTTAAGCGTGACACTGGGAATCTTATCGCCTTCTTTCAACATACGGTTCTAGCCTCTATTATTGATTGTATCGGGGGTGTATCAATGTGAACTTGCCACTGCCGGATGATACTACAACAGCATTTTTGAACGCACTTATGCCGCTTTGCGCAGCAATGTCTCCAGTTCATTGAGCATGGCAGGGCCAAGCTGACGTGCATTGAACACATTGAGCGCATGTGAATAGAATCGCGACACATCGTGACCAATGCCAATGGCCAGTAACTCAACTTGTTCAGCCTGTTCGATATCATTTATCACGTGCTGTAAATGTCGGACGAGGTAGTCTCCATCGTT
Organism: Granulosicoccus sp.; assembly: GCA_023301725.1. GTDB lineage: Bacteria > Pseudomonadota > Gammaproteobacteria > Granulosicoccales > Granulosicoccaceae > Granulosicoccus. The sequence goes on along the minus strand of JALZUD010000132.1, from coordinate 7,816 downwards.
CGCACCCAAGGTACTGGTATCCACGGGCGCGCCATCAGAGATCATCATCAGAATTTTGCGTTGTTCAGGGCGTTTCAATAATCGTTGATGCGCCCAAAGTAGGGCTTCGCCATCAATGTTCTGCTTGAGAATGTCGCGATCAAGCATGAGCGCTAGCTGACGTCTGGCACTCCGGTAGCTGGTGTCCGCCGACTTATAAATCATGTGTCGAAGGTCGTTGAGTCTACCCGGGTTGTCAGGCTTACCCTGCGCCTCCCATAATTCAGTTGAGCTACCCCCATGCAAATGCACCGTGGTAAAACCAAGAATTTCCACGCTCACACCGCAGCGCTCGAGCGTGCGCGCAAGAATGTCTGTGGCAGCCGCTGCAATCGTTATAGGCCTGCCCATCATGGAGCGAGAGTTATCAATCAACAAGGTGATGGCGGTTCCACGCATGGGCTCCTCACTTTCGGCTTTAAAGCTCAGTGGCACCAGCGGCTGGGTCACGACACGCGCCAGCCGAGAAGGGTCCAGATAGCCCTCTTCCAGATCGAACTGCCAATGTCTACGTTGGCGAGCTAGCAGCACGCGTTGCAATCTGGTGGCAAGACGTCTGACAAGGCGCGAATGCACTTGAATATGCTCATCGAGCAACTCGCGCAGTTGGTTCAGCGTTTCATCATCCGCACATTGCGCGGCGTAACACACCTCGTCAAATTCAGTGGTGAATGCTTTGTAGGGTGCAGTAGCCCCCTTGACGGTGACAAACGGGTCAGCACCCGCAGAGGGTGCTTCATCGAGCAATTGATCAGCCATGTCTTGATCTTCTTGAGACTCATCTTGTGTCTCTACGGAGTTCGGATCGCTTTCATCATCAGCATCCCTTATTGCAACCGTTTTATCGTCTGCTGTGAACTCTTCGTCGCTGTCTTGCTCATCGGGCGTTGTATCATCAGGCGCTGTATTATCAGACGCGAGTCGCTGTCCATCATCGTTGTCATCGGCTGTTGCGCGATGCCAAGCGTCAAGCGTGGCAAGAACCCGTTGTGCAAAGGCGTGTTGATCCTGTATCAGGTGCTTGGGCCAGGTGAGCAAATCGCTAAAGACGCTTTGCAGCTTTGCATACTCTACATCCATTACATGGGCATCTTGTGTGGCTGCTGCAGAGTCGTTACGCAGTGCTGATCTGGCTAACAAATGCGCAGCATTTGACCATGCCAGATGTTCAGATTCTTCACCCTCTGATTCTGTAATGCGATCGACATGAGTTGTAGTATCACGGGCCTCAAGATTAAGCTGCACTCCCCTATACTGATTGCAACCAATCGACTCGTAGCGTTCCTGTTCGAATGCATCAAAAAGAACGCGATCGATCGACTGTTTGGGTAACAACTGTCGATGCAACTGCTCATCATGGTGAGCGGTGCGTAACGCCAGCGAATCCAGCACGCCACGAGGCATCGCTTTAGACTGATCCGCACCTGCCTCAATCGAGTAGTTACCCACCACGCTAGGAGTAGAGGCCGCATCGTTTGAAGGCTTTGTGCTCTCAACAGCTGTTGGGGCGTCTGCGGCAATTGATCTTGCGCACGCCAGGCCCGCCTGCAAAACGTGCTCTTGATTGTCGTCTAGATGTTTAGCCACTGAGCTGATCGGTGTATCCTGTTGTGAAAAACTTCTCTTCCGTAACCATACGACAAACCTGTCATGTCAGAGCTGCCAGCGGCACAACACAGAAGACTGTATTCGTGGGGTACACGCGCCATAACAGACGGCTGGCTAGCCGACAACGCTTGCGATGCGTTGGGTTCAGACAGTGGCGCAAATCCTGGCCAACTGTTCGACGAATCAGCCAGACCGCTGGTCGTTGGACTATTTGGCGGCACCGGGGTCGGAAAGAGTAGCCTGCTTAACCGCTTGGCAGGCCAAAACGTTGCACGTGCCAGCGCCGAACGACCCACCTCTCGTGATATTACCGTATTCATTCATCGCTCCATTTCAGTCGACCGACTTCCCGACGCATTTCCCATGCAACGCATGCGTACAGCCCTACATAACAATGACGATTATCGGCAAATCATGTTCATCGATATGCCCGATTTCGATAGCGTCGAGCAATCTAACCGTGAACTAGTCGAGTTGTGGATGCCACATCTGGATGTGGTGCTTTATGTAGTGAGCCCGGAGCGTTATCGTGACGATATGGGTTGGCAGCTTCTACAGCGGCATGCATCAGAGCACGCTTGGTTATTTGTGATCAATCAATGGGATCGAGGCGATGAAGCTCAATTGACCGACTTCACCAAGATACTGGAGACTCGCGGGTTATCAGACCCCATGGTGTTCTGTACCGATTGCGCTCACCCGTTACATGCCCCCGGATCCAACCCACAAACCGCTACAGACGATTTTTTGGCGCTACAGACAACATTAATAGAGTCTTCGGATCAGCAGATCGTACACGCATTACAAAAATACGGCGTATTAGCTCGACTGCAACAATTAAAGTCTCAAAGTGACCCTTGGCTCGACGCTCTGGGCGACCAATCCACGCTTGATGCTCTGCCAACTCGATGGGGTGAGACACTGGAGACACAACGGTTAAGCATAAAGGAGGCAACGCTACTACCCATTGAACAAGCAGCACAAACCTATGTTGATGACACGCCATTCTGGCGCAGCTTATTGGGCTTGAGTTCGCAAAAAGCGCATGCTCAAATATCGGCTGCACAACAAACTTCCGCGGCATTGGCGCCCACGCTAACCGACCGACTGGACACTGTACTGACACAATTTATTAACCAGCAAGCCCACGAGAGTCAATTACCTCTGAAAGCACTGAACAAGGCGTTTCAGGAAGCACGTGAGGTCCTCACAAACGGTGTCGAACTCAAGCTACAGAATGCGTTAAGCCTTGCGTTGCTACACCCCGGCAAAATTTGGCATCGCAGACTGCATAAACTGATGGGACGTTTATGCTTGCTATTACCGCTCGCATCCCTGGGTTGGATTAGCTACCGTGTAGTGAGTGGGTTTGTAGCAGGAAGCAGTGATCCCAGTGCCTATCTCAACAGCAATTTCGCCATAAACGGTGGCTTGCTTATCGGAGTGAGCTGGCTACTGCCAGCGATGGCCCACACTTACCTTAAACCCTCCACCGAAGCGGCGGCTAAGCAAGGCATGAATAAAGGGGTGAGTGATATTATCGAACAGGTCGACGGGCAGGCACTTGACGCGTTACAGAGCCTTTCAAGCGAGTCGACCCAACTGCGCGCCGACTATCTCGCCCTATGGAGCGAGTGGCCAGTCGCGCAGAGCGATGATATGCCAGAAGCTGTTAAGCGCATGCTCACCGACAAGCTGTTCAACGCGCACAATGCAAACAGCAGCCACAATGCTGGAGATCAAAGTGTTGAGGCTTTGCGTGTACTGGATGTGCGTGCTAACACCCAAAGCTCTACCGATGCGGCACCACTGTCGTAGAGCTCACGTGACAGCTCACGCGCGCTGGCCCCTGTCGTCATCACATCATCAACAATGGCAATGTGCTTACCCCAGACATCGTCATTAGCTCTGAACGCACCCAGAATCCGGCTATTGCGTTCAGCTCGGCTCAAACCTGCAAGCGAGCCAGTATCAACAATTCGGCTGGCCATGGCTGGCACGACCTCTATGGCTAGGTGCCGGCCACACCACACGGCAACATCCTCAGCTTGGTTGAATCCGCGTTCGAGCCACTTTGACGCGTGCAACGGCATTGGCAGCAGTTTTTCAGGTAACGTCGTGGGCGACCTCTGTTTTACCGCACGGCCCAGCAATGTGCCTAAAACCCTGGCAAATTGCCGATCCTCGGCGTATTTAACGCGTTTTATTAAATTGTCGAGCGGAAACGCATAGCGATAAGGCGCCACAATGCGGGTGAATAACGGCTCGCCGAGCAGGAGGCATTCTTCGCAGTATTCCCTAGGTGCACAATAGCCTTGAGCATCTGCACTTTCATGCTCGTAGATCTCATCCAGAGTCATTTGCTCGCCACAGCCGAGGCATAGGGTCGTCAATGGCCCTTGAACTGTCTGCCAATGCAACGTCTTGAGCCATCGCTCACACGCTTTGCATAGATCAATTTCTGGTTGACCTTGACGTGCACAAAGACTGCAGTGAAAGTCATTATTCAGGCAGTTGACGCCTGCGCTCCAACATCGGGACAATAATGTGTGAGAAATATGCACTGGCAAGCTCCTTTTGCCTCTGAATTGCTCTGTATAGCCTACACTCCTTGTCAGGTGTAGGGGTATCTGGTGTTCGACTGTTGTTTTTTTCACACATTTTTTGTGCGTTATAAGTTTACAATTGGTGAGATAACCGCTATACACAACAAAAATACAACAAAATGTCAGTGTCTTTTCAATCTATGCTGGTCGTTGGCTTAACTCTTCCGAAAGGTAGGGCTGGTCGCGGTATGACAGCAAAAGGCTACCGGCAGCTTTGTTGGACATGTTTAAATTAAGTTTGGTCTGTATCTCCACGGTTGGAGATCAGCCAGAAGAACACTACAGATCAATTACATCTAGTGGGAGCTAGCATGCATAAAAACATAAAAACACTCAGTACAATCGCAGCTTTACTGGCTACCAGCGGCATCGTTAGCGCGCAAGGACTCGCCTTACCAGGAACTATTGAAATTCCTGAGGAAAGCAAGGCAGGTTACGTCAACGCAGGCGGCAATGCCATACGGACAGGCCTCAACGAATGTTTGCAACTTGGCTCTTTTAGCGCTGACAATCAAATTAATGCCTGCGAAGGTATCGACGACGACGCTGAAGCTGCCGCCAAGGCTGCAGCAGACGCAGAAGCCGCTGCCAAGGCTGCAGCAGACGCTGAGGAAGCCGCTAAGGCCGCAGCCGAGGCAGCCCCTGCCCCTGAAGCTGTAACAAAAGCACCGATCGTTACAACTGCTACCTTGGGCGGTTCCGCTCTTTTCGCCACTAATTCATCAGACCTGACTCCAGCAAGCGAACAAGCTCTTGGCGAACTCGTCGCTGAACTGGAAACTTATCAGGAAATCTCGGCTATTGAAGTTGTAGGCCACACCGATTCCACAGGTCAAGCAGACTACAACCTAGCGCTGTCTGAGCGTCGTGCGGCTGCAGTTGAGCAGTTCCTCGCTGCGGCGTATCCAGATGCTACTGTCACCAGCAGTGGTTTGGGTGAAGCCAGTCCAGTGGCTACTAACTCGACTCGCGAAGGCCGGGCTGAAAACCGCCGCGTTGAAGTTCAGGTTACTGCCAAAGGTGTTGTCGAGTAGCTGAATTACCCTGCGATTCGTCGCAGATATCGTGCAGACGAGATCGGGAAAAATCCGACCGTCTGCACGCGCCAGCCGGCTCTCTGTCACAATTAAAGAGTGCATAGCAGCAAAGTCCCCACAATCGTTAACCGCTTGTTATTAAAAAACCAGGAGAAAATTATGTCTATTCGTACTGCGCTAACGTTGGGCGCTTGCCTCACGGCAGCCTCATTCGGTGTTTCAGCTCATTCCGTCAGCGTTGACGGTGAAGTAGAAGCAGTGGGTGACGGCTATATCAACGTTGGTGGCAACGTGCTGAAAACCGGCAGGGGAGAATGTTTCGAAACCAGTGCACTCGGCGATGAGAACCTCATCAACAAATGCGCTGGCATCGAAGAAGAAGTAGAAGAAGAAGTGGTAGCAGAAGCTGTTGAACCAGAGCCTGTTGAGGAAGTTCAAGCAGCACCAGAGCCTCCAGCGCCAGTAGCCACTATTGACACTCGTGAATTTAGCGAGAAAACATTGTTCGATACCAATTCAGCCGCTCTCAATCCTGAAGGCGAAATCGCAATGAACGGCCTGTTTAACGCTCTCAAAGAGTTCAAAGGCATAACTGGTGTTAACGTCACAGGCCATACAGACAGCCGTGGTTCCGAAAGCTACAACCAGGCTCTGTCAGAGCAACGCGCAGCCACTGTTGCTGCTCTCATAAGCGAGCAATACCCTGATGCTGCGATGCAAGTAAGTGGTGCAGGCGAATCACAGCCAGCAGCAAGCAACGTTACACCTGAAGGTCGTCAGCAAAACAGACGTGTTGAAGTCGAGATCACAGCGACTCGTATGACATTCAACTAGTACTATTGCTTTTTTGCCCCGGCTCTCCCACGAGCTTCGCTCCTGGGAAGGCTGTGTGTATCCTCTAGCGCAGTCGTTGCGCACTGAGGCACAGTAAAATAAAAAAGGCCAGCTTTTGACAGCTGGCCTTTTTTTAATCTAAGGTTTGAGTCCTAGGGTATAGGCTCTTGACAACGGCTACTCTGTGGTAACCAGTGAGTCAACGCGGTGTATTACGCCGTTACTCACTATACGGCCCTGCGTTATGATGGTGGCGCCGCCCACCACTATTGATGCGCCATCAGCGGCCAACGAAATTAATGCCTCGTTACCGTCTTGCATGGTGATGGACGTGCCCGGCACCAAATCCGTGAACAGAATTGTGCCTGACGCCACGTGGCCTCTGATTATTTCAGTTTGTTCCAAAATAGTGGGGAGATCCTGAAAATCAGGATCCATTTCGAACATGGTATCCGCGGGTGCAAATACGGTCCAGCCCAAGCCGTCGTTGTCTGTATTAAGTGCCTCTTGAAGCCCTGCCCGCTGCAGCCCCCCCAGCAATGTGCCGAACTCCAAATCATCCAGCAGTTCTTCGGCGATGGTGCCGGTCTCGGCTTCTGTGATTTCATCGCTAGATTCAGAGTCCGAAAAACCAGAGTCGGAACTCGAACTACTGGAGCAACCAGCCAAAACCAGACTAATAGAGGCCACTAAGACGCAAGGTAACGCCTTACGGTATGCACTAGCAGAGAGTAAAGTTAGGTTTTTTAGCATTTTCGCCCCTTCATCATTAAATGGACTCCGGTGAAGCGTCATTATAACGACATTCATGGCTAGCAAATTCTAAATTAATGTACACATTTACATTTGCTTACCCGAAGATCACCTGGAATCGTAATAACCAGCCGAACGTTCAGCCCATTCTCATTCACTGGTGCAGATTCCACCCACCAAAACAAAACGACTCGCTATTGCACCTTTGGCTCGGGCAACTCAAAAGTCAGAAGATCGCCTGATCGGTCAACAATCACACGACCTTGGCTGATTTCAGCCAGCGTGCTTTGATCATCGACAGCATCGCCTATCGCAATGCGGCGATCGTCCGCAGTCACTAGGTAAGGGTTGGTCGATTCTGAAACAAATACAAGGCGTGAACCAAACAACGCTTCTATCTCCGACACATCGTCGGTACTAACGCTGTTGCCAACATCGTCAGCCGATTCGCTCGCCAATGCCAGCTCATTAACCTCAGCGCCCTCAACGGCATTACGATCAATCTCCACCACTTCAGGCAAATCATCTGCCCTGCGCATGTTCTCAACTCTGTCCACTATGACGAGACCAAAAGCCAGCACACTTACAATAATCAGTGGCTTGCTAACTTTATCTAACCAGCTAGCACCACGCTCGGCAACTTGGTCGTTCTGTTCAGTATCACTCATGTATTTATATACCTGATCGTCAAACGTGCTACAGCGCTAAAAAGTATCAAAGCCCGGAATATCTGTCACCCACTCTATTTTATTTGAGACACTTTGGTCCTGCTGGGCTTCCTGATTTGACTGCAGTGAATCGTCCACCATTACTTGAGCGGCCGTATCTATACTGTTGATTTCGGCGTCTGCAGTGGCTGCAACATCGACTGCAACATCGGCAGCAACGTCAGCTACAACCTCAACGTCTCCTACAGGATTCACATCTGCAATAGCATCA
>JALZUD010000131.1 GCA_023301725.1 Granulosicoccus sp. | reverse complement strand
CGAATAAGGTTATACGAGACAATCAAACCTGGTTCTGCGAGCAAGCCTTCGATATCAATCGATTCTGCTCAAAACCTCTCAATCGGCATCTATTTGCTGCGCAGACGCTCTTAGCCAGGCGTTAGCAGCAACAGAGATAAGGGCCAGCACCCTCCGCAGTCGATTGGGCGCCATTAGATAGAAAATGTCGAAGGCTACGTGATCCTTGTCCCGGACAATGAACGCATTACCAAAAAACACAATCCAAATCCATAGAACCAGAAACAGCTGCAGATAACGCAACAAACAACAGTGTTTTATTAAATGAATTACGTGTTAACAGACGCATAATTTTCTCCGTGGTTATCGAATTTTCAAGCGAAACGGGGTGATCTACACCCAGATACGTCAAATACTACGTTTTCAGTAACATCAGTTAGTTTATTAAATCGAATTTTTAAAACACTATCGGTTTTAAATGAAATTTTCCTTTTAACCTAACTCTGCAATGTCGCAGGCATGGTTCTGTTCCGCTGAAATCTGTATGGCTTCAACGACTTGTAGCGTTTTGATACCCTCTAGACCCGATACTAAAGGACAGGCTTTGCCGTTAATTACATCAGCAAAATGTTCAATTTGATTAACCAGTGGGTCTGAAAAATTCTGCGCAAATGAGGTGTTAGAGATCGGAGACCACCAGCTTCGCTTGTCACGATGCGACCAAACCCTTAAATCAGGAATTGATAGTGAACCTTTGCTTCCACCAATGAGCAAACAACTTTGATTCGTTGTTGGATAGCAAGGATTTTCACGGGCCGTTAGTTCCCAGCTCCATGGCGATACGACAGAATCCGACACTGAAATGGTTCCTACCACCCCACTGGCAAACGTTAATACAGCCGCAGCTATATCCTCATTGTCGTACCCTCTGGCGCTCTTTGTCGCTGCCGCTTGTACGCGGACCACATCCCCTAAGAGATAGCGCATGAGATCGACGTCGTGCACTAAATTTACAGATATCGGTCCAGCACCTTTTTCTTTGCGCCATGGCGCAATGTCAAAATAATCGTCCGGCTTATACAACCAGCACGTCCCTTGGGCGGAGCGAACGTCGCCAATCTCTCCGGCATCAATCAATGCTCGCGCGGATTGGATTAAAGGATTGTGGCGTCTATGGTGGCCTACAAGAATTGGAACACCTCGCTTCTGCCCCAGCTCGATGAGCTCAAGTGCATCATCCGCCGAGGTTGAGATAGGCTTTTCTACCAATACCGGGCAATCAGCGCTAATACACTCAAGCCCCTGCTCTATATGCAAATTGGATGGCGTTGATATCAGCGCGCCGCCGGGTTTTTGCTTCTCAAGCATTGCGTTAATGGATAAATAAAACGCCACCCCATTATCAGTAGCTATCTGACGCGCCGATTCATTAGTGTCGACTATGGCTACCAGTTCGACACCAGCCGCCTTCTTAATGGCCTCAATATGCCTAACACCGACTAAACCTGCCCCAATCAGCGCAATTCGAGTCATGGGTTGCATGTTTCGACCCTCGATACTAATGGCAAGCAATGAACGAAAACGAAGAGCGAGCTACACATTTCTTAATTTTTCCAAATAAATGATATATCCTAAAATAACCTATATTTACTGGAAATTAAAGAGCCTACCTATCCCACACAAAATCTCTGTTAAAATTTACCCTGTAAGTATGCCCCCCCCTTTACTGGTACCAGCTCGGAAATCACATGTCGAAATTTACTGGAACAGTAGGCACAACGGCCTACGAGCAGATAAAAAGAGACATCATATTTGGCGTACTGGCGCCTAATACAAAACTGAAGCTGGATGGGATGAAGGTGCAATATTCAGCCAGCATATCTACCATCAGAGAAACGTTATCTCGTTTGGCGAGTGAAGGATTCGCAGTGGCGGAAGAGCAACGAGGGTTTTTTGTCGCCCCGGTATCACGCGAAGACTTAAAAGAAATAGCGGATCTTCGTATACTGCTGGAATGCACCGCATTGAAGATGTCGATAGAGCTTGGAGATACAGAGTGGGAGGCGAACTTAGTGGCTGCATACCACAAGCTACAAGTAACAGAACAACAAATAATTAAAGACGATAATGCCAATACTGAGATGTGGAAACGCTACGACAGCGAATTCCATCAAGCAATGATCAGTGCATGCAACTCTGCCAATCTGTTGTCTTTGCATTCGGTGTTGTTCGACAAATACCTGCGCTACCAGATGTCCGTCTTAACCAACCGCGGTGCCGAAGCAATCAAAGAACATAAGAAGATGTTCGATGCCGCACTAAAGCGCGATGCAGAAAAAGCACAGGTCATACTGACACAGCACATTACTCGTGGTTTAAAACATGCGTTAACGGCGTTTGAGGATTGAGCAGGTCATTCGAACCAGCCGGCGCTCTGGGGCCGACACGGGGATTTTCAATCGGGGACGCCCAGCCCTTTAGCGACAGTCTGCCTGTCGTAGATTCATCAAGTTAGCGATAAGCGTAAGGCGGTGTTGCAATCAACAAGGCATCTGCACCTGCTGCCACAGCCTGCTCGGCAAAGTAAATACTGTCGTCTGTTCGAATGGCGCTTGTGCCCACAATCAAAGGCACACGATCTTTGATCAGCTCTTTTGCAAGCTTCATTAACATCACGCGTTCTTCAGCAGTTTGTGCGTAGTATTCGCCTGTCGTACCTGCCACGATCAAACCATGAACGCCTGCGTCAATCAGAAACTCAATGGTGTTTGCAAACTCGTCTTAAACAATCGAAAAATCGACTGCAAATGGGGTTACCAATAGCGTGTAAATACCTTCAAATTTCATTTAAGACCTTCCAGTGTTTGGTGACGTACACCGTCAATCGGTAAGGAATCAGACATAACGTATTTATCCATCTCAGCTCGTGTTAGCTCCCAGTGATCAATGGTTTGAGCTACCGTATCAGCAGGTGCTCTTCGTTCAATTGCGTCGATCATGGCATCGCGTTGTTCGCAAGCTTGCTGAATTCGACTGTGTGCGTTTTCATCGCATGGGCCGCAGAACCGGTGGCTCATGCGCGTGTGATCAATCATCAGGCGTTCGAGACAATCCATAGTGCTCGGCCAGCTCTACCTCGTCTAAGGGTTGGCCTGAGGACAATTCTAGTGTCAATACACGTTGGCGCAGTTCGGCGGCTACGGGCTCTTTTGGGCTTTGCTTCATGCGGTAAATTGTATTCAATCAATCAACTTTGTTATGGTTAAGCCCGTGAACACACAAACCCACCTGTTACTGGCTACCGCCTTGCTACTGCCAGCTGTCCCCGCGTTAACCCAGCGTGGAAGTCTACCTATTACGGATTCAGAACCCAGTATTCGAGGATTTCAAGCCACTATTGCAGCGCTTATTGGTGCGGCTCTGCCAGACGCCAGCCTGTTTGTGATGTTCTTCATCGCAAAGGCCCAAGGGGTGGCTGATTCTGTGATTTGGGGAGAATGGTACTTCTCAGATTTCTGGCAGCGCATTGGAGCAATGACGAATTCCATTCCAATCTATACCGCTTTAGCGTTTTTGGCTTACGCGATAAGATTTCATAAAGTGGCAATTGCCAGCTTGGCTGCGCTACTGCATTGCTTCACCGATCTTCCACTGCACCATAACGACGGTCATCCGCATTTTTGGCCGTTCAGCAACTGGATTTATTCATCGCCCGTATCGTACTGGGACCCAGCCCATTATGGAAATCAATGGTCAATTGTTGAATTGTGTTTAGCGGCTTTATTGATTGTTTTTCTATGGAGACGTTATGCCAATAAGTGGTCACGCGCGCTACTGGTGATAACGGCGCTAAGTTATGGGGCGGTTGCGTTTTTTTGGTTTACGGCGTTTGGGTAGGTTGTAACATTTTTAAGTAATAAAATTAAACTCCGCGGCACTTACACCCGTCTCTGATGTCTTAGCGCGAAGTAACGTTTGTGTTACAGCTTTGTATGCATCATCACGCAATGAACATATTATATTAATGCTCAAACACTTAAATCTAAAAGGAGATACTCATGAGCAATACCACACGTCGTGAATTTCTAGCCTCCAGTGCCGGGGCTGCCGCTCTTGGTTTAACGGGTCAGCTGGCCTTTCTTCCATCAGCCCAAGCAGCCGATGTGCGAGAAAAAGGCCATTACAGCTATAAAGTTGGCGATATCGAAGTCATCTCTATCTATGACGGGGTTTGGCAGAATGATAATTTCGGCGGTTTCGCTGTAGACGTAACAGAAGACAAAGTGAAAGGCGCGCTAACCAAAGCAGGCCTCACCACAGATTATATTCCTATTGAATTTGCATTTACTGTGATCAAAACCGGTGGCAAAACCATCCTACTGGACGCAGGAACCGGTGGCCAACTAGCACCTACTGCAGGGCTTGCAGCGAAAGGTGGACTTGAAGCTGCTGGGATAACACCAGACAAAGTAGATTCCATCTTAGTTAGCCACATGCACCCAGATCACATTTTCGGGTTAATGGAAAAAGACACCAACGCTCAGGTTTTCCCTAATGCAGAGATTATGGTTGGCGAAACAGAATACAACTTCTGGACTGATCCTGCGAAAACTGCGCAGCTACCAGAAGGCCGACAAGGACTTGCTAACCGTATTCAGGCTACTTTTCCCAACTGGGACAATGTAAGCCAGTTCTCTAGTGATACAGAAATTGCACCAGGCATCAGAGCGATCGATAGTTTCGGGCATTCGCCTGGTCATGTTAGCTTTCACATCAGTTCAGGTGATGAGCAACTTCTATTGATCGGTGATGCGATCATTGTTCCTGCATTGTTCCTTGCTAATCTTGATTGGCAGCTGGCATTTGATGGAGATAAAAATCAAGCAACGGCTACACGCCAAGCTATTGTTGATCAGGCAATCGCTGACAACATGACTATTGGGGGGTATCACTTTGGCTTTCCTAATGCCGGTAAAATTGAGAAAGACGGCGACGGCCACGTGTTTGTACCAGCCAAGGTTTAAACCATTTTAAATAGGCGTAGCAAGATCTGATTTTGACTACTCTTTGATGTAGTTAAGTGTCCTCTGCGGTTTAACCAATGGGGGCACTTTTATATTTTTTACACCTCATTTTTACGGTTTAACAACTCTGCATCATCGATACCGAAGGAAACTAAGGCTTAGGATTACAAACGAGTGGATATGACATGAAACACCATCAATCAAACAGACGCCGTTGGCTTACCCGATTAAGCGTAACGCTAGGTTCAATATTTGTTTTCCGCAAAATCTCAGCAGAATCAATACAAACTCCCAAATCCGCTGAAGGCCCCTTCTATCCATCACCGTCCATGCGTACGGCAGATGTTGATAACGATCTGGTTAAGGTCGAAGGCGTAGTCGCTGAATCCGGTGGTGAGATCATTACACTCAAAGGCGTTGTTACCAACAAAGAAGGCATTTCACTGCCGGGCGTTCGAGTTGAAATATGGCAGTGTGATATCAATGGAAAGTACTTGCACACCGGCGACAAGCAAAACTTTCCTCACGACACAGCATTTCAAGGCTTTGGCCACGACATTACTAATGAAAATGGTGAATACACTTTTCGCACAATAAAACCAAGCAAATACCCCAGCCGCACACAACACATCCATGTAAAAGTGCTAAGCGGTGAGAAAGATTTACTCACAACGCAGTTTTATATTGACGGTGAACCAAACAATAAAAATGATTTTCTTTTTCGCAAGCTATCTGAAAAAGAAGCGGCAGCCGTATCGATGAGGTTCACTCAAGAGGGTGATCATACTGAAGCGGTTGTTAATATTGTGGTTTAACGTAATTCATGTCTTTGATTTTCGATAGATCCAAATACGCTTTGATCTGTGCCGTTAGCCAATGCAGAATATTTAATTTTATTCACATCAATCTCGTCACCCACCATCTGGCACACCATAAGAAGGTGCTTCAGTAGGATTCAGAGCACGCTTTACATAGTCCTCTAATTGCGGCTGATAAATACCCCATATTTTCTCAAGTTCACCGATAGGGCAATCTTCTGTCCAATCCACTCGGAGGTCTGCAACTGGCCAAGAGACTTTATGTACAAGCCTGGTATCGGTGAAAAGATTACGGTTGGTAAGGAGCGCGTGCAATATTCACGTGAGCAATGGACAGAGCCGAGAAGACTTTGTTATCTTTCGTACCGAGCGTGATGCCCAGCTCGCTGTGCCTAAGTTAATTATTCCCTCTTTACAGGTCAATATGAGAGCAGGCGTTATACCGTCTGATGAACAGAGCAGACCCTCTCTTAAGGTGCCTTTAAATGCGTTGAAACAGTGAGTGCAGGTAAACGAACCTAAGTATGTCAAGTAACCGAAATACGTGAGTGTGTATTGAAAAAAGCGGTGCTATAGTGGCTAAGGCATCAATAATTAACGTTGGGATCTAAAACTTTAGTGGACCCTACAAACACCGTCAGGCTGGAAATATGAACAAGATCGTGTCTTCAATATAAACATGCCAGACCCATTAAGTGATGTGTTAAACCTGATTGGAGTGGAAAGTTCTGTTTATTTTCAGAAGGACTTTCGCGGCTCGTGGTGTATGGATATCTCTAATACCGGGTTCGCACAATTTCATATTCTGGTTCGTGGTTCTGCCTGTGTGACGCACGCTGGGCAAGTTATGCAGTTATCTGCTGGTGATATCGTGTTGTTTCCAAAAGGGGCTTCACATTTTATCGGAGACACACCAGACAGCTCCCCGACTCTAGGTACCGATGTTATTCACGCCATGAGCGAAGGTAGAGAACCGTTTACTGAAGGCGATAATGTCACTCGAATGATCTGTGGTCATTTTGAGTATGACTTTGCCTGCTCTCATCCACTTCTCGAAAATCTGCCCGAAGTGGTTCTGATTCACTCTGCTGATTTACCAGCACTTGATCATCTGTTTAGTCTGGTACAACTTATTATCAGGGAATCTGCCAGCGATGAACCTGGTAGTGAAGTGGTAACTCGTCGACTCTCAGATGGATTGTTGGTAACCGTTTTGCGTAGTTTCTTCAAACACAACAAAGAACGCACAGGATTCTTTCGTGGCCTATCTGACAAACGGATTGCACTGGCTATAAGCGCAATTCATAGTGATGTCCATAGCCAACTTACCATCGACGGCATGGCGGCCCATGCGGGGATGTCCCGTTCTTCATTCTCACAACGCTTTAAGGATCTTGTTGGTCAGTCTGCCGGTTCATATGCAACGCGTTGGAAGTTGCTCAACGCTCGATTAGCGTTGAGAACCAATGATGATCCGATTGATCAAATCGCCTTTACCAATGGTTATGTGTCGGCAGCTGCGTTCTCACGGGCCTTTAGTACAACGTTTGGAGAAACGCCGACTCAGTGTCGGCGTAAAGTGAAACAAAGCTCCCCATAGTCTGTATCGACCAGTTAATTACTCAGTAGCGTTAAAGTCGAAATTTTGATCACCCCACATCAAGAACTCGCAAGGTGTCTCAGAAACACAGGCAGTGGTGTGTGAGTCATTGGCTGCTACTGACCAGTAAGATCCAGGTTGCATCACAGGTGGGTTAGCCTCGCCGTTGAATGGATTGGTCATTTCACCTTTAATCACGATGGCTTGGTATCCGTGAGAGTGTGTGTGTACAGGAGTTTCAAATGCTGCTGGAAACTTGCCAAAAGTGCCGTGCGGTCCAGTTTCACGACTACCAAAAGCATCAGCAAACTCTACTGGGCCAAACTGCGGGGTGAAGACTTTATCATCTTCGCGCAAGGTCACTGAGCTGACAATATCAGTCTCAACTGAAGAGTTATTGCCGTCAGAGATAAAATCAAATTTTTCGGCACCCCACATCATGAATTCACAAGGAGTCTCTGAAACACAGGCAGTGACATGGTTATCGCCAGCAGCAACAGACCAGTAAGATCCCGGAGACATCACTGGCGGGTTAGCTTCACCATCAAATGGATTAGTCATTTCGCCGCTAAGCACCACTGCGCGGTAGCCGTGAGAATGAATATGCGCGGGTGTTTCAAAGTTTGCCGGAAATTGGCCAAAGGTGCCGTGTGGCCCTGTTTCCCGACTGCCGAACGCATCTGCAAATTCAACCGGTCCGAATTGCGGGGTGAATGCTTTGTCTTGTACACGCAATGTTGTGGAATCGATATTATCCGCAGCGTCCCCTGCTACCGCATCCGTAATCGTATCTTGAACAGTTGCCACCTGGGCGCAGGATGCCAATACCATTGTGGCGGCACAAACTACTAGCTTCTTCGCACTCATAGTCTTTTGCTCTCTATTGATGATAGGAACAATCAGCCTATCAGCACTACTTTGGATGCACTGTGCCGAAAATGTTTATAAATATACATTTTGTCCGAAATAACAAAGTGATTGTGCTCTTCGATAGCAGCCTAGCCGTGGTGGCGCGCCCACGAAAACGTTTAAACTCAGAGCAACCAATTTCTTTTTTAATTTCGCAAAATACTGCATATTAGTTTGTTTCGTGGCCATATTGAAAATATACAATTGACAATAACGGAGATTTACATAGGTGTTCGGTTCAACTAAGCCAGAACAATTGAAACGGCGTTGATAGGCAAAGAACAAGTAAGAAATAGGCAACTACACAAAAAATAGAGATGTATGGTAAACCGCGAATTGAAAAACTATGGTGTCTTGAATGTGTTTTTTGGAGTGTTGACCCAAAGGCATTTTGACGTGTCGCCTATTTGGTGCGAATGCCATGATTCATCAGAATTAAACGATATTGACGATGTTCCAACAAGCTGGATAGAAGAAAACTTAATCATACCCATGGCTGCGACAACGACTCGTCCTTTCTATGCTGTGAACAAGGATATTGATTATTCGCGTCGTGACTATATTTGTATTCTAAGCAATCTGCAGCTAGGCGGCTTGACATTACTTGGATATGTATTTTTGGTTAAAGGTAAGGCTAATAGCGTAACCATTTTCATCAACGAGAAAAGGCTAGATATTTACTCATCCACCTTGCGCTCTGCTGACAATACTGGCTCTGTAACGCAGCTATGCGAATACTGTGGCGTTGACTCAATCGGTGATAATAAAATCTTCTACTCAATCGTTCCAGAACGTCTATCTGGAATTTACCCCGAAGGGGTATTAGTCTTTCCTGTTGGTTAATTTACTGTTTTTGTTGGGCGGTAAATCTGCCGGTAGTCATAGTGTTTTTGTTACCGCAAATACGTCCATAGGGTAGATACTATTCAAGTCTCACTTTACTCTAGTGACTTGCTTAAACATGTTCCCAGCATCTGAGCAAGAAGCACAGGCTATCTCGGTAGTATCTATAAGTTCACATGGCGGCTATCTTTTCGCATTTCTACTATTAGCGAGTCTAGTATTTAAATTGGTTTGTATAAAAATGGTATTTTCTGTGTTCGGGGCTGCGCTAGTAGAATCTAATCCATTAACTTGCACACCGTCTTCGCAAGCTACGAGTAGGCTACTGCTAATCAATACAGTAATGGGTATGAGTAATCTCATGTATCTTCGCTCTCGATTTGATGTATCGCTGTTTAAATGCGAGGTATATCAGTTATCTGTGGTTAATTATTAGTCAAAAAGGCCAACACGAAGATTGTCGCCGTATTCCGACTCGTGAGGTACGATCAAACTGATATCAGATCTCCCCACGCCGTACCAATGAGCCAAATCGGCATGCAGCTGATCCACTGAGGTTGTTGGAATATATCGGCCTCTACCAATATCGATATCGGGGGACCCGCCATCGGTCATGTTGAATGGATACGTGCCATAGGTCTTTGCGCCCTTGACGGCCCCACCCATAACGATGGAATTCCCCCCCAGGCATGATCCGAACCTGTGCCATTACCTAGAACAGTACGCCCAAAATCAGACGCTGTATACGATACGACGCTGTCATGCATGCCAATGGCTTTCATTGCATTGTTAAATGCCATTAGTGCATCGTTAAGTTCAGTGAGTAGCGGTGCTTGCCTTGCCGTCAGATTGTTATGAAAGTCGTAGCCGCCTTGACTAACGATAAACGACTGCCGTTTTGCGTTTAAGCTATCCTTGGCTGCAATCGTTAGTGCAACTTGTCGCAACTGGTTACCCAGATCTGTATTTGGAAATGAGCTTGGGCCAAAGGGATCATTTGAAGTAGCCATTGCGTTGTTGTAAAACTCAGCCTTATCAATAATACTCTTGTAGTCGTGTGTGTATTGCTGTTTCAACAAGCTGGTGTAGCGCTCGTTTAGTGTTGCGTTATACGCATCGCGGACTGAAGTGTCGTTGTATAAATCTAGTGCATTTGCTCCATCGACACTGATCGCAAAGCCGGATGAATTTCTGCCTTTCATTATCCTTGGCGATCCCCCTAGGCTAAACATCAGGGATGTTTCAGCGCCTGTGGTATCGACATCATTGTGTAGTTCAGACATTCGACCTATCCACCCGGTTGCTGCTGTGTTGTCAGCCACAGATGTTTGCCATGACAACTGTTGCTCACGATGAGAAAATAAACCGGTAGGTAAACTGTTTTTACTCCTGTAGGCGTTTATTGTGGTGGGCCGAACTAGCGTGCCGATGTTTGCAATAATTGCAGCATCACCTGATCTGTACAGGCCTCCCATCGGACCCATACTCGGGTGAAATCCCACATGGCTCAGGCTGTTGCTGTTATTTGTTGGTATCGGTGTTAGTGCGTCTTGTGTAATTCCCACCACTGGACGGGCTTGCATATAATTTCGATGGTTTGCCGTTGAATACGGGGCAATCATATTGAAGGAATCATTGCCGCCGGCAAGAAACACGCAAACCAATGCCTTGTAACCATCAATGTTGGAATTGTTAGCTACTGCTGCATTTAAATTTTTAAACGTTACCAGTGAAGGCAATAACGCCAGCGAAGCCATTTTTCCGCAATCACCAAGGAAATGACGGCGGTTTTTTGAAAAACTTTTAGAGTCTGACATGATTGAATTCCCGCTAGTTTGTGACAGCAAAGTCTGCAGAACTTAGAAGTACAGCAACTGCCCTGGAGAGCCTAACTCTGTCGTTTGCGCCTGATGTATCACCTAGCGCAACTAGCAATTCGTCCTGCAAGCTTTTTGACATGGTTCCGGAAAATAAGTAAATGTTCAGATCTTGGATAAGCTGGGCGAACGAGTTATTGCTGACATAGCGCGCAAGCCCAGGTAGATTCGTAAAAACACTATTAGTGGTATGCCTCTGTATGATCGATTGCCTAGCAGTGATTTCCTCAATTTTTTCATTCAGCGGAACTGCAAATGTGGGCAGTAACTCAAATTCAGGTAGCACCACTGGCAACTGGCACACGCTCTGATCCTGCACCAGTGTTGGAATAGCGAGAGATAGCGCCATCGTATCAGTGTAATCTTCTCATTCTGCATAGAAGTAAAAATGCCAGAGTGACAGCAAAAAGCATCTGAGATATTATTCAGGCAACTACGTTTTAAGTTAACCAATGAAAGATTGCAACTCATGCGGCAAGTGCTGCATTAAATACAGTAACGGACACCTTGTAGCGACGGAGCAAGAGATAGAATTCTGGGACGTATTTCGTCCAGATATTGCTGAATACGTTAGCCAAAAACAAATTTGGACAAGTCCTACAACAGGTGAGCCCTTAGCTCTTTGCCCCTGGCTTAAGAAAGAGCCGGGTTCGACGGTTTATCGGTGTGAAATTTACGGCGATCGCCCGGATGATTGCCGGGACTATCCATCAAACATAGCTGAAATGATTCGCGACGAGTGCGAAATGTTAGAGCCCAGTGACCTTATCGCTTATAAGCGATCTGCTCGAACATAAAAACAGCATAACCACAGCCTCCGGACCCAGTTGATACTTTCGAAAGATACACTGAGATAGATACGTTAAATGGTCAGTATCCACGAGTGAGGTGGTACAACGTGGAGCAACCCGCAATACCACCACCAATGAGCACAACGCGTGCGTGAGATTTAACTGAGTTGCTTATTTATTAATGCAACAAGCTAGACGTTTTAAAAAAACGGAAAGTCGTGTTGGCTGTTAGTTCGGGCAATGCCAAGGCATACCCGTTGGCCAACTCGTGAAAATTAACACCACTTTGTTCTAGGTGTTTCACCAGTATTTCAGGTTCAGACACGCTAAAGTCCATTCCGGCCACAAAAGGCAATTTCTCACCTCTCATGGCTTTGGGTAAGTGAGCGATGGTTTTTTCAAAACTTACTGCATCCAAAACGCTTAGCAATCCGTTTGCAGTCTGACATTGAAAACCGCCAGCAATTGATTGACAGTTAGAGTACAAGCCTGAAAACCGATCCATAAGAATTTGGTGATACTGCGCATCAGCAACCATGTTAACTCCACAAATACCGTTCACTGTATTTGAGTGTTCAAGCCATTGGGGAACATAGATAAGTTCAGGGCGGTGTTGTTGACATAAAAACAAAGACATTCTGGGAAATGTGTAATCGGGTAACAAAGCGAGTGTAGTTTTTGTTTGATCGGTTGTCCCATCAGGAAGCTTTACGTGGCGGCCAAATTCTAAATGGCCTTCAACATGGAAACCCAAGCGGGATGCTTGTTCTGCATCATTTTTAGAATCCGTGCTGTGCAATGCGGTCAGTGCCACGCCCTCCCGTTGCTGCAAATGCTCATAAACATGCCTACCAAAACGAAAATCTCCAGCGGGGACTTCATCAATTAATGAGGCATCGTAAATACCCATAATTTCTAGCAAACACCCTTCAAACATTGCAAGACTGGTACTGGTGCCCCAAGGGTGCTTGCCGACTGCTGTCATGTTGAAACCCAACGATATTAAATGCCGACGCAGTGTTTCAATGTCGTTTGTTGCCAGTAGTGGGTGGTCTATGCCAAACGATGCGTTCACGAGGGCACATACCCAAACGCAATTTTTGGTGTTGGTGCGCTATCAACCCATACGCTTTTGGATGATGTGTATTCCATTAAAGCATCTGTACCACTTGAACGACCAAACCCAGAATTTAAAGAACCACCAAACGGTGATGACACATGAATCGCTTTGTAGCTATTAATCCAAAAAGTTCCAGCACGCACAGCTTCTGCCATTCGATGAGCGCAGCCTACATTAGCTGTCCACACAGCTCCTGCTAAACCAAACTGGGTGTCGTTGGCCAATTTGATGGCGTGCGCTTCATCATCAAAGGCAATCGTGGTAACCACTGGGCCAAATATTTCTTTTTGAGCACAAGCGGATTGATTTGTTAAACCCTCTAACACCGTGGGTGGTACAAAAAACCCACGCGAATTTAAGGGCTGTCTGGTGTGCACTGACGCGCCCTCATTTTTTGCATGCTTAATCATTTGGTTAACATGTTGATATTGGCGCTCGTTGCTGATGGGCCCAACTTCTGTTGCTTCACTTAAGGGGTCACCCAACTCGATGCTGTTCATACCTTGAGAAAGCATGTCGATAAAGCGTGATTGAATACTGCGATGCACCAACAATCGAGACCCTGCCACACAGCTTTGCCCCGCTGAAGAAAAGATTGCAGCTTGTGCTCCAAGACAGGCGTGTTCCAAGTTAGCATCGTCAAATATAATATTGGCCGACTTCCCGCCCAGCTCTAAGACCACAGGTTTCAGCGCAGCCCCAGCAGCAGAAGCCACACGTCGCCCTGTTTCTGGTGATCCAACAAACACGATTTTTCGAACCGCGTCATGTTCAATGGCCGCTTGAGCAGCCGTTGGCCCTAATCCACACAGAACATTAACAAGCCCTGCGGGTAAGCCAACACGTTCAGCTAAGGTAACCAGTGCGACAGTGGTGATCGGTGTTAATTCGCTGGGCTTTATCACTACCGCATTGCCACTTGCTATAGCCGGAGCAATTTGCCACCCTGCTGTGAATATCGGTGCGTTCCATGGCGTTATCTGAAACACCACACCTAACGCCTCACGCACCGTGTAATTTAAATGCCCTGAGGGCACCGGAATGACTTCTCCGTGAAGCTTATCGGCCCAGCCAGCGTAGTAGGCAAACATTTCAGCCACTTTCATAACCTCTACACGGCAATCACGAATCGGTTTACCCGCAACAATTGCATCGATAGTAGCCAAGCTTTCACAATGATTTACTACCGCACGGGACACCTCTTGCATAACTTGACCCCGTGCAGCGGCGCTAAAGTCATTTTTCCACAACCGTTGAGATTCATAGGCGCAGTTACAGGCTTGCTGCGCTAACGGAGCACCCGCATCGGCGTAGGTAAACAACGGGTTTTCAGTAAAAGGATCTACCAGTGTTATGTCGTCCCCCTGCCCATCGATCAACTGACCACCAACAAGGCTTTGTGGCCTATCGCCTAACCCCACCGATGCCATCGCGTTTTTTAATACATCGTCTCTATTGGTCATGGCAGATTTTATCGCTGTAGTTTTGTTATTTCGTTGAAGTCTGCAGTGTCCGGAATTTCTTTAGAATCCTTTATCCATCGTTCAGCGATAGGCGTAAATCCTGGTAGATCCACACCCGATGATTCTGCTAAAGCCAGAGCCAACCCAACATCTTTTCGCATAAGCCCCATAGTGAAACCAGAATCAAACGCATCGTTCAATACCCATTTGGGGAAATTAACCTCACTGACACCACTTCGCCCGGAACCCGCGTTTATTCCTTCTAATAAATCGGCGGCCTTTACACCTGCAGCTTCACCCAATCGAACCGCTTCGGCAACCAAGACAAGATTCGCTGCGCACAACATATTGTTGGCAATTTTTGCTGCATGTCCCGCACCTGAATTCCCCACAACCACTGTTTTAGCTGTAAGAATCTCTAGCACGGGTTTAAGAGATTCTATAGCGTCACTGTCACCGCCCAGTAGCATCGTCATGGTCCCTGCATTGGCCGCAGCCGGACCGCCGCTAACAGGACCATCAACAAATTGATACCCACGCTGAATGGCCATGGAAGACATGGCTTGAGAGGTGGCAGGTTCTGAGGTGGATGTGTCTAGCACAATAGTTTGGGGTTGAATGTGGGCGGCTATTGAATGCATAACTTCTTCAACAATGGCTGCTTTGGGAAGTGACAAAATAAGCACATCCACACTTTGCACCAATGCAGACATTGAAGCGGCGACTCTTGCGCCAGCGCTGCGAACTTTGTCTAATGTGTTTGCATCTGAGTCGTAACAGATCGGATTCAACCCGGCCGTCACTAGCTGCCGCGCCATGCCGCCGCCCATATTGCCGCAACCGATAATACCGATGTTCACCTTGTCACCTTTTTCTTCAGTAGAGTGTTTTCCAAACCCATAGTCCCATCTTTTCCAACTAAAGAGCAAGAGCCCTTAAAGGCTCTTAATGAGCTCATTTAAGGACTATTGTCGCCTGTGGTAAAACTAAGAGATGAAAATCAGGCGGCGTGATTGTCTAGACTTTGTCCGGAAACGGTCCTGGCATCCAACGCGATGCCAGTGTTGCCGGAAATGCCAAGCGCAATGGCGCACGGGATGATTTGGACGTCAACACACCATTCTGCAGAAGTGCAGATGTAATTCGCCTGGCACCGCGATCACTAATATTCAATAGATCACCGACATCACCTCGCGGCAATTCGCCTCGATACAATACAGCTTCCAACACTTTGTCTGATTTTGGTGGCATGTAGTTGGTGCGAATTTCATCATCAGCCCAGTTTAAAATCCTTGAGCGTAGCGCGTTGAGCTGTATCAATTCTTCCATGAAGCTGACTTGTTCGATGCAGGTGTTGAGAAAGAACTTGGCAAAACCTGCTAGCGCCTCTTCGCTGAGATTCCCTCTGCCGTCCAGGTCATTGCGGTATGGCAGATCACATTGGGCTAAATGACACCCGGGACGATATTGAGTTTTTCTCCAGAACTCGAGTTCTCTACCCAAAGTAAATCATCAGGTAGCGCACTACAAAAACGATTTTGAATCTCAAGAATTGAATTCGTGGAAGTCGACTTCTCGTTCAAGCCCCCTTGATCAATCCATTGCTGCACTTCTCAGTAAGATAGGTGAAGGGATTGACGTCATGTAGTTTGCATGTGGTGATAAGACTCTGAATGATGCCGACCTGTTCTGCTCCAAGCTCTGCCCAGCAAAACAGCCATGATTTTCTGTTATGCCAACGTTGCCATAATAGAAAATCATGGCTTTTTGCAGATACACCCAGTGGTGCTCGCGCCAGTGCATTGTATTACACCCTCATTGAAACAGCTAAGGCTAACGGCATTGATCCATTCAAATACATACTGCATCTGAGCAAACATATTGCCAGTATCAAAACAGTGAACATTGTGTTTAATCACCCGTCATATCCAACGATACAACTGTATATCGATGAATATGACAGCTATTTTTCACGTATTTTAGAAAGAAGGAATAAACAACGGCAAGGATTCGCTGAAGCTTCCCCATTGGAAGAAGGTATTGCCACCACGCTCACTTGGAAAGACATTGATGCGTAAAGAACTGGCTGTACTGAGTGCATCCACTTGGAATTCGGTGCCATCTTCTGCAGTGATGATCATGCTGCCAGTATCAAAGGGTACCCAGTCTGCCACGGACACAGGATTGTTTACATCGCGTCTCCATTCGAACGGATCGATGATAAGTACCTCGAGAAGCCTATTCTGCGTGAGTGGAGATCTAACATGGAAACTGCCTTCCATGCGGGCAGACACTGGAAACGTCGTTTCGTAGCGAAAATTAGCATCAACTAATTCAAACGTCTCGCCATCTTGCGTGTACGTAACGTTCAGATCATTTGCAGACATGTCCCGTTCAATTCTACCGTTGGGTGGTGCATCGAAGGTACGTAACATTGATCCACTGTACCGAGCTTCGCGCTCACTACCGTCGATCGTGATGCCAAACGGTGATGAGACATTAATTGTGTTTGCACTCAATCGAAGCAATTCACCATCGATAAGTTCAGTGCCATCAAGACAGTTGTCGAAAAAGAAATCCCAGCCACTGCCGCTTCCATCCTCAGAATCCAAGGGCAAAAATTGGGCGATGCCACCATTATCACAGACGGTATCGGTAAATCTGGCGTCTGCCGGTGCTCCCCCTATTAACTCGACTCTGGAGTAAATCGGATTTGAATGGTAGGGCAACCGAAGTACATCGTTACCAAAGGCCTGGCCTGAAAAAACCGAGAATGCAAGATTAACAATCTCACGCTGATTAAATTCACCAAGAATGGGTGAAACAAAATCTATGCTGCCCGGATCCGCAGCTGCGTCATCACTGAAATCCAATCGTTCAAGTATGTTGCCACTCTGATCGCGCGCAATAAGCGCATAGCTGTACGCAACGCCTGGCTCGCGCGTGTCGTCAAAGAAACTAGTTGCATCGAAGCGGCCTAGAGACTCTGTAGCAACGCTTCCCGTGCCACGCAAGACTTCTACGCGATCTACGAATGCGTTCGGCGTCGGACGATCCCATAACAGCTCTGCCGCGGTACTGGAGTACACAACAAGGCGAGCGTTTTCTAACAAGACATCATCTGCAGCCTGACCCGCCACATCAAGTCTGGCACCGTTAGTGACTGGAGTGGCTATGGCCGGCGGTGCCGCACTACCCAGTTTCGAAACCTGGTAGTCGTAGT
>JALZUD010000130.1 GCA_023301725.1 Granulosicoccus sp. | reverse complement strand
ATGGTGGATTGGGGGCTTGGGCAAGCAATGCAGCAGCGCCGACTTTATCCAGATGCGCCTGAGCCTTATTTGCGAATTGCTCAAGCGGGGATAGCTATGGATTTCATTAAGCAGTTTGGTGGTGCAGCCTATCTATCTACACGCATGGTGCACGATGCAGTAAAGCGTGGAGAGCTCTTTGCGGTGAAAGGTGCAGAGCCTATTGAACGTATGGTTCATGCGATACACTCGGTGCGCAGTGAACGTCTCGAGCTGATCGAAAAAGTTATCGAGCAGTTTGATTATCGCGTTTCACTGCCTCGTCGATCCAAGGTGGTTAAATGATGTAGTTCACCGCATGGCTCAGATATCAATCTCATTGAAGATAAGTTAACAATGCCACAACACTCTTTGCTGTCGTTTGGAGTTATTCATCACCACCCAAACAACAACTACCATAGAATGATACATACGCATTTTTTGCACATTTAAATGTCACCATTAGTCCAACAAGTCACCCAGTGGATAAAAATGAATAAAATTGCATGTCTCGCAACTTCCACGTTTCTCCTGTTTGCTCAAGCGGCATCAGCTGAGACGTACAGCGCTGACGTTTGGGCTGACAATTGGTTTTCACTCAGCGTGAATGGTGAGCAAGTGGCTGAAGACAGTGTCTCAATCACTACCGAGCGCTCTTTTAACGCTGAAAGCTTCTCTTTCATCGCTGAGCCGCCTTTTGTACTCGGGCTGATCGCCAAAGATTTCAAAGAGAATGACACTGGGCTGGAATATATAGGCACTGATAGGCAGCAGATGGGCGATGGCGGCGTGATCATTCAAATCAATGACGAGGCGGGTAGCACTATTGCTGTAACTGATGATTCATGGCAATGCCTGGTGGTTCACCGAGCCCCAGTTGATAAATCTTGTGAAACCGAAAAAACACCTGTGGCAGGTGAAGGTTCGTGTGGGTTTGAAATAACTGAGGAGCCTGCTGGTTGGGATACAGCCAGCTTTGATGCAACTGATTGGCCTGTGGCTACTGAACACAGTGAAAGTGCAGTGAGTCCTAAGGATGGTTACGATGAAATCAACTGGGATAGTCGTGCTCAATTGATCTGGGGACCTGATTTAGAAACCGACAACACGATGTTGTGTCGATTGGTTGTTGAATAGGGAAAGCAACAAAATGAAACTCAACTCTCCCCACAAGCGCGGTTTAGCGCTGCGTGCTCCATGGTTACTGATTGGGGCTTCAGCGCTGTTCGCAGCACCTGTTGTCGCCGACTCGCTAGGCTATAGCGACATCGGTTTGCGCGATACAAGCAAACTGTTAGTGGCCGACTTCCATACGCCTGCGCCTATTGTTGATAGATTAACAATGGAGCGTTCGGTGAGCTGGGGTCAAATGACGCAAAGTCCTGCAAATTTGACTCGATTCGCCTTTGGCGCATCGTTGACAGATGATATTTTCGTATTGTCTGATGCCGATAACGTTATCGACGCAGCGCTAACGACGTCCAGTGGGCTAGCAGGTGCGACCACGGCAACCAATGATGAGTTGCTGCGATCGATTTTTCAGTTTGTACAAGTCGATACCGATAAATACGCCATCTATTCAACTAAGCACGGTAACTATGCCCTAGATGTTGATAGTGATGGTATCAGCCTCATTCTTCGAGATGTTCGTGGCTTAGCGGCTTATAGCGCAGGAACAGACACCACGTTTTTAACGTTCTCAGCAGGCGTCAGCCCAGTCGAATTGATCGCTAATGGTCGTTATCAATTAAACCCGATCACAAGTAAGTCAGGCAACACGCTGATGTTTGATTCTCTGACATGGGCGAATAAAACTGTTGTACTTAATGGCAATAATCTTGAGCTAGACAGCACGGCTAGCACTCAAATGAATGTCTATGATGCGCCTATTAAGTTAGGTATCCCCGCAGATTTCAATCCAGACGATATCTCGAGAGTGTCTAACGCAGAGTACTTCGATACAGTCGCCTATGAAGGCAATAGATCTGATCGGGTCACTCAAGATATTGATGCAGCATATGCTGCACAAGTATCTGCTATGGGTTTCGATGCAAATACATTAGCAGCTGTTCAAACTATGCTGGATGCTATTGATGCAGATCTTGCCGCGCAAGATTCGCAAACACGCTATCCACAAGATTTCTATTTGAAGTTCAGGGAAGGCCTGTTTAAGCGTGTTTTGCAATCACTGGAGTCTGTTGATGGCAACCTTGGTGACCACACGGTACCTTATGTGTATTTCACGAACGAGGTAGATGATGAGGGTAATCGCCATCCATTTATGGTGGTGGCCACTCACGGTGTGCCAGATTCACTCGCTATTTTAGGCGATGTGCCCAGACCTCCAGGGGACGGCATAACGGGAAAATACGAGCAGCAAAATGTGACTCGAAGCTTCTACTTGGAAAACTTTCTCATTAAAATTCCCATGCGCGATTATGGCGAAGTAGCCACTGTTGCGGAGAATGATTTAAGCGCCATAGGCTCATTAGCTGATGACGTTAAAACAACCGACTATGACCATCATAATTACGCCAGCACAGGTTCTTCAGCGCTGGCTATTGATGGGGTAGTTATCTACCCGTCGTATAACAACAGGTTAGATTTCTCGCAGAGTGTTGGCGAATTGTCTTTTCGTGGAATGCACTCTGGTAGAGGGCTCGGGGTTCATTATCATGCAGATGCCCATAGTGCGGCCATCGTCAATGCCGAAGCCGATACAGGCTTAGGGCTTTACAATGAAGATGACTACAAGGGAGTTTTGCATCCGCCCATAACGGGTATCGGTTTTGATGGTGTAGCCGCCTATGGTTTCTACCGTGACGACGATACGTCCAGTCATGGAGTGAGCATCGCATTAGACAATTTTGGCGGGCATGAACATCAAGATTATGGTTACCACTACCATGCTGCCTCTAGCGAGCAAACAAGCAGAAATGCCTCGTACACATTGCATGAATTAGGACCATTGGGCGCATGGGCCGGTAGAGTGAACAAGGTTCCCGAATTTCATGAAAGGATTAAAAGAAGCGCTTGGTTGGGTAATCCTTGAATGCCTTAAGATGTAGCTTGCGCTAGAGTCCATGTGTTGAGGCTCTAGCTCATCTATCAAGCATCCAGTACCAATCGACTATCCAGCAAATGCCCTTTGCGTGACAATATCGGATAAACAATCTCGGTAATTTTGGTGTTCAATTCTTTAAACGCGTACAGAGTTTCGAGATGAATATCGCTGCTGTCAAAGCTGTCACCTTCGCCGTTTCTAAGGCGTTGAAAGTGTCGCTTGCGGCTGCGCCTTTGAAAAGCGTGAATGCCATTTTCGGCTTCCACCACGGCTCTTGCCAGTGTTGTGTCATCTGCCACTAGTGCACCAAAAGCCATGGTCATGTTTTCCAAGACCAGACTGTTGAGTTCTACTAATTCGTTCCAGCCGTCATCGGAAAAATGTATTTGGTGGGATTGCATTTTTTCTGCCAGCACACCGAGCTTCGTCGTGATAATTCCGCCAGCGGCAACCAGATCAATGGCTGTGTCGAGCAGCTCTCGTAATTCATAGCGCTCTGGCTTGCTCATGTCTTCGTAGGGCAATTCAGCGCTGTATTGGCGGATATTGGCAAGCGTCAGGTGGAGTGCCTTGTTATTTTTTCGCACTCGATCATGTTCTTTATCTGAGGGGTGTTGATAGAGAGTCAAGGCTGGGCGAGCCATTGCGTGCACTAACTGTGATATTCGCATTATTTCGCGACGGATATTGGCAAGTGCCAGCGCGGGGGTTAAGCTGATGGAAGGTACAAGGCAGGATTCCAGATGCCATTGAGCTATGGGGTCTTCAGCAATTGTCGGGCTGGGCATTAACGCATGCAGTGGTGGTTCAAGCCGGCCAATGAAAGGTAGCGTGAGTAACAACAGTGCGTTGAAGGCAACGTGCGTTGCTATGAGTGCTTGTCCTGTTGTTTCTAAGTGCGCGGTTATGGGCAGCCACACTCCGTCGAGTGTCTGAAATGCAAGGATAGCTGCAGAACCCCGCAGAATGAAGTTGCAGACGATGACTCTACGCGCTGCCATTGCGTTGTCACGGGTCAACCATACCGGAATTAGACTGCTTCCTAAATTTGCTCCTAACGTTAGTGCCAGTCCAATAGGCAGGGTAATTGCGCCCAGCTCTGCTAAGGCAACACACATCAAGATGGTAGCCACACTGGAGTGGATGACAAAAGCTAGCACCGCTCCAAGTATAAAGGCTGTCAGTAAGTCCTCTTCCATATAGGCCACAACTGCAGGCCAATGCGAGCTGCTGCGAACAGGTTCAAACGCTTCGGATAGTAACTGCAAGGACAGAAGTATCAAGCCGACACCCAAGAGTGCTTGGCCTATTTTTCGACTCTGACGACCTTTAGATTTCAAATAAAACCAACCGCCAATCGCCAAGCATGTGGGTAGCAACCAATCAAGCTGAAAAGACAACGCCAGTACGATGAAAGCTGATCCTAGGTCTGCACCAAGAACAGTAGCCAGTGCTGCTGAGAAATTAACTGTTCCCATGCCGACGAAGCTTGCGGTTAGCAGAGCTACAGCGGCGGAGCTTTGTAGTAACATCGCTGAAAGTATTCCGACAGCTGCTGATTTCATTCGGTTTCCGGGGTGTGCGAAACCACGCCGTAACGTAATACCTACGTTGTTATGTATGCCTTTTTGTACTGTTTTCACAGCGAAAAGTAGCAGCATAGTGGCTGCTGCTACTTGCAACAATAATGAAAGTACGCTCATTGTCTAGTGTGGGCTGCGAGGCTGGGCATCAAGCTGCTTGAGTTGTTTCATGACTCGCTCAGAAATCTACCGGTGTCACTATCAAAATGGTAGCGAGTGACGGTATCGTTTCTATAGGCCTCCACTGTACCCGTGTTGTATGAAACGTTCGCGTTAATGCTTGTAGGGATATCGCCCATAGTGACAGTTGCGCCAGTATCAAATCCTTTGCCGATAGGTTCTATAAGCACGGTGTCGTTTTTGCTCGAACGTAAACAAAGGCCGCCCGATGTTGTGATTGATAAATCGAAGAGTAGAGATCCATCAGGTGCGTGGTGCAAGCATCGTTCGCCGCGCTCCAAGCGTTGTATATCTGTTTCAACTTTTCGTGAATACAGGAGGTTGTGTGAAAACCTGAGACTGCTATCAAAATAATAATGCCCTATGGGTGCGCCATAGGCAGGACGTGCCATATGCAGATGAACATGTGGTGGCCAGTCTGTGTGGCCACAGGGGTTGTTCGTATCAAACCCCATGATATATATTGGCCCACAGGGTCCAAGTCCAATCTCTTCGTCTAAGCCGAGAGCTTGTACGGCTTCCAGCAATGCAAATTGGACGACTACGGCTGCGGTGCGAGCGCTATAGGGGAAATCACCCGTTGCGTAGCTGCCCGCACGCTGGTTCAGTCTAGCTACCTCTAATCTGAATTCAACACCTGTGAAAGGTACAATCATGTGCATGTCTGCTGTGCGATCGGCATCGGTCGTTAACGCGGGTATCGTCAGTGTGAGTGTTTTGTCGGTTACCTCGAACGATACATCGCTACCGTTCAAGACAATGCGGCGCACCGGTGACAACACATCGAAAGTTAGGGTCTGAGTGGAGTCTCTGGGGATGACTAAGCACAAGATGGTTTCAGATTCGTTGTTCACTGTGAAGTCACGATCCGTAACTTCAAACGTCTGGCCTAGGCACAGGTTGTCAGTGCCGTTTTTTAGGCTAACAGCACGCTTGGGTGTGGGGCTTGTCTTAATAAATTTAAGGGTAATCCGCAAGTCCATCAACAGCTCCCCTTATGGTCTAGTTCCCAGAGAGCGCCGGTAACTTTCAGCACCTCAGGCTCACCTGCTTTGATATAAAGCGAATTGTCAGATCCTTTGCCCATCCGTACATCAATGCCTGCAGCACGGCACACTGCTGCACCGGGTACGGCATCCCAAAGGGTGGTGTACTGATGCAGGTGTCCAGATATTGTGCCCATCGCAGTCCATGCTAGCGATACCGCAGAACTTCGCCAGTGGTAAACAGCGAAGCCTGCATCACGATATGTCTGATGCAATGCAAGCGAGCTAGGCAAAGCCGTATCGTGTGCTTGACCTAATGAGACAGTGGGTATCGGTGCCGCGCTACGCGCCATAGGTGAACCATTCAAGAAAAGACTGCTTTTCTCGGCGGCTAGCACAACATTTAATTCTGGTAAAACAATAACGCCAAGATCAGCAATATCGCCGCTCATATGGCCGATCGCAATACCCCAGAGGGGCAGGCCATTGAGGAAGTTGGCGGTTCCGTCAATAGGGTCGATGGTCCAGAAGTTATCGACACTTTGGCCACCAAATTCTTCTCCAATTATTGCTTCTCCCGGGAAATGTCTGGCCATGGCGTCGCGTATTGCTGTTTCGACCTCCAAGTCAGCCTCGGTGACCGCTTGGCTGGCGCTTTTGTGCCGGACAATCAGTGCGTCGCGATCCTGAAAGTAGCCTTTAGCGATATGCACAACGTCAGTTGCGATTTTGCTGGCAATTCGAAGGCGCTGGCTGGGTTTGAGGCTATCCACGGTGCATTAGGCAGGAGTAAAAATGATGGGGTTAGTTTGACAATTAAATTGAATAAGTCAACTTAATATTATCTAGCATGGCTATTGCCATTAATTGTTGTAAGGTCTGCACAGTGATAAAAAGTGATGACATGAGCCAGGCACCCCCCTTAAAACTGAATATCAGCCAGCGCCGTGTGCTGGACGTAGTGCGTCGACATTCCAGAATTCCCCGCGCTGACATCGCTCCGCTCACAGGTCAAACTCCCGGGGCGATTTCACGTTTGGTGCGTGAGCTCATTGGCAATGAGTTGCTGTGTGAGTTGGATCGTATTTCGGGTATGCGTGGCCAGCCTGCGTTGCCATTGGGTATTAACGGCAAGGGTGGTGTTTCAATTGGCATAGCACTGCCATATGGCCGACTCGATGTGGTGGCGCTGGACTACGCAGGGGGCTTGCTAACGACGAGAAAAATTCCTTTTGACGGTGGTAGCACTGAGGAGCTCAGTGAGTTGTTAGTTCAGCAACTAGATGGCATCTTGAAGGAGAAAAACGTCCGTGATTTACGTTTCACAGGCATCGGCCTTGCTATCCCTGGGCATCTGCGTGTTGAGCAAACTAACGATTTTATTGTTCCAGCGACGCTATCCTGGCTAGACGTAAATGTGTTGGCCACTAAGCTGACGAACACCTATAAATCGCCTGTTTTTGTTGAAAACATTGCCAATGCTGCGGCCATCGCAGAGATGTACGCGGGGGAGACATCCGCTGTTACCGATCTGGTGGCAATCAACCTTGGGCATGGTCTCGGGTGTGGGCTTGTACTGTCTGGGCGCGTGCATCGCGGTTTGGGAGGCATAGCAGGTGAGGTTGGTAGTCTTTTTCCGCCGCTTCAGCCTCGGCCTTCAGTTCATGATCTGGTGATGGTTATGCGTTCAGCAGGAAGGCGTGTGGACAGGATAGATGACTTGACCAGTTTTAGCGTGAAAGGTGATGCCCTGCTCGAGGCCTGGGTGGAGCGCGCAGCTCAACAGTTGTACGAGCTTGTTCGAATGCTATACCTCGTTACTGCGCCGCAAAAAATTGTCGTAACAGGAATGCTGCCAGATAACATTGCCTCTCCATTAGCGGCTCGGCTTGCTGCTCAAATCAATGACGAGATGCAAGCCACAGTGTTGCCCAAGGTGGAAATCGTGCCTAGCCAGCTTGCCACTCTGGCCAGTGCCATTGGTGGCGCCTGGCTCCCCATAGAGGCTGAAGGTTTGGATGGAAAAGACCGAGCAGAATGGCTTGTCACGAAAACTTCATAATAATTAAGTTGATTTAGGAAACATATTCACGCAACATGTGTCTACCTGTTCACCGACAGGACCGTATCGCATTCAGTTGGAGGAGTTATATGCGCACCACACATGTTTTAAGTTTAAGAACACTTGCCCTACCTGTGGGCATTTCACTTGCGTTGCTGGGTTCACCGGCATTCTCATTCGAAGAAGCGCCTATGCTGGCGGAACAGGTTGCTGCAGGCACCTTGCCAAGCGTCGACGAGCGTCTACCCACAACGCCGCGCGTTGTAACGCCCTACGATGAAGTTGGTGTTTACGGTGGAACCTGGCGCCGTGCGTTTACTGGCGCCTCTGATGACCGCGGGCCGCAAAAATTGATGGAGCCGCGAATTGTGCGTTTTGTTCAAACAGCGCCAGACACTTTTGATATTGAACCAGCTTGGGCCTCATCCTACGAGATCAACGAGACGTCAACGACATTTACTTTTCACATTCGCGAAGGCTTGAAATGGTCTGACGGGCATCTGGTAACCACTGAAGATGTGTTGTTCTACTTTGAAGATGTTGTGGGTGATGACAACCCTTGGCCTTGGCCCACGTTAATGCAGCAGGGCGACAATCGTGCTGTCATAACTGCCGTAGATGACTTGACGTTTACAGTGACTTTTGCAGAGCCTTCGCCGTTGTTTATTACAAGGCTAGGACGTGAGTACGTCTGGATGGCATCACCTAAACACTACTTAAGCCAGTTTCATCCAAAGTACGTGTCGGCTGATGATTTGGCAACTGCGTCGAAGGCGTTTAATGTTGAAGGTTGGCAGGACTTGTGGGGTCGCCGTGGTAAAGCACAAAGCTTTTGGTTAAACCCAGATGTTCCAACGTTATCTGCGTGGACTGTTAAAACGCCACCGCCTTCTGAGCAAGTAATATTTGAACGCAATCCTTATTACTACGCAGTAGATACTGAAGGTAATCAATTACCGTATATCGACCAAATTTCCCATGACTTATTTCAAGATGTTGAGACGCTGAATCTCTGGGTTGCACAAGGCCGTATCGATTTGCAACAACGACACATGCGAGTGGGTAACTTTCCTTTTTTCAAGGAAAACGAGTCATCGGGTGACTATGAGGTTGTGGTTTGGAACGGTCTTGAGGTAGATACACTCTGGCCCAATCAGACAACCTCCGATACAGTAATGGCTGAGTTATTTCAGACAGCCGATTTCCGACAAGCCATCAATATTGCTATCGATAGAGAGGCGATCAACGACATTGTATTTGCGGGTCTTGCCACACCCATGCAAGCGGGGCCACCGAAAGGCTCAGCTATATTCAATGAAGAGCTGGTTGGCAAATGGGCTGAATATGACGAAGCTCGTGCTAACGAATTGTTGGACGGAATTGGGCTAACTGCACGTGATGATGATGGTTTTCGTTTGCGGCCTGATGGCGAAACGCTGGAGATTGTTATCACAACCTCTGTGTTCGCTTCTGATATCAACATGTTGGAGCTGGTCAGTGAATTCTGGGCTGATGTGGGTATAAAGACATCACTGGATGTCGTTGAGCGCACGTTGTATCTAGATCGTGTAAATGCCAATGAGGTCATGATGGGGCATTGGCCAATGGGTCGTGCAGCGTTCTTTTTAATCGATGCTGGCTCCTACGCTGCAACGTTGATGGATAATTCGTGGGCAAATGGCTGGGGTGAGTACAATCTTGATCGGGGCAAGAGTTTTGCGGTAGCACCACCCAAAGGGCATATGCTCTACGATGTGTGGAGTACGCTTGACGCAGCGCTAACTGCAAGTACACAAGAAGAAGCCATTGCCTTGGGTGCAGACATTCTGGCCATGCACGCACAGGCTCCAAACTGGGTTGGCGTTGTCGGTGCCGCACCCAATTTATTCATTCGCTCAAATCGTATGGGTAATTTCCCAGCTGGTTTTATCCGAGACGATATCACCCGCGATATTGGTGTTATCCCCACTGAGCAGTTGTTTATAAAGCAGTAAGGTTCTTAAAAGCAACTCGGTGCGGGTCATCCAGCTACGGGTGTCCCGCATTGGCAACTCTTTAACTATTCGATAGAGCAGCGCATACGTGACCAGTTATATAGTCCGTCGCATTTTATGGTTTATCCCTACTTTGTTTGCGGTGTCGTTGGTGTCATTCGCGATCATACAACTGCCCCCTGGTGATTACCTAACGGTTTTAGAAGCCCAGATGGGCGCCGAGGGTGACTACAACCCGGAAGTTGTAGAGCGCTTGAGAGAGCGCTTTGGTTTTGATCAGCCGTTTATAGTGCAGTACGGCAAGTGGATGTGGGCGATGCTTGCTCATGGTGATTTAGGGTACTCGTTTGAATGGCGGGTTCCGGTGTCCTCGCTTATTGGTGAGTACTTGGCGCTCACGGTGATAGTGACTGCGGCAACGCTTATTGCGACCTGGTTTATCGCCCTGCCTATCGGTATTTACTCAGCAGTGCGTCCTTATTCTGTCTTTGACTATGTTGCGACCACAGTGGGTTTCATAGGCAAAGCTACACCTAACTTTCTACTGGCCTTAGTGCTTATGTGGTGGGCATTCGACACCTTTGGCGCGGATGTATCGGGTTTGTTTTCACCCGAGTATGCTAACGCGCCTTGGTCTTGGGCAAAGGTTCGCGATCTGATATCGCACATGTGGCTACCACTGATCGTTTTGGGTACATCAGGTGCTGCCAGCCTCATTCGTCAGATGCGAGCCAACGTATTGGACGAGCTTCAAAAGCCTTATGTGGAGGCTGCAAGGGCTCAGGGTTTGCCCGAGTGGAAGGTCATCTTGCGCTACCCAGTCAGGGTTGCGTTAAACCCTTTTCTATCAACTATTGGCAGTAGTATTCCAGAGCTTTTTTCTGGTGCTGTTACCACAGCAATCGTGTTGAACTTACCGATGGCTGGGCCAATGTTGCTACGGGCATTGGTCTCTCAAGATATGTACTTAGCGGGTAGCTTTATCTTTTTACTCAGCGTCTTCACTTTGATAGGTACGCTTATCTCAGACATTTTGTTGACTCTTGTTGATCCGCGAATCCGGTTTGAGGAGGCGTAGTATGTCTGACGCACTCTCCCACGAATCTGCTGAACTGAAAGCTTACGCTGAGGCCTCGGGCTGGCGCTTGGGGTGGGCAAAATTCCGCCGACATAAACTGGCAGTGGTCAGTTTGTATATCGTCGGGCTTTTGTATCTGGTGGCAGTATTTGCTGAATTTTTCTCGCCCTATGATTACACCGATATAAACCGTCGCCATGTTTTAGCGCCACCACAAGGTGTGCATGTAATAGATGCATCGGGAAATTTCACTTGGCCACATGTACGTGCACTTAAAGGTGAACGAGATGCGGTGACGCGTAGGCTAAATTACATAGAGGATCCTGAAGTCACTTTCCCTGTGCGTTTATTTGCGCCATCAAAGCCCTACAAAATGTGGGGATTCATACCGCTAGAGACGCGGTTTATAGGTGTTTCAACACCTGATCGAAAAGCAACGTTTTTTTTATTGGGTACAGATAGTCTGGGGCGCGACGTTCTGTCGCGTATCTTTCATGGTGCAAGAATTTCTTTGTCCATCGGATTGGTTGGGGTCGCCTTGTCGTTCGTCATTGGTATTGTTCTCGGGGGCATGTCAGGCTACTTTGGTGGTTGGGTCGATACCATCGTTCAACGAACTATCGATTTATTGCAATCCTTACCGACCATTCCACTCTGGATGGGTTTAGCTGCGGCCGTGCCGCCTGGGCAGGATCCGTTGGTCACCTATTTTATGATCACCGTTATCTTGTCCATTATCGGGTGGACGGGTATTGCTCGTGTGGTCAGGGGGCGCTTTCTAGCCTTGCGAGAAGAGGACTTCGTGTTGGCAGCACGTTTTTCAGGAGCATCTGAAATGCGTATTATTTTGCGACACATGGTGCCCTCATTTGCAAGCCATATCATCGCATCACTTACATTGTCTATTCCTGAAATGATTCTTGCTGAAACTGCGCTGTCGTTTCTTGGGCTTGGCTTACAGCCTCCTGCCGTTAGCTGGGGTGTTTTACTCAAAGATGCACAAAGCTTACAAGTTATCAGTCAGGCACCGTGGTTATTGATCCCCGGATTGGCGGTAGTCATTACTGTGCTTGCCTTCAATTTTCTAGGCGACGGATTACGTGATGCCTCCGACCCCTATGGGAAGGCTTAAGATGAAAGATCTTATTAGAGTTGATGAGCTGTCCATCGGTTTTGGGTTGAAAAATTGGGTAATACCTGCGGTAGAAGGGGTAAGTTTTTCTGTTAAGCCAGGCGAGACAATGGGTATCGTGGGCGAAAGTGGTTCGGGTAAATCTCTATCAGCACGCGCCATTCTTGGCTTGGTGCCACCAGGTGGAGTTATCACAGGCGGGCGCATTAGCTACCAACCTGAGTCTGGCGCCACGGTGGACATCACGAAGCTCCCTAAGAACGGCAGAGGTATTCGTAAACTTCGTGGGGCGGAAATAGCCATGATTTTCCAAGAGCCTATGGCAAGCTTGAGTCCTGTTCATACCATCGGTAATCAGATATCAACTACGCTTCGTCAGCACACTGATCTTAACGCAGCTGCAGCTCTGACACGTGCTATCGAACTTCTCGATCAGGTGGGTATGGCAAGCCCTGCGATGATTGCACAGCAGTACGCCCATCAATTATCTGGGGGTATGCGACAACGCGCTATGATAGCGATGGCACTATCCTGTAGTCCGCGTTTGTTAATTTGTGATGAACCAACAACTGCTCTTGATGCAACCACAGAGGCGCAAGTGGTCGAGCTGTTAATGAAGCTTCAACAAGACCTTAATATGGGAATGATTTTTATTTCTCACAACATAAGCTTGGTGAGTGAGATTGCTGATCGTGTCATGGTGATGTATCTAGGGCAATCTGTTGAGAGTGGACTAACAGGGCACGTGCTAAAAGATCCGGCTCATCCCTATACTCGTGCATTGCTCAGTGCGCTTCCAGCATTCGCTGAAGCAGGTGCGGAGCTAGCAACATTGCAAGGAGCAGTGCCTGATCTAACAGCAAGGCCAAGTGGTTGCGCGTTCCATCCCCGCTGTGCAGAATTTGCAGGGCCACAATGCGAAAATGAGCGTCCTTCCATTCAGGTGGTGACCAATCAACATTTGGCAAGGTGCCACCTCCATGAATGAATCGTTGCTAACACTTGAGAACGTAGAGAAGCACTTTGCGCAGTCCAGTGGTTTTTTAAAGCCTGCAGCTGAGCCTGTAAGAGCTGTGAACGGTATTTCATTAACCATCACAGAGGGTGAAACTACAGCACTGGTGGGTGAGTCTGGTTGTGGTAAATCCACCGCTGCAAAATTGATCACCAGTGCTATCACACCCAGTGCTGGGACGATCACTTTACGAACGCGTGATGGCAACATACTTGATGTTGGTAGCTTACGTGGGCGCGCCCGCAAAGCGCTGTGGCGTGATGTTCAATTGATTTTTCAGGATCCGTTTAGTTCGCTAAATCCGCGTATGACGGTAAGGCAGATAATTGCTGAGCCTTTGAGGAATTTTAATATTGCACATGGAAAGGAGGCCACTGATATCGTGGCGGATCTCATGGATCGCGTTGGCTTGCAGCCGGGAACAATGAGTCGGTACCCACATGCCTTCTCTGGTGGTCAGCGGCAGCGTATTGGCATAGCAAGGGCATTAGCTGTGAAGCCTAGGCTCGTCGTTGGCGACGAACCGGTGTCTGCACTCGATGTTTCTGTGGCTGCGCAGATATTGAACCTATTTCAAAGTTTAAAGAAAGACTTAGGGCTAACGTATCTGTTAATTACCCATGATCTGTCTGTTGTGCGTCACAGTGCAGATAGGGTGGCTGTAATGTATCTTGGTAATATTGTTGAAGAGAACACAACGGCGAGTTTGTTTAAGTCGCCACGGCACCCCTATACGCAAGCTTTGCTTTCAGCAGTGCCGTCACAAGACAATCAAGATAAGCCACGAATCGTCTTGACGGGCGAAATTGCCTCGGCGCGTAATATTCCCACAGGCTGTCCCTTTCATCCTCGGTGTGCTTACGCTACTGATTTATGCCGTACCACGGCGCCAACAGTTGAAGCACTGCCAATGGGTGGTCGTGTTGCTTGCCATACCCCACTGGAGTTTATGCCGTGAATACCACGCCCCTACGCGCAAGCAAATTACGGCTAGCCTTTCTGGGCGATAGCATTACCGTTGGTGACGGAGACGTGCAGGCGCGTGGCTGGCCATCGAGGTTGTGTGAAGCTAGCCGATCAATACCTGTGAAAAAGCATTGTTATAATCTAGGCGTGGGTGGGGATCGCGTTGCCGATCTTGCGAGCCGATCAGCCTCTGAACTCAATGCTCGTTTTGATGGCCGTAACGGGAGGGGTACTGTTATTATGATTGGCGTTAATGATGCGTTGCGTGCTGCTGCTAAACTGCGAGCAATCGCATTTGAGCCCGCCTCTATAGAAGCTCACCTAAACACTGTCATCGCTGATGCGAAAGGCTATGGAGCGGTCTTGGTTGTAGAGCCAACACCGGTGCTTCCGGAGTTTCAGAATGCTGATGGCATCGACGGTGAAGAGGTCCTTATGTACCTCAGATTGATCAATAAAATACTGGCCTCGGTGTGTAAAGCACAAGGTGTTGCGCTTTTAGGTTTAACCAAAGAGCTACAGGCAGATTCGGTATTTGGCAACGCTCTTCGCGAGGGTGATGGTTTGCACCCCGTGGATGCAGGATTCGATTGCATTACAAGACACATACTGGCGTCCCAAGCTTGGCCTGTTTTTCTGGAGGCAGCCGCTAACGATTAAACCGCGTTCTCTATTCGAATTCTATGAACTTGTCGCAGCTGCCAGCAAAACACCTAATGCGGTAACTACAATCCAGACACCGCGTTGCCAACCAATGCGCTCTCCCAGCCACCACCAGGCAAATAATGCCGTGGCTGCAGCGAATGCTGAGAAGCCAATAGTGGCTGCTACTCGGCCACCGTTGGCTGATCCAATAAGAAATGCGCCCAGTGCTGAAGTCTCTAGTACCGCCTGCAAAATAACCAGGGTCCTGATTCTGCCAGAAGGCCATTCCAGTTTATTGCTTCGACTTAACGCGTAGAGCACTAAGGCTATCGCGCCGAGTAGTGCAAACAGGCGATTGAGATACAACGCATCCAGCGCGCCCAGTACGCTGCTAGCTTCTTGTGCAAAGAACATTCTAACTGCCACAGCAGCAGCGGCTGCAAGGCCGTACAGTGCGGTGTGTCTAAGCCAGGTAGCATCATAGTGTTGTTGGTCAGCATCAATGCGTGAGGGTCTTGCCAGCATGGCAACACCGGTAAAGACCAGTAAGGCCGCAACAATTTGCATCCACGACCAGGGTTCGCCAGCAACGATATTCAACGCCACTAAAAGTACGGTAAATGTTGACGTCGCTGGTGAGGCAACAGCCACGGGACCACGGGCCAATGCACGGTAAAGAAAGTACAGCGCAACAAGATTGAGCAAGCCTGAAATAGCAGAGGCGCCCCATGCAACAGGGTGCCACGTTGGCCAACTTATCGACACCATTAACCCAGCTGATAGGGTCAGGAATGAGAGTCCCATTATGCAAAGGAACAGAATGCTGATTGCGACCCTTTGGCTCGTGACTCGAGCAATGCAGTCAGAGGCGCCGATTAAGACAGCACCTGCCAAACCCCAGACAATGCCATTCATGTATTCAAGTTCCAAAACTGAGCGGTGCGTGTGCAGGTATTCACAGACCGGCTGGCGTGCTGTGGTTCTGACAAAGGGTTACGCGTGTGGACTATAAAATTCACTAACGCGGTTCAGTCGCATCAGGCCTGTTCAACTGATATAACTCAGCCAGCTCTTTTTTTATCTCGCTAATATCATTCTCAAGAGTGCTCACTGTTGATTGAAGCCCGGCTACTTCCATGGTCAGCAACTCTACGGTTTCGAGCAAGTCATTGTTAGCCGAGGCGGGTGCTGTACCAACCTGTGTTGTTTTGGCGTGCGGCGTTTCATTGTATGCACTATCTATACGAGCGCCTATTGCAGGTGTTCCGCTAAACAGGTGCGTGATACGTTCACCGCGTTGTCCGGGCTGTTGGCCCAGCTTAATGGCGTAGGGTGTCTCCCGATGACACAGGCGATCAATGCTGTGCTCAAGATCGTTTTTATCGATGAACTCGCACATGCGTTGAGTGCGGGTATCTAGCTCGCTCAGGGTTTGCGGGCCACGTAACATCATGACGCACAACAGCGCCTGTTGTTTTTTACCCAGCTCAAGTGCCTTGATAAAGCGTTGGCTGTATTTCTCAGCACGCGAGCCGTATTCGCGGTGAACAAAATGTTTGTCTTCGAGTATCTGCAGCGTTCGTTTCAGGTCGCCTTGTTCGTAGTGGCTTATTGGGTCACGGCTGGATTTCTGGTTGCACGCGGTAATGATGCTGTTCAGTGTTAACGGGTAGGCATCGGGTGTGGTTAATTGTTTTTCCATCAACGCCCCGAGCACTCGTAGCTCTATGGCTGATAGTTGTGGTGTGGCTGGAGCATTTGAATCTTCCACACTAGATTGTGCAGCGTTCAGGTCGCTGGATTCGTCTTGGTCATCCTGTTCGTGATTGTTTGTCATCGAAATCCCCGTGAAGCTGTGTAGTTGGGGAGCTTACAGGGATTTCGATGCTGGGATATGCTGAGCTCTAATTCACATCAAAAGCGTATCCTGTGACGGCAAAGCCGCGAGGTCTATCGCCTATGAATGGTGGGAATGCACTACCCACGACGGTGCCGTCATCAATATCGACGGCCGTGCCGAATAGGCCTCTGCCTTGCCCATTGCTGGAAGCAAGGATCTGGGATTGGGTCCAGACGTTATCTGTTTGTTGGTAAAGGTAGATAGCGCCAGTTAGTCGCCCTAACGCAGATGCCGCATTGGCGCCGACGGCTAACGTGCCGTCATCAAGTCCAACCGATGTGCCGGGATCGGTGAAGGTGACATTGTCAGTGAGATTAAAATCGAGAGTTTGTGTCTGACTCCAGTTGCCGTTGGTATCGCGACGAAAGATGTAAACGGTATCGGATTCATTGCCGCCTAGTACAGCTACGTCGCCCTCCAGTGCTACTGA
The DNA here is from genome assembly GCA_023301725.1 of Granulosicoccus sp. Taxonomy (GTDB): domain Bacteria; phylum Pseudomonadota; class Gammaproteobacteria; order Granulosicoccales; family Granulosicoccaceae; genus Granulosicoccus. The sequence goes on along the minus strand of JALZUD010000130.1, from coordinate 19,251 downwards.
TGAGCCCACTTCATCACCTTCGCTATTCGCATTGGGTTGCAGTTGTTGTTGGGCAGTCCAGCTACCAGAAGCATCTTTGGTGTAAATCCATGCAGCACCAGAGGAGAAGCCGTTGGTCAGGTCTTGATGGTCTCCTATAATTGCGGTATTACCATCAATCGTTATAGCAGAGCCGAAGCCAAAGCTGTTGTTTCCATCGTCCAGTAATAACTCTTGTTGCTGGATCCACTCGCCGTCGCTATTGCGCTCATAGACAAACACCATGGTTCCCTCGAGATCGATGGTTGCCTGAATCATCATGGTGTTGCCAGAGATAGCGATGTTGCTGCCAAGGCCTCTGGCTGAGGCTTCGATCTGAGCACTAATGCGCTGCGATACTACCCATTGCCCGGATGAGTCGCGAGTGTACATAGTAACGCCCCTTATGCTTCCGGTAGGCGGGGTCGTGTCACCGCTGTCTCGATGACTTATAGCCAGCGTATCACCATCAATTGCAGCGAACCTGCCGAATCTTTCGCTGTTTTCATCAGTGATTATCCTTTGCGTTTGCCCCCAGACACCTGTGTTGTCGCGAGTAAATACATAAACAGCGCCTTGAATGAAAACATCAGAATCTGTGATTTCAAGATCAGCAGGCAGTACGGCGGTGTTGCCGGACACAGCGATGTTTCCGTCGTCGTTGGTTGCTAGTAAACCCACATTAGTGTCGAGCCTTGCGCTCTCGAACTGCCCTATTTGTATAGATTCGGAACGCTGGCCATTGGCTGCAACTGTGGTTAAAGAGTACGTAACGTTAGTGTCGACAGGGCGCGCATCATCATAAAAAGAAATACCATCGGAGCTTGCAACGATGACATCGTTACGACCAACCTCTACGGTGTTTCCCAAAGTCGTGGTCGATGAATTGCTCCAGATTAATTCAGCCGCTGAGGTTGAATATACGGTAAGCGTGGGATCTTGAGGAGGCTGTAGTGTGCCATCGTTATCCGGTGCTTCTGGGTTGTCATTGTTGGGAGGTTGAGTGCTGGAGCCTACTTCAACACTTGAGACAACTGATCTATCATCGTCGTTGTTTATTGCTTGTACATCAAATGCGTAAAGCTGGTTAGCTGCAAGTCCCTCAATGAAAAAACTTGTTCCATTAGTAATACCTAGAGATTGTCCGTTACGCATCACTTCATACCGAAGCGCATCAGTTGTTACCCTATCCCAAAATAGTTCTAGTGCAGAACTTGAATAAACGGCGACACGTAAGTTGGTAGGGTTTGGGACCGCTGGACGCTCTTGCTCGGGAATTTCAGTTCTAACGCCTCCAGTGAATGAGATGGTGCTTGTGGCGGAACGATTGCCCTCACGATCTATGGCCGCAATGTCGTAGGTGTAATTAACCCCAGCAGTGAGATCGTTCTGGAACAAACTCAACGCATCGAATACACCGAGTACATTTCCGTTTCTGGTTATTTCATAAGCACTAATTGAGCTGCTGTCAGTGGTTCGCTGCCAGAAAAGTTCAGCCGCCGTTTGTGAGTAAACCACTGCATTGAAGTTGGCAGGTGTAGGCGGTTGGTCTGCGTATGCAGTTTGGCAAAAAGCCAAGAGCACGGAAGATCCAATAATTGTTGGTCTGAGGAGATTTATAGGCATAGTTAAAGAGTTAGCTAGGCGAATGTTAGAGAACCTAGTATCTCGTATCGATTTGCTTAATCCTCATCCAATTTGTGTAATTTTACCGAGCTGGGTATTAGGAATTCTCATTTGCCAATATTTTTACGGATTAGCAACACAGTATTAACATAAGTACAGTCGTTAGTATTCAGCTCGTCGCAGCTCAATAAGCTTGTGTTCGTTGTTGAGTGTGATTTCAAATCGCCCCTGGATACCTGAGCGACTAACAAACTTTCGAAGCTCCTTAGCAGGAAACTGTAATTTTTGGCCTTCCTCAGTTCGAGCAAGCACCACGTTACCTGAGCCTTGGTAATAGGCCAGGTATTCCTCAGCTGAAATTTGAAGAGAAAAATACAGGCGTTTCATGTGTGGTCCAGATTAGTCATATAGTTAAACGCGCAATGCGGGTAGCCCAACTCCTGTGCTTTCAAAGCCCCCATCAGATGCGATCACTTGCCCCGTGATGTAACTGGCTTTGTCAGAACAAAGAAATACAATTAGCTCGGCAATCTCGTTTTCACTGCCATAGCGATTGAGTGGAATAGCATCGTGATAGGCGTCAATAATTTCTTTTGTGTGCACAGCCATTGCAAGCTTTGTGCGAACAGGGCCAGGGCACACGCAGTTAGCTCTCACGCCGTGTTCGCCAAGCTCAGCCGCTTGTTGTTTGGTGAGTTGAATAACAGCGGCTTTGGATGTGCCATAAGCTACGCGCAAGGTAGAGGCTCGTAACCCAGAAATTGAGGCAATGTTAACTAGCGACCCTCTAGTTTTTTTAAGCGCAGAGGTGGCTGCTTGAGACACTAAAAAAACACCATCAAGATTGGTGCTCATAACGGTACGCCATCGTTCAAAATCTGTTTTTTCTATTGGGCCAAAATCTGCCACTCCTGCGTTGTTAACGACAGCATCAATTTGCCCAAATTGAGATTGCACCGATGCCACCATATTAGTCACCTGATCTGGCTTTGATACATCATGAACAAACGCGTTGACGTTGGTTAGCTTGGCCGCCACAGCACTGAGTTCGTCAGCGTCCCGATCTACCATGGCTACCTGCCAGCCCTGCTCAATGAAAAGTTCAGTAGTTGCCAAGCCAATACCTCTGGCAGCTCCGGTGATTAATGCGACTTTTTGATTCATCATGATTAATGCCTTGCGTGGAATGTCCATAATACTGATCGAGCGTGCAAATGGCACGCTTATTAATAATGGATCCCTTCGGTACCCATTCACAAAAATGGTACAGATCGATGTTATGAAAAAGCGCATCGATTGATTAAAAATACACTTGAAATATTTAGGTGCAACCACATCATCTTTGTGTAGCCGAGGTCTCTGATGAGAGTCGGTTGCATAACCTTTATATTGCTTCTATTGGAGAATATTTAAAATGAAAATTGATCTAACACCTCTTTACGCAAACACCGTCGGGTATGACCGTTTTGGCTCTTTACTCGACGCCGCATTAAGCTCTGATCGCCAAGCTGCTGGCTATCCCCCGTACGATATCGAGCTGGTTGGCGAGAACAAATACGCTATAACCCTAGCGATTGCCGGCTTTCACGATAGCGAGGTTGACGTCCAAGTAGAGAAAGGCATTCTTACCGTACGTGGTAAGAAGGAAGAGGCCAAAAAAGACTCGCGTTACCTGCACAGAGGCATCGCCACCCGTTCATTCGAGCGAAAATTTAACTTGGCAGATCACGTCGAGGTAGTGAATGCCCAGCTGGACAATGGCCTGCTGAAAATTTCACTAATCAAGGAAATACCAGAGGCCATGAAGCCAAGGAATATCCCTATCGGCAACAATGCTGCGGTTATTGAAGACAAAGTTAACAGCTAAGCGATCAGCTTAAAACAGTAGTGTAGAGAATGGCGACGGGGCTAGTGCTTAAACGGTTGGCCTCGTCGTTAAAAATTATTTTGACCTAGTAGTACCTTCACTGTATATAATACCGGTTATACGCACTGACGTATAACTGAGCTATTTGCCATGCATCACACCCAGCTGCAGGGCAGGTGCGCCACAGTTTGCCTCAGCCGCCCGCATTCTTAGTAGCAGGTGTTGTGGTGGCAGTGGATGAAAAACAGCGCGAATTTCTTGAGCTCCTTGCACAACGAATCCCTCACCTGTTCGAAGCAATACGTGCCGGAAACGTAAAGAGCGAGTACATCATTGGTGTGCGGATCATCGATAGCCGTCAGGTGCGACTCAAAATGGTTGCAGAGGTAGTAGATCCTGGTGTGAACCCTCTTAAGACGCACGGTATGAAAACGCCAGAGTAACCCTGAAGAACGGCAGCGCGTGCTACAAGCAGTGCGAGCGCGTGGGTGTGTATACAGAGAGCCTGTCTGCCAATTTCAATCCTCCGCCTTGTAAGTGCCAAGACGAAGGACTGGCGACGTGCGGCTAACTCTTATATGTAGGCCATCAGCAGTGGCGTTCGTGGTCAATAAACAAATCGGCAATTTGCAGCGGATCTATCGCGTATTGCCCGCTTGCAAGCTCAGCTTTTATCCTGTCCACTTTCTGCCTGTTAAACCTTCGGCCGCCACTTACCTGTCTGACATTGGGCTTGTCAGCTGGTTTGTCTTGTTCGGCGGCGTCGATTTGAGCTTGTTGATTCGCACCACCCGGGTCGTCGCCGTGGCGCCGACCATAAGCAATCGAACTTTTATTGAGCCGATCACGTCGGGCATCTGCCAGATCGCTAACATTTCTATTGTTACCTTCGCTCTTGTCTAGAGCCATGTGTCTACTTCCTGTTGCGTGATCCTTTAACATGCGAACAAAGCCATGTTGGATCCTTCTATTTTTATCGTAGCTAGTGCAGCTCAGTTGGAAACCGAAGGTGACAACAAAAAGCTGTCACCCTCATATCACTTGTATCCAACTGCCCTGCAGGTAAGAACTGGATCGGCGCGCAGGGGGGTTAATGTAACCCCAATTAACATTTGAGCAGGCTAATTCACAAAGCTGGGGCTCATAATCAGCGTGCGTGCACACTGTGAGAAGACCAAAAGGTGGTAAATGGACGTATCAGACCTAGTAAGTGAGCCAAATTAGCAAGGCCCACACTTTATTTTTGTGTTTCAGTCGTCAATTCTTTGTCTTATTCGATCCATCTTCTATCATATAAGGCAGTGAGTATTAGTTTTACTTGTTCGCAACGTAAAGAGCGCCACAATGACTGCCAGAAAAGAAACCCGAAAGATTCTGATTGTTGACCAGGATGCAGACAGTGCGCAACGCCTATCGCATCAACTGGAGTTCATTGATTACGAGCCCAAAACACTGAGCTCTCCCGAATTACTGGATAGTCTTGGTGATTTGAGCGAATACGCGAGCGTCTTGGTAGCCAATTTCCACGGTATCGTTCCTTGGGCAACCAAATTGCGAGAGAAGCATGAAAAGTGTCCACCGCTGGTGCTCCTGCTAGGCAACAATCCAGCTGATATTGCGCAATCAGCAATGGATGAAAATTTTGTTGGTTGCCTGAAGGCCACTATTCGCTACGCTGATCTGTCTGATTTATTGCATAAGTCGGAAGTGCGCGGGTCCGCTAATTCAACACCTGCAAAAGAGGGCACACAGAACCCTGAATTGTTTCGATCATTAGTGGGTAACAGCCGTTCGGTCCATAGGGTCAGAAAGATGGTTGACCAAGTGGCGCCAACAGAGGCCACGGTGTTGATCTTAGGTGAGTCAGGCACAGGTAAAGAGGTGGTTGCTCGAAACATTCACTATTACTCTAACCGGCGCAATAAGCCCTTTGTGCCGATTAATTGCGGTGCAATTCCTGCCGAGCTATTGGAATCAGAGCTGTTTGGCCATGAGAAAGGGGCATTCACCGGTGCTGTAGGTGCGCGGCAGGGACGATTCGAATTAGCTGAGGGAGGCACTATATTTCTTGATGAAATAGGTGATATGCCTCTGACGATGCAAGTAAAGCTGCTGCGAGTTATTCAGGAACGTTCGTTTGAGCGCGTCGGTAGTAATAAGAGCATCAAGAGTGATGTAAGAATTGTGGCGGCGACCCATCGAAATCTTGAGTTGTTGATAGAACAGAACCGTTTTCGTGAGGATCTTTTCTATCGTTTGAACGTCTTCCCCATTGAAATGCCACCACTAAGCAGCCGTGCAGAAGATCTGCCGTTGTTGGTCAAGGAGTTGATAACCCGTCTGGAGCACGAAAAGAAATCTTCGGTCAGCCTGACACCCGCCGCCATGATGTCGCTGTGTAACTACGACTGGCCGGGTAACGTGCGCGAACTAGCCAATCTTATGGAAAGGCTAACCATTCTGCATCCATATGGTGTTGTTGATGCTGGAGATCTTCCTCCAAAAATGGCCCCGCACGGTCAGGCGCTAAATCAAGAGCGTGAAGCAGTTGATTCAGCAAATGGAGGCAGTGGCCTACCGATGGTTCAAGGCATGCCCGCAGTGTCTTTGAACAACAAGCCACGATTGCCACGTGAAGGTATTGATCTGAAGCAACATCTGACCGATATAGAAATTAGTCTAATAGAGCAGGCACTAGATGAGTGCTCTGGCGTGGTTGCACATGCTGCGAACCGATTGCAGATTCGCCGCACCACGCTCGTGGAGAAAATGCGCAAATACAGCATTCAACGACCAGAAGAGGTCTCTTGAAGCGCAAGTGGTGATGGTTTTATGGCAGCTTTGTTTTGACATAAATGTACAAAAAAGTGTCAAACATGGCTGCCAATTTATGCAAAAGAGTGCCATACTTTTTATTTGAATCATAAAAACTAGAAAAAATACAGATTTAATTGTTAAGTAATGTTGTGGAAGTAACGTCGTAGTGGCGTTATTCAGGCAAAATCGGCCGTAATCCTTGGTAAACATGAGCTTTGTCTCTCAAAATGTACCAATATTGGCCCTTAGGGTGTGTCAAGCACGAATCAACAGGGCTCTGTGGTTCGAGACTTGCTCCCTTGTACTCATGAACGCGTTTCGCAAGAGCAGCATCGTCTTGATGTTGTAGCGAATCGCCATGAGGAATCAACGTTGCAGTTATTCTGGGCCATCTCTCGGAAGATCTCACTATGAGAACGCCGGGTTCATCCATCCAGCCGCGCCAGGTGCAGCCTGTGCAGACAATCGCTATTGCCGGTGGCAAAGGCGGTGTGGGTAAGTCTGTGGTTGCCGCAAATCTTGCGGCCACGTTGGGCAGCAACGCCCACGATGTGTTGCTTGTTGATGGTGACCTAGAGATGGGAAGCATAGATCAGCTACTGAGTTTGAATCCAAAGCACACATTGTCAGATGTTATGTCTGGTAGTCGTGAGTTGTCGGACATTCTGTTGCAAGGGCCAAAGGGTGTCACGGTGGTACCCAGTGGCAGTGGTGTCTATGAAATGGCGCAATTATCGCAAGTTCAACATGCCTCGCTTATTGGTTTGTTTAGTGACCTCTATATCGAGGCTGAAGTCATGATTATTGATGTGGCTACAGGCTTGTCCGAAAGCATGTTGAGTTTCTGTCGAGCGGTCCGTGAGGTCATCATAGTGGTTGTGGACGAGCCCACCGCAGTGCGGGACGCTTACGCAACTATTCGAGTGCTACATGAAAAATGTCGAATTAGACGCTTTCGTGTAGTTAGCAACAAAACGCAGTCGTCACGTCATGGTCTGGATATTTATGCAGCCCTGGCGGATAAAACAGATCAAACCATGGATGTGTTGCTCGACTATTGTGGGTCTATTCCTTTTGACCCTCAATTGAAATTGGCAGTGTGTCAACAACAGTCTGTTATTGAGGCTTACCCTCGTTCACCAAGTGCGCTTGCATTCCGGAAACTTGGTGCTCGAGTAGCACGGTGGCCTCAACCGCAGACCCCTTGTGGGCACATTGAATTTTTTGTTGAGCGGTTGATACAAACCGCTGAAAGTACTACACGGTGAGAACCAGTTAGAATGAATGCACACGCGATGTACAACGAAGCAACCACAGTCGATCCGGATGGATTGGTTGCGGCGAATGCTAATCTGGTGAAACGCATAGCGTTTCATCTACTTAACCGCTTACCACCAAGCGTACAGGCCGAGGATCTTATTCAGGCCGGTATGATTGGTTTGTTGGAAGCGGCTCGACACTATGACCCTTCTCAAGGTGCAAGCTTTGAAACCTATGCGGGTATTCGTGTTCGAGGGGCCATGCTTGATGAAATTCGTCGTTCTGACTGGACTCCACGTTCCGTGCACAGGAAGTCGCGTGAGGCTGCTGAGGTGTTGCGAAACATTGAGCAAGCAAGTGGTGGAGAAGCTAAAGCAGGCAAGGTCGCTGAAACGCTTGGCATAGGTCTATCGGCTTATCATACGATTTTGACTGAAAGCTCAGCTGCTCATGTATTCAGCTTCGATCAGCCAGACGAGCACACAGGTGAAACAATAGCTCTACCACAAAGTGCTGAGGCGAGTCCCGGCGAGCAGATGGAATATCAGGCATTCCGCAAAGCACTGGCGGATAACATCAAGAGTTTGCCAGAGCGTGAAGCTCTTGTGATGTCCTTGTACTACGACGATGATCTTAATCTTCGCGAAATTGGTGACATCCTCGGTGTGAGCGAGTCACGAGTGTGCCAGATCCATGGTCAGGCATTAACACGACTCAAAGCGCGCATGAACGAGTGGACTCAGAAGTAGGGATTAACACTATGGTTACTGATGAATCTCAATGGTATGTGCAAAAAGGATCTAGAGTACAAGGTCCATTCACAGCAGATGAGGTAGGACGGTTTTTGCTTTTAGGACGTGTACGAAACACTGATCGTGTTAGCCGTGACGGCGAGCTCTGGGAGCCAGTAACTCAAGTTCCGGAATTGATCCCGGAGGAGCTTCTGGATCTGCAATCAGATGATGGGTGGAACCAGTTTCTAACTGTCAGGCAAGCCAGCGACGAGCGAACCTCGACCACTACGGTGGCCGTTGATCGTCGCGCAAGACCCAATAAAGATGCTGAGTATGTAAGAGACGAATGGAAAAACAACACAACGTCGACTGATTCCTCAAACGGACTGTTGCCTTGGTCGCTACTAGGAATAACGTTAGCAGCGCTTGGAGTTGTGCTTTACCTGAATGCCACGAGTGGTGTTGCAGGTTAAGTCGCGTCACATTGGCGATTCTGCTGCATGCTAATAGAATTTAGCGACTGTTGTCGATAGTCTATTTGTCCATCGATAGTCTTTATTGGTCTGCAGTTTGCAACAGTGATTTCAACAATTTTCGAATTAATTGAAAAACGCAAACTATGTCGGTTATTAGTGTTAGCAACAGTGCCATCACCTCGCACTCTGACTTGCGCCAACAACGGTTAGATGTACAGCTCAAGCAGCTTGAGTTTCATGCTCTACTGCACCGAAAGCTGGATATGGAGCGATTGTTTGAGTGTTTGTTAACCGAAGGGCAGGCGTTTGTACAGTTTGATGGCCTACATTTCCTAGCTGGCGAACGTGGTTCAGATATTATGCTGGGGTTTGTTCGAACTCACAGGCAACGCTTTGAGCTGCGCCTTGGCGAGCGCTTGCTCGGTGAGATAACATTAATGCGTGCCCGAAAATTCTCCTCTCGGGATGAACGCGACGCTGAGAGGTTAGTCGAGAGCCTGATCTATCCCCTGGATAATGCGCTCGAGTACCATGTCGCGATAGCTAAGGCGATGACTGACGAAGCTACAGGTCTTCGAAATCAACGTTCATTAGACGAGCAGTTACCCCGCGAAATCAGGTTGGTCAGACGATTGGAGCAGCCCTTGTCAGTGATTATGGTGTCGGTCGATCATCTGGAGCAAATTAGCGGGCAGTATGGCGAACAAGTGGGTCAGCAGGCATGGCAGTCGGTGGCTAGTACGCTGGCTTCACGATTACGTCAGAGCGACTTGATATTTCGAACCGCTGAGGATTCTTTTTGTCTGGTACTCAATCAGACGACTTTGCACGGAGCCACGATACTGGCCGAGCGCTTGTTAGCCGACGTTAATCGCTGTGTGAGTTTCGACAATATACAGATCGTGTTGACAGCCAGTGCGGGACTGACGGAACTGGCACAGATCGACGATGCTGGTTCATTGATCGAGCGCACCAATTCAGCACTTGCACATGCTTGTGCTCGGGAAGGAAATTGTGTTGCTAGTCATCCAGCACCAGAACCTGACGACAGCGACGATCCGGCCGCCGCTTGATTTCACCTTGTTAATGGGCGCCACTGACTAACAACCCAGTGGTTCAGTGAGGCGGGACACATCTTTATTCAATAAATTCATCGTGATCATTGCCATGATGTTTTATTTTCCGGTATACTTCGCAGCTCGAAGGCGCTGAGCAATCAGCAAATCAAAGTCCCCTTCGTCTAGTGGCCTAGGACACCGCCCTTTCACGGCGGTAACAGGGGTTCGAGTCCCCTAGGGGACGCCACCTTCGCTTTTCGCGAGTATAGGGGTAGCTTGGCAACATGGCCGCTACCGCCAACGGCGTCACCTTCCAGCTCACAATCAATACACTTCAAGTCACCCGAGCTGCTTCTATCCCGCCGCTTTTGCTGAACTTGCGTGCAATATTATCCCCAAGAACCAGTAAACATGGCGTTAGAAATAGCGTTAGCAACGTGGTGAACGCTAAGCCTCCAGCGATAGCGCTTGAGAGCTGTGTCCACCATTGGGTGGAGGGGGCTCCAAACGATAGGCTTCTATCCACTAGATTGATGTTCATAGCAAACACCATAGGCACTAACCCCAAGATAGTGGTTATGGCAGTTAGCAACACAGGTCTTGCACGAACAGAGCCTGTGAGCAATGCTGCGTTGGCAGCGGAGGCGCCCTGAGCTTTGTAGGTGTTGTAGGTATCTATCAGAACAATATTGTTGTTCACCACGATGCCTGCTAAGGCAATAATGCCGATGCCCACCATAACAATGCCAAAGGTCTGGCCTGTAATCATTAATCCGATGAGCACGCCTGAAGTAGAGAAGAGGATGGCTGACAGCACAAGAAACGCTTGATAGATACTGTTGAACTGTGTAACCAGAAATAGTGACATTAGGAAAATGGCAGAGGCAAATGCTGCAACAAGAAATGTCATTGTTTCTTGTTGCTCCTCGGCTTCCCCTTTAAATTCGACGCTAATATCGCGATCGTAAGCTTTTTCAAGCAACGTGGCCTGAAGCTTCTTTAGCTCTGTGTCGGGTAGCTTGCCATCTGCCACATCAGCCTCAACGGTGATGGCACGTTTTGCATCTACGCGTCTGATAACTCCAGTTTTTTGAGCAGGAACAATAGAGACAAAGTTTGCCACCGGAACCAGACCGTTGTTGGTCGGTACACGTAACTGGCCAATTTGATCGAGTGTGCGTTGTTGTGCTGGATATCGCACCCGAATATCAAGTTCATCAGTGGCATCATCAGGACGATACCCTGCTAGTCGGATGCCAGAGGTAATGAGTTGGATGGCGTTGCCTATAAGCGCTACGTCAGCGCCGAAGCGCGCAGCCTCTTCACGATCTACGCTCACACGCCATTCCACACCGGGCAAGGCTCTATCGTCGTTGACGTCGATGAAACTACCTTGTTCTTGCATGATGTTGCGGAGTTGATTGACCGCATCATCAAGTTTGTTCACCGGTGCGCTGACTTGAATTGTGATCGGTTTGCTACCGCCGCCAGGTCCACCTTCATTGGCTACAAATTCCAGTTTTATCCCGGCAATATCGCTGAGCTTGTCACGAAGCTCGAAGGTGATAAGTTCAGCTTTCTGTCGTTTATCCCAATCAGTGAATTCAATCTGGATACTGCCAATAACATCCGGGCTGCCGCTATTCGGATCATTGTTGGTCCCCGTTCGGGTATAGACTGATTCAATGTCTTTGTGATCAAACAGGCGCTCTTCCACGCGCTTGAGAATAGCATCTTGCTCATAGATGGATAGATCTCCACGTGCATGAACTTGTAACGCCATAGACTCGGGCTCTACACTGGGGAAGAACTCCACGCCTTTGCCAATGACACCGTAAAGTGCATAACTGGCAATAGTAAAAACAAGCACACCGCCGAGTGTTTTAGCGGGATGGGCCAAGAGTAGATGCAAGGTCTTCAAGTAGCGTTGCTTGAAGCCCTGAACATTGGAAATGATGTTCTGTGGTAAGTGAACATCTGCATCGAAAACATCTTCATTGTGCTCATGTGCGTTTTCGTCAATGTTTGGCTTGCGTCCAATTAGCTTGCCGACAACGGGTATGAAAATAAGCGCCATGGCCAACGACGCCAACAGGCAACTGGTTACCGTTATGGGCATGTAGCGCATGAATTGTCCAATGAGCCCTGGCCAGAACAACAAGGGGAAGAACACCGCAAGCGTTGTAAATGTAGAGGCAATAACTGGCCAAGCCATACGCTTGCTGGCGTGGGCATAAGCTTGCCCTGTTTCCATACCCGCATTGATGTTGCGGTCGGCGAGTTCGGAGACAATGATGGCACCGTCTACCAACATGCCCACAACGAGAATAAGACTGAACAGCACAACGACATTCATCGTGTAGCCCAGAGAATGGATGACTAGTATACCGGTAAGAAATGACCCCGGTATCGCCAAGCCGACCAATAGGGATGATCGTATGCCTAGTGTTGCCATGATCACAATCATGACTAGAACAACGCCTGAGATAACGTTGTTCTGTAAGTCGGCAAGCATGGTTTTAGTCTCTTCAGACTTATCTTGATGGAAGCCGATACGCAGTGTGGGCGGTAATGTTTGCCGCTCTTGCTCCACTAAGCTTCGCACAGAATCTATGGTTTCAATAATATTAGCGCCCAAGCGCTTAGATATCTCTAACACCAAAGTTGGTTGGCCGTTAAGGCGTGCGAAGCTGTCGGGGTCTTTGTACGTCCGGCGAATGCTAGCGACATCACCAAATGTGACCACACCGGAATCTGTGACCTTGATAGGCATACGCATAACATCCTGTATGTCTTCGACCACTCCGGGAACTTTGATGACCATACGGCCTGCGCCTGTGTCGATAGCCCCTGCCGCTACCAATAAGTTGTTGCTACTGATTAAATTGAAGAGTGAATCGAAATCCACTTGGTATGATTCCATCACCAGTGGGTCAACCACGATCTCCATAAGCTCTTCACGTTCACCTGCAATGTCGGCCTCTAAGACACCAGGCAAGGCTTCCAGTTTGTCCTTTAGTGCACGTGCGATTTGTGTCAGGGAGCGTTCAGGCAATGGCCCCGAGAGGCTAATATTGAGTACGGGAAACAATGCAATATTAACTTCGTTAACTGTCGGTTCGTCGGTGGCGGCAGGTAACTGTGACTTGGCTGCGTCCACGCGCTCGCGCACATCAGCAAGTGCAGTGTCACCATCAAAGCCTGCGTCAAATTCCAGCAGAACAGATGCAAATCCCTCACCCGCTGTGCCACTCATTTGCTTCAAACCGCTGATGCTTTGTAGCTCTTTCTCCATGGGGCGCACGAGTAGCCGTTCGGCATCATCAGGCGATATTCCATCGTGATTCATCGAAACATAAATGATAGGGATGGGGACGTCGGGTTCAGATTCCTTTGGAATGCTTTTATAAGCTGCAATGCCGCTAATAAAGAGAAAGATGAGCAACATGAGCACAGTGCGATGCCGATTGAAGGCCGCGTTAATGATAGCGTTCATGTTAGTTTGTCGCGTCGTTCTGAGTGCGAACCTGCTCACCGGCATTGACAAAACCCTGGCCTAGCGTAATGAGTCGTGTGTCGGTGGGGATTCCTGTTACCCAGGCACCATCAACGGTGGTGCTGACAATTTCTATGGCTAAAAAAGCAACTCGATTATCATCATCTAAAGCCTTTACACCCAGTGTTCCATCGCTTCCCAATGACAGACTGGATGGAGTAATAAACGTTGCATCTACTTGTTCAGTAGGTATTGCAAATGTGGCACTTATACCTGCCGCAATAGTGTTGTCCGAATTGTCGATCAAGGCTTCAATAGCGAAACTGCGAGTGCCGGGGTCGGCTATGGAGCTGATAAAACTCAGCGATCCTTGCAAGTTTTCGCCTGTAATTAATTTAACGCTGACGCTTTGCCCAACAAACAATTGCGATAGGCTTTGCTGTGAAACCATGGCGTGGGCCTTGAAGGCTGAATCATCAACTATTTGCGCGATAACATCGCCACGTTCAACCAAAGTGCCGTGTTCAACTGGCAGGGTATTCACCACACCCGCAAAAGGTGCTCTGATGGAGGTGTAGCCTATGCCTAGCTCGACGCTTGCTAACGTTGCCAGAGCCGATTCAAGCACGGCTTCAGTCTGTTGCAATTGCACTTCAGATTGAAGGCGCTGGCGTCGTAAAGATAGGGCCGCAGCCTGTTCGCTACGAGCTGATTTTACGGCTGCCAAGGCCTCGTTGAGTAGGTTGCCACGGTCTGCCTCATCGAGCTTTACAAGCGTGTCGTCTGTGCGTACTCTGGCTCCTTTTTTAGTGATGATTTTTTCAACAATACCATTGGTTTGTGCACGTACAGTGACGTCTCGAATCGCCGCAAGCTGGCCCTGTAGTCTTAGTTCGCGAGACATAACTGAGCTCTGGGTGGTTTCAATCTGAACAAGCATAAGCTCTGCTGGATCGATACTTGCCGTGTTGTCTAGCGGTGTGTTCTCTGGGTTGAGTAATCCGCTAAGCATCCATACGGCTAACACGACAACCACGAATGAGGCGGCTTTCCATGAAGTGTTCAATCTGTACTCGTTGTCCATTAAAGAGTTAGAGTATAGACCCTTCATGGGCCAGACCTGAAATACAAAACGAGGTAAATACGAGGGTGTTATTCTGAGCAGAGTGTTATTAGTTACCGGGTTTGGGTTCGCTGAGTTTGCGCGTAGTTCATTGCAAGGCTGTCTGTTGCCGTCACGGGTAAGGTTGCTCGTGTGTCTGTGCGCCTTTATTTTTTTACAAGCATGCGACACGCCAACAAAAAAACTCATAAATTTTGCAGACCAAAAAGGACTGGAAAATAGGCGGATCAGCACGGGTACATTCGATTTACTAGTGGTTGATAATAACCAGCCGCTGAGGCGAGATGGGGTATTGCACGTTTATCTGGAGGGCGATGGTTCGCCGTGGAGGCATCGTGTGTTTGTGTGGGCCGACCCAACACCACGCAACCCACTCATGTTGAGGCTCATGAGCAGAGATCGTACATCGGCTGTCTATCTGGGGCGACCTTGCTACAACGGCACATTCAGTGACCCAGGCTGTGATAGCTCATTGTGGACTTCTGGCCGATATTCAAGCAAGGTAGTGCGGAGTATGGCCGCCGGGATAAGGGCCCTTGTGCAGCGCAAAAATGCGAGTGATGTGCGTTTAATGGGCCATAGCGGCGGTGGAGCCTTGGCACTGCTGCTGGCAGCTGAAATTCCAGAAGTGTCTAGGGTGGTGACTTTAGCAGGCAATCTGGATATCGATGCCTGGACAGATCATCATGGCTATACGCCGTTGTTCAGTTCTAGAAATCCTAGTTTTGTTGAACCCTTAAGACAAGGTGTATGGCAATGGCATATTATTGGTTTGCGCGATGCTGTTATCCCTTCGCAACTCATAAAACCCTTCATTTTAAGTCAAAAAAACGCCACAGGTATTGAGTTTTCTCAATTCACACACGGCTGCTGTTGGGGGCGAATTTGGCCTGAGGTGCTGCAGGCCTTGGCGAACGATCAGCCTGCAGCGATTAGTGGAGTGCAGTTTAAGACTCGAGTTGAGTCGCCATAGACTTTGGATAATCTGTGAATATTCCATGTGCGCCCAGACCAAGCACAGCTTTTGCTTTGGTGGCCTCATTTACGGTGTAGCAGTAGAGGCCATAGCCTGCCCCAACAACGTCGCTAGCCGCATTACTCACTAACTCATTTGCAGCACAGTGGATATTCTGTGCATTGTAATGTTGCATGGATGCTTGCCAATCATCTGGAATAGCGCCAAACAATAGTGCAGTAGCTACATGGGGCATGCGTTGCTTGATCATGCCGAGGCTTTCATGATTAAAGCTTGAAATGACTAACGGTAGTTGGGTCGGCCACGCATTTTCTAATTCATGAAAAATGGCATCTACCGTGCGTTGCTCAAGCCCCTTGACGGGTTTGATCTCTAGATTCAGACCCAGTTGACGGCTTTTTAAAAGTTCAATGGTGGTGCTTAATCGTGGCAATGGCTCAAGCTCAAATCCGGGGTTGTTTTTGCCTGCGCGGAGCAGGTCAAGTTGCTCTGATGTGTGTTCACACAACAGGCCTTGCCCATCGGTGCACCTGTCGAGCTTGTGATCGTGATGGACATAAGCGATATCGTCGCTACTGATTTGCACATCCAGTTCTACACAACTAGCGCCATCGACAGCCGCCAGCGAAAAGGCGCTCAGCGTATTCTCAGGGGCATCGGCTGATGCGCCGCGGTGAGCGATGATGCGAGCTAGGTGAGCGTGTTCCATAAGTATTAAATCTACTGTTTAGAGCTCGAAAGGGTAGCGCATATCGTAGACTGTGACGTCCTGTTATAACAATTTATTCGTTGCCATGAAGCTACCCCGATGTACCCCGGTGGAGTTAGACGCTAATGAGCTGCATAGTCTTCTACAGATTGCTCAACGTGCAGCAGATGCCGCCCGCCCAATAAGCTGCAGTTATTTCCGGCAACCTATGCAGGTGGAGAACAAGGCATTGGGATCAGGCTTCGATCCCGTCACGATGGCTGATCGCGAGGCTGAATTGGCCATTCGAGATGTGCTGCGATCGATGAGCCCGCATATTGGGTTCTACGGTGAAGAGCACGAAGCAATAACCGATGGTGGCGCTCTGATGTGGATTGTGGATCCTATCGATGGCACACGGGCGTTCATGAGCGGTATGCCTCTGTGGGGAACCTTGATTGGCCTGTATGACGGCGAGCGTGCCGTGCTCGGCCTGATGGATCAGCCCGTGCTCGACGAGCGTTACGTAGGCTATGGTGATGAAGCGTTGCTGATCACCTCTAACAATTCCGTTACCTCTAGTCTGTCAGCCCGGTTTGTGCCTTCTTTGCAGGATGCAGTTGCGTATTGCACAACGCCAGATATGTTTACTAATCGCGCGGCAAACGAGTGTTTTCTTAACTTGAAAAAAACGGTAAAGCTGATGCGCTACGGCGGTGATTGTTACGCTTATGCTTTATTGGCTGCAGGGTTTGTTGATATTGTTGTTGACTGTGACTTGCAACCCTACGATATTGCCGCTTTAATTCCTATTATTGAAGCCGCTGGTGGTGTTGTGAGCAATTGGAAAGGTGAGCGAGCTATTGACGGTGGATACGTTGTTGCTTGCGGGTCCCCTGAATTGCACGCTCACGTGCTCCCGTTGTTGCAATTTGACTAATTTAAAGTCATGTTGAACGTAGAGCTTGCAGTCTCATCAAATGGATCTGCCGCTGTGATGACAACATTGTAAAATCCTGCGTTGCTCTGATCGCTGGTACCTGTGATGATGCCGTTAGAGGAAAGTTGTACGCCATCGGGTAGGCCCAACGACGTGAATTCTAAATCGTCATTGTCAGGATCGCTGAAAAATCTGTTGGTGTCAAAGATAAAATTGCCACGTGCGATGATGTCAGGAATCTGCATCGCAACTGGCGGATCGTTGTCGAACTCTGGAGAATTTTCAATAGTCAGTGTGAAACCGTTACTCGCTGTAGCCAAGCCATCGTTGACGGTAATTCGGACAAACCAATTTCCAGTAGTTGCATTATCGTTGGCGTTTTCATCTGTGCTGTCAGTTGAGCTGTCAACGGTGTCGAGCATGGCTATTTGTAGAGATCCATCGTCATCAACTTCTATGCTGACACTGGCTGGTAAGTCTTGCGCGTCCACGGAATACGACAACTGATCATTGTCATCATCTTGAAAAAACATGGATATATCTGTTGTCTGGTCAAAGGTCGAATTGTCGGCAGTTCGTGTGAACGTGATGTCAGGTAAACTCCCTAGGGTTTGTGGTTCGGAGTTGCTGTTTGTTATAAGAATTGTTGCACTTGACTGAACAATGTGTATTCCGTCTGTTACTTCGTATACAAAGCTGTCTGTTAGTGTCTCGTTATCGGCAATAGTCAAAGATTCATCGGCTGTGTACGTAAAGCTGCCGTCCGTTTCAAGCATAAACTCCGATGCAAAACGAGGGGCGTTTACAGGTTCAGTGAGCACACTCAAAGGGGCATTGCGTACATCTTGATCGTCCAAATCGTTAGCCAGTAGATTGTCGATGTCGTCAATGCTAACTGTGCGACTCACTCCAGTGAGCGCGCGGTAGTTGTCATTCATGGTATCTGGTGCTTCGTTAATTGATATGGC
The DNA here is from genome assembly GCA_023301725.1 of Granulosicoccus sp. GTDB lineage: Bacteria > Pseudomonadota > Gammaproteobacteria > Granulosicoccales > Granulosicoccaceae > Granulosicoccus. Next base: position 1,204 of record JALZUD010000130.1, on the reverse strand, counting down.
GCAAATCACTTGCTCACGCTCTACAGCTAAGCCATCACTTGTAGTTGCGCTCAAAAGATACAGTAGAGCAACGGGCGCCTGCAGACGTGGCACGTTAATAGTGAAGTCGGCTTGGTCATCGTTCTCAATAGCGAGTATTTGCACGTCGCAATCGGTGATGTCAGTGCACGCATTCGCCAGAGAATCTGCAGCTAATTGTGAGTCGAAACCGCTTGTGGCGGCGCACATTTCAACCGCATTGTCATCTTCAAGTGTCCAGCTCCAACTGGAAGGGATCGTCGCGCCACTGACAACCAGCGCTCTGTTGCTTGTGTTTTCCTGCAAGGAAGCCGCGACGTTCTCTTCGATAGGAGTCACTGTGCTCTCAAAAGCCACGCTTTCGACAGTTGAATCATTTGACGATGAGTTTGCGGAGTCAACCCAGCCGCAAGCGCTTAGGCTGAACATGCACCCAATTAAGAATACCTTGTGAAAAATTGTGTCGTGGCGCATATATTTTTTCGTAGCCTAACCCTGATAAGGGTAGCGGTGATTATTGGCGTAAGTGCGGGTCATATGCACCAAAATTCATAGTTGATCACAAAATGCGTCAACACTAAGGACTTGTCTTTGGCGGATTTCGCAAAGTATTAAAGGCGGAAAGTGAGACGGGCTTGGGATTTATCGATTTGCGTGCAGAGTCATCGTTGACGAAGGGCGGTGCTTACATCGCAAATTGTCTAGACTGTGGGATAGACAAACTCGGCGTTGACCCATCGGCGCTTGAGTTTCACGATTCGTCGACCCGTTCGATGCCATTTGAAGTTCGGACCAAGACGTTGCTGATGCTCTCAAGTTCTAACAATTGATGACCACGACCACCCTTCCAGAAGACCCACTCAAATCAAGACGCTCAGGAGCACTCTGGGTTGTATTATGTGTGTCTGCTGTACTGTGGGTGGGTGTGAGTATTTGGGCCTACCTTACTTTTGTCTCAAATGAGGCAGCCAGTGGTGCTTTAACCTCGAATTCTGTCCAGTTGGCCCAAGAAGAGGCGCCAGCGAACGAATCGATCGCTCTGCAGGCAAGTGAGGAAGCTGCATCATCTGCTGCTGCCCAGGCTGCTGAGGAGGCACGAATAGCCGAGGAGGCCAGAGTTGCCGCGCAGGCGCTAAAAGCTGAGGAAGAAAAAGCGGTAGCCGAGGCTCGCATTGTCGCTGAAGAG
>JALZUD010000129.1 GCA_023301725.1 Granulosicoccus sp. | reverse complement strand
CCTGATTTGCGGGGTAACAGACTAAACGAAAGACATATTGATATCTGTAACAATCGATGAGCAGATTGAGCACTACCGTCAGCCTGTCCGACTGAAGTTGAACGCTAATCAGCATTACATTCCTAATATACACCCCACTCAATCCTAATATTCAAACACTAAATTCATAATATACTAAACCCATACTCCCAATTTACCAGCCTGCAGATCAAATTTTCTCTATACTTGGCAACTGAAAACCAGCGCCAGCACGTTTCGTGTCACCATCAAAACACACTACGGGTTCGCCGACAAACAATGAAAAAACCTGCTCTGCCAGCTTTTCAGCGACACGCAAAATCACAGCTCCAGACTGCGCTGGCTGACACTCGAATAGTTGCACTTGTGGGCCCTCGCCAGTCGGGCAAGACGACACTGGCGCGCCAGTTGGCTGTAGAACGCAAGATGCGTTTCGTTACGCTTGATGATGAGCAATCACGGCAGTTTGCAAACGATGATCCTATCGGCTTCTTGAGTGGCACCGAGACGGCCGTTATTGACGAGATTCAACGTGCACCAGAGCTTCTTCTGAGCCTGAAGAAGAGCGTTGATGAAAACCCTGTTCCAGGCAGGTTTCTGATAACAGGGTCAGTCAATTTGTTCAAAACATCAGCGGCACCCGATTCGCTTGCCGGACGTGTCGACACGGTTACCTTGCTGCCGTTGTCGCAATCAGAATTATTGAACAAACAGCCGTCGTCGTTTGTTGAAACAGCGTTTACCAATGGCTTCGCGCAGGCAGAGAATATCAGTCAAACACCTGACTTGATGAGTCGTGTGTTCAGCGGTGGTTTTCCCGAAGTGCACTCTCGGGCAAGCATTAGCCGTCAGCAGGCGTGGCTTAGAGCGTACGCATCGTCAATAGCCCAACGAGATGTCTCTGATATTGCGTCCATTGATAAAACCGATGAGTTCTCACGGCTTATAGAATCTGCAGCGATGGCGGGTGGGCAACTTGTTAATTTATCGACGTTGAGTTCGCATCTACACGTGGACAACAAAACGGTTGATCGCTGGCTGCATTTACTGCAACAACTTTTCCTATTGACACGCCTGCGTGCCTGGCACACAAACAAACTTAAACGGCTGGTAAAGTCACCGAAGCTTCACTTTATCGACTCAGGCTTGCTAGCGGCGATCCAAAACGTGACGCCAGGTGATCTGGCGAGTGATCGAACTCGGTTTGGCCCACTGCTGGAATGTTTTGTCTATTCTGAACTTGCTAAAATCTGTGCGCTGTGTGATTACACGACAAGTCTGACGCACTTTCGTGAGAACGAAACGACTGAGGTTGATTTTATACTTGAGCGCACACCTGGCAAGATCGTCGGTATAGAGGTTAAGGCAAGCGCTACCATAAAGCCTCGTGATCTAAAAGGCTTAAAGCGTCTACAAGAACTCACCGGAGACGGTTTTCAGTGTGGCATCGTTCTTCACAATGGTGATGATGTACAACAAGTGGCTGACAAATTATTCATAATGCCAATTTCAGCTTTGTGGTGTTGACGGCAAGATTGTAAAGATTCTTCAGTTCACTGCAGTCGTTCAAGGATATATCGATAGTGGTGCAGGACACAGCGCACGGGCATTGAACTGGTGCACTTTCGGGGGACATGGCCTGAGTGTTTGTAATCCTTCCACCTCTCACAGGACTCATATTTTCTTGTAGAGTCTTCGCTGGAAAACAGCTTTCTTGTGTACTGCTAATACAACCGTAAGTCGGGTTAAGATAAGGCCAATATTAGCTCAAGGCAAACACACGTCGTGAATATTATTACTTTAATGGTAGCGGCAAAGATGAAGCCAGACGGCGCACAACGCAGATTTTCTCGCTCTGGACAACTGGCTTGTATGCTCTTTTTTTCTCTGCTGCAAGTTTTCAACACGAGTGTGGCAAACAATACCACCAGCACCGAACAGATCGAACCCTGGGCAATGCAACGCGCTGAATGCCATAAAACGATCATGCGTTATCTGGATTGGCACGGCATTGCGCTCGCTGTCGGCAGTAAAATTGAGGACATCGAGCAGCAGTGGCTTATGGATACTGGATTGCTCAATGATGAACCAATAGAGAAATTCCATCAGATCTTCGTTCAGCCAGAACAGGACATTGACACGATCGATTCGATATCAACCACCTGCTCGGGCGATCCGGATAGTCATGACTACACCGGTCAGATCACAGTAAATTCAACGCTGACAGACGGCTCGAAGTTAGTGCGAATTTTCAATGTCAAAGGGTACGACTCCTACTCACTCGAAGTGGGTCGGCAGAACAGGTCAAATCAAACTCAGTACATTGCACCATTACCACAGACCTATGAGTTGCAACGCCCTTTCCTGAATGCGTACTACCGCCAGATCATCCGCCAACTTAGCGGAGGTAATCCGACGAATCTGGAATTCACCGAGGAGACAGTCGATCTTTTCTTTGCCTGGCCTACCGAGAAACTCATGACCACTTTGGTAGAAACCCGTATCGAGAGTTTGACTGACAATGGAATGGAGATACCGGAACGAACACAGACCTATAAAACAGCTTTGACCGCTGTTGACGATGGCGTGCGACTCAGCAGTCAGTATGCAGGTCCTGCGGAGTTCGACCCACCCATCCCTAAAGATGAGATGAAAAGAATGAACGAGCAGGCATTGAAGCGCTGTTCGGAATTAATAAGTTATTGCTGGCTAACTTCTTATTCGTCAGTTCCATTTCACTATGCCATATATCCCGAAAGAACAATGTATGGGCCGATTCTTGATGAACGTTACATCGCGGAATTGACTAAGTGGATGGACAATGAGCGGAGCGGCGAGGAAGGTTTTGAACTGTACAGATCAATGGTGCTGGCGTACGTGCAGGATGAAAATGAAAAAAAATACACTTCGCAGGTTTCGCTAGCCGAAGGACACTTGAATAGATTTCACGGCAAACGCCTGGTCAAAGGTGAGACCTACGCAACTTACGATGAACCCGTAAGTTTCAGTGGTTCTATCTATGGTCTTCCAAATTTTCGAGCTGATCCAGCCAGTGCGGAAACTAAATACCTCGGCAAA
>JALZUD010000128.1 GCA_023301725.1 Granulosicoccus sp. | reverse complement strand
GGAATTTTTACTGGGTTGAGTCGGGCCGCGCAGGCCTAGTCACTCTAGGCCTAGGCGGCCCCGAGAGATCCAGGAAAAATGAGTACAGTCGGGGCCGCCACCGGTACTTAGATGCTGCTATAGAAGCAGCGAAGCGGTTCTGAGCCGAAATTTTATGCAACACTAGGGTTTAGTAATTTGCTTTTCTATTGGCTTCGTGCATGGGGAGAATAGAGTAAGCTAGAAGCTCTATAATCTGGATGGATTTTCTTCTTATGTCCTTATTAAAAGCACAACTGGACAGTAGCTGCCAATCAATTCAACACGAGATTGGGGTAGGTAAAGTCGCTGACTACATTCCTGCACTGGCGCAAGTTCCCAGCGATAAATTCGCTGCTGCAATCATTACCGTCACTGGTGAGACGGCAAGCTTTGGCGCAGCTCAGGAGGCTCTGTCTATCCAGAGTATCTCAAAACTATTCACTCTCGCCTCTACGTTAAATTTGCGCGGGACAAAACTCTGGGACCGAGTGGGAAGGGAGCCGTCGGGCAATGCCTTTAATTCAATTGTGCAGCTTGAAATGGAATGTGGAGTTCCCCGTAATCCTTTTATCAACGCGGGAGCGTTGGTCGTAACAGATGCGATGCTTGGAGATCAAAGCACTCAAGATTGTACTGCCAACTTACTTGCGTTTGTGCGTGATTTGGCGCAGGACAATTCAATCGTGATTGATGAAGACGTTGCACAGTCGGAACGTGAGGCAGCGTTTCGCAATGCAAGTCTTGGGTATTTTATGAAAAGTTTTAACAACATTGAAAGACCTTTGGATGATGTGCTTGATGTTTATTGCCAGCAGTGCGCGATTTCCATGAATTGTGAACAGCTTGCACGTAGCGCTCTGTTTCTCGCCAACAATGGCACAGACCCATTAACCCAGAACACTATTGTCGGCGAAGAGCGTGCGCGCAGGCTCAATGCCATGATGATGCTTTGTGGTCACTATGACGCATCAGGTGATTTTGCATTTCGCGTGGGCCTTCCTGGAAAAAGTGGAGTGGGTGGCGGAATTGTGGTGGTGGTGCCTGATGTTGCAGCAGTTGCTGTGTGGTCGCCTTGTTTGAATGCCAACGGTAATTCGCATGCAGGCACGGCAGCCCTTGAGGCTTTGGTGCGAGCGACCCAATGGAATATCTTGTAACTCAAGGGATGCTCAGCTACGAAAATTGTTTGATACAAGAAATTGTACGTTTCTTTTGACGCTTTACGAAAAAAGCCTCCGGTATAACTGGAGGCTTTTTGCTACCTATACATCTCACCAATGAATTGTCGACTGTCAGACATGTCATCGAGCAGGGTCAGGGGTGTGTTGACATTATTTGAGAGCTTATAGCCTGTAGGAAATACCTATATGCAAGTGATCATCCAGTTCAGTGTCGCCTGGACGTGTATCAAATTGCAAAAACCGGAAACCCACAAATGCATCAATATTGTCAGTCACTGCCAGCCCCGCACGCACATTCCAGTCAAAAATGCGATCTGCCTGGCCAAAGCTGAGGATGTCTGGTGCGTAGCCGAGTTCGGCGCTAAGCTGCACAGGAAATTGTTCTATTGGTAGAACGTAAGATGCTTCAATGTTGGCTCCAATGGCAAGTATGTCATTGTTCTCCTGCCCTAACAAACCCGCATAGGCTCGTAATCCAAATGCAAAATTAAATGTGGCCAAGAAGGCAGGCTGAGCGTCGAACATGATTGCAGCAGTAACAGCGTTGTCACGTTCTTCGCTTAGTAGGAAGCCGATATTGGCGTGAGCGTTGTCCAGCCCCAACACCGAACCTTGCCGCTCAAGGAGGAATTCAAAGGTTTTGTCGCTGGCGTAAAACTGTAGCGCTGTTGGTGCAGTATCACCGTTCGCAGCTTGATCTGTTTCGGAATCTGCGGCAGCACCAGAACCAGCGCGTACTGTGTTTGTAGATGCTACGCGCACTGGCTCCACGTTGGCCTGCCCTAGCTTCGGTGCTAAATCTTCACCTGATGCGCCAGCGTTGGCAAGTCCTGAGAACAGCAACGCTGTCGTTAAAAAGATCGCATGTTTTTGCATGGTATGAAGCCTCATTAAATATTAACCGCTCTCTTTGCTGCACGGAGAGCAGCAAAGTTCTGGAAGAGAGGCGTACATTACTTCATCATTTGGGAGCGGGTCAAACCAGTTTCATCGACTAATTCAACAAATCACAGTGGTTGACAATTCGTCTGGGCGTTGCGCTAGACAGACTTTTCTGATGACAACGTGTGTGGTGTAAGGTTCATGGAAATAATTGGCATTGGTGGCCTGATAGTGCATCGGTTTAGTGCGAAGACGTGCTCTTGCCAGAGCGCCTGTTCATTTAAATTGCATTTTTAAATGCCCTGTTACTGGCCACAGCTGCTAGCCACAATTTTTTTGCTTACACTAGTCGATTACTCCTTATGCAAATTCGATCTGTTCAAAATGATCGCGTACCTTGCGTTTGGATTTATGTAAGTTGATGTATTTCTGTGGCAGATAAGTACGTCGTGGCGCGCTTAAAAAATACTTTTGTAGAGCGATTTATTGCGGCTTAAAGTATCATGAAGGCAGCGTACGCTAGAAAATCTGGTGGGGTAGTGGAGAGGCAGATTCGGCATAGTTCATGATGTATTGCAACTATGGATGAGTACACCTGTGGAATATTGACAGCCTTGCTCGCTAACCAATTTGATTCTTTGCAATAGGTCTCTGATTAGAGTTAACCAGAACCTAATGGATTTATTAGTTAAAAATCACGCCATGATGTAAAAATATTATGCGTTGAGAGTCGTTCAGCAAAACACAAAGTACGGTGCCTGGGTACATATAAAAATAATGAATCGAATAGTAATCCAAGTTGTAAAGAGTGCAACAGATCCAGAAATTGCAAGTAGAAAAGGTGTTTGTCAATGAACCGTTGGTCACTGTTAGTCCTGTCTACTGGTGCTGCATTGTGCAGCACGTTAACCGGTTGCGCGCAGAGCGGTGCGAATCTGCCCTCAATGGGGCGAGTGTTTGACATCGCAAAGCAAAACGCTAAGGAACCGGCGACGTGGATACCTTTCACTGCAGCAGCAGCTATCGGGATAACAGGTTCAGATAACAGTATTTCTGAATGGATTTCTGACAACACGCCGATCTTTGGGAGCCAGAACAGTGCCAGTGATGCGAGTGACGATATAAAAAATGCCTTGCTGTTGGGAGCGGCAGTGTCCAGCATTGCAGCGCCAACCCCCGCTGAAGACTCAACGTTTTTGACTCGCCGAATTGTCGGCAATGTTCTGGCCATCAGCACAATGACAGGTATCGTTGAAGTAGGTAAACAGACCGTTAAACGTGATCGTCCCAATAACAGGAACGACAAAAGCTTTCCATCAGGCCACTCGAGCACTGCCTTTTCGTCAGCGTATTTACTTCAGCAAAATTTCAATGCAGCAGATAAGAAGCCGTGGCTTCGCAATACAATCAATCTGGGAACATCAGGTGCTGCAGCCGCTGTAGCGTGGGCGCGTGTCGAGGCAGAAGAGCATCATGCCGTCGATGTACTGTTTTCTGCGGCGCTCAGTAATCTAGTGGTAAAAACATTTTACCAAGCGATCGTAACTGAGGGTGGATCAGAGGCTCCGCCTATTGCAGTAGAGGCCAGCAGGAAGGGTTTTTCAGTAACACTAAGCCATTCGTTCTAATGTTGCCCGTTGGGGGAGAAGGCAAGGCGTGACCTCTCATGAATGGCCACACCTTGCAGTTTTCCTAGCTTTCTATATAGCCACTCTAGAAGCTAAAGCCTGCGCTGAATATGCCCGAGGTTCTTTCGTCGCTTCGTGCGATGGCTAACGAAATCAGAAAGCTTCGATCCAGACCTGAGATCGACAGACCAGCACCGCCTGATGGATGCAGCTCATCCTCGTCATCTGCATCTTCGAGGTAGACACGACCAACATCGATAAAACCGAACAAGCCATATTCGGCTCGTGCTACATAAGCTGAGGCTTGACCTAAGGTATATCGATATTCTGCGTTACCGAACACTGAAGCGTCACCAGCGAAGCGATCTTTATCAAAGCCGCGGACGTTCTCAGCACCACCGATAAAAGCGGATTCCTGAAAGGGAAAATCCCCTGACACGTTTTTGCCACCAAGGCGTAATGCTATTAGAGAGCGTGAACCGACATCGAAGAAGCCTGCAATCTCGCCTTCGACGGACGTAAATGAGTCATCTACATCCCAGATAGCGGGAGAATGACTAGCTTTGAGGCGAATGTGTGAGCCTGCGCTGTTAAGAACAGTACGGTCGCGGGTATCGTAGTCGAGCTCGCCGAATAGGCTTACCCAGCCGAAGTCTCCAACTCCTAGCGGTGCCAGCACTGTAAGCAACGTGTCTTCATCGTCATCAAGGGAGTTGTAGTTGATGTCAACTCCAGAGAATAGAAAGAGATCTGGCGTTATGACATAGTTAAATCCCGGAGAAATCGTGACGCGAGTTTGATCCGTTTCGAACAGGTCGTCATCACCGTTGTCTGATGTTTCATTGCCAAACCCAAAGAAATCAGCTCGCGTGATGCTGGTTATGCTGGCATCAAATGAATACTGGAGTTTTGGATTCCATTGCTGGTACAAGCCTGCATATGAAGCTTCAGCTTCACCACGTGTGGATACGCCTGCTAGCACCGTGTGACGCTTCTCGAACGGGTTCTTACCAAATGCATGCTTGGTCAGCGTAAAACCACCCCCAATTACAAGCCCGTCGTCTGAATTAGCACGCACAATGTAGTTTGGCAGGATGCTCTGGCCCCAATCCCGTGGTCTTTCAGACTCAGGTGGCACGTTGAGGCTGGGCAAGCCGATTTTTTTTAATGGGCTGGGCGAAACGCGTAGTTCTGTTTTGCGCCTCTCTATCTCCTCTGTCTCAGAAAAGCGTAATCCTGCGCTCTCACATCCTTGCATTGCATCGTTATCAGCACTACCGATGACGTCAAACGCTATTGCACTACCCCGCAGATCATCACACACAAGCGTGTTTTGACCGCCGCCGAGATAGACTCTTACCGATTTGGTGTCTTTTGCGTCGAACGTACGTTTGAAGTAGGGAGCATCTCCGTTGTCCAGAGCCACACTTACTTCAACTTGTCCACCTCCAAGATTGCGTAGCTCAAAGCGCTCGCTTTGATTGGTCGCCTGAACATCGACCTCTCCTGAGGTATAGCGATAAATGCGTTCAGCAATTTCGGGAAGTTTGTCACGCCGTGCCTTCAGCGTGCTTGTTAATTCGTCGACACTGAATTTTTTGTATTCCTCGGGCATGAGGTTTACTGCCTCATCAATTACCTCGTCTGTAATACGATTACGCAGGTCGTTGGCAGTCTCGATCCAGGCGTCTCGGTCGAGTTCAGCTAAGAACCAGCGATGGATTGGCCAGCCCTGTGTAGTGAGTCCAAAGCTGTTTGGGTAGTCTTTGTTGAACCCGAGTAACCGCGGTTCAAACGGTCGAGCCAACCAGGGTAGAAAGCCCTCGAAATTGACAAAAGCTTGATCACGGTCCTCTGGAATTGGTTGCCAGTCAGGATTGCCAGGTATCTTGGCCCATCGATGGTTGTTGGCGTGACGATCCCAGTCACCTAAATAATGGTCGAACAGGCGCAGGCGCAAAAGCGCAAGTGCGTCAATTCTGACATCGGGACTTTCAAGCCATTGCGGCACGATATCGAATGACTTGATGATCTCAGTTGCGCCATAGTAGCCCTCGTAACCATCCTCAGCTGGTGTGGGAAATTCTTCTATGGTGCCGAGTCGGTTCGCGAAGAGTTCCTGGAATTCACCTAGCGCCGGATCGTCTGGTAACACGACTAACCTTGGGGTGTTGTAATACACACCGGCAGCCTCTGCCAGAGGCGGCACCATACTGGTGGCCGCAGGATGCAACGAGGCTTGTTGATCTTGAAAAATATCGGCGATAGCGTAATCTCTAAGAGACTCATGAAGGTTTTGAGCTTGCTCTTTAACTAAACTGCGAAAAGTGTACGCTTTACCATCGGCGCCTTTAAATGCCAGTCCAAAGGTCTGCGCACCTCCCACTCTGAACACGGGAGTGAGTCCACCGGCCTCAACACTAAGGTCCAGGACCTCAATTTCAGCAGGGGTTGTCCAGAGGTCGCGATAGTCTGCGCCAAGGAACAAGCGGTGTATCGGCCCAGCGCTCAATGTGGGGTCAGCTTCCAGCAAGCGGGTTTCCGCAGCGAGTAAAGAGCCGCTGCTAAAAAACAGAGCGGTGAGGCCTATTAGTAACCTGTTAAATTTGACAGGCTGACAGCCAGAGCTTGAAGCTACTGTGTCTGTTTTGATTTTAGTAAAAGATTTAACCACAACTACTCCCGTTGTTTTTGACCTAGGCAGGCAATGTGAAACGTCGTTAAGTTACTTATTACAAAGACTTATGGCTTCGTTTCGATTAAAGGTTAGTGAAGAAAACATCACGACAGCTGGAAGCGGCGCAAAGTATTTAGTATCACACACGCAACGTGGCTAACACCAAACTAAGACGTTAGCTCATATATGCTGTTCTGTCTGCTATGGTTGCATTATTAGCTAATTTTTCCACATGAGCACGGGTGTCAAAAGACACCTCTCGCCGTCAAATTTTGGAACTTTATGTCTCAAATATCAACCGATAATACTCTCGAACTCTCAACCACCGAGAGGTTTCTTAGCATCTTCACTGAGGTGAAGCCCGGTGAAGGAGTCACCGCGATGCTGCTTTTCGCCAACGTGTTTCTGATTTTGTTGGCGTACTACTTTATTAAGCCTGTGCGTGAAGGATGGATTTCGGTGGCGAACATCCAGGGCCTCAGCCCAATTGAGATCAAGGCTTATTCCAGTTTTCTGCAGAGCATCATGCTGCTTTTTGTTGTTGGTTGGTATGCGCAATTAGCCGCCAAGTGGGACAAAGTAACGCTGTTCACGCGAGCCACGTTATTCTGCATTTCCAACATCCTTATTTTTTGGGTTTTACAACCTAATTTTTTCTTTAACACATTCTCGGCGATGGGCATCATCTACTACCTATGGGTTGGGATGTTCAGCGTTTTTGTGGTGGCTCAATTCTGGACCTTCGCAGCTGATGTTTACACCAATGAGCGAGGCAAAAGAATGTTGCCATTTATTGCTATAGGTGCCACAGCTGGTGCGGCCTTTGGATCATGGATGGTAAGTGCGCTGATTGGTAAAGGCGTTCTACCCTCCGAGGCGCTGCTGCTAATGGCTGTTTTCCCATTGCTTGCATCCATATTCATCGTTCGTAAAGTTGCCGTGCGTGAGTCTCTTCACGCTAAAGCGGATGCAGCTAATCCTGTGAAAACTGAGGCAGTGGAGAAACCCAGTATTCTGAGTGGTGCCAAAATTGTACTGCTTAGTAAATTTCTGTTGTTGGCAGCATTGGTCGCTATGCTAACTAACTGGGTTAATACTAACGGTGAGAATCTGTTGTTCAGCGTTATTCAAGAATCATTGATGAACGATGCTCAGGTGCAAGGCATCACCGGTGAAGATGCTTCTGAGGCGTTCATTAAAGATGGAATAACCATATTTTATGGCAACTTCTACTTCTGGGTAAATGTTGTCGCGCTGCTGCTACAGGCCTTTGTTGCCTCAAGGTTGTTGAAGTATGGGGGCTTTGCAGCGCTCTTGCTTATCTTGCCGGTCATTGCATTAACCTCGTACACGGTAATGGCGTTGATACCCGTGCTGGGCGTTATCAAGATAATGAAAATTGCTGAGAACGCCACAGACTATTCTTTAAACAATACCTCAAAACACGTTCTATGGTTACCGGTGAGTTCTGCTACAAAGTTTCGCAGTAAACCCGCCGTTGATACGCTTTACGTGCGTCTTGGCGATGGTCTTGCGGCGATAACTGTGTTGGTTGGCGTACAAATGTTGTCGTTATCAACGACAGGGTTCTTTGCCTTCAACGTGTTTCTTGTCTTGATATGGCTGATTGTGGGTATTTTGTTAGTCAGAGAACATAAGCGTGCATCAGAAGGCGAGCCTGTTTAGTCGCTACTGAACAGCTAGCAGATAGATTTGCTGGAGATAGGTGAAAGAGGGGTGGCGCGTACTAAAGGGCCGCGTCATTCCCGATCAAAGTCGCTTCGATCGCGCTACATCCTCGTCATTGTTGCGTAAAGTCGCTTCGCTGCCGCTTTTACTCTCGTCGCTCCCGCCTACACCCTCCAAATTCCCACGTAGGCGGTAATCCACTGCTCAGTCCTGAAGTGTACTTGGCTCTCGAGCGAGAGTAACCAGTTTTAGTTTAATGGAAACTTCAAGCCTAAAGAGGGGGCGCTCTGAGAATACAGCTTCTCAAGAATCCGTTATTTATCCTTAGTTTCAGCTTTAGCCTTGTCGTACTCCGTGAAATCCACCCCGTGCTCGACCGCAAAAGTGCGCATGGTGCGCAGTGTATCAACAGCACCTGCCAGGTTGTTGGCCACTGAGAGCATGAGAGTTGACGCGGCCATACCATCGTTTTCGAGAACGGCCATTAATTCGGTAGCGCCAACACGCAAGAATAAACACTCTGTGGTGGTGATGAGATTGAGAGCGCGCGTCTCTTTCAGGATCACTGAGAGATCACCGATTAATCGACCAGGCACAATCTCTGCGACCAGGCGCTTTCCATCCCGTATCTCAGGCCAATACAGTCCAGCAGAACCTGTGACACATAGAAACGCCGCGTCGGCCTTGTCGCCCGCGTTAAAGATCGCTTGGCCTGCGTCAGCCGGGTACCACTGCGCGCCAAATGCCAGCAGACGCTGTTGCTTGCGATCGAGCTTGCCGAACAACTTGGTTTTGGATATGGCTTCAATTTTTCGAGTGAGATCCTGACGAGCATCCAGATCTTGTGGCTCTTCTTGTCGGGTACCCCCGTCAATTCGGCCGTCAATAATTTCCACATACAGGTCGTAATTTTCAGGACTGTTGATCTTGCGTTCAACAAAAATCTTGGTGGTATCAGGCATTAGGCTGCTAATACGCTCCCCCATCAGGTCGCGTGCATCAGCATCATGACTGGCCAGTGAGTTGGCAAGAATTAAAATATCAGGCTTCTTTATTCCAGCTCGGCTAAAGGCAACTCGCTCCCTGAAGACCGCAGGCAGATTTGCACCACCCAGAGAGGTATCTAAATCATGAATGGTTTGAGCGGCGAGTCGTCGTAATCCGTGTTTACTAAGAACATCAACAATAATATCTTCAATTAATGCCTCGCGTGCACCGGCAACGCGCGAAATCTGACCAAATATCGCGTTACCCAATACAGTCATCACAGGATAGTATTTTTCTGGATCGATGGTCACAAACAAAGAATCCAAAGCCTCTACCATTTTTTCAGCACTTTTCTTGCGTATATCCAGCAAACGCTGTTTGAACATATCATCAAAAGATGGTCCGATTTGCTCGGCCGAAAATGCAAAAGGCACTGTTAGCATGAGTGCATAGTCTTCTTCTGGCAGCCCGGCATCGCCAACCACACGCCGCTCTTTGGCAATAGCACCGAGGCGCACGTAGAGATTTTCATCCAGGTTTAAACGCCTGAACAACGGATGGCTAGTACCATCGTTACCAAAGGTTGCAGTCAAGCTCTCAATCAATGAGGCGGACATCTGCATCAGCTCATCTGCGATGCCTTGCTCGTGCAATATACGCACAAAATTCTCGTCTTTTGATAGAGACTGCTGTGACAACTTACTGGTGGGTAGGGCGTAAAGAAGGTTGCTGCCTAAAAGAGATACCGGGTTGAACTTGTCAGGGTGAAAGCCGTGAACGATGTCATCAAGCCCAGCCTCTGCTAGACGTTCTGCGATCTCTGGCCGTAGCTTCACAATGGCATCAGCCAGTTCCTGCTGGTCGCCCAGATCAAACCGTGAACGTAGGGCACGACGCACCATGAAGTCATCGATGCCCATCGCCTCGACTAATTGAAACCACCAATCCCTGATATCCTCAGAAGAGCGAAGTCCTGCAATGGTTGGATCAACCCAATCCACATCGAATGGATCAACGCTATTGCCTGATTGCTCGGCTTTTACTTGAAAACTGTCTTCGGCGGAATCCTTAGCCACGTGTTCAACAGGTTGGTTTTTGAAGGGCATTAAAAGATTCTGACCCAGAGTGCCTTGTAGGATTTGAGGCTTGGAATCAGCATAGCCGATTCGATTTGCCAAGGTTACCTGGTGTAGGGTGCCCAGCTCATGTCCTGCAATTGTCACTGACCCGCGTAGTGGAATAACTTCGCGTGTAAGTAGATCAGCAAATGCCTGGGCTGCGGATTCACTCTCAGCCTGAACTGCGACACGAGCACCTTGTGGGATCGTTAGGCTTATATTTTCCAACACCGAGATACCTTCATCGTCACGGACTGTCACATCTTGGATGACGATGTCACCTTTTAAACTTTCGATCTTTGCGGGGGTGCCTTCGAATAAGTGTTTGTCTACTAGAGATTTCGTTGCAAAACGCTCTGTCACCACGTCCCATCGCAGGGCCATATCTTGAGTTTGATTATAGAAGGCCAGCAGCTCCTTCCATGGTGACGACATATCTTTATACGCCGCTAGCGCTGCCACTAAAGCACCAACGGAGATGTGTCCGGTGATCGCCAGGTAGCCGCCTACAGCGTAGAAAAAGAACGGTGTTAGCTGATTGATGAGATTGTTCAGAAACTTCATAAAGAAGGTTCTCTGGTAAATCTCAAAACGAATGTCGTAGAGTTTTCCTAGACGGTCAGAAAACATTGACATTCTGTACCGCAGTCCACCATTGATGCGAATATCGGTTGCCGCCGCAGCAGTCTCGCCAATATCGGCGGCCAATTTACGAACCTGTTGTGTTCGTTTTTTGTTGAGTTGGTTGATTTTTTTCTGCAGTTTAGGAATGATCCAGGCCTGCAGTGGAATTAATGCCACAGCGGCCAGCCCAAACCAGAAACTTTGCGCAAAAAGAAATATCAAAATAGTGAGCATCTGGCCTGTCAGGAGAACGGGCAGCGACAAAATATCACCCATGAGCCCACCCATAGGTTCTGCTTCTGATGTGACCATCGACACTAACTCACCCTGACTCGTGTTTCGAAAATACGAGCGTGGGAACTGCACGACACGTGTTAGGAGTTGATAGCGAAATCGACGCAACAACCGTTCAGCCAGCACACCTTTCATGGTGTTTAGCTGCATCTTGAACACCAGATTTGTCACCACCGCTAAAAAGAAACCAGCACACAACACCATCAGAAACTGAACTTGAGTGAGATCAAATCCCAGCAACAAGACATTCTCGCCCGACCCACCAATTCCGTCGTTGATGATGCGCTTGGGCAGCTCGAGAGAGGCGAACAGAACTGGAAATGTCAGAAGGGTGATCAGCAGTTGAATGACCTGCTCTCGCTTTGAGTATTTCCAGATGAACTTAAAAAGACTCTTATCCATGAACTGCTCTCTTCTGGGCTGGATGCTGGTGGTGGATAGGGGACATCGAGCATAAACTGGTTAGTCAAGTCTGACAGATCTGAGAGGTGATTGATTCCTTGTAACGCTTGATTTGTCTATCTGCGTTGACTAGGATTGAATCAACAGGGTGATTAGTTCAGAATTTGCAACCGCTGGGTTATGCGGTGAACCCACGGCGCGGCCCACTGCCCAGAGTGAGCGTGCAAGTGGCGAGCCTTAAATGCCAAAACTTGATTTCCAAGCCCAATAATTGGGTTTGAGCTAAATATGCATCAAAATATGAGTGACTTTGTAAACAGTTTCTTTCGATGCAATAGCCGAGCATTGTTAGCCACCGCGTGCCTCTTAACGTTGACTATGAACGTCTTGGGTTCAGCACATGCTGACAATACCGCTGGTAAAGTCTATCAGGCTCCGAACTTCAATTTCATGCGTTTTAATGAAGATTGGTCCGGTCTCAAAGGCATCGATATAGAGGATCTTGAGCCAACACATCGAATCAAGCATCTCAGCTTGTCTGAAGATGGTAAGAACTGGGTGAGTCTGGGCGGTCACTTGCGCGCACGTTTGGAGAGCTATAAAGACTTCGCTTTCGGTGCACCGGCAGATGCTGACGACAGTTTCGTTGTGTACCGAGCCTTGTTCCATGCAGATTGGCACTTTGGTGAAAATCTGAGAATTTTCTCTGAATTTAAGCACGCCAACATTAGCGGTCGAGATTTGCCTGGAGGCGCACGACCTATTGACGAAGACCAAGCTGAAGTACAACAGCTTTTTGTTGATTACAAATTTGCAACGGGTGCACAGAGTAGCTTTACCTTGAGAGTTGGACGTCAAGAATATGGATTTGGCAGAAGCCGCTTGATCAGCCCATTGCCGTGGGCTAATGCATTGCGCCATTGGGATGGCGTGACCGGTATCTTCGATACGCCACATTTCAATGTCAATTTATTTTATTCGAGCTTCAATCCTGTTGATCAGGATGGATTTAATAACAATGATTCGGACAACACTCTTGCGGGTTTTTATGCGACGCGACTGTTTGCCGCAAACAGCGGTGTCGAGTATTACTGGTTGGCAACCGAACGCGAAGATGCTGCCTTCAACGGCACGCTGGGTGATGAAGAGCGAGACACATTTGGCGTACGTCATTGGGGCAAGGTCTCGGACCCTCTGAGTTATGACATAGAGTTCGCTTACCAAACAGGTGATGTGGGTGTCGAAGATGTGTCAGCGTTTATGTTTGCTAGTGAGCTAGCCTACGCATTGCCGGGAGCGAGCATCTCAAAATTGTCTCTTGGTTTTGATTATGCCTCCGGTGATGACGAGGCTGGAGGCGAAGTCAATACCTTTAATCAACTGTTTCCGTTAGGGCATGCATATTTTGGCTTCATTGATACGGTTGGTCGCCAAAATATCATTGATATTTCAGCGGCTTTTACGACAAAAGCATCCAGTCGTTCAAACTTTAGAATAGCCGTGCATAATTTCTCTCGTGCTGAAGATGAAGATGCTTTATACAATGCAGGAAGCGCAGTTGTAAGAGCGGGCGATGCTAACGCTTCTAGTGACATCGGGAACGAGATTGATCTTACCTTTAACTATAATTTTACAACGCGGGCAACAGGTAGCTTGGGATATAGTCAATTGTTTGCAGGTGATTTTCTCTCTGACACAGGGGCAGACGAGGATATAAAGTTTGCGTATGCACAAATTTTGTATAACTTTTAACTTTCCCTGTCTGCGTTCTGGAATCATTCCCGCGCATGGACTCTAAACGCTAAGTTTTCGATGTCTTCTAACGCTATGTTAATAGAATATGAAAATACTAGTTGTTAGCGACATCGCTAGAAAAAATCACAGTGTCAGACCTGAAGTAGCCATGTTTATGGAGTGGGCTAAATCTGGACACACAGTGAGTATTTTTAGTTCGCCTTCTGAGTATCGGCGTGAGTTAATTGCTGCCGGCATTGGTGTGTTTGAAACCTCGCAAACACGCAAAATTTCGTGGTCAACCATTCGGGCAATTCGAGTGGAGCTCATTAATAACGACTACGACGTGATATTTGCCACTAATTCAAAGAGTATTCCAAGCGCAGCTTTTGCGTCTATCAGGATAGCTGTGAAGCTGGTGTGTTATCGCGGTACTGTTAGCGGTTTGTATCGCACCGACCCCACTTCCTATTTGACCTTGCTACATCCGCGTGTCGATGGTGTCGTTTGCGTATCCGCTTCGGTGCGTGATTATGTGAAAGAAAAAATAGGGGGACAACGAAAGAACAGCGTAGTCGCCATTTATAAGGGGCATCAGCTGGCTTGGTACAACCACGAACCTGCAGACCTGACCGCCCACAATATTCCAGCAGATGCGTTTGTTGTGGTTGCGGCAGCCAGATTTAGGCCGAGCAAAGGCCTGAGTGTGCTGATCGAGGCCATTAATCAGTTACAAGATTGCAAAAAATTGTATTTGTTGATTGTCGGCAAAGGTGCAGATTGTGAGCCCTACACGTCGGCAATCCAGAATAATAAAATGTCTGAGCGCATCCGAGTTATTGGTTATCAGGCGGAGGCACCGCGGTTTATCGCCGCCAGCGATGTGCTTGTCCAGGCATCAACTCGAGGCGAGGGTCTGCCGCGCTCAATTCTTGAAGGCCTTGCCTACGGTGTGCCTGCCATATCAACCACCAGCGGTGGGGCAAAGGAAATTCTTGAAGAAGGCGAGACTGGCTTTATCGTTGACGTCAATGATCCAACGGCTATCGCCAACAGGCTGTCTGCACTTTATAAAGAACCACATAAATTAAAGGCAATGTCTGCGAACTGTAAAAAGCTTATTGACACCCGTCTCTCAAGCGCGTCAGCCGCTCGTCAATACATCGAGTTTTTTCAATCGCTGGCAGCATCCAGCTGAACTGATCTACTCCCATGTTGGCGGCGCGTCTCAGTTCGATAAAAATGTGTTCCTGGCAGATCGCTGCGCGCGGTGAAACATTGGGTTTTGTGGCGCGATGAAAGCCGGCTCACTGTATTTACAGAGCCGCCTACTTCTGTGGTGAACTCAGCCCAGCTGGTTAGCTTTCTTTTTTGTAATTTAAGATGTGATAGTTGCCACAGTTTGATACTGGTTGAGCGCTTGTATCTTGTGACAGCTGGTGCTAAGGAGACACGATAACAATACAAGTGTTGGATTGGAAATGTACGCGCTAAACATCGACAATCTACAGCCTTATACAGTAGACTGCCGCAGGGCTTTGATGGATCAAAGGTGCGCCCATGATATCTGTTGAGAGCTGTCGGCCAAGTTGGCTTTCATTCATTTATCTTCAACTTATTTAGTGTGCCTCTGATTCAAGAATGGAACTCGCCGTGCCTCATTTTGAGCACGTGGGAACTGTACGCATAGTGAACACCAAGTTCAGCCTGTGTGGGGATGATACCCATTGGGTCAGAGTGCCGTCCCCGCTTCTACAACACGGTTGCCTATATGCTCGTTCGAGGAATTCTACTCTTTGCCCTGGCGTTTTCATTTTTACCCACTGTGCATGCAGAGCAAACGGCTACTCAGTCGTCAACCGCTTTTGGTGGTGTTGCTTCAAGAGCTGTTGATCAGAATACGGATGGCAACTACAGAAATAGGTCGGTTACCCACACAAGAAACGAAGTTGAGCCGTGGTGGACAATTGATTTAGGCGAACAGATCCGGATTGGTTCAGTCGATGTCTACAACAGGACCAATTGCTGCACGGAGCGTTTGTCTGATTTTTATGTATTCACTTCTGCCCAGCCTTTTGCTCAGGACGATATCGAGGCAACACTGAACGATCCGAATGTTCACAGTGAATTTTTTGCCGGTGCTGCAGAGCCTGTGAATTCGATCGCGATTGGGCAGGATGCTCGCTACCTCAGAATTCAGCTTACAGGTAGAGCTACCTTGTCCTTAGCTGAAGTAGTGATAAACGAGGCAGCCGAAGTCACTGTAAGCCAGTCTTCAACCGCCTTCGGAGGTGTGGCCTCAAGAGCGTACGATCAAAACACAAGCGGTGTTTACAGGAACCGCTCGGTTACGCATACCCGTAACGAAGTTGATCCTTGGTGGACACTAGATCTGGGAGAGCAAACTGATGTTAGCTCTGTAGTGATTCATAACAGAACAGATAATTGCTGCACTTCACGGTTGTCGGATTTTTACGTGTTCACATCCAATCAGCCTTTCGTTCATGGTGATGTTCAATCGACGCTGAACGACTCTAACGTTCAACATCAATTTTTCTCAGGCACTGCGGACGCAGTCAATACGATTGTGATTAACCAGGCTGCTCGCTATTTACGAGTACAGATGTCGGGTAGAAGTACATTGTCGCTAGCCGAAGTTCAGATTGTTGAGGGAGAAATTCTTCAAGTACCACAAGTTGTTGTTCTGCTTGCCCCGTTGTCTACAGCGTCTTTCTCACCTGACGACATCGTCGATTTCAGCTGGAGTCTATCTGATGGTGCTGAACAGTACGAGTTCGAACTGTATGAAAATGACGATACGGGCTCTAATGCAGTTTTTAGCTCAGTGGTTATGGCGTCTGCATGCGCAGACTCAACTTGCTCTACGTCTGCACAATTACTCGATATTTCGGAATCAGGTGCGTCTACATGGCGGGTAAAAGCGGTTAATGAGGTGGGCAGTTCAGAATGGGTGTCTTCAACGTTTGCCGTTAACTTACCTGAGCCTGTTGAGCCAACTGAACCAACTGAACCAACAGAGCCAACAGAGCCAACAGAGCCAACAGAGCCGACCGAACCGACCGAGCCGACAGAGCCAACAGAGCCGACCGAACCGACCGAACCGACAGAGCCAACTGAACCAACTGAACCAACTGAACCAACAGAGCCAACTGAACCAACAGATCCAACAGATCCAACAGATCCAACAGATCCAACAGATCCTACAGATCCTACAGATCCTACAGAGCCAACTGAGCCAACTGAGCCAACTGAGCCGACAGATCCTACAGAGCCAACTGAGCCAACTGAGCCGACAGAGCCGACAGAGCCGACAGAGCCGACAGAGCCGACAGAGCCGACAGAGCCGACAGAGCCGACAGAGCCGACAGAGCCGACAGAGCCGACA
>JALZUD010000127.1 GCA_023301725.1 Granulosicoccus sp. | reverse complement strand
GGTATCAAGCTCAGGCACAAAATTATCAAATACATTTTCGCCGTCGGGAACAAAAAACAATTCTTCTTCGCGACTACCTTCCGCATTTCGACGTTCAATGAAAAATCCGCCTTCGCGCCTGCCATCTCCTCGCATACGCAATCTTAAAACGACATAGACATCTCCCAACAGACCGTCAACTCCGCCATCTGCTATGTCGTTATAGAAAGTACCTTGAATTTTGGCTTGTACCTCTGCATTGTCGCTAGGCGGTAACGTTGAAGTGCTAGCAATACTCAATCGAGCCTGCAGGAAGTCACTGTCGCCATTGACACGGAGCTCACCGTTGTTGCTGTCATCCCCAGAACTCGTGTTCACTTGTATTTCAATGTAGCCGCTGGGCGAATACCCGATAGCAACCTCACCTCGGTCTCGTCCATCCCAAAAGGTGAATTGTGTTGTGGGAGTGGAAAAATCATCTATGAAATCCAAAGGCCTGTCTTGATCAAAAACGGGAATAGTCAACGTTGAATCAGCAATCAATGATTCTTCATCCAATGCAGGTGGAAAAGCCACAGGCTCTGTTGCATCATTAGCTTGCTCTGCAGCTGTTAGTGCATCGGGTGCAGTTCGAAGGTCATCTACTGTGACCTGTACAGTGGCGATACCGTCAGCGAAGGAGCTGACTTGCATTGACTTATTGGGCGTGTCAAAAATATCGCTGGTAATGGCTTGTGTGAGTGTAAAGCCGTTAACTCGAAAGGTAACGCTTTTCTCTTCTCGATCAAAGTCGATAGATGCCCGATAGGGTGTATCCAGTTCAAGACGAATTGGCACGTTGCGGCATCGATTGCCATTGTCGAGCAGTCCAGTTCTTTCGTTGCCGAAGGCGTCGTCTTCTCTGCGCAAGCAGTATTCGATTCGGCGCAGCCCAGAGGTGTCGTGTGTAAACGAGATAAACGCAACAACATCGCCTTCGCGTTCATTAATTCCACCATCAACTATGTCGTTGAACAAGTCGGCGCGTATTTCAGTATTATGCCTTCCTGAATCGCCAAAAACTGTTTCGCTGGAAATTTCAACGACCGCTTCGAGATAGTCAGTAGGATCATTCACGCGTACGTATGCATCCTCGCGGTTGTCCTCTGTGCTACTCCCTGTCAACACCAGTTGCTCACCGTCCCACTCAACCCTAGCTAACGATATGCCGTAACGTCCGACAGACGTTGCATTACTTATAGTGTCAGTTCCGCTATCAGTGGTTATTGCAGTGATGCGTGCCTGTGCAGAGCCGGGGCCGTTTTGATGTATAAGGTTGACGATAGTGAACGGATTTCTTGATTCGAATAATGTGCCTGGTAGTGAGATGGTACGAGTGTTTTCGTCCAGTACGAATGTCAGTTCATTGCTCGATTTATCCAGGATAAAGCCGAAGGTGTAGTCTACTTCGGGTTCAATAGTCACTCCTGCGAACGTTGAGCAACTGCTATTGCCGTCGTCAAATACATTGAATGGCTGGAGTCCATCTACCGTTTCCACGCCGAGGCAAAAATTTATGAAATTTGTTCCATTGGCAATAAGCCCAATGTCAAAATTTAGTTGAACATCTCCAATATTGCCACTATCACTCGGGCCGCCATCGGCTGTCGTGTTAAAGATGCGTTCGCTCACCGCCAGGGTGGCAGATTCTACATCGCCGTCGCTGGTTAAATTTGTGGCAGCGTCAAACGCCGCAGTAACGATGAGCGAGTCTGTGTCATCGAGTGTTTGAACAAAGCATTACTAAAATCTGTGCCTTCAATTTGTTGCGCTGTTAGGACAATAGCGTTATCCACAACAGTTGCACTAACACTACCCGGAGATTCGTTGAAACTGCCGGTTCGGTAAAGTATCGAATTCACCGAAAAATCATCAGCAAATTCAGCACTATTTTGCGCGTATGAAAATTGAGCAACGCCAAGGCTGCAAATAAAAACAGTTAGTGTCAGTGCTCGTGGTGCTGCCACATGGCGGTATGAAGAGTCAGGTTTCATGCATTATATTCCCTTGAGTGACGCAATTTAGGACCGAACGTATGTATTACCTCTCGTTGCATGACTATATCTAGCGCCCAGCTATTGTGCATCACCCATATGGGTGATAGCGTGCAACTTAACTATGCCGATGTACTGTGGACGAACACTTTCATAGAGGGCGCTTGCTGTAAGAATACAAGGCGGTACCTATGAAACAGTTGTCGGCTGCACTATCTGCTATTTATGATGCTGCGACAGATTCCTCTTGCTGGGGAGAGGCGCTGGATAAAAGTGTCATTTGTGTCAATGCCCGAGCGTCTACACTCATTGTCAACAGTTGCATTGAAAATCCTAAAATTGATGTGGCAAAGATGAGTAAGGTGCTACGTGATAGACCAGAAGCTGTCGCGTTTTATCAGCAACACCATATGCAGAATGAGGCCAGTGCGTGGAAAGCTCTTGCATTAGCACCTGTGCAAACTATTTTCCCAGATAACGTACTGTATGCACCCTCAGTTGAGGAGCTGAGCTGCCGTGCCGAATACATTTACCTACGAAAACACGCGGGCTGCTTTCGTAAAATGGCAGCGCGCCTTAATGATTTCGACACATGGACAGACAACATTGCCTTTCAGTTTAGTGAATCGCATATTCATATCTCCGAAGCATCTATTAAAAATGCGAATCTATTACTTCCTCATGTAGCAAGGGCGATAGAACTAGGGCGCACATTCTCAGCCTTGCAAAGTAAATACGATGCCGTACTCTCAGCTTTAAATTACATCAGTGTGGGTGTTTGTCTAGTAGAAGAGGGTGGTCATGTGTTTGCACAAAACAATGAGAGTGCACGCATACTGTCCAACGCGGATGGTATTCAGTTGAGCAAAGCAGGTACTCTGGTGCTTGAAGAAAGCACACTCGATAGCCAGCTTGGAGTTGCTATCCAATTATGCAGTAACCCGTCAGAGTGCATTGGTTCAAGTGTTAATTTTAGTTGTGCAGTAGAAAGGCAGTCTACGCATGTCCCGCTCATCATTGAGGTCGCACCTGTGCGTGATGCACTAGGTGAGCTGGGTGGACATTTTGCTGGGTCTGTTGTGTTTGTCATCGATCCTGATTCCATTCCTGAACCTTCGTTACAATCATTAGCCTTGGCTTATGGTCTGACGAGCGCTGAAGCGCAAGTGGCTGTCATGCTGGTTCGAGGACAAACCTACATACAAATTTCAGAACAACGTAGTGTTAGTGTGCAAACAGTTAAGTCGCAAGCGGCAAATGTTTTGCACAAAACGCGTACCAGAAATAAAGCAGAGCTGATTCGGCTCGCTTTTCGTTGCACACCACCTGTGACATGAATTCATTAGCATGGTGTTATATGTCTATTGTTCTGCACTACAGAACCTAAATAGATGATAATGAGTCACTGTAGTTTACAAACTCCTCTATGAAATACACATTGCACTGTTTTGCGCAATCGGGCAACGCCTACAAGGCGGCGCTCATGCTGAATCTATGCTCAGCCGATTGGGAACCAAAGCTGGTTGATTTTTTTAACGGTGCAACCAGCACAGACGAGTACCGTGCTTTAAATGAGATGGGCGAAGTACCTACTCTCGTTGCAAGAGACTTAACACTCAGTCAGTCGGGCGTCATACTCGACTATCTGGCAGACACCTTCGAGCAGTTCGATGCACCGTCAGTGCCTGCGCATCGTGAAGTGCTTCGATGGATTTTGTTCGACAACCATAAGCTAACTGGCAACATTGCCCCGCTGCGATTCCTGCGTCAATTCACTGATCAAGGAGAAAACGAGGTAACCGCGTTCTTGCACAAGCGTGCATCGGCAGCGTTACGGGTGTTGGAAGCCAATTTGTCAAACTCGCAATTTGTGGTGGGCGATGAGCCCACTATTGCTGATATATCATTGTGTGGTTACCTTTTCTGGCCCGAAGAGATTGGCTTTAGCTGGTCAGATTTCCCTCACATCGCAGCTTGGCTAGAAAGGATTAAACTACTGCCTGGCTGGGTGCATCCCTATGAGTTGATGCCTGGACACCCACTGGTAAAAGCCGCAGAAGAGGCGTAACAACTCAAATCGTGCCCCAAACTTGCATCAATACGTTTAACTTGTTGAGAATGCAAATACAGTGCGACTTTTTCTAGCTCTATTCTTCACGATTCTATTTATGCCGGCTCTGGCGAGCACAGCAGTGGCTGAAACCCCAGTTAACCCCCTAGACGAACTGGGAGCTAAAGAACAGCCTGACAGCACAGATCTTGAGTTCAGAGCGCGCATTATTGGCGGTGCCACTGCGCAAGCTGATGCTTACCCATCGATAGTAGCGTTGGTAAGACCAGGCTTTGGAAACTTCAACACTCGGTTGTTTTGTGGTGGCACGGTGGTAGCCACACGCTGGGTGATGACGGCTGCGCACTGCGTGTTTGACTCGGTAGACCAACAGCTTGACCCACAACGTATACGCGTAGTTGAAGGCACCAACGACCTTGCGCAAAACAATACGCAACTTGTACGAGACGTTGCACAGATTATTGTCCACCCGGATTTTGACATCACGTTGGATCTTCAGCCCTTCGATATGGCATTGCTTGAGATGGTTCAAGACAGTGAGCAACCCGTGGCAACCTTGTTTGCCGGCAATACTGTTGACTTAATAGGCAGGTTCACATCAATCGCAGGATGGGGCGCGACTAATTTTGATAATCCTAGCAATCCCGAATTTCCCACGCAGTTAAACGATGCAGCGGTGCCCATCATACATAACGATGTGTGTAACGCTCCAGATTCCTACGATGGTTCTATCGTGCCGAGTCAAGTGTGCGCCGGGTTTCGAGAAGGGCAAGTGGACGCCTGTGTAGGAGATAGTGGTGGTCCACTTTATATCGAAGAAAACAACGAGCTGGTGCAAGTAGGCATCACCAGCTTTGGGATTGGTTGTGCGGAGCCTCTGTTTTACGGGATCTACACCGATATTTCACACTTCCTTCCTTGGTTATCTCAGTTCATCGCTGTACCAGAACAATCGCCAGAGCTTATAGAGCTGCTGGCAAATCCTGAGCCCTTGGCAGTGGTGTCGAATGATTCTGACGACGATGATCTGTTCGAACGTTTGTTCGGTGGATCAACAGGGCCGATTATGCCGAGCTTACTCGCATTGCTATTGCTACTGCGAGTCAATGCTTTGCGCCAGAAGATGCGCGCGTAACACTCACATTAATTTGTTCTTGACCTTGTCAAGGCTGATATGACGGATGTCGTGTCCCTTCACTAGATAAACTACGTATTCGCAAATATTCACTGAGTGGTCGCCCACGCGCTCAAGAGCTCTGGCGCACCATGTAATTTTGAACAGTTGTGATACTTGGCGCGGATCTTCTACCAAGTGAGTGGCGAGTAGTCGCTCAAGTGTTTCGTATTCGCGGTTTACGTCGTTGTCGCGTTGCACGATGGCAAGTGCTGCATCGACGTCCATTCGCGCAAACGCATCAAGCGTATCGTGCAGCATAGACTTAACCAGTTCTCCAAGGTGGCGAAGCTCTTTTCGGTAGCTGGGCATGCCACCAGATTGAGCGGTTAGGTCGCGAGTAAAGCGACCCAGCTTTTCTGCCTCATCGCCTATGCGCTCTAGATCGGTGATGACTTTTATAACGGTAACCATCAAACGCAAGTCGCTGGCTGCTGGTTGCCGACGAGCTAGAACTTGAGTGCATTCCTCGTCTATTTCCACTTCCAGTCGATTAACTTCATAGTCTCCTTCAGCTACCTGCGTTCCCAGGTCGTTGTCAGCTTCTAGCAGTGCTTGCAGACCATCCTTAACTTGCTGCTCAACCATGCCACCCATTTTGAGCACTTTGTTGCGGATGTCTTCCAGTTCCTTGTTGAACTGATGCGAGATGTGTTGATCGAGATGAAGCTTATCCATGAATTTTGTTTGCCCTTGTGGTGCGTTAGCCGAAACGACCTGTAATGTAGTTTTCGGTCAGTTCATGTTGTGGGTTGGTAAATACTGCATTGGTATCGTTAACTTCAACCAGTTTGCCCAAGTGAAAGTAGGCTGTTCTTTGCGACACTCGTGCAGCCTGTTGCATGGAGTGTGTAACGATGGCAATTGCAAAATTCTGACGCAATTCATCGATTAACTCTTCGATTCTGGCGGTGGCGATCGGATCTAGTGCAGAGCAGGGCTCATCCATAAGGATGACCTCAGGGCTGACCGCAATAGAACGTGCAATACATAATCGTTGCTGTTGACCACCGGATAGACTCGTGCCCGGAGCATCAAGACGGTCTTTAACTTCGTCAAAAAGACCCGCCTTTTTAAGGCTATCGGTCACGATGTCGTCAAGCTCTGCGCGGTTTGACGATAGGCCATGAATACGCGGCCCATAGGCTACGTTGTCGTAGATAGATTTGGCAAACGGGTTTGGTTTCTGGAAGACCATACCCACCCGGGCTCGTAGTAGCACCGGGTCGAGATCTGGGCCGTAAAGATCCTCTCCATCGAGCGTAATACTGCCCTCTACACGACATGATGGAATGGTGTCGTTCATGCGGTTGAGGCAACGCAGAAATGTCGACTTACCACAGCCTGACGGACCAATCATAGCCACAACTTCATTGTTGCCTATGTCTAGACTGACATCATGAATGGCCTGATTGGTACCGTAAAACACATTCACATTCTCGGTGCGCATCTTGGGTTTATCCACCTGCGCATCACCGACTGTTTCGGTGAGATTGTCAAAGGCTTCCTGAGCGGATTTGTTCACGCTATCACTCTGTATAGGTTGATTTATCGAAACTACCGTGTTGAACGACTTTTTTCAAAACTGACTACCGTATTAGCCTACCAGCGACGCTCGAAGCGCTTGCGAAGAAATACGGCCACCGCGTTCATGACAACAAGAAATGCCAGCAGCACCATAATGGCCGCTGATGTTTTCTCAACGAACGCACGCTCTGGGCTGTCAGCCCACAAAAACACTTGCACTGGCAACACGGTGGCAGAATCTGTCACCGATTGCGGTATGTCGACAATGAAGGCCACCATACCGATCATGAGTAGAGGTGCTGTCTCGCCCAGCGCTTGCGCTAAACCAATGATAGTTCCGGTGAGAATGCCCGGCATAGCCAATGGCAACACATGATGAGTGACCACCTGTAAATCGGATGCACCTAGTCCTCGTGCAGCCTCTCTGATAGAAGGTGGCACAGCTTTCAATGCTGCACGGCTAGATATGATGATGGTGGGCAATGTCATTAAACTCAGAACGATACCGCCGACAACTGGTGCTGAACGCGGTAGGTGAAAGTAGTTTATAAATACTGCCAGGCCTAACAGTCCAAATACAATGGATGGCACTGCTGCCAGATTGTTGATGTTGACTTCGACAATGTCGGTCCAGCGGTTTTGTGGCGCAAATTCTTCTAGGTATATCGCAGCCGCTACCGCTATTGGAAACGACAAACTAAAGGTAATCAACAATGTGAAAGCCGACCCTATTAAGGCCGCTTTGATACCTGCTAGCTCAGGCTCACGTGAATCGCCGTTTTCAAAAAACGTGGTGTTGAAGCGAACATCTAAACGCCCATCGTCTTGTAACTGTTTTGCCCACCCTAGCTGGTTCTCGTTCATTCGGGTGACGATGCTTTGAGGTTCGTTCAGATCGTCGCCGTTTTTGATCACCGAACCCATTTCATCATCTGCCAGCACCCAGAGACTAAACGTGGTGCCTATGATGTCAGGGTTTTCTATCACTAGATCGAAAAGATCGTACTCTGCTCCATTACTAATTAGCGCATAGAGATCTTTCTTGTCACGACGGCTACTTGCGTCCGGGAACAGTTCGCGAAGCGACTCTCTGACCACGCCATTGTAATTTGCAGCGCGTAGTTCATTTCTGTCTGGGGTTTCGCTAACACCAAGAGCTTCAGCGCTCAGGTTGATATCCAGATTAACGTAGGTCGCCTTGAATGCAGGAAGCCCCTTGCTGATGATACTGGCAAGCAGGATGACTAAAAAACTCAAGCTTGCCATGATGGCAATAACACCATAGGCGCGAAAACGCTTCTCTGCAGCATGGCGTTTGGCAAGTGATCGACGAACCAGAGCTGTGGTGTCCATGGATGATTTATCCGTGCTCATTCGTATTGCTCCCTGTATTTTCGAACCACTTGCAGTGCAATAACATTAAGACATAGAGTAACGACAAACAACATGAGGCCCAGAGCAAATGCTGCCAAGGTTTTAGCACTATCAAATTCCTGATCACCGGTTAGAAGCGTGACTATTTGTACGGTCACGGTAGTCACAGCTTCCAGGGGGTTGGCTGTCATCTTTGCGGCAAGGCCTGCAGCCATTACCACAATCATGGTTTCGCCAATAGCGCGAGAGGCCGCGAGAAGAATTCCGCCAACAATGCCGGGTAGTGCAGCGGGAATAACCACCTGCCGTATGGTCTCAGACTTGGTTGAACCTAGACCGTAAGAGCCATCACGCATGGCTTGTGGCACGGCGGTTATCACATCGTCGGACAGTGATGATACAAACGGGATAATCATGATGCCCATGACGGCGCCTGCAGCCAGAGCGCTCTCTGAGGAGACACTCAAGCCGATGGCTTCACCAACGTTTCTAAGTGCGGGGGCCACAGTAAGTGCTGCAAAAAAACCGTAAACAACGGTAGGAATGCCTGCCAGTATTTCAAGCAGAGGTTTAACGATGTTGCGCACTCTGCGCGAAGCATATTCGGCTAGGTAGATGGCCGAGAGAAGCCCGAATGGCACAGCGACAATCATCGCGATAAAAGAGATCAGCAATGTACCCACAAACAAGGGGACTGCACCGAAAGCACCGGATGAGCCTGCCTGATCTGCCCGTATGGCGGTCTGCGGGCTCCATTGGGTGCCGGCGACGAAATCGAAAAAATCAACTTGTTGGAAGAACCGTAGAGACTCGAATATCACCGAAGCGACAATACCCACGGTTGTCAAAATAGCGATTGAAGCTGACCCGATGAGAAAGAAGCGCACAATCCGTTCTACATTGATGCGTGCTCGCGTGTTGGGTTTGATACGTTTTAAAGCTAGGGAGGCTCCCACTACAGCCACACACAAGGCCAGTATCATTAACGCTACAGAGCTAATCTGGCGTAATCCGCTGAGTTTCTGTGCAGCTAGTTTTTTACCCTCATCGGCAATGTTGGCAATTTTATCGCTGTCGACCAAATTGCCTATATCGTTTTTATACAGCTCGATAGTCTTTGGCCCAGCATCCACTATCTCTTGCGGGATGGATCCATCCAGAACGCTATTGATAACTGAGGGTTCTATGAGCTTCCAGCCAATAATGATGGCTAATGCAGGCAGTGCGCACCATAGCGCCACCATCATTCCATAGTGACTGGGCAGCGAATGCATTGACTTCATGCCGCCATGCTTGCTTGCCACTTGAAAAGCTTGCATACGTCCGTACGCAAAGCTTAATACAGCGAGCGCTATGGCCACAATTACTAAGGTGGTGGTTGACATGAATTAGTCCAACTAAGGCAAAGCAAAAGCCGCTTGGCACGTTGCAAAACTACAGTGTTTTGCAACGTGCCAGAACGGCATTGATGGGCGGCAGTTTATCGTGAATTAACAGCTGCCTGCAATTGCTTAGTTGAGTTCAAGGCTTTGCAGAGAGGCGACTTGCGCTGCAAGAGCTGCGCGTTCATCTTCAGGCAATGGGATCATACCCTTGTCTGCCAGGTATCCATCATCGCCCCACGTCTGTTCGTTAGTGAATTCGGCCAGATACTCTTCAATGCCTGGCACAGTGCCTACATGTTGGGCTTTTACATAAAAATACAGTGGCCGTGAAATGCCGTACTCACCACTTGCGATTTGCTCGAACTCAGCCTCATGGCCGTCAATAATTGAGCTTTGAACCTTGTCGTCATTTTGCTCAAGGAAGCTATACCCGAAAATGCCGAAAGCATCCGGATTGGCCTCTAGCTTCTGCACGATCAGGTTATCGTTTTCACCCGCCTCGACGTACGCGCCATCTTCACGCAGAGTGTGGCAGGCGGTTTTGTGCGCTTCTTTTTCAAGATTGGCAACAAATTCGAAGGTGTCGCAGCCGCCTTCCATAGCCAGTTCCACGAAAGCGTCGCGCGTGCCAGAGGTTGGAGGAGGACCCAGTACTTCTATATCGATTGATGGCAAGTCAGGGTTGATATCCGACCATTGCTGGTAGGGATTTTCTACCAGCTCTTCCGAGCCATCAGGGTTAGGAACTGACTTTGCCAGTGCCAGATACAGCTCTGCCATCGTCATGTCCATCTGGTCGGCGTTTACTGAATTGGCAAAGGCGATGCCATCGAAGCCGATGAGCACTTCAACAATGCTGGTAACGCCATTGTTGTTACATTGTTCGAATTCGCTGAGTTTCATGCGGCGCGATGCATTGGTCACATCAGGCGTATTGACGCCAATGCCGGTGCAGAATAGCTTGAACCCACCACCAGAGCCTGTGGCCTCGATCTTTGGTGTGGCGAAATCGGTAGTCCGACCAAAGCGCTCTGCAACGACGGTTGCAAAGGGATAGACCGTGGAAGAGCCTACGATGCTAATACTGTCTCGTGCCATTGCAGTGGTTGCAAAGCTACTGAGTAAGGCTGCGGATCCTGCCAGAAGTAAGGTGTTTTTCATGGGTAGAATTATTCAGATAGCTGGGGATAGAAGATAAAGGATAAGTATCGGCGTCAAATATGACAGGACTGTTACAAATAAGCACAAACGATGATAATCGTTGATTTTTTCTCAGTCGGTGACATCTTTTTGCATGCGCTGAACGCGGCTAGCGGGGAAAACAGCACGAAATTGAGAGCCGCTGCCAGGCGTGCTGTCTATCTGCAGGCTGCCACCGTGGCGCTGCACCACATGTTTAACGATGGCTAAGCCCAGCCCCGTACCGCCTTGCTCGCGAGAACGTGCGGTATCGATACGGTAGAAGCGTTCGCTGAGGCGCGACAAGTGACGCGCCTCTATCCCGGGACCTCGGTCCGCTACTTCAAACTCCGCTGTGCCTGCGCTGCCAAGTTGCCATGTAAGGCTGATTTGGGTGCCCGTTTCAGTGTATTTAATGGCGTTGTTCAACAGATTGCTGCAAGCGCTGTAAATCTCGTTCTCGGAGCCCAGTAATGCCAGTGTTTCATCCATTGACAAGTGAATATTGTGATTCAGACTCTCTTGCTCCAGTGGCGCTGTCATGGCGCGGATCATGTTGGCAACGGCAACGCTACTCCCTTCTGTTTCCCCGAGCGGGTTGGCCTCCAGTTTGGACAATTCTAGTAAGTCCTCAACGATGCCGCGCATGCGATCCGATTGCGCGCTCACTTCACGCAGTGCGTCAACAACAGATGGCTCCAGCGATGTGTTGTCTTGAAGTATCTCGAGGTAGCCCTGGATGACGGTTAATGGGGTTCGCAGCTCGTGAGAGACATCGGCAACGAAGATCTTGCGCATCTCACGCAGTTTTACGCCTTGCGTCACATCAGCAGCTATCAGTACGGTCATGTGCTTGTCGCTGGGTACTTTGCGTACCACGAGAATGTTTTCTGGTTTGGCGGGCGCGGGGATTTCTACCTCTCGCTTTTCTTTAGAAGTCTGATGGACGAACAGGCTGAAGTCGGGGTTTCTGACGAGGTTATCAATGCGCTGGCCGAGATCTTTTTCCGGGTGGATATTGAATAAGGTGAGGGCTGCAGGATTGGCCCAACGAATCTCACCCACACTATCGAGCACTACGATAGCGTCTGGCAAGCTAGCTGCCAGGTTATTGAATTGGGCTAGTGAACTCCTGTACCGGCTTTTCTGTTTGCGGCTGTATTTTTTTTCACGATGGATCAACTCGACCATTTCATCGGTGAGTCCGTTACTAAAGGGCGCACGCTTAGCCTTTGCGCCGTTTCTTAGCCAATGCACGATGGTCTCGAAGCGATAGAGCATCCAGCCCACGTAGCCGGCCATAAATAATGTCAGTACGGTGGCTGGCCAACTGAGCAGCGTGCCGAGTAACAAAGCGGCCGCGGCGCCAAAGGCAAACCAGCCAAGCTCTTTCTTAAGATTGGCGCTGAGTGTCATGTTTATGTGGAAACCATCCTCGTTTGGCGGATGATAACCTGATCGCAGAAGCTACAAAGTACACAGTGTTAAATTTCTGCAGCAATGTCTGCAAGGTGGGCCTGTTTACACGGCAAATGTGAACTGGGCTGTTTTATGAGCGGCTGAATCGATAACCTGCGCCGCGCACGGTCTCCAACAGGCCGTCGGCTTCAAAAGGTTTTAGGATTTTTCGTAATCTGAGCACATGAACGTCCACGGTACGCTCTTCTATAAAGGTTCCAGCACCCCACACATGATCCAGTAGCTCGGCGCGGCTATACACACGTTCGGGGTGTTGCATGAGAAACGCCAATAGCTTGAACTCGGTGTGTCCGAGCTCTACCTCTGTTTGGCCAGAGCTTAATCGGTGGGCGGCCAGATCTATGGTGAGTGGCCCTCTGTTGATGAGTGATACATCATTGAAATCGGTGCTCCTACGCAGCAATGCCTTGATACGCGATTGCAGCTCTTTGGGTGAGAATGGCTTGGTAACGTAGTCATCTGCACCTGCATCCAGCCCGTCAGTGAGGTCTTGCTCGTCGGTCTTTGCTGTGAGCATGATGATAGGCAGTTGGGCGTACTGCGGATTTTTGCGCAGGCTGCGTATGAACTCAAGGCCGCTACCGCCTGGTAGCATCCAGTCGATTATGGCAAGGTCCACGTTTTGTGTAC
This sequence comes from Granulosicoccus sp., assembly GCA_023301725.1. Lineage (GTDB taxonomy): Bacteria > Pseudomonadota > Gammaproteobacteria > Granulosicoccales > Granulosicoccaceae > Granulosicoccus. The sequence goes on along the minus strand of JALZUD010000127.1, from coordinate 10,059 downwards.
TCATGAGCGCTTTGGCTTGGGCCACAGAGGCTGCGCTATGCACGGTATGACCATGACGCTGCAATGCCACACTCACCATCGTGCGGATCGCTGAATCATCTTCAATGTTCAAGATGTGTGCGGACATGCTGATATCACTCTGGGCTAAAGAGATTGTTTAAGAGGGGTGCGACGGGCGTTTTCATTCACACAATACTCGCTCAAATTTAAGTGCCTTTGACAAAACTTTAACGAAATAAAATTTAATCATCGAAAGGTGCTTGCGCCAATGCACATCTGCGATCACAATATGCGGGCTATGGTGTTTCGCATCGGCACTCTCGCGACGAGAAATTGTTAACCCCGTCAGGCCTGGAAGGGAGCAGCGGCAGCAATGGATCGGGTGCCGGGATGCGGCTGGTGCGAGGCGCCACCTAATTTCACAGGCCTGTTCAATTATGGGCCAATAATGTACAAGACGAGCACTGCTGTGAGCTACAAAGTTCTGGCACGCAAATGGCGGCCGCAGCACTTTCGCGACATGCTCGGCCAAGAGCCGGTGCTGCGTGCTCTTGCTAATGCACTAGATACCAATCGTCTCCACCATGCCTATCTGTTCACGGGTATGCGCGGTGTCGGTAAAACTACCATCGCGCGCATTTTTGCAAAATGCCTCAATTGCGAAACCCATGGTGTTACTTCAAATCCTTGTGGCCATTGCAGCGCTTGCGAGGATATCGATGCGGGTCGATTTTTCGATCTGATTGAAGTGGATGCCGCCTCGCGTACCAAGGTTGAGAGCACGCGTGAACTTCTGGAAAACGTACCGTATGCGCCAGCCAGTGGACGCTACAAGGTGTACCTGATCGATGAGGTGCACATGTTTTCTACGCACAGTTTTAATGCTTTATTAAAGACTCTGGAAGAGCCACCTGAGCACGTCAAGTTTGTGCTTGCAACCACTGACCCGCAAAAAGTGCCTGCCACGGTGCTCTCACGCTGCCTGCAATTCAACCTTAAAAGAATGCCGCCGAGTGTGTTGACGGAGTATCTGGGGAAAATTTTAAAAGAAGAGAGTATTGAACATGAGCGCGCGGCATTAGACCTTATCGCTCGCGCATCTGAGGGCAGTGTGCGCGATTCGCTGTCGCTGGTTGAGCAGGCTGCCGCCTCTGGAGAAGGTGCTATTCGCGCCGCTGATGTTGAAAGCATGCTGGGACGTGTCTCTGTCGATCGCTTGTTGCAGTTGCTTGAAACGCTGGCAAGTGGGGACATACAAAACGTTTTTGTTCAAGTAGAAGAGCTAGCGCAATATGCGCCAGATTTTTCTGATCTGCTTGGCGAGCTGCTTAGCTTGTTACATAAAGTGGCGATGCTCGGCACTGTGCCTGGTAGCGTCGATGAAAATGCTCCCGGATTTGAGCGATTAACTGCGATGGCATCCAGTATCGACCCCGATGCCGTTCAATTGTTTTATCAGATTGGTTTGCACGCACGTCGCGACATGCCGTTTGCACCTGATCAGCGCGAGGCTTTTGATATGGCCTTGTTACGCATGCACGAGTTCAAACCTCAAGCAGGCGGTGCAACGGTGCAAAGTCCGTCCACTGGCTCTAACAGTGAGGTGGTCTCTGGTTCAAAATTGGGTGCCACTGCGGCTATAGCAGCACTGGCGAGCAGCACACCGGTAGCGCCGACGCAAACTTCCCATGCGAAAGCTGGGCAGGCAGCGTCTACAAGCTCTGGCGATCAGCTACCTCCTGTAACAGCAGCTGGCAGTAAGCCGTCAGGTGTGATCAGCAGTGAGTCCAAATCTGAAGAGCCGAGCTCTCAGGTGTCGGCCATTCCTAAGGAAGCTCTGGCCGCAATATTTGCGCCCAAGTCTAAGCTGGAGCCTAAGCCTAAAACTGAATCTAAGGCTGAATCTAAGGCTGAATTAACGGTTGCTCCCGTATCTCAACCTGATATTCAGACTGCGTCGCAACCAGAGCCGGTGCAATCCGCAATCGACAAAACAGCCATTGAGCCTTCAGACTGGCCGCAATTGGTCAGCGAGCTTGATATTGCAGGCATGCCATTGCAACTGGCCAATCATTGTGTCTGGTTGGGTATGCAACCGGGCTTGATCAACTTAGGCATTGAAGCTGACCATCAGCACCTTTGCGAGGAGCGTTTTTCTACACGCCTTACGCAAGCTTTAGGGGCTTGGCTGGGTGAAGATGTCAAACTCAATATGAGTTCGATGACTCAAACACTGCTTACTCCGGCCGTCATTGCAAAAAACAAAGCGGATGATGAGCTGGCAGCTGCTCATGAATCAATTAATCTTGATCCTATCGTTCAGCAGTTGGTGGAGCGCGTTGATGGTTCGGTTGATCAGGCCAGTATTCGCCCGATCAGTCAGTCGACAGATGAGTCATAATCTACTTGCTGACCTCGTTATCTGCTGACGTCGTTGTTTTTTACGTATATTAAAGACTTCCCCTGAAATTTTCGGAGACTCAAGCCTTATGAAAGGTGGCATCGGTAACCTGATGAAGCAAGCGCAAAAAATGCAGGAAGACATGCAAAAAGCGCAAGAAGAAATCGCCAACATGGCAATAGAAGGCCAGAGCGGTGGAGGGCTGGTTAAAGTCATGATGAACGGCCAACATCAATTGCGTAGCGTCTCTATCGATGACTCACTGGTGGGTGATGATAAGGATATGCTGGAAGATTTGGTAGCGGCTGCAGTCAACGATGCAACACAGCGTCTAGCGGTGGCGTCCAAAGACAAGCTGAGCGGCCTGACCGATGGCATGGAGCTTCCACCGGGTATGAAGCTGCCGTTCTGACGTCGTCCGGATTTGTCTCATTGTCGCATTGGCGATAGCGGTCCTTATACTCTTGGTTCTTCTGTACAAATAACAATAGCCATGGCTGATGCTTTGCTCGACAAGCTGATAGACGAACTCACCTGTTTACCGGGTGTGGGGCCCAAGTCTGCTCAGCGCATGGCGCTGCATCTGCTCAAGCGGGATCGCAAGGCTGCCAGAAATCTGGGTGAGACTCTGGTTCAGGCTATGGATACCATTCAGCACTGCACACAGTGCCGGCTATTTACCGAAAGCGAATTGTGTCAATGGTGTGCGGACCCCGCCAGACAATCCTCGCAGCTGTGTATTGTCGAAAATCCGGCTGATGTGATGGCGATCGACAAGGCCACAGACTTTAGGGGTAAGTTTTTTTTGCTGCTCGGCCACTTATCGCCACTGGATGGTATCGGTCCTCGAGATCTTGGCCTTGATGTGCTCGAGGCTCGCTTATCGGCGGGTGGGATTGATGAAATTACTCTCGCCACTAGCCCCACTGTCGAGGGTCAGGCTACTGCAACCTATATTGCCGACTTGGCTGAGCGCCATGGCGTGTCCATATTGCAAATAGCGCGAGGGGTGCCTTTAGGCAGCGAACTCGAACTGGCCGATAGCGGCACTTTGTCTGTAGCCTTCGCCCAGCGCACGCCGCTAGGTTAAACGCCGGACTTATCCTGAGGTGCTAACTCGTGCGAGTTCGTAACGCGTGTGTCTGGCGCACGTCAATGGGGCATATTTGGGTTTCAGATAGTGCGGGCTTTGACTCAGCAAGTAACGTTGAGCTAACACGATAGATGTAAATTCATCAGCTTAAGGGTTATCCACAAAATCTGTGGATAACCTTGTGTGTAAAACAGAAAATGAGGCTTGTAAGGCTGATGTTTTAACGCTGTTGTTAATTTGTCTAATTATTGAACAATGAGTAATAAATACATAAAAAACAATAGTTTATGGTATTTTAGTTATGTGAAATATGCAAGAATTAGCGTAAGTGTTCCACTTATACCCAATCGTTCGATAGCTTGTGCATAAAAAAGCAGTTGCAGAATATGTCAAGCGCTTTTCTGCTAAATATCTACGTTTTTTATGGGGTTTTTACTTGCCCTTTTCGCTAGAAAATGTTGCGACAAATCGATCAGCGCTGTTGGTGGCGATCCATTCTGGTTTCGTAAATTTATGCAAGCTTAAATGACACACACTATTGTATTATTTTCCGCAATTTATTCACAGCCTTTACTCGTCGTATTCACAACTCTTAGCTTGCTGAAATGATGAGAGCAAGCGGGTTGATTAAGTCCCGTCAACGATCAGATCGAGAAAACGTGTTGCCGGTAGTACGCAAGCTCAGCGATGGATTCTCGAATGTCGTCCAGCGCCAGATGCGCGCCTTGTTTCGAAAATCCTTCCAGCGTTTCTGGTTGCCAGCGGCGCACCAGCTCTTTGATCGTACTAACGTCGATATTGCGATAATGGAAAAACGCTTCCAGCACAGGCATGTGTTTAACCATGAAACGCCGGTCCTGACCAATGCTATTGCCGCACATGGGACTGACACCACGGCTAACCCATTGCTCTAGAAAGTCTACGGTTTGCTGGCTGGCCTGCTCCAGAGATGTTGTACTGCTCTGAACCCTGGCGACAAGCCCGGATGCTGTGTGATGGGTTGTGTTCCATTCATCCATGGCCTCTAAGCGCCGTTGCTCGCAGGCAATCGCAATGACTGGACCCTCGGCCAGAGTATTGAGCTGAGCATCGGTGACAATGGATGCAATTTCAATCACAGTATCGATTTCGGGGTCGAGCCCGGTCATTTCAAGATCAACCCAGATGAGGCGGCTATCGTCGTTATTCATGGTGGTTTACGTGAATTCGGTCAGTCGGTGAGGTTTAGCAGGATCGCGTACACTTGTATTAAGAGCCAAGTGGCTTGAATCGCTGTCTGTCAGCCCGTAAGCATACAAGAACTGTACTCGCATAGCCTTTGTCTTCAAGGAAATCTAACCGCACACAACGCGGCGCCGGCTCAAAGCCGCAAGCCAATCTATTGAGCGCCAAGGTGGTGGCTAACTTTAGAGCAACGGTTGCGCTGCAGTTACCTGATAACGGCGGCGTCGAAAAAGGCTATCCCATACAGAACTTGCCCCTGCTTGTGGCAGGCGACGAGGTGCTGTGCTGGCGCGATGATGGCGTACTGCGCGTACACGAGCTTGTGCAGCGGCGCAGCGTGCTAGAGCGCTCTGATCGTCACTGGGTGAAGCCTCTAGCGGCCAATTTAACTCATCTGGGCATTGTGTCAGCAAACCCGCCGGGCATCGACACTCTACTCATTGACCAGTTTTGCGTAGCTGCATCGCAGGCTGGTGTGAGTGCGCTTATCATTTTCAACAAATGTGATCGTTTAACGCCAGACGAAAGGGCGCGGGTTGAGCTTCTAGTAGCAGCGTACAAAAAAATCGGTTATCCGGCGGTGTTGATCGATGCCAAGACCCCCAACGGAATACAGCCACTGCTCGACGAGCTGGTTTCGCGGTCCATTACGCTGGTCGGGGCCAGTGGCGTGGGTAAGTCATCCATTGTGCAAAAATTGCTTCCTGATAAAGAGCTTCGTATCGGCGCTGTGTCTCGAGCCACGGGTCTGGGTTCACACACGACTTCAGTCACGTATTGGTATCAACTGCCGGGGGAGGGTTCGATTATCGATTCTCCGGGTGTTCGACAGTTTTCTGTGTCTCATTTTGATGAAAAAAGTGTTCGTGAGGGCTTTTACGAACTGGCGGATCTGTCGGTAGAGTGCCGTTTTGGCAATTGCTCACACACGGTTGAGCCCGGATGCGCCGTGCTCACGGCGTTAGCGGCAGGGGATATTGAGAGATTCCGCTATGACAACTATCGCAAACTGATTACGCCGGATGATTAGTAGCTTGCCAGCTTCTTTTATGCCCATAGTTTACTACCCGCATACCCGCATACCCGCATACCCGCATATCCTTGTATCAGGAGCTAAGCGGGTCCCGTTTGTTTGGGCGTATCTTGACGATTTCCCCATGCTGACCAAGCTCCATCGAGTGCCAGTGCCTGGTTAAAGCCAAGATGTCGAAGTGCGATGTACGTAACTGACGATCTTTGATGTGTCTGGCAGTAACTGAGCACAGGGTCCTCGGGAGTAATACCCATGGCTGTGAGTCGTTCAATGAGGATGTCATCATCGAGCAGGCAGCCATACTCATCAAGCCAGCTAATCCATTCGCTGTGATGTGCACCGGGGATGTGTCCGCCGAATGCTGCTCGAATATCCTCACCGATAAACTCACCGGCACTGCGTACATCAATCAGTTTCAGGTCGGATTTTTCCAACCGTGGCAGTAATTCGTCCACCGACATAACGTTGTCGCCGATTAAAGACAGTGACAGAGTGCCAGGCGCGGCAGTTGCACGCTCCGTGGTGGTTGGCAGTTGGGCTGCTGTCCACGCTTTATACCCACCGTTTAGCCAGCTACACACCTCATAGCCATAAGCGTCCAGCACCCAAACCAGTCTGGCAGCGGCTGTTTCCAAGCCCCCATCGTAGACGACGATATGATCACCCATACGCACACCTGCCATGGTTAAAAACTGGTTGATGGCGTCGGGTTTTGGGAGTAGGCCGCCGAGGGGAGGCTCACTTCGGCTCAACAATGCCGGATTTGCATGCACAGCGCCGGGCAAATGGCCGGCCTCGTACGCTTCGGTCGATCGTACGTCGATAAGACACAGGGCAGCTGCACTTAGGTCGCTGCCATCGCTTGCCAGTAAATCGTAAGTTTGTTGCCATTGGGCCGCATCAAGAACCAGTGGTAATGCCATTGAGAAATCCAAGTATATGACCGAATGCTGGTTTATAACCTTTTTGAGCAATATTGCGTGAACTTATCTGTTTTTGTTTGTTCTATCAATGTATCGTCCAGTCGGGCCGAGGAAGCGAGTGTAAGCTGCTATGATCCTACAACTAGTGCAAGAATCCACCACAGTGCCGAAAGCGGCGCAGCATATCGCTCGAGGAGCGAAGCCGTTGACTGATAAAGAAATTGATATAGCCCTCGTGGAGAGGGTGCAGCGTGGAGACAAATCAGCTTACGACCTGCTGGTGCTGAAATATCAACACAAAATAGGGCATTTGGTATCTCGTTATGTGCACGATGCCCACGAAGCCCAAGACGTCACTCAGGAAGCCTTCATCAAGGCATATCGTGGGCTTAAGAATTTTCGCGGAGACAGCGCGTTTTACACGTGGCTCTACCGCATTGCCATCAACACTGCAAAAAACCATCTTGTGACCATGAGCCGCAAGATTTCAGATACTGGCATAGATGCTGCAGACGCCGAGCAATATGAAGGCGGTGGAGCTTTGCGAGACAACGCAAGCCCAGAGCGCATGATGGCTACCGAAGAAATCGCGAATGTTGTGCAGAAAACGATCGAGAATCTGCCTGCCGACTTACGCGAAGCCATTACGCTGCGCGAATTCGACTGCATGTCGTACGAAGAAATTGCTGCAGTAATGGAGTGCCCAATAGGCACGGTTCGTTCGCGCATCTTCAGGGCGCGCGAAGCCATAGATAAAAACCTCGAGCCGTTGCTCGACGAAAAGCGTAGGTAGCACATGCGAGATCCAAACAATTTAACGGAAGAAGAAAAACTGTCCCTACTCATGGACGGTGAGTGGCGTGGTCTATCCACTGAGCGTAGCGTTGCTGCCATTTGCAGCGATCAAGCTCTGCGCGACAAGTGGGCTCGGTACCACATCATTCGCGACTCAATGAATGGTGAGCCAGTTCGTACAGATAACGAGCTTGCTTCGAGCATTTCTATGGCCATCGCCGATGAGCCGACATACTCAAATGTTTGCGCCTTCAATGCTGATGAGGCTGATGAGGCGAGTGGAGAGCAAAACGCATCTGCTGTTGTTAGTTCAGAGTTGGTTGATCAGAACTCCAGCGCACAAAGTATAGATTTTGCGGGTACTCAGCAAAAGACGCCAAGCAATGCTGAACATATTTCGAACGCGGAAACTCCATCGTGGCTGAATACGGGTTTGGTCGGTCTGTCATTAGCGGCGAGCGTTGCTATGATTACGGTCGTTGGGCTCAATATGTCGGAAGAGCAAGGCGGTTCGCCCTTTTCTTCATCGGTTGCCTCAGTTGTACAGCCAGTTCAAACCTCGGAATCTCTTGAGAGCTCTGATGTGCAAAGTTTGGCAGGTAGAGCGTCGGGTACCGATTTGAGTACACCTCATGTGCCTGAAGTAGAATTGGTTGCCAACACTGGTGCGTTCTGGATGTCGCCGGAGTCATCGACTCGTGTGGCTCACGAGGAGCGACTCAACAGAATGTTGTCACTCCACATTGAAAGCTCCCCAACGGCTGTTCGCGAAGGCTTTCTACCTCATTCACGGTTTGTACGTCATAAAGAAATCAGTCAGTAATGCTGATGGAAACATAGCCTAGCGGGCGCAGGTTGGTCACAAGTGGCTTGGGGGAGTCACTCGTGGCGGACGCAGATGAAAATAAAAATAAAAATGTTAACTGAAAGCACCTCAATGGTGCGTTGTACGGAACGCTCGAATGCACGCAACCCACGAAAAATGACGATGCCTCTGTTCGGTCGTAAATTAGTTGGCTCTCTTACCTTGGCGATAGCACTATCGCCAACAGCGTCTTGGGCAGATTCACTGCCGGAGTTGTCTCCTCAGGAACTCATTGCGTCTATGTCTCAGGCGCTGAAATCCTTGAATTACGAAGGCACATACGTGCATTTTCATGGCAGTAACCTGACTTCCATGCATATATTGCACGCCAGCCACGACGAAGTTGAGTTTAAGCGTCTTAGCGTCCTCGACGCTGAGGAGTGCGAGTTCGCTAAAAACAATTCTCGGGTCTCCTGTGTCCGTTCGGGTGATCAGTCGCTGTACGTACTGGAGTCAAAATCTCCTGAGGCGCAGCGTCAAGACGAGCTTTGGATGAATAACAGCGACTTCTACACGTTTTCACACGCAAAGTCTGATCGAGTGGCAGGACGCGCCACGCACGTGGTGGATGTTAAGTCGAGCGATGCGATGCGTTACGGATACCGCTTCTGGATTGATACTGACACTCACATGCTGTTGCGCTCCATGATGTTTGAAGGCGAGGGTCCCGCTGTCGATCAAATGATGTTCACACAAATAGAATTCCCTGAGGAAATCGATACTGCACGCTTTGAGGTCGTCAATCCGGGCAGCCAGGACAATAATAGACAACTCCCTTCGCCCGATCTGGCCGTCGCTAAAGCCGAGGCTCAGGCAGACACACAATCCGACAATCAGCAGGGGCAAGAGCTGGACGATGAGCAAACTATCGTTACTTTTGGAGCCTTGCCTGTTGGCTATGAAAGAGTGTCAGAGACTCTGTCAATCATGCCTGAAAGCAACGGTCCAGTGCGCCATGTCATGTTCAGCGATGGTATGGCCTCGATTTCTGTCTACGTAGAGTATTTGCCTGATTCTGATGGCGATGCCGCAAACTTCACTGAAGGTTTGTCGAAAATGGGCACCACAAATGCTTTTGGTATAAAAGCGCGAAGTGCGTTGATAACGGCTGTAGGAGAAGCTCCGGAGGCCACTGTGCAGGCATTTGCTACGGCCGTTGTGCTCAGCGAGTGAGGCGTGACGCCACTGTCATCAGTATTGACCAGCAGGCAGCTTCAAATGGTAAGACGCAGCAACGTGCGTGCGTAGAGCTGGAGCATGTAAACCAGTGTTTGCGTTGTAGCCGTGGGCAAGGGTGCGGCGTGGCAAACCTGAGTTCGTCAAAACTACGACTCAACGTCAGTGTTGAGCAGGGCATGGATGTTGAAGTGGGTCAACGGCTGGTGATAGCCATTGACGATGAAAACTCAGGTTCGGCCTGGCTTTGGGCCGTGCTTGGTGCCTACGGCTTACCCTTGGCAGGAATGCTAATGGCAACAGCCGCTGCATCTGTTCTATGGGACAAAGGCGGCGCAGATCATGCTTCGCGCTATGCAGAATTAAGTATTGTAGTGAGTGCGGGAGCTGGACTGTTTGCAGGGTTAGTTGCTTGGCGTGTATCCAGCCGCCGCTTGTTGCAAATGAGTGAACGCAGTCTGTGTCTGTCTTCCGCGCGTATAGTTTTAGGTGCGGCGAGAGTGGCTAGCGTAAATCAGCCACCTGTGGCTCCCATTCAACACTGGAAGT
>JALZUD010000126.1 GCA_023301725.1 Granulosicoccus sp. | reverse complement strand
GCAAAACGCAAAACGCAAAACGCAAAACGCAAAACGCAAAAGACCATGCTCAAGTCCTTGCACTTGTGTCATTACCAAGCGAATGTGGCGGTCTAATTACCAAGCCATTCTGTCGTAACACGATATCAACTATTTAAGCTGACTGCAATTCGTAGCTATCGTGCTTCTACATAGCGGACGTAGCCAAGCTCAATAATACGAACATCGGGAAAGCGTGCTAGGTGCCCACTACAGACCATAAGAAAACTTGCCTTGCTTGAAATAAAAAAACTAACAATCAGTGTCCAAAGAATATTTCTTTAGTTCAACGAGATACGTTGCAAATTGGCGATACGTCTTTAGCGAATGTCACGTGTCGCCGTCGAAATACCGTGTTTTCGAGATATTTTGGCCTACTAATTCGGTCCATTCTAAAATGACGAAATCCTTCGCGCTCTGGATCCCAGGCCACCAGATACCACAGTGGTGGCAAAATCAACATAGCTTGCGGCTCAACTATTCGATTGGTAAGAACCTCTTTTGCATCGCAGTACTGAAAATTCAGGAGAAACCGCTGTAGAAATGCAGTCTCGAATGCGGGCAACAGTGCAGGTTCCATCGCCTTCATGTTTGTTAAATCAACCTGCGGTGCGAGCGGCCCGACGTACAAGCAATCTAAAAAACGCCGCAAATCACTAACCTTATCCGCAGGCAAGGCTTTTTCGATTTTGGCGAGCCCAGCATCGGCTAGCGTCGAAAAGGGCAATATTCCGACTGCACGCATTGATGCAACACTAATGAGAAGTGCAAAGATCTCAGCCACCGACAGTCGCGTAGTTGTTTGCACCGATAAAGGGTCCAGTCTCAGGCCACCTCCGCGCCCAGCGTCAGATTGAATTACAAAGCCCTGTTCGCGCAGCGCACCGATGTCACGTAACACTGTGCGCTTAGATACACCAACTTCTTCTGCTAGCTCAGCAACTGTCGACGATCTCTTACGGCGAAGGCTGCGCACGATGACACTCTGTCGAAGGCGAATATTCATATCGTAAGTTTACCTTTAATGGTGACAGAGTTTGTCACTGTTGTTTGACATCATTGCTCCTGACTTACCAGAGCTAATCGCTCAGAAAAACTATGAGGAATTACAATGTTTAATCCAATCAACTTTCCGCAATCCACGCGTATAGCAACTAACGGTGTGGAACTCGAAGTGTTTGAAGCAGGTAAAAAGAACGAAAACAAACCAATCGTGCTTTGTCATGGTTGGCCAGAGCACGCCTTTTCGTGGCGTTATCAAATACCCGCATTTGTAGAGGCTGGATACCATGTCATCGCGCCAAACCAGCGAGGGTATGGCAATTCATCCAACCCAAGCGACGTAAATGATTTTGATATTGAGCACTTAACGGGAGATCTCATCGGGCTCCTTAATCATTACGGCTATGATGATGCCACTTTCGTTGGACATGATTGGGGAGCCAATGTGGTTTGGGGGCTGACTTTATTACATCCAGATCGGGTAAATAAAGTTATAAGTCTAGCCTTGCCGTATCAAGAGCGCGGAGATAAACCTTGGGTCGAAATGTTGGAAGATATTTTTGGCGGCGACAACTATTTTGTCCACTTCAATCGGCAACCCGGAGTAGCTGATGCCGTATTGTATGAGCATAGACACCAGTTTTTGCGCAATCTATATCGAAAGAACATGCCGCTGGCTGCACCGGCGCCGGGTATGATGATGATCAATCTGGCCAAAGATGAAACGGCCATGGGTGAACCGATCATGACAGACATTGAACTTGACGTTTATGTCTCGGCCTTCACATCAACTGGATTCACAGGCGGCATAAACTGGTACCGAAATCTAGATCGAAACTGGCACCTGTTGGCTAACGTTAACCCAATCATTCAACAACCCACGCTCATGATCTATGGCGAGCGTGATCAAATTCCAACGTTTGAAAGACTAACAGAATATGTACCCAACGCAGAAGTGGTTAGTTTGGATACCGGGCATTGGATTCAGCAAGAAAAACCAAAAGAAACTAATGAACTAATGTTGAGTTGGTTGAAACAACAGGACCTCAGATAGGGCTATCAAAGAACACCCAATTACCGGATACACTAATTGGGTTTCTCTATTCAAAGGGCACAAAAATAGAGATGGTCTGACACAAGCGAACTTCCGCTGCTGGCCGTTTTGCGACTAAAACCGGACGCATAAACGGCAATATAGCTACGTCTGCTTTCATGTTTCTTATCGCTAAACCCTATTATAGCAGGGCTGACAACGAAGCCTTTTTCTGAAGCCTAAGCCCGATGGTTTGCATGTTTTCTCGTAGCCACACGTTGCGTACGCCGGATGCGCTCAGTTCGATCTTATATTGCTTTCTCAGGTGATTGGCTACTTGTACCTGGCCAAGATGAGGGTTGTCCAGAGAGAACTCGACGACGGTGTTGGCGATATGTTCATCTGTGCGGTTCTGGTGGCAGTGATCGGGGTTGACTTGCTTTTTAAGCGCCGTGATGCCACCTTCTCGCACTAGCTTACGGTGTCGATAAATGGTATCGCGTGACCCGCCACAGATCTTAGCTGCTTCACTGACATTGCCCAGTTGTTCAGCCAACTCCAGCACATCCAGCTTCTTCTGGATTTCCATATCAACCATAGAATGCTTGGTTGGCTCTCTGACTTCGGATACCGTCAACTCGCGGCCAGCAAAATGCGCTGTAAAGCCTGCTTCGTGATTGGAGCGTATTTCTATCTTTTGCTTGGCAATCGAATCGCGTAGTGGTGACTCAATGAGGTAGAACTTATTGCCATAGCTGAACGTGTGGTCGTTGCGTATTTTACGGTATTCCTTCACAACAAAAGTAGCAGCGAGGTCGATGTGTTTGGGCACTGGCGTAAACTCAGAAGTACTTTCTTGAGGCTGAACCGTTATCTTAGTCTGCCAGAAAGACGGGATAAACACATTCTGCAGGTAATGGTTGGCCGTGCTCATTTTTTGATTCGTTTTAAACGAAGCTCCGGCACCAGTCGGTCCTGGAACGTATCAAACGAGCGTTCGATACGCCCCTTACCCTGTGCAGAGTTTGCAAAGATGATCTCAATGCCAAGCTCCTCACAGGCGCGTTTCACTTGAGAGAAGTTGCAGCGCTTTGGGCCGCCAAAAATACCAGCCTTGTCCACGTACAACACTTTAAACAATCCTTTTCGCTCGATGTAGTCATGAATGACCTTTAAGCAGCCAAGCGTGGTCTCAGCATCGAAGAACTCTGCATGAACCTCACTGGTTGCATCATCGATAAGTGCGATCAAGCAGGACTTCTTATCACCAAACCAGCGATGTGTACTGCCATCCATTTGCATAAGCAACCCAGGAGACTCCATCCGCTCTCGACGTTTACGCACTTGTGAGCGTCTGCGTTTCGCTCGTTTCACATGGTGTATCTCATGTGCCCAGCCACGAAGAGTTTCTCGCTTAATACTGATGCCTTCATTGGCTTCAAGCATTTCACCCAAGTGAGTGAGATTAAGGTCAAAATACTTCTTCTTAACTAGCGCTTGAACTTTACGCTTCGTTTTATCACAGGTTTTATTGTGCGCAGAGTTCCCCGTATTCTGATGGATAACAAATTGAATACCGATCTTGCGATACCGTTGTAAGTAGCGTTCAATGGTTCTACGGGACTTATTAAGCAATTTAGCCGCATTAACAATATCAATCTTACCTTCTGCAACCTTGGCAATCGTATCAGCTGTGAGTTGGGCCTTTGAATCCATAACAATCATCCTTAAGCAGCCCTCTGAACCTTGAAAAAAGAGCACAGAGAATCACTGATCGAAGTGACCGTCAAATTCGCTTGGTAATTAGTTGCGACAGAATCGCTTGGTAGTTAAGATACGACAGAATGGCTTGGTGTTAACACAAGTCCTTGCACTTGGTTTAAGGCGTTTAATCAGTCACTGGCTGAGTGTTCAGAAAGTCGCCATGGGCGACAACAGGTCCGAGAGGACCATCTGAAGTAGAGGCGTCGATAGACTCGATGCTAACGCCAAAAAGATCTGAACCCTCAATTAACGTTGTGGCGTCGAATATTGCGGTAGAGCCGACTTTTTGAGGGAGTCGTGATACGGCTTTGACTGAAGAGCGATCTGGTTCAGCTTGCCAAAGCTGAAAGGCGTCATCAGTTGTCAATTCAGGTGGGGTCAGAGTTGTCACTCGTACTTTGGCATTGAGATAGTCGGTCTCAATCAGGAAGTAGGGCACGCCGCCATCATCGCTGAGCACAACCGCCACGCCGTCAGTTTTAAACGTAGTTGAATCAGGGGCAGATTGACTTTGAAACAACAAAACCCCCAGTGCCAAGCTTGCTGCTGTTGAAAAAGCGGCGATTGTTTTCCATAGCGTAGATTGAGTCGAAGATGTTCGGCCAGCGCGCTCGGTAGACAGGTCAGAAACAGTTGAACTATTAGATGATTTTGGTAACTTATCGTTTAATGGTAGCTTGGATGTATCGTGTGTGCGGTTCTTGTCTTGCTGCACAACCTCACTAATGTTTTTCCACACGCGAGCGTTTGGAGTAATGGTCTCAGTGGTCTCATTAAGCCCGGCCAAGCGTTGTGCCCAACGCGCAGTTTCAATTTGCAGATTGGTATCATGCTCAAGAATTTTCTCAAACAGCTTGTGATCGGCACTTGTTAAGGTTCCGAGAAGATATTCAGCGGTACGAACATCCCACCATTGTTCTTCAGGCGTGGCCATCTAGACACTCCTTTAAAGAGAGTAAGCCGCGTCGCAGCCAGCTTTTTATGGTGTTGTTCGGTTTGTCATACAACTGGGCGAGCTCTTGGTGGGAATAGCCTTCGCAGTAGGCTTTCGTAATGCAAAATCTTGGGCCTTCTGGCAATGTTTCCAGGCACTCGATGAGCTGTGCTGCATCTTCACTCATTTCATGGATTGGTTTAGAGGTATCAGGTGTGCCGTCAATCAATCCCGTAGTGTCAGCTGATTCTAGGTTCTCTCTGGACCGGCGTTGGCGGAGTATATCTAGCGCTCGGTGCCTGGCAATGCTGTACAGCCACACCATAGGCGTGCCAGAGGCAGGTTTGAATTTGCCAGCGTTCTGCCAGATATTGATGAACGTGTCTTGCAACGCTTCCTCGGCTACAGCTTCGATTCTAAGGATACGTATAAGCGCTCCGTAGAGTCGCGCTGAGGATAATGTGTAGAGTTCCTCCAGTGCATTTTCGTTACCAGATTCGCACAGCAACAATAACTCACCGATGCGCTCGTTAAGCTTCTGCAGGTCATCCAGCGGTTTGTTGGTAACGCTTGAACTCATTAAAGGAAGATTCGAATTGTGGACGATTGGTGATCTGAAAACCCCATCGTTTGTTAGTTCGATTCTGACAGAAAATATACTGCTGCATCGTTATTTTTCCAGAGTGCTGATAACGTACCTATATCCGACGTTGTTCAGTTAAAATATGCAATATATTGCCTAATATTGTTGGACCTAGAATCATGGGATTGGTGATAGGTTCGCCCTTTCGTCAATGATTTCGCGGCACTGCGATGCGGTGTTAACAAGCATTATTTTGCATTTTTAGGTTTGCCGCACAAGTTGCCCCGATCCGGGCTACCCAGCGTGTATCATGTTGCTTCACAAATAACGTTGCTAGGTTCGATAGCCGCAGCAAAAGCGAGTACATGCATTTTTCTAAGCGTTTTGCTCTTACCAGACTGAGGAGCCCTTTTTGCGGTTTGTGAACTTAGACTCTGCCAACGGCTCTGAATGAGTGGTTCCACCTCACCTCAACAGGTGGAAATGGGGCAATTTACTCTGGCAAAGCCCGACTACCCAACCCTCCTACCAAAGAGGCAACGACTGGGCCTCACTCTTGCAGCAGGGTTATCTTTTCCACACATAAGCGTTTACGATAGCTTGCTTTTGGGTTTGCGTAGCGGCACGCGGTCTGAGCGAGTACACGATATTGGCCTGCTGCCGCATGGCGAGCAATGCCTACCGACTGATAATTACGACATATCTGATGCTTGATAAATACATTTCACCCGTGATCAAACCGGCTCTCGCCAGCGGCGCTAAGGTACTGCACGCTAAGGGTGTAAGTGCTGATCACGTGACTCTTTACGGTTTTCTTATCGGATTGGCTGCGGTTCCGGCCGTCGCTTTTGGATACACGACGCTTGCGCTAATTTTACTGGTGCTAAATCGCTTGGCAGACGGGCTCGACGGTGAGGTTGCGCGTTTATCGGGTTCGACTGACGCTGGCAGTTTTCTTGATATAACGCTAGATTTTATTTTTTATGCGGCATTCCCGCTCGGATTTGCCCTGCTTGACCCGGTCAACAATGCGGTAGCTGCTGCGTTTCTAGTCACCAGTTTCGTGGGTACTGGGGCGAGTTTTCTGGCGTTTGCCTCCCAGGCGGAGAAGCGCAACATCGAAAGCCCACAGTTCTCGTATAAGGGTCTGTATTATCTTGACGGATTGGCCGAAGGCACTGAAACCATTGTTTGTTTTGTGCTCATGTGTCTATTTCCGGCAAATTTTGCAACAATTGCATGGGTGTTTGCTGCTATTTGCGTTCTGACAGCGGTAAATCGGGTGTATTCGGGGTACAAGACGATATGTGACTAACAAGTCGATGTAGGGCGCTGTGTTATCGGTGCTCAGTCGTTGATCTGTGGTCATGTAAATAGATCTCAAACTCCGAACGATCAAAATCATTGGATAAGTATGAGCACAGTTTTCAAAAATACAGTCCAGCCATTGGTATCTGGAGAGCTTTATCAGCGACCAACGCAAAAAATAGTTGTTACTTTACTGTGTGCAGCATTAACAGGTTGTGGTGGATCAAGCGGGTCAAGTGAGTCAATCTCTGCGGTGCAGAATGATCAATCACCGGTGATGCCTGACTTGGTGAATAATGGTCCCGCAGGTAATAGCGGTTTGTCCATTGATGAACTTCGTTACCCACTCAATGTTGCGTTAGGAGACATTTGGGGCCCTGAAAATGAACACTACCGCATCGACTTCACCTTGAGCAACGGCAATTTTGAGGTTGAGTTACAGGTGATCGACGGCGTGGAGCATACTTTTCTGGTACCCGCTCAGACCACTGCGGTATTTCATGCAAGGTTATTTAATCCGGGCGAAAACTTTGATGTTGGCACTTACGCGTATGCGGCATCGGTGTCTGATAGCTCTTTATCAGGGGTGCCCTATTTTACTGCCGCTTATGCGGGTGTGGACACCAACGTCGATGACAGGGTCGATGACAGCGAGCAGTTCAATGTCGTAGACGGCCTCGTGCAGATCACTGGAACTTTACCCGATATTATTATTGAGTTTTCGGTGACATTAAGCAACGGACAGTTTGTCTCTGGCAATTACTCTGGGCTATACGATTTTACAGAACGTTTCTAGTGCTCTGCACATGCTCAGTGCACACCGATACCTGTATTCAAAGACTGCTTCTATTAGATTTTCATTCTTACAAATGCTAAGAACCCATTCACTCATATGCCTGGATTCTTAGCTTTCGCTGAAGTGAACAACTGATAACACCATTGTTCAGATAACTGCCTTTCACACTGAATGTTTGCTCAGCGCAAACGTGAGCACATATCAGCCATAGGCTGGCCGGCCTTTCAGACCATCTTGTTCGTTAGTGGACGCGCTTGCACCTGAGCTTTCGGTACCTGTTGCGTTACTAGCGCCTCTATCGGATGGATTGCGCTTGTAGCATTTGCTCAGACCCTCATACAAGTCACTGTCCTCGTCTTCAGGTAGCTCCTCGAGTGTGCCACCCAAGTCGCGTGCAATCAGCATGTAGATTGAAGGTATAACAAACAGAGTAAAGAGCGTGCCGATTGCCATGCCTCCTACTAAAACAAGACCAATGGAGTTACGCGCTTCTGCTCCTGGCCCACTGACCAGCACCAATGGAAAATGGCCTGCAACGGTTGCGAATGTTGTCATCAGAATAGGTCTGAAGCGTGTTGTTGAAGCAGCCTTGATAGATGCCAGTTTGGTTAGGCCGCGTTGCTGCATTTGCTTAGCAAATTCAACCACCAGAATACCGTTTTTAGCGACCAGACCAATGAGCGTCACAAGGCCGACTTGCGAGTAGATGTTTAGAGTCGTTGTAAAGCTATTGGTCCAGTAAGGCAGCTCCGGATTGGGCATCTTGAGGAACGTAAAGATCAACGCACCAAACATCGCCAAAGGCACTGAGCCTGCAAGTATGACAAACGGATCCCGAAAGCTATTGAACTGCGCAGCAAGCGTAAGATAGATAAGCACGACAGCCAGGGCAAATGCTGGCAAGAACTTGTTGCCTTCTAACCGAAGCTGTCGGGATTCGCCGGTGTAGTCGAGCGTATAGCCTGCGGGTAAAATTTCAGCGGCGGTATCTTCGAGAAATGTCAGAGCCTCGTCCAGAGTTCTGATGGTCACGCCACTGAGTTTGACCGCATTAAGCTGCTGAAACCGATTCAGGGATCTTGGCACTGTGCTGCTTTCCAGAGAGGCTATTGAGCCCAACTGGACCAATTCGCCATCGGGTCCAGAAACGTATAACTCGTTAAGTTGATCAGGATTAAGACGTGTTGCACGTAAGGCTTGCGGAATAACCTCATAGCTCCTGCCTTCGATGTTAAAGCGATTGACGAACCCGCCTCCTAGTAAGGTGCCTACATCGGCGCCCACTTGTTGCATGCTCAAGCCCATGTCAGCGACGCGATCACGATCAAAGACCACTTCGGTTTGTGCTTTATCAATTTTGGTGTCGATGATAGGTGGAAACGCGAACATGCCAGACTGAATGGCAGCCAGCTGGATTTGACGGGCAAAGCCTAGAATTTCCTCGGGTTCGGCAGTGGATGCCAGTACGAATTCAACGGGGAAATCACCACCTCCGGGTAGTGCCGGAGGTGTAACAGGGAACATCCTGATGCCTGCAATGTTGTTGAGCTTGCCTGCAATCTCGGGTTTTATCTCAAATACTGTCCGATCACGCTCGGACCAGTCTTCGAGAATCATGCCACCAAACCCTGATGAAGGGAATGTGAGCTGGAAGGTAAACGCTTTTTCTTCAATACTGTTGAACGCGTCTTGTGCTTCCGAGGCGTAACGGGATGCGGTCTCGATAGTGGAGTTTCCAGAGCCATCGACGATGCCAAAGATAATGCCTTGATCTTCAGTAGGCGCCAGCTCTTTTGCTGAGAGGATAAACATCGGTACACAAAGTAAGGTGATCACAATCCACACGATGTACACAGCAGGCCGTGCTTTTAATGTGCCGTAGAGAAGCTTTGTGTATTTGCCGCGTACGTTGGCAAAGGCATCGTTTACTTTCTTTTGGAATCCACGTTCACCATCACCTTCGCGTAACAACGCAGCTGACATCATGGGTGACAAAGTGAGGGCAACCACGCCGGAGATGGTGACAGCACCTGCCAATGTAAAAGCAAATTCGCGAAACAGTGAGCCGGTTAATCCACCTTGCAATCCGATAGGTAGATACACAGCCACCAGTGTGGCTGTCATTGCGATGACAGGACCTACCAGCTCGCGCGCGCCCAGCAATGCCGCATCCATGCGCGACTTGCCTTCGCTGATATGCCGTTCGACGTTCTCGACAACAACGATAGCATCGTCAACTACTAGGCCAACCGATAGCACAATGGCTAGAAGCGTAAGCAGATTGACACTAAACCCAAAGGCTTGCATCAGGAAGACAGCACCAATCAGTGAGATAGGTATTGCCATGATGGGCACTATGACCGAGCGCAATGAGCCCATAAACAGAAAGATCACCAACATGACGATGATGAGTGTTTCTACCAGAGTCTTTATGACTTCATCTATAGAGCTGGCGATGTACTGTGATGCATCAAAGGCCACATCGGCTGTCATGCCTGTTGGTAGCGTGCTCTTTATGGCTTCAAGCTCTTCCCTTACTCCCGCAATCACATCAAGTGTGTTTGCATTGGGCTGAGGCCATATACCCATGAAGGTGGCATTTTCTCCGTCGTAGCGCACGTCTACATCGGTAAAGCTTGCACCTAGCTCAACAGAGCCAATATCTTTGATGCGCACAACGGCACCATTTTGTGATTTGACAGCAAGGTTTTCAAAATCCTCAACGGTTGATATATCAGTATTGGCGGAGAGATTTATTTCTATTTGAGCACCTTTGGTCCTACCAAGTGCTGACAAATAGTTGTTGGCCGCTAGCGCCGAACGAACCTGTGTCGGGGACACGCCATGGGCCGCCAGTAGCTCCGGGTCGAGCCAGATGCGCATCGCAAAGTCTCGGCCACCCAGAATATCGGCTCGTTGCACACCGTCGCGTGCTGCCAGCCTGGGCTGAACAACACGGGTCAAAAAATCGGTTACCTGATTGGGCTCGAGAATGTCAGACGCAAAGCTTAAATAAGCCGAGGCGAAGGCGCTATCTGCTGACTCCACATTGATGACAGGTATTTCGGCTTCTGGAGGCAAGTCACCACGCACCTGATTAACTTTAGAACTTATCTCTGACAACGCTTTGATCGGGTCGTAGTTCAGTGCTAGTCGTACACTGACCGTTGAGCTGCTCTGCGCGCTAGTTGACGTGACGTAGTCAACACCATCTGCACCTGATACAGCGCGCTCGATAGGTGTGGTGATGAAGCCGCGAACCAACTCGGCGCTAGCACCGATATAGGCTGTATTGATCGTTACGGTGGCGTTGTCGTTGCGCGGGTACTGACGCACACTGAGGTTGTTGATGGCTTGAATACCAGCAATCAGTATCAACAAGCTCACTACAACAGCCAGTACTGGCCGTTTAACAAAAATGTCTGTAAAACGCATAGTGGTGCCCTTAAGCGTTGTCAGGTTGCGGGTTCAAGCTGGGCTCTGATCCACCTTCATTGATGGTCACTGGTGCTCCATTGCGCAATTTGAAAACACCATCCTTTGCTACAGATTCACCTTCGTTGACGCCTTTGGTGATCTCTACGAAGTCGCCACGTCGCTCACCGAGCTGGACGAATTGCTGTCGTGCGATGAGTTGGTCGTCCTCATTGGGTTCAATGACGAATACTGAATCGCCAAAAGTGGCAAAGCTGACGGCTGTGAGTGGCACTGTCAGTACGGGCTTTATTTCAGCTAGTACGACTTGCACGCTAGCAAACATACCGGGTAGTAGCTCTGGCAATGTGGTGCCTGCATCTTGAGTGACGTCGAGTGTGGCTTGAACGCGGACCGTGCGCGTTGCTGAATCGATCTCGGTGTCGATGGCTGTTATATAACCTGCAAATACTTTGTCGGGAACTGCATTTGTAGTGACACGTACTTCAATGCCTTGTCGAACCTGCGCTAAAGCTCGTTGTGGGAGAGAAAAATTGACTCTCATCGGGTCGAATGCCTGCAAAGAGACAATAGCGACACCAGAGGAAAGATCCTGGCCTATGTCGACTAATCTCAAGCCCAGCCTGCCGTCAAAGGGTGCGGTGATTTGTTTCTTGGATAATGACGCGTTGATGTTATCGACTTGCGCCTGAGCAGCGGATGCTTCTGATCTTGCCGCGTCGAACTCGGAGCGCGATACCACCTTGCTATTCCACAATCGAGTGACTCTGTCTAGATTGCTCTGAGCCAACTCAAGGTCAGAGGCTGCGGCGCTCAGTTGTGTATCTTCTGTGCTGGTTTCTTGCTCCAGAAGAAGTGCGCCAGCGGTGACTTTCTCTCCACCATCAAAATAAAGTTGCGAGACGCGTCCCGGTAGGTCTGCTGTTATCACAACGCCTTGCGACGCTTCCAGCGTACCAATAGCACCTAGGGTGGTTTCCCATTCGTATTGCTCAACATCTATCGCAGTGATGCTTGTGGGGGGCGGGACCATACTTTCGCCTGCAGCAATAAGATCCTTGATTTGCAGTGCTTTTACGCCACCTAAAGTTCCGATGACAACAAGCAGGCCAAAGATGGCGAGGGCTATTCGTTTTTTCATGAGTCAGGTACAGTCAGTTAGATACGCTCGACGCTAAGTATTTAGTGCGTCATGATCTTATTTACGTGCAAAAGGCTGGTCAGGAACCTGCCGGTGCATCACAGATCAAATGACAGTATATGCGTAGACACCGCCACTTTACCTAGTCGTTGCCGGTTATCCACCAATGGATGCGTGTAATGGGGATAAAAATGGGCCTATGCTTTTTATAGTTTGTTGAATAATGCTGGCGCGTGTAGCTGCCGATACCGCGTCGGTATCACCGTCACCACAGGCGACTTCGCATAGCCAGCTACTGGGCGATTCAAACTCACAATGACTGGCCCCTTCTTGTTGAATAAGCGTAGACAGGCTAGTATCTTTTCGGGCGGAAAATAACGTCGCTCCACGGCCACCTGCGTTGCAACTCGAATTGTCACCAGCCAACCCGATGAGTGGTGTATCCAATTGAACGATTGCGTTGAGCCCCAACTCTTTTTGATCAACGAGATCGAGAGCAACAATGGCGCGTGTCTGATCATCTGACGCCAGCACGGCCGCCAAGGCTCCGGCTGAAAACCCCGCGTAGATGACATCGTTGTCGAGCTGAAGACTTTTAGCAAGATCCCGCATGTCGGTAGCATTATCCTGATGGTGACCATTCCAGAAACGCATATTGCAGAAATTCAGGGTAACCACCTGAATGCCGCTGTTGGCCAGCGCGCGGGACATGTCAATAAGGGTATTCTGGTTGCGCATGAAGCCATGACCCAGAATGACGCTGGTGTGACTCCTCGCCGCGACAGGGCTGTAGAGTCGGTAGCGATAATTACACCCGGTTGCAGAGGTTGCCACCTGATCGGTTAGCGTGTATCGATCGAGCTGGGCGCGTGGTTGAGCTTTTGACAAACCGCCGCCCAGAGTCAGGCAGCCGCTGACGATGAGCATTGCAAGGGCGCAGACGATAAGTGAATTTTTTGAACGACGCATACTTGTAGAATACGGCTAGAACGGGGGTTGGATGTGTTTTCAGCACCATTTTGGGTGGCAGATGAGGCACGCTTGCCGTTCTATGCACACCAGCGATAACCCCAACGACAAACAATACACACTTCCAAGGCCTGACCATGAACAACGATGTTCTGCAAGTTCAACCACCAAGCGTTGCCAGAATTGAGCAAGTAGCAAACCAGCTAAGTCGATTTCTGATTCGCACGCCAACAGTGCCTTGGCCCGTACCTGCCGTAGGTGGTGGTCCTGATATGCAGCTTTTTGTAAAGCTGGAGCTGTTGCAAAAAACAGGCACCTTCAAGGCCCGTGGTGCGATCAATGTCATATCACACGCTATGGCGGCACAGGATAGCGATGGATTTAAGGGCGTTACCGCCTTCTCCGCGGGCAACCATGCGATTGCAACTGCCTTCGCGGCGAACATGCTTGGCACCAGTGCAAAAGTTTTGATGCCTAAGAGTGCGTACGCAATCCGCAGACAGCTGTGCGAAACCTACGGGGCCGAATTGGTATTCGGTGACACCATCAGTGACCTACTAGAGATGGTGCAGCGGATACAGCAAACAGAAGGACGTATTCTTGTGCATCCATTTGAAGGTATTCACACGATTGAAGGGACCGCCACCGTGGGCATGGAGCTGTGTGCAGATGTGCCTGCTTTGGACGCTGTGATTGTGCCGGTAGGTGGAGGTGGTCTCATCGCTGGAATTGCGGCAGCCGTAAAGCAAATTCAGCCTGAGTGCCGGATCATTGGTGTTGAACCCGAAGGGGCCAATGGTATGCAGCAATCGCTTGCACAGGGATCGCCACTATCGGTAGTGCATGTAGATACGGTGGCGGATAGTCTGGGTGCCCCCATGCATGCACCCGTATCCTTCGGATTGGTGGAGCGCTACGTTGATGAGGTAATTACGGTTAGTGATAATCAGATACGTGAGGGTATGCGGCGTATGCTGACAGACATGAAGTTGGCGGTTGAGCCTGCCTGCGCGGCATCGATCGCGGCGCTATTTGGGCCTCTGGCGACTAGTTTGCAGGGCCAGCGAGTGGCGCTGATTGCCTGTGGCAGCAATATCGACCCGGATACTTATACTCAATTGATAAATTCGTGAAGCGTAAATTGCCAATGCGCTTCTCTGTCAGGCTGTCGCGCAGTGATACGCTTGAATTTGACGGTGAGTGTTTGGCGCGAGTCGTTGCCTTGAATCACGACGACACAGTGCGACGACAATTTTGTGTGTACGCGTACGGGTCAAAATTTGTAGCAGAAAGAGTGGATTATCCTGACACCTTGGATGTTCGTTATTGGGGAGCTTGTTGTTCTGATAGCGTGGCTATTTACGATTTTTTTGGTAACGAGCCGCTCGCCAATTTCTTGTACGGCTCACTCGGCATTAGTGTCCCAGGGCTGCGCCAACTGTGATGTGGTCTTTATGTCTTTGAACATTGCATTTTGGAAAGAAATAGATCTTAAAACGTAACGGTTACTTGCATTAATCCTTACTTGCGCTAAGACTTTCCTATGAGTATATTTGTTACCACTAGGAACATAAGAGGTGAAACCATGAACGCGTATCAAGTCGTGGGGATCATCACAGTATGTATGGTGTTGTTTTCAGGGGTAGTAACGTTTTTAACCGCGCAGGGTGTGCATGTTTTGCTGGCCCTTCTCGGGGTTTATTTGATTGCGGTTTGGAGCATGCTCAGCATGCAGCGCAAAGCAAGAGCTAGCTTCAACGTTAATACCGACGATCAGAGAAGGTATCTTGATAGTCACAACCGACAATACCGTGCTCGCGTGATTGATTTCAGTTCTGCAAAAAGGTAATAGCTGCTCCAAGAGTATCCCTCGGAGCAAACCCCTACCCTGGCTCGCCTTGATTGATGTCTGAAATCAAAGGGCGGGCTTTGGCTACCTTCTTGACCAGTCTGGTCGTCAGTTTGTTTTCTACGCTTCGGGCGACGGCTTCCACCGAGCGTCTTGTACGCACTTGTTTTTCGTGCAACACAAGTTGTCGAGCGGTTGATGAGATTTCTTCTTGAGTTCGGTTCTTCTCTTTTTCTAACGCGCGAATCAAGCTGCTGATTGTTTTCTGCTGATTTTTAAGCGTTGCCTGTGCATCGTTCAGATCGTTTTCCAGCCGTTCACGCACGTTTACTGATTGGCGGGCAAAAGCGATTGACTTGTTAGCTGTGCCAAGGGCCTTTGCTCTCGCGGCGGCACTGCGCCTAATCTCGGTTTTAGCAGACACTAAACGCTGTTTCATGCTGGTACTTTTTTGCTCGAGTTTCATTCTCTGCGTTTGTTCGGAGATGACTTTCGCCTCCAAGGTCGCCGCATTTTCCAAAGATTTGGCAAACGATTCCTCCAGCTCTATGACCAACTCTGTTGTGTCTTCGGGAATGACACGGGTGCTTGCCTCAAGGACTGATAGCGCCTTGCGCGTGATACGAAGATGCTTTTCGGTTTCTACACGGGTTTTAGTCTCTTCACGGAGCTTTTCCTCGAGCTCAACATCAACCCTGTGTGTTACTTTTTCTTCCAGGTGCGTTAACGATGTGTCTGAATCATTCATCGCTTCTTGCGTTGAATCGTGCGAGAGCTGATTGATTTCAGCGGTTTCAAGATACGCCAGACTAATTTCGGGGGCAGAGGTAGGTTTGTGTCCAAGCGATACATCCAGAGGATGTTCCGCCACAACATCAGCGTCAAATCTGGAGGCTTGCTGCAGGTCGTTCTCACTTAACGCCCAGTCAAAATTGCTTGCAACGATCTGGTTCCGTCGTTTTCGAGAGCGGCTTGACAGATATAGGTAGAGGGCTGGCGCCAGGAGGCAGGCAAGTATTGCTAGTGGTTGACGGATTATGGTTAAGGCGTGGCTGTCAGGTGCTGAAGAGATCATGTAAATCGACAGTGCCAGAAAAAGTGCGACGCAAAGGCCTACCCAGATACCCAGATACAAAGACGCTCGATCCTCCTCATGATGTGAGAGAGCCAGTGGGTTGATGCGACCGGAGATGCCGGCGAACAGTGAGTATCCGATAACAGCTGGAAGGATGTAATTAACGAGAACCAAAGTCATTTGCCTGTAGCCGCAAAGTAGATATGATGAGAACTGCTTTGCAAAATGAGTGCCCTGTAACGCCCCGCATCTTTAGATTGTAATACTTGAGTGCTACTGGAGCCGTACTATTTTTCGCCGCTTCGAGCGAGAGCGTGATGGGTAAGCATAGGTAATAAAACTCAGATCAGCGTTAAAAACGTACGCACGAAGTTGCAAAGGTTTACAATTCGCGCTGATCTGTTGTCAAATTTGGGGGGAGTATGAAATTCGCTGGAGCGTATCTTTGGGCTATGTCTGGATACCTGCTCATCGCTGTGCCTACAACGTTAGTTGCAGAGCTACTGCCTGAGGCCTCATTCAACGATTGGGTTGGCGTTGTGGATATTATTGATTTGCACGATGGCTCAAAGCTATTTGAGTATTCTGCTCAGTCCGTGCCGCGTGACGCCAATGACTCCGTCCTGTCTATTTCATTTGTACCCCGATTTAGGTGTGTCCCCGTAGTGAAGGTGGTTGCGCCGGGTGGTAATTTGGAGGGGGACGATTCTTTGTCTGTAGAAGTGTACTTCGGCACAGATTCGCTCGTCTACAGAGGTTTCCTTGACTTCGATGGTGATAATCAGGTGTATTCAATCTCGGCAACCACCAATGAGATGATTGAATTACGGGAGCGGCTGGATATCTCTGCAACGGTTCGTACTCGTGTATCTCAGAAGTTGGACGACAATGCGCAAACTGCCAACACTGAAAATACCGCGTTTGAATCGGAATTTTCGTTATCTGGCTCCACTTTGAGCGCTAGGGCGACAGAGCTGCATTGCCAAAGGCATTCGCCACAAGACTATATGTAAGCAGAGATTGGGTAATTTAGAGACTGGGCGAACAGCAGGCGTCGCTGTATTTTAATCGTCAAGCGCATAGGTTATTCCGTGATCGTTAGAGAGTTTTACACTCTGCAGATCTGCCTGTGACTCCTGCTCGGAGCTATGGAACTCCTCCAGCCGATAGTCCCATTGATGGGTGTCTATTCCAAGCGGCGAGGTGAGGCAGTGTTTCGCCTCATAAAGCGTGTGGAAAAAATTGACGTTATTGGTGTACACCTGCCTGCGCTTGTCGTGCATCAGGATCTCTTGGGCATCCGACTGATGTTTCTCGCTCAGTGTTTGGGCGATATCTGATTCTGGGCGTAGAGCGTGCGCAATCTCCTCTCGCTTGGCCACGCTCGGGATTGCCAGTAGCTTAAAATAATTCCTCACGCGGTTATCTCCAGCAGTGCATCTCGCGCTGTTTTAAACTGTGACCTTCGCGCTTTCAGTAGTTCGTGCTCGAATTCTCCCAATTGATTAACGCGTTCGTGTTCGCAGCGCGTAACAGCTCGCCTGTAGCTTGCGAGCATTGATTCCTGGCTCAATTCGCCTTGGAGTGGTAGGCCCAGAAGCACTCGATAGCGGATATTTTCTGGTTGCAGAGCCACGGACTGTGCATCCCAACGGAACAGGGTCTCCTCTGCAATAGGCTCCCACCAGCTCAGTTTGTCAGGTCTGGGCGCGCTGGGCATTTGTTCGTCAAATGCTCGAAGGTACTGTTGTTCCAATATCTCACGCCCAAGTCCGAACGCATCACTCAGGAATCTGAGAAAGTTGTTCTGTACGGGTGTCAAAGCATTTTCAGCAACCAGCAAGGCTAAGAGCAGATCAATAAACTGAATACGTTGATCCCTATTGGTGTTCAATTGAAATACTCGGATGGCGTAAGCAAAAGCTTGGCTATCTTGCTTGAAAGCCCAGCGCTTGATCAACGTGTTGGCATCACGTTCGGTAGTCGTGAAAATTCGTTTTTTTAAGTTAGGGTCAAAACGGTTATCTGTGTATGCCATCGTGAGAATAAGAAGCTCTGAACATATATCGCGCTTTCTTGGTGCTGAGGCGCTGCTCACCCAATTCTCGAATCCATGGCGCGACGTTTCAAGAATCGCCAGCTCAGACTCGCTTATTTGGGCTTTAGTAACCGTACCGGCACCGACACTGACGTTCTCATTTGCATCTG
>JALZUD010000125.1 GCA_023301725.1 Granulosicoccus sp. | reverse complement strand
TCATGGATGGGCGCAGCGGCAACGTGTTTGAACGTGTTGCGGTGGCTCGTCATCCCAATATTGGCGTGGCTCTTGAATGGTTACGGACTAACTACCGTGGCTATCGCGCAAAGATGAGTGGTACGGGCAGTTGTGTGTTTTGTGCGTTCGAAACTGAAGAGAAAGCGCAGGCTTTATGCGATCAATTGCCAGAGGGGCTTACTGGCTATGTGGTAAAGGGACGCAATGCATCGCCCCTGTATGATTTTTCTGGTTAGCTTTTGCTTCTCAGTCAACTTTTTTAGTTTTTTCTAGAGTACAATTCGCCGCACGTTGTGGATGTAGACATTCAGTTGGGCCGTCGCCAAGCGGTTAAGGCACCGGGTTTTGATCCCGGCATTCGGAAGTTCGAATCTTCCCGGCCCAGCCATTTTGTTTACTGTAACAACTAACAAGCGATCCACTGGCTAACCAGCAGATACCCAACTGAGTAAAACATCAGAAGGGTGGGTACGCAGTGGCTCAGCGAATAGTCATGGGATATCCCAAGCGATACTCCCCAGCTGCAAGCAAGGTTACACATGCCAGATCGCAAGTTGATGGTTTTCGGCGGAAACGCCAATCCGCGATTGACGCAAAACATCGCAGCCTATCTCCAACAGCCCATCGGCAAACTGCAATTGAGCAGGTTTAGTGATGGTGAGACCTCTGTTGAGATTCTTGAGAATGTTCGCGGCGGTGACGTGTTCATCATTCAGCCAGTTTGCGAGCCAACCAACGACAATCTGATGGACCTACTCGTCATGGTTGACGCTATGCACCGCTCTTCAGCTGAGCGCATCACAGCAGTGGTTCCTTACTACGGTTATGCTCGACAAGATAGACGAGTCCGATCAGCCCGTGTTCCCATAACCGCTAAGTTGGTTGCCAACATGATGAGTGTTGCGGGAGTTGATCGAGTGTTGACCGTCGATGTGCATGCCGAGCAAATACAAGGATTTTTCGATATTCCAGTAGACAACGTTTATGCCTCACCGTTATTAATGCTGGATATATGGCGTAGTAAGTATGACAACGTTGTTGTTGTGTCACCTGATGTGGGTGGTGTGGTGCGTGCACGTGCTGTGGCTAAACAGCTCGATGATGCCGACCTTGCCATCATCGACAAACGTCGTCCTCAAGCTAACCAAGCGCAGGTTATGCACATTATTGGGGAGGTTGCGGACCGAACCTGCGTCATCATCGACGATATGGTCGACACTGCGGGCACCTTGTGTAAGGCCGCCGAAGCACTTAAAGAGCATGGTGCTCGTAAGGTAGTTGCCTTAGCGACTCATCCGGTGCTCTCTGGAGCCGCTATTGACAATCTCAATGCGTCAGTGCTCGATGAGTTGGTGGTAACAGATACTATTCCACTCTCAGCAGCGGCTATCGCTTGCGACCGAATCCGTCAGCTCTCAGTTGCCGATCTACTGGGCGAGACTATTCGCCGAATTCATGAAGATGAATCGGTTAGTTCGGTCTATATGGACTAAATGCCCTCAGGGGCGGTGCCTTGTGGGCTGCAAAACAGCCTGCTGGATTTCCAATCTTTCCCAACAATTTCTGCCCAACAAAACTCAACGGCTAATGGCTAAGGCCTCGTTGTCTGGTATACTTTGCCGGCTCTGCCAGGTCGCGGGCAGATTATGGTGTGCCAATTCGGGTAACACCATCTAAGGAGATTACCGACATGTCTGACGATATCAAAGTCAATGCCACGTCGCGCAGCGTTTTTGGGAAAGGTGCGAGCCGCCGCCTGCGTCGTGAAAATATGGTTCCAGCTATCATCTATGGTGATAGCAAAGAGCCTCAGTCCATACAAATGAAAGAAAACGAAGTGTTCAAGCACCTCGAAAACGAGGCCTTCTATTCACAGCTACTACAAGTTAGTGTGGATGGTGGAGAGCCTGCTCGATCTATCTTGAAAGATGTGCAGCGTCACCCGTTCAAACAACAAATTTTACACATGGATTTCATGCGTGTTGTTGCTGGTGCTGAGCTACAGGTGAGTGTGCCGTTGCATTACATCAACGAAGAATCATGTGTTGGCGCCAAGGCTGGCGGCATCATCATTCACAGCGAAAACGAAGTGTTGATCGCGTGTTTGCCGCGTAACATCCCTGAGAGCATCGAAGTGGATATGGAAGCTCTCGTTATTGGAGATTCCGTACACCTGTCAAGTTTGAAGATGCCAGAGGGCGTTCGTGTGGTTGATCTACACGAAGCAGGCGACGAGTTCGATCGTCAAGTTGCTGCTGTCAATGCTCCAAGGGTTGAAGCCGAGCCTGAAGACGATGCAGAAGCACCGTCTCCAGAAGTGCCTACAGCGACTAAAGACGACGCAGCTGACGAGTAGTCACGTTCGTACAGTTCCGTCAGTGACGGTTTGGTTGTCGCGCCCTGAGCTAGTAAAACTAGTCGCTAAAAGGCGCGTCAGCCAACCGGATTGAACAGTGGTATTGAAAGGTTTTTGACTATGCCTGGCGAACAGATTGAATTTGGCCTGATAGCAGGCTTTGGTAATCCTGGTAGCGAATACGCCAACACTCGACACAACGCCGGCTTCTGGTTTGTTGATGAATTGGCCGCGCGTTTAGGTGTTTCATTCACCAACGACAAGCGGTTTTTCAGTCAGGTGGCTAGCGCACAGGTTAACGGTCGCAAGTTGCTGCTAGTAAAACCTATGAACTTCATGAACAACAGTGGGCAAGGACTGGCTGCGGTCTCGCGGTTCTTTAAAATTGAGCCTACTCAAATTCTGGTTGCTCACGATGAGCTTGATATCCCGCCGGGCCACATTCGTTTGAAAAATAGCGGTGGGCATGGAGGGCACAATGGTTTGCGTGATTCTCTGGCAAAACTGGGCAATGGCGATTTCTGGCGGCTGCGCATCGGTATCGGGCATCCAGGCCACAAGAGCGCTGTATCGGGCTACGTTTTAAAACGTGCCAGTGCCGATGATCAACGCCTCATTGATGAAGCCATTGAACTGGCTTTGAGCGAGTCCATGACCATCATTGATGGTGACATCAACGTCGCCACCAAGGCTTTGCATAGCCACAAGCCAACGTAATTCATTCAGCCCTGAACGTTTCAGGCGTCACCTTTTGCTGTTTTGCAGGACATACATTCATGGGATTCAAGTGCGCAATTGTCGGATTACCCAACGTCGGTAAATCTACCTTGTTCAATGCCCTGACCAAAGCTGAAATTGCTGCGGAGAACTATCCGTTCTGCACCATAGAGCCCAATGTGGGGATGGTGCCGGTGCCAGATCTGCGACTGGACGCGCTGGCGGAGATTGTGTTGCCGCAAAAGATACTACCTACCACTATGGAATTTGTAGACATAGCCGGTTTGGTTGCGGGAGCCTCGAAAGGCGAAGGTCTGGGTAATCAGTTTCTGGCCAACATTCGTGAAACTGATGCCATTGCACACGTTGTGCGTTGCTTTGCTGATGATGATGTTATCCATGTGGCTGGCAAGGTAGATCCACTTGACGATGTAGAAACCATCAACACAGAGCTGCTGCTGTGTGACATGGAAACGATCGAAAAGGCATTGTTTAAAAACAGGAAGAACGCGAAGTCTGCCGATAAGGGTGCTGCCGCTGAACAAACCTTTTTACAAAAGCTCAACGATACATTGGCTGAAGGCATACCGATTAGAACACTAGACCTCAGCGACAACGAAAAAGCCTTGCTACGTCATTATCATTTGCTGACAGTAAAGCCCACGGTGTATATCGCCAATGTGGATGAAAGCGGATTTGAGAACAACCCGATGTTAGATGCCGTGCGAGCTATGGCTGAAAAAGAGGGTGCTAATGTCGTACCAGTATGTGCTGCTATTGAAGCCGAAATTGTGCAACTCGACGATGAAGATAAAAAAGAATTTCTTGATGAAATGAATCTTGAAGAGCCTGGCTTGAATCGCGTCATACGCGCAGGCTACGAGTTACTGGGTCTGCAGACATTCTTCACAGCGGGTGAGAAAGAAGTGCGCGCCTGGACTGTAAGAGCGGGCTCAACTGCTCCGCAAGGTGCTGGGCGTATCCATACTGACTTTGAAAAGGGTTTTATACGCGCTGAAGTGGTCGGTTACGAAGACTATGTGGAATTCAAAGGCGAAAACGGTGCTAAGGATGCAGGTAAGTGGCGTCTTGAAGGCAAGGAGTACATCATGCGTGAAGGCGATGTCGTGCACTTTCGATTCAATGTGTAAAAATTATTGGCAACAGCCTTTGGTTTGAAGTGCGAAAAGTGATGGGGTTTGCAACCACGTAGAAAAAACAGTAGCCTTGGCGGTCAGATGCGCAGTTGAACGCACGTTCCTTACGGCGGAATTATTCTGCCAACGCTACTGGAGAAGTAAACCATCATGTATAGACTAAAAACATCCGTTGCCCTTTGCACGCTTATCACAGCCGCTGGGGCGCTAGGTTCAGGGGCGGCTTATGCCGATTGCGGCATTGAGGGCGGTTCCGTGCGCATCTTGTCCAACGATTTTCCTGCTTTGCAGGCAGTGGCTGCAGCCGCTGAGGGATGCGTCAGTGACACTGTTGAGATTACGCTCAATGCCACTGCTGAGCATCGTGATATTCAAGTAGCAGCGCTTACAGCTAATCCTGCCACTTACACAGTGGCGGTAGTTGCTACCAGCTCAATCGTGCCTTTGATGAATGATGATCTCATCAGACCATTGGATGAGTACGTCGAAAAGTACGGGTCTCAGCTTCAGGAGAGCCAGCTCATTCGCGTTAATGGTCAAGTTATGGCCGTGGCATTCATGGCTAACTCCCAGCATCTGTTTTATCGCGAAGATATCCTTGAGCAAAACGGTATTGCGGTGCCAACAAACTATGAAGAGCTTTTAGCTGCGGCAGAAAAACTACGCGCTGATGGTGTCATGGAATCGCCTTTGTCTTCCAATTACATGCCTGGTTGGAACCTGGGTGCAGAATTTGTGAATACGTACCTCGGTACGGGTAACGACTTCTTTGCGACAGGTTCGGCTGAATTGGCTATTAACAATGAAGATGGCCTTGCCACACTAGAAGCTATGAAATCCTTAACGGGCTACATGAGCCAGGATTGGGCAACCTTCGATAGCAATGCACAAGCACCTGTATGGGAGTCAGGCGAAGCTGCTTTGTCCTTAGCCTGGGGCTCACGAGCAGCGGCGTATATCGCTGATGACAACGCATCGCCAGAAGTTGCAGCCGTGACCAAATTCGCAGCAGCGCCTGCTATAAATGGTGGCTCGACTCCAGCTGCAGCGCTTTGGTGGGACGGTTTCACGATTGCAAAAAACATCTCCGACGAAGATGCTGAGGCCTCATTTCAAGCCATGATGGAAGGGCTAACACCTGAGATGATGAATGCCAATCTAGATGCCGCTGTCTGGTTGATAGAAGGTTATGAACCCACTCCTGCGGCAGAAGGTGTACTTGCCACTTTGCAATCAGGTGCGCGTCCTTACCCTATGCTGCCTTACATCGGATTGCTACACACCGCATTGGGCGAAAACCTAGCTGAATATCTGCAAGGTGATGAGAGTGCTGAACAGGCGATGGCTGATATTGAGGCGGCATACAATACCGCTGCTACTGAAGCTGGTTTTTTGTAAGTTGCTCTAGAGCCTGACGAACAGGAGCACTGCCATGCCGCACAAGACGTTTCTGGCCTTTATCTGGCCATCGTTGCTGGCGATGCTCCTGTTCATTGCAATTCCTATTTTTTCAGTGGCTTTTCAGTCACTGCATATCGAACACGAACAGATTCTGGTTGAATCGGAAAACTGTGGACCCTTTGGTTGTACCAATGAGGTCAGTGTCGATACTGAGGCTATGGCAGATTTACGAGCAAGCCAGCCTGCGGGCAGATTCAATGGATTTGCCACGTATACCAACTCAAGCCATTTGGCTGTTGATGAAATAACCGAGATCGTTAACACCAGCGAAAACTTTAATCAGATTCGTAATCGGATTATGAACTTGCCTTTTTACAAAGCCTTGGGGTTTACGTTGGCTTACACGTTCATCGTTACACCGTTGGTTATTCTTTTTGGCTTTGTTATCGCTGTGGTGGTGAACACACTGCCGGGTTTGCTGAAAGGGCCGGTTATTTTTGTGTCTTTATTACCCATGATTGTTACGCCACTGATCGGCTCGCTGGTGCTTTTCTGGATGATTGATTCCAGGGGTGTTATCGGGGCGGCATTGCAAGTGCTTTTCAGCGACCCTTCGTTGTCGCTTAAGGCATCGTCCACGCTCACATGGCTCACCTTGTTTGTTTATGGCGTATGGCATTCAGCGCCGTTTGCCTTTGTGGTTTTTTATGCGGGGCTACAGAGCGTGCCACAAGACACACTCGAATCTGCCATGGTCGATGGTGCTAATCGCTGGGAGCGAATACGCTTTGTGGTTATTCCCTTTTTAATACCACTAGCAACGTTCATTGCACTGGTTCAGCTCATGGATAACTTTCGCGTGTTCGAGCCTATTATTGGCTTCTCTGCTGCTGCCAGTGCCACATCGCTCAGCTACCTTATCTATAACGACCTACGCGCCGATGTGCCGTTGTATGGATCGGCGGCGGCTACTTCAATGCTGACAATTGTTGGCGTTATCATTTTGCTGTTGCCTGTTCTTCGACGCAACTGGCGTGACTTCAACCGTAAGGTATGAGCCGCTGATGCATGGTAAAAAACCATTTCCGTTGTTGCTGATGTCCTTGGTGTTTCTGATCGCCTGGCTCATCATTGCAGCGTTCCCCTTCGTGTGGACATTGTGGGGCTCGTTCAAGGTTGAAGGAGACTTCTTCTCGCGTGCTGACTGGGCAAATGCGCTTAACGGCCCCATCACGACACGCCAGCATGGAAGTGCGTTTACTGGGGCAGGGTACGAAGGCGCATGGATAGAAAAAGAATTTTGGCGAGCGGTAGTCAACACGGCTATTGTGACTGTTTCTGTGGTGGTTATATCTTTAGTGCTGGGTACCTTAGGTGGTTATGCCTTGGCGCGCTCAGGCTTTAAATATACGTTCTGGTTGCTCATGCTGGCCTTGGTCTTCAGAGCCATGCCGCATGTCACCCTGGTATCGGGTTATTTGTTGCCGTTCTTTGAATTAAACATCTGGGGCTACTTACCTACCACCATCATTGTATTAGTGGCAATTAATCAGCCATTTACCTTGTGGATGCTGCACAGTTTTTTCCTGTCTATTCCTAAAGACTTAGATGAGGCTGCCATGGTCGATGGTTGCACGCGCTTTCAGGCTTTTCGGCTGGCTATTATTCCGGTGATGTGGCCAGGTGTAGTCACCACAGGATTATTTAGCTTTCTGCTTGCGTACAACGACTTTACCGTGACTTCCATGCTGCTCACTCAAGAAAATTCCACGATGATTCCGCGCATCAATAGTTTTCTGGGCTCCACGCAAGAGGAGGGCAAGGTGATGTATGCAGTGGCGGCAGTGGTGTCAGCGATAGTGCCGTTGTTTGTACTCATTTTGTTTTTTCAGCGCCAGATTGTCAGTGGCCTGACCGCCGGCGCTGTAAAGGGATAAAGGATAAAAGCAAGAGACCATGGCCAGACTACAACTTAAAAACATCAACAAGCGCTGGGGTAGCTTTGTCGGGGTGCAGGATTTTAATCTGGATATTGCCGATCAGGAATTTCTGGTGCTCTTGGGGCCCTCGGGTTGCGGCAAATCCACCACCATGCGCATGATTGCCGGATTAGAGGCGGTGTCTGAAGGTGAGATCTGGCTGGACGATCGTATGGTTAACAAGCTAGAGCCAAAAGATCGCGACATCAGTATGGTGTTCCAGTCCTATGGTTTGTACCCCAACTTAACGGTCTATGAAAACATTCGTTTTCCACTGCGTGTGCGCAAGGTTCCCAAGGATCAACATCATGACATGGTGATGGCTGCGGTCACCATGGTAGAGCTTGAAGACTTTATGCATCGGCGCCCTGCAGAGCTGTCCGGTGGGCAACGACAACGCGTGGCGTTAGGTCGCGCCATTGTGCGTAAACCCACTGTGTTTCTGATGGACGAGCCATTGTCTAATCTTGATGCAAAGCTGCGTGTTAGCACGCGTGCGCAAATCAAGAATCTTCAATCACGGTTAAAAACAACAACGGTGTACGTGACACACGATCAGATCGAAGCCATGACCTTAGCTGATCGAGTGGTTGTTATGAATGCAGGGATAATACAACAGGTGGGCACACCCACTGACATCTATGACATACCCGCTAATACATTCGTTGCCAGTTTTATAGGGTCGCCTGCAATGAATTTAATCGCTGGAGGCTTAAAAAATGGAGTGTTTACTAGTGAAGGTATCAGCGTAGAGGGCTTGCCCACTCAAGTGTCAGGAGACGTGACCTTAGGTTTTCGTGCAGAAGATGCGGAAATTGTTATGAGCCGAGGCGAAATTGAGGCGCCCATTTATTCTATTGAGCTACTGGGTGAGGCCTCTATGATTAGTTGGCGTTTTGGCGATTCACTGGTGTCGATAAAAGCTGCCAAGGATTTTCGTGCACAGATAGGCGATGTGATTCGCGCG
This sequence comes from Granulosicoccus sp., assembly GCA_023301725.1. Classification (GTDB taxonomy): domain Bacteria; phylum Pseudomonadota; class Gammaproteobacteria; order Granulosicoccales; family Granulosicoccaceae; genus Granulosicoccus. The sequence goes on along the minus strand of JALZUD010000125.1, from coordinate 21,178 downwards.
CGAATTCCGGCACAAATTTGTCATCTGTTTGATACTAAAAGTGGCGAGAGGCTGAACATCACAACATGAGTATGAAAGGCTTCAACGACAAATTCAATAATTTGCCCGAGTACATCATTGGCATTACCAAAGAGATCTGGGAGGACCGTGGTCTTGCCACTCTGGATCATTACTATGCCAAAGATATACCTATGCGCTTTCCGTCAGGATTGGTTTGCGGCAATGCCAGCGTTATTAACGGCACCTTGGCCACCTTAGCTGAGTTCCCCGACAGGCAGCTGTTTGGCGAAGACGTCATCTGGTCTGGCAATGAGGATGAAGGTTTTTTATCCTCACACCGAATTGTTAGCTCGGCCACTCACACAGGCTTTGGTGCGTTTGGTGCGCCCACAGGCAAACGTTTTCTGGTGCGCACGATAGCTGATTGCGCCGCCAACAATAATGTCATTGACGATGAGTGGCTTATTCGTGATGTGGGTGGAGTTGCCCGCCAGCTTGGTTGGGATCCATCAGACTATGCGCGCTACCAGATACAAAGTGAGGGAGGGGCTGCGCTGTGCGCTAAGCCGTTTAAGCCTGAACATGATGTGCAGGGCCCGTATCTGGGCAAGGGTAATGACAATGAATGGGGTGAGCGTTTAAGCAATATTCTCACGCGCATTATGCATAAAGACTTTGCCGTGGTTCGTGCAGAATACGATCGTGCTGTTTTTACTGAGCACTGGGGTTCTAGAAGTGATTGGTCGTGGCCGTTTGTCGAAACCGACTGGATGCGCTTGCGCTCGTCTTTTCCTTCAGCGCAGTTCCAGATTCACCACCAGATTGGGCGACAGGACGCCGGCATGCCTAACCGCGCAGCAGTGCGTTGGTCGCTCACCGGCAAACACGAGGGTAATGGTCATTTTGGAGCGCCTACAGGGGCTGAGGTGCACGTAATGGGCATCACCCATGCCGAGTGGGGGCAGTGGGGCCTTCGCCGTGAATTCACCCTGCTGGACGAAGTGGCTATCTGGAAACAGATCCATTTGCACACAGGTTATGTTGCTTGAGCAAAATGCACGTTCTTTACTTGACACAAAGGGCAATCAAAGGCATATTAAGCGGCTTGACTCGATGGCTACATAGCTCAGTTGGTTAGAGCACAACACTCATAATGTTGGGGTCCCTAGTTCGAATCTAGGTGTAGCCACCATTTTTCCTGTGATGAATCAATCACTTAAAATGGTTATCGATTCGGTGTGCGGTGTAATTTATTCTTGGCACACCCCATGTACACCCGCGGTCCAGATTTACTGGCCGCACCAACTATCAAGCTGTGCCGTTTCCTGCTTGTGGCCGAGTTTCGTTAGCCAAGTAAACCTCCATACAACCTATATGCAACCACCGGACAAGTGGACCGGCTAAATACCTTGATTTTAAATGCCCCGACTAAAGCACTGACCACGCCCCTTCCAAACAAAGCTTATACTCACAACCAACACACAACGCCCTTAATCACACACCTAGGAAGGAGTTTGCCATGGCCACCATCCCACTAAAATGTCACTGCGGTGAAGTCACAGGGTCGGCGTCCAATGTTACGCCCACTTCTGGTATTCGCGTTATTTGCTGTTGCTCGGACTGTCAGGCTTTTGCCAATCATCTCAATTGCGATGCTGCAGTGTTGGATGAATTCGGTGGCACTGAAATTTTTCAAGTTTCCCAGTCGCAAGTCACTATCAAGCGAGGAGAGGATAAGCTGCGTTGTTTGCGTCTATCCGAAAAAGGATTACTTCGTTGGTACACCAGTTGTTGTAGTACGCCTGTGGGCAATACGATTAATGCAAAGCTGCCATTTGTTGGTGTGGTCCACGCGTTTATCAATGATGCGCATAGAGATCAATCGCTGGGTCCTGTAAATGCAGTAGTGCAAACACAGAGCGCCATTGGTGTGCCTGGGTATGCAAAACATCACGCTAAGTTTCCACTGGGTATTACGTTGCGCATTGCTAAGAAAATGGCGATGTGGAAATTGAAAGGTATGCAAAGCCCAAGTGTCTTTTTTGGTGAAGATGGTAGGCCTGTAGTTAAGCCTGTTGTGCTTAACAATTAGTGCTTAAAGTTTGTTGCTAAACGATGAATGCGCACATTGCCTTCCGTGCGTTATTGGCCATGACAGACCAAAGAAAAATCGTTCGTTTTTTACTATTTTCAGTTGCGTAAAAGTGCGCCTGGCAGATTGTGAACGAGCGTTAAATGTAAGAGGGCGCATAATTGAAGCGTGTATACTCGCTTCATCATCTTTGCATCGGGATACAAGCTTGGCTTGTTGATCGGGTGGGGTGTATATCGGCTGTGTGTTCAGATGTTTCTGCTGTTTCGAGCGAACACGATATTGTTTCGTTTTCTCATAGATACCCGGTAGTAAACAGGTTGTTACTTTGTGTAATGCACGATGGAGCGGCCAAGGGTATTCACGCTCAAGGAGTAGTCCATGACCGCCGTTATGATCCACAATTCTGCCCCAGTGAGGCCTCGCATTGGCAAGCAGTTATTCGGTTTTTCAGGCACTCGCGCTGATAACGACAACAGCTACGACGTAGCCATCGCACCTACGTCACCAGTCATTTCGGGTCCAGTCGCTGTCATTACTTCAACCATCAGCGATGCCGAATACGTAGCAGCGCTATTAGGGCATGCTGGATTGGATAGTTCGGATATCAGCATCTGTAAATCGCCCCTAACTAAAGCGATGGATATTCGCGCCGTAGTGCTGTTCCACCGACGATCGGATGCAGTCAATTTTGATGTTCACTTTGAGCCGGATTTCGAACATCATAAGGCAATCCGCAAAGTGGTATTAACCGACTGTCAATTAGAAGAGACGACTGTCAAGTTTCTTGAAAAAGGCGCCAGACATTGCATTAAAATAAACGAGTCTGACAGCGTTCTGCGTGCAAGACTTGAAGCTGCGTTACGAATTCATCCTGGCACCGCACAGCAGTCATTTAGTGTGGGCGATATCTATTTTGATATCCAGAAACGCCAGGCGACACGTGCTGGCGTTCTTGTTGATTTAAGCCCCAAAGAATTCGAGTTTGCACGGTATCTGTTTTCAAACCCTGACAAGATAGTAGGCAATGCAGAATTAATGACCTCTGTCTGGTCACTACCCATTACGATGGACAGCAGACGTATCGATACGGCAGCTTGCAGGGTTCGCAAAAAGCTTCGACTCTCAGGAGACGATGGCTGGAAGTTGAAACGTATCAGACGTATCGGATACCACTTGCAAGCCGTCTAGACAATTTTTTCAAGTGCCCCGCGACCCACTCCCAATCTTCCGGTAGCCACAGCGTTTCGCCTGATAGATGTCGTGGGCGCAATGGTAAACAAATCGCCATTGCGTCCGTTGAGCTGACGTTTAATCCCACTCGCGCGAGCCAGGTCGGTTTGAGCATCGAGGTGTTCAGGCTCCCCGTGCACAGGTATCAGTAGCTCAGGACTAACCCAGTCATACAATTTGCGCAGCTCTTCCGCGCCCGGATGTCCCGAGGCGTGTATGGCTAAATCGGAGGAGTCTGGTGTAATCACAATGATGCCTTTTGCTTCGAGTCGTGCAATAAGGCTGATAATCTGATCCTCGTTACCGGGTATTGCGCGTGCGCTGAAAATCACGGTGTCGCCGGCGTCCAGTGATAAGTCGTGAAAGCTATCGTGGCTTAAGCGGTTGAGTGCAGTCCTGGGCTCACCTTGACTGCCAGTTGCCACCAGTAGCAGGGTTTCGCGTGGTAGGTAACCAAGATGATCAGACTGCACCAATGTTGAGACGTTTGACCACACGCCCGAGGCTCTAGCTGCCGCCGCAGTGTTGATCAATGAACGTCCCAATAATCCCAGATGGCGTCCGGTGGCATCAGCGATTTTACTTAAGGTCTCTAGACGAGCTATGTTGCTACCAAAACAGGCAACGATGACCCGTCCGGATGCGCTGTGCACGTGATGGTGCAAACCTTCGTACAGCGATCCTTCAGACAAGGAATGCCCCGACTGATTGGCGCAGGTTGAGTCGCACACCATGGCTTGCATACCATCCTCTCCCAACTGCCGATATTTGCTCTCTGAAAACTGATGTCCCACCACAGGATCTGGGTCGAGCTTCCAGTCCGCTGTATGAAACACGCTGCCAGCAGGGGTGCGAATGGCTAAGCCGCAAGGGCTTGGAATGGAGTGTGTGTTCGGGATCCACTCTACGTCGAAGTTGCCAATGTGAAAGCGGTCGAGTGGTTCCACCAAGTGAACGGGCACTTTACCCTCAAGGCCATGTTCGCTGAGCTTTCGCCGAAGCATCTCGGCGGTAAATACGGTAGCGTAAATCGGGCAACCCAAGCGTCGCCACAATAGAGCCACAGCGCCAATGTGATCTTCGTGTGCGTGAGTGAGCAGCAGGGCCTGAAGCTTATCTTTGCGTTCAGCAATGAAGGTGGGGTCGGGCATTTGTACGTGGTAGCCACTGCGGTTTGTGCCATCCACATCGCGAAAGGTTACGCCGCAATCAACCATTAACCATTGATCGTCATGCCCGTAGAGGTTCATGTTCATGCCGATTTCGCCACAACCGCCAAGCGGTAAAAACCAGAAATCGCTGGTATCAGGTGTCATTTTTTTCTTATGGTCTGTTGGGTTTAGGTGGCTGTTCCAAAGTGGAGCTGCTAACAGGCAAGCACTTCGGGTACCATCGTACGACTTTACATAGATTATTCGCGCTCAATGTACACCTTGCTGATAGTTTTTTTGCTCGTATCCATCATCTTCTCTTTCCTGTGCTCTATCTGGGAGGCCGTTCTGTTGAGTATCACGCCATCCTTTGTGCAAATGCGCTTGCAAGATGGCAGTGAGCTTGGCACAACACTCAAGGCGTTCAAGGACAATATTGATCGCCCGTTGGCGGCTATTCTTACGTTAAATACCATTGCGCACACGGTGGGCGCCATAGGCGTTGGTGCGCAGGCAGTAAAAATCTGGGGTGCCTCCTTTATGGCCTCCGCTGTAGTACCTGTTCTCATGACACTCGCCATTCTCATTCTCTCTGAGATCATTCCTAAAACCATCGGTGCGAACTATTGGAAGGAACTGGCAGGTTTTACGGTGCGCTGCTTGAAGTTCGTTATGTGGATTCTTGCACCGCTGGTTTTCGTTAGTCAGATCATCACCAAGGCCCTGAAAAAAGACAAGGCTGCCTCGGTGTTAAGTCGTGCAGATTTTGGCGCTATGGCGGAGCTTGGCGCGCAACAGGGTGTGTTCGATGAGGGTGAGTCGAATATCCTGCACAATCTACTGCGCTTTAAAACCATTTTTGCCAAAAATGTCATGACGCCTCGAACCGTCATGATCTCCAGTGATCAAAATCAAAGCATTGTTAAATTTCACGATGCGCATCCCAACTTACGTTTCTCACGCATACCGGTGTTTGATAAAACGCCAGACCGCATCACAGGCTACATTCTGAAAGACAAGATGCTAATGGCTCTGCTTGATGGAGATGGCGATAAGCCTCTGTCCTCCATCAAGCGGGATGTGTTATCAGTAAAAGAGGACTTTCCTATCCCCGAACTATTCAGCCATTTCACCTCCAAGCGTGAGCACATTGCTATCGTTCTGGATGAATTTGGCGGAACGGCAGGTCTGGTTAGCATGGAAGATGTTATTGAGACTCTTCTTGGGCTGGAGATTGTTGATGAACAAGACAACGCCACTGATATGCAAGCTCTGGCGCGCAAGCAGTGGGAAGAGCGCGCTCGCAGTATTGGCTTACTGGAAGCGGAGGCGGTTGTTAATCCGCAGGATGACCAGACACCAGGCTAGGGATTATTCAATCGAGACAAGGCATGTTCAAACTCTTTGTGTCTAACGCAAAACGTTATCAGCGAACTTGTTAGTGAGCGCTTTTGCCCCGTATCTTCTGGACGCCCATAACCAATAACAGCGCCGCTATTCCAGCTAACACGCCCACTGTGGTGTTCAGCACGGTGGTGGTCAGTTGTTCGGCGATGGTGCCTATGCCTTTTATGTCACCAAACACGGGCAGGCCAGACACGCCAATAGCAGCCTGCTCAATTTTTACGAATAGCCAGTGAAAGCCGTGTGTAAGAATGCCACCGCCAACGATAAACATGGCAGCGGTGCCTACCACCGATAAGAACTTCATCAGTTTTGGCGCAAACCAAAGAATCCCGCGCCCCAGTGCTGCGCCCAATGCATTCGGTTTACTGCCGTCAGCTGGCTCCGTTAGGTGTAGGCCAAGGTCATCAAGCTTTACGATACAGGCCACCAGGCCGTATACGCCAATGGTCATGATCATAGAGATGGCTATGAGTGTAGCTAGCCTGACGCTGAAGGTGCTGGCGGCCACTGTGCCCAGAGATATCACAATGATCTCCGCTGACAAGACAAAATCTGTGCGAATAGCGCCTTTGATTTTTCCTTTTTCTAGTTCAACAAGATCGACTTCTTGGTTGGCAACAGCTTCAAGAAGCGCTTTTTTTCTGCATCTGCCTCTTGTGGGTGCAGATATTTGTGGCTGAGCTTTTCTACGCCTTCGAAACACAGATAGAGCCCGCCCAGCATAAGCAATGGGGTTATGAGCCAAGGCGCAACAGCACTGATGGCAAGAGCCACCGGCACCAAGATAACTTTGTTAAAAGCTGAGCCTTTAGCTACGGCCCAGACAACGGGCAATTCCCGTTCTGCTTTTACGCCAGTAACTTGCTGTGCGTTCAGAGCCAGATCATCACCCAGCACACCGGCTGTTTTTTTAGTGGCGATTTTGGTCATTGCTGCAACATCATCCAAAATGGATGCGACATCATCTAGCAGGGTGAGGAGGCTGGTAGCCATAGTAGTAGTGTTCGTTGCAGTGTAAGTGCTTGCCAGTATAACAACGGGCGTTTCAAGGCGTCACCAACGTGCTGCCGTCAAACTGGATTAAATACATCGGCGTGCGATGCGGTCTTTACAGTCGAATATGCAGACAATTTTGCAGACAAAAAAAACGCCCACATCGAGTGAGCGTTTTTTGGCTGCATTAAAAAGCTTGCAGACCGAATGTTTGCGGGAAAAAATCCCGCAGGCTTTCCGGATTTAGCCCTTTGGTACGTAAGCGCTACACCAACCGTTAGCTGCAACTTCAGCACCCGGGAACAGTGGGCAACCACCAGATTCAGCGCCTTCAGCACCACCGTACAAAGCGCAGTTGCTGCAATGTACTGCTGCGTCTGCTGTCTCTGCTACATATTGCAGAGCTTTTGCTTGCGCTGATTCTGGATCAACCATGTCAGCTGCGTGGCTTGGCAGGCTTGCAACCAAGGCTGCAACTGGAACTACAGTAGCTGTAGCGCCCATCAAAGTTACAAATTTACGTCGTTTAATGTCAGTCATTTGATTATCTAAATCCTTAGTTGAGAGAACTGTCTTGGCTTACATATTATACGACAATAAACTGCAATGGATGTTACGAGTCCCAAATGTGAAACCTTGCAAAGATCTGATTAAAGTCAATGCCTTAGCGCATTTGAGAAGCATTCGTATTTGCTAAGAATTAACTCGCCGAGGGCACACGTGTGTCTGCGACAAGCTGATCGTATTGACACTGAAAGTAGGCAATGAGTTGCAGATGTCTCGTTACTGCTTCTGCGCTGCAATTGGCTTTGATAGAAGGCAGAGCTTTTATCAGGTCACGTAGAGTTCTAGTGACACTATTTAGTTTTTTATTCATTCAAGACCCCTAATAACGCTATTGGTAAATGACCTAGCACCACTCGGTCGATGTTTTAGGTTGCGCCACCGTCTGCAAACCTGAGAACAACTTATAGGTTCTTTTGGGGAAATGTCTATGTACCTGTTACACGCGTAACAGCGAAAATGGCGAATTAATCACATATTAGGGGCACAAGTTACCGTATCGTTAAACAAGCCATGATGCTTTATCCCGCAGTAATAGGGGGCATCAGGGCTAATTTGTCATCGTCTGCCAATTGCGTTGTTGTGAACGAATCTGCTTGTATTACTGAACCGTTAAGAATCAACAATAGTGGCTGAATTGAGTCGATGCCCAGGATTTCCAGCAATTGAGCTACGTTCACCGGTGCGCCTTTTATTGAGTCTGCAATCACACTTTCGCAGGTGTCAGGGCTCGCACTTACGTCAACCCTTGCAGCCGCATTCTTATCGGCACTTGCGTTTGAATCAAATACAAACCGATTACCGGGGCTACCTTCAGGCATGTACCGCGTAAAAGCGCCTCCAAGTGTGACTTCTACTTTCAATTTAATGCACTAGCTCGTGGCCCAGGCTAAGGCGCGACAACGTATTTTCGGTTGGTCGGCCTTCGTTGTCCCATCCACGTAAGGCATAGTACTCTGAGAGCATGAGTGGCAGTTCTGAGACTCGGCCACGTGCCACCCCAGCGGGTGCTGGATCATCTAGAAATCGCGGCGGTAGGGTGTCGTCAGCGGCAGTCAGCCCAGCTCGCAAATTGAAAAGTCGTTCGAGATTCCATGTGCGCTCGCCCAGTTCAATCAGGCGCTCGTCAGTCCAGTCGTCTCCACAGGCAGCGCTTATCTGTTGTTGCAATTCGCCGGTATCCCACGCTGCAAGGGTAAACAAACAAATGCCAGTAGAATCGACCATGGCAATTTTGTCTTGTGACGTTTTGCACGGAGCCGCTTTTCCCTTACCTGTCTGGTCTTTCATATCTTCGGCAAACAGGTCGTGTTTTAAGTGGCATGCACCACGATTGCTCGTGGCGTAGCCCAGTCCCATACCTTGCTGTGCACGAGAATCATAGCCAGCCATTTCCTGTCCTTTTACCACCATGGCAAGTTCAGGTCTGCCGAAATGTTCGCAGAGTCGTAGTGCACCCAAACCCAGCAGTTTGCCAAAACCTTGCTGTAGGCCTGTTTTTTCAGCCATGATCGTTAAAGCTTCAGCATTGCCAAAATTGAGTTCGATGCCGTCTGTGTGTTCTGTGGTGATGATGCCCAGTTCGAACAATTCCATCGCTGCAGACAGGGTGACTCCAAAAGAGATCGGATCCATGCCGTGTTCATTCATCAGATAGCCTGCAAATGTCAGTGCATCAATGTCGTCAATACCCACACAAGGGCCAAAAGCGAAGGCAGTTTCGTATTCGAGCCCGCCGGACGCATGATGGTATTGGGGCCGATCTCTAATCGCCCAGTGATTCTTATCGATGTGTGCAATACGGCCACAACCAATCGTGCACCCGAAGCAAGCTTTGTTGGTAATCAGGTTTTTGTGATTATTTTCAGTGACCGTGCTCATGGCCGTTGGGTTGATGTTAGCCGTGCCGTCGAACGTCACATCCTGAAAATTATTAGTAGGCAGCCCGCCAAATGCATTCATCGTATCGATCATGCTGTTTGTGCCGTAGTCGGTCAGGCTTTGGCGTTCTGCACTATCCGCTAGCAATTGGTGTGTGTGTTTAACCACGCGCATGAACTTTTCAGCATCTGCTACTGGTACGCCAACTGTGCCACGCAAAGCAATGGCTTTGAGATTTTTTGATCCCATCACAGCGCCTACACCTGAGCGTCCAGCGGCTCTGTGTAAATCATTGACAATGCAAGCGTATTTCACGCCTTTTTCCCCTGCAACACCAATGGACGCTACTTTGATTTGTGGGTCTTGGTGTTTCTCCTTCAAAGCTTCTTCGGTGTGCCAAACCGTTGTGCCCCAGTATTCTTCAGCAGGAAGAATCTGCACACTCTCATTTTCAATGAGCAGATACACAGGGTGGTCGGATACGCCTTCGATAATTAACAGGTCGTAGCCTGCAAATTTTATTTCTGCACCGAATTTCCCACCTGAATTAGAGCACGCTATGGCATTGGTGAGAGGACCTTTAGTGACCACCGAGTAGCGCCCACCCGTAGAGGCCATGGTGCCTGTCAAAGGGCCGGTTGCAAATATCAACACATTGTCGGCAGACATGGCATCGGCGGCAGGATCCATCATCTCTGACAAGTACTTGGTGCCCAGCCCGCGCGAACCCAGATAGTCATCTCGCCATTGTTGGTTCAGTGGTTCAATGTGAGTGGTGCGATTAGTGAGGTCGACACGGAGTACTTTGTTGTGCCACGTCATGCCGGTACTCCATATTCAATGGCGCCTGTGGGGCAGGCCTCGGCACACTTTGGCTCGCCATCGCAAAGATTGCACTTGGTGACCTTGCCGCTGCGCGTGTTGTAGTTGATCGTGCCGTAGGGGCAAGCGATTGTGCATACCTTGCAACCCACACAAAGCGATTCGTTAACCACTTTAGTGCCCAGCTCGTGGTTGATGCTAATGGCGCTGGTTGGACAGGCACGCAGGCACCACGCTTCATCGCATTGCGTGCAGGTGTAAGGAACATTGCGCTTGCCGTGTTCGAATTCAAAGACTTTGATACGCGAAAAAGCGGGTGAAAACAGCCCTTCATGTTCCAGCGAACAGGCCATTTCACACTGTAGGCAACTGGTGCACCTTTCGGCATCGAGAATCAATTGTTTCAACATAGGGTGTTTAGCAGCTCAAGCTGAAAGGGATGTGGCGCCAGATTTATTTAGCGAAGCATGGAGCGTGCGGCCATTCCAAGCACATCGTCCCAGATGGAACCATCGCGATCGCTGTCTAGCAAGGATGAGAGTATGCCGCCGCTATTGGCCTGCAGAGTCCTGTCTTGAGTGCGATTGCCTCCACCACCTATCATTTTTTTACTTAAGGCACCCATGACTAGCGTTGCCACCACTGGCAGCATTTTTTTCAGTAACGTGCCGCTGATTCCCGCTTTTTGTGACACGCGTGTGGCAACTTCGCGACTCACCTTCTTGTCGCCGAAGATGTGCCCGAGAATGTCATTTCCTGCTTGTTTTGTTGAAGAGTTTCCCAGAGTGTTAGGTTGCTCCATGTATTTTTTGTGTTCGCCTGTGCGCAACGCTTCCAGCAGGCTGTCCATGCCCTGCGTGTTAGAGGTGTTGTTTTGCAAGCCGCGAGACAACGCTGGAATCAACCCTTGGATAGCCGAACGAGTTTGCGCTTCGTCTAGGTCAAATGTATTTTGCAGTTCGTTGATAACTGACTTGTTTTCATCATCGAGGATGAGATCCAGAATATTGCTCATGGTGTTTGGCTCTGTTGTTTAGACGCCGACATTACCACTTTAGCCCAGCGTTTACCTCAGAGTATTTTCGTAGGGATAGCCCAAGGTGGTAACCGAAAGCGCTAAGAATACTCATCGTCTGATAGCGGGTCGTCTAATTGATCATCAAGGATGAAAGCTTCCCAGTCCTCGAGTACTTCGCGGAAATGTTTGAGTTCAACCTGATAGGGCATTGAGATATCAGCGGCGGCTTGAGCGGGGTTGGTGGCGGTTGTGTCGGCTTCTTGAGCCGCCTCATCAGCGTTGTTGCTGGCCAAATTGCTAACAATACTGGCGCCACCTTGAGTAATTGTTACCGAGTGCGCATTGCCAATAAACTCGCGGATATCATCCGACCCATCTTCAATGGCCGTCAGGTCGTCCATGAGATCTCTGCAGATGTGATCGCTACCCTGAACGTCAACTTCAAGGAACGTCATGAAGATTTTTTCAGAAGCAGGGCCCCTCGCTTTCGGGATGCCGTTACTGTCGAAATAGAATTTGTGATTTCGTGCCATGGGGTATCGAGTTGATAGAGATTCGCTCTTTCAGGCATCATCCTACCCAATATTTCAGCAATTGCCACCTGTTTATTCGTTAGAATCTGTGCGATGCGCGCTCAGCTGGTAGATAATTGGGTATATATTTCGCCGTAAACATTGAACAGACAGCCTACATACTGTGCGATTACTGCTTGTTGAAGACGATCCTGCACTGGTAGTTGCGGTGCTAGCTGATCTGGAAAAAGCCGGTTTCGCCGTCGACGTTGCTACTGATGGCATCGATGCGGAACACTTGGGGGACACAGAGCCCTACGACGCTGTGGTGCTTGATTTGGGGTTGCCACAAAAACCCGGGCTAGAGGTACTGCAAGCTTGGCGCGGTCGTGGCAACCGAGTTCCAGTCATTGTGCTGACCGCCAGAGATGCTTGGTATGAGCGCGTTGATGGCTTCAAAACCGGGGCTGACGATTACCTTGGCAAGCCTTTTCATATTGAAGAACTGATTGCTCGTATCAGAGCGCTGATTTACCGCCGCCACGGTCGCACCTCAAGCCAGATCGAAACCAAGAACCTGGCGCTGGATGAAGATACACAGCAAGTTATTGTGGGTGACATTACGCATCAGCTCACTGGCACAGAATTCAGATTGCTGCGCTACATGATGCTGAACAGTGGTCGTATTTTATCCAAATCGCATTTGTCAGAACATGTGTATGACCAGGATTCTGAGCGAGACAGCAATTTGATTGAGGTCTACATTCGTCGCTTGCGAGAAAAAATTGGTACCCAGATGATACTGACCAAAAGGGGTCAAGGGTACATTTTCAACGACTCAGCAGATTGAACTCTCTAGAGCGAAGCTTGCAGGCTGGCTTGCTGGGGGCGCTGGTCATCTTGCTGTTTGTATTTTGGTGGGCGCTCACGCTCACAAGCCGCACGCTGGCTGAAAGTTATGTGTTTAATGAGCTTGCGCGCACAGTGATTGATGCCAACAGCCTGATAGACCCAGATGCCGATGAGCTGCAATTGGGCAAAACACTGGCTAGGCTACCCTCACGCACCCAGCTGGTGTTGGTCAGTAACGGTGTGTCTACTCTATGGCCGCCAGCGCAAAACAGGTTTCCTGTTAGCGTGCCGGAGCTTGTGCCGGGTGCCATTCGTCGGGTAAGCAATCTAGATCAGCCAGACGTGCAGCAAATCGTTCATGGATGGTTTGCAGGCTTCAGTGTGCAAGGCAAGTCTTATGTCATCGGGGCGTTACGTGATACGTCCGCTTTGCATGCCAGGTTACAAGTGTTACAGGTTTTTACGGGTATCTCGATCGCTGTGCTGATATTGGTTGCCATGCTGGTACAGCGTTTTATCGTGCGTCGTGCGGTGACAAAATTTGATGATATTCGACGAGATATGCTAAGACTCGAGCGAGGCCATGCAGTGGCCTTGTCGCAAGAGGTGCCCTCGGAAGTGTTGCCTCTGGTTATCGAGTTCAATCGATTATTGCGTCGCTTTGAGCAACGTCTGCGTCAGTCTCGGAATGCTGTGGGTAATCTGGCGCATTCGTTGAAAGGTCCACTTAATTTGCTGATTCGATCCAGCGAAGCTGAGCCCATGGGGCAGGCTGAGCGGGATCTGGTAAAAAGCAACACGGAGGCTATACGAAGACTCATTGAGAGCGAACTGAAGCGAGCTCGTTTAGCCGGGCGCAGTGCCGTCGGTGTTCGCTTCGATGCGGAAGCAGAGCTGCCGTCTATGATTGGTCTGTTGGAGCAGGTCTATGCTGACAAACAGGTTCAGATACGTTTCAGCGTAGATCGTAGCGTTGACCTATTGCACGATCGGCAAGACATGCTCGAACTCATTGGCAATTTGCTAGACAATGCTGCCAAATGGTGTAATTCATCAGTCCAGCTGACCATGCGAGGTTCTGACAGCGTCACTATTGAGGTTCAGGATGATGGACCTGGCTGCTCGCCGGAGGAGCTGGGCCGTTTGACGGACAGGGGCGTAAGGCTTGATGAATCAGTTGCCGGCCACGGCTTGGGATTGTCTATCGTCAACGACATTGTCGACACCTACGAAGGGCGTATTAGCTTGTCGCCCTCCGAGGATCTCGGTGGCCTCAAGGCTACGGTTTTTCTGCCCTCGCGTGAGTCCTCGCAACACGATTAGTGCTTTGCCATGCCCAATTTAGTTTTGAGGCAAGGCCCATCTAGGGCCTATATTGGTATCGATTCAGGGAAGCTCTATAACCGGTTTTTTGTCATTGCGTCTGTATAGCGTTGCGGTATGGCCAATTTGTTGAACACACTTTGACCGGGTTGCAGAACACAGTGCATCGAGTTGTGCCAGTCTTTCCTCTTTTTCGCTAACGCTCAATTTGACTTTGACAAGCTCGTGATGCTCCAGCGCACCGTCGAGTTCTTTGCTTACGGCCTCAGTAAACCCGTTGTTGCCCAGCCTTACTACAGGCTTTAGCGCATGCGCTAGGGAGCGTAGGTGGCGAATACCCGCTTTGTCCAAAGGTTTGACGCGTTTGGGTTGTGATTGTCGTGAAGGCTGCGCAGTTGCTTTTCTGGATGTCTTGGTAGATCTTTGGGCAGGTGCTGTGGCAGGTGTTTGTCTGCTGCGAACACGGTTTGGATGTTTCATTTCAAAAGTCTGATTAGTGGCGTTTGCGTGCTGGCGGATCTGCGCAAACACTCTACAATATGATTCGATTTGATGGGTGCTGGCAACTGGCGCCTCCAACCAACCAGTTAAGTATGAGGGATTGTGGCGCGTTCGGGCGGTAAAGCAGGTAGTAAAAGCAGTCAACGGTGGCTTGATGAGCACGCTTCAGACGAATATGTGAAGCGTGCAGCCTCAGATGGCTATCGCTCGCGTGCCGTTTACAAACTTATTGAGCTCAATGAGAAAGACCATCTCATCAGGCCTCAGTCGACTATTCTTGAGCTAGGTGCAGCTCCAGGAGGCTGGACTCAATACTTGTCTAGGCAGGCAGGCGATAAATCTACCATCGTCGCGTCAGACATCCTGCCTATGGATGGGTTGCCTGGTGTTGATTTTATTCTGGGTGATTTCACGGAGCAGAGCACCGCAGACAACATAGCGAATGCATTGAATAATTGTCGCGTGGATCTTGTATTGTCCGACATGGCGCCTAACTTAAGCGGGGTTGGCGTGTCTGATCAGGCTCGTGCCATGGCGCTTGTTGAGTTGGCGCTCGAAGCGGCACAGCAATATCTTCTGGCAGACGGAGTTTTCGTCGCCAAAGTTTTCCAAGGTGAGGGATTCGATGAATATATCCGACAGGTACGAAATTGTTTCAAAACCGTAAAGGTGCGTAAGCCCGCCGCCAGCAGAGCGCGTAGCCGAGAGGTATATGTGGTGGCAAGGAACTTGTTAGAATTAGGTTAGAATCGTCGGCATCCGACACAACTATAAATACGGCTAACACCGTGTTTCGCGAGGTAAGTCCTTGAGTGATCTTTTGAAAAACGTCCTGCTGTGGGTGGTGATTGCTGTCATTTTAATGACAGTGTTCAACAACTTGGGCGGGCAGCGAGTGTCTACCGATACCATCGCCTATTCCGATTTTCTGCAAAGTGTTAACAGCGGGCAGGTAGACAAGGTGCGTTTTGACGGTGTGGAGATCACGGGTCAGAGAGATGGTGGCCAGGTGTTCACTACGTACAGCCCTGAAACAGACAACAGCTCATTGATCGGCGAATTGAACCGAGCAGGCGTGGACTTCGAGCGTGCTCCGCCGGAAAATCCTAGCATGCTGTTCAGCATCCTGATCAGTTGGTTCCCGTTCATCCTCCTTATCGGTGTCTGGCTGTTTTTTATGCGGCAAATGCAAGGTGGCGGCGGTGGCCGAGGAGCCATGTCATTCGGCAAAAGCAAAGCCAGATTACTCAACGAAGACCAAGTCAAAGTCACATTTGCTGATGTAGCAGGCGTGGAAGAGGCCAAGTCAGAGGTCTCTGAACTGGTCGAGTTCCTGCGTGATCCGGGCAAGTTCCAAAAGCTGGGAGGAAAGATTCCTCGAGGCGTTTTGATGGTTGGGTCTCCGGGTACGGGCAAAACATTGCTGGCAAAAGCGATTGCCGGCGAAGCAAAAGTGCCGTTTTTCACTATTTCGGGCTCAGATTTCGTCGAAATGTTTGTTGGTGTCGGTGCAAGCCGCGTTCGAGATATGTTCGAGCAGGCAAAGAAGCATTCTCCTTGCATCATTTTTATCGACGAGATCGATGCGGTAGGCCGACATCGTGGTGCTGGCTTGGGTGGTGGTCACGACGAACGTGAGCAGACTCTTAACCAACTGCTCGTTGAGATGGACGGTTTTGAAGGCAATGATGGTGTCATTGTTATTGCAGCGACTAACCGTCCTGACGTTCTTGACCCAGCGTTGTTGCGCCCAGGCAGATTCGATAGGCAGGTCGTTGTGCCATTGCCTGACGTTAGAGGTCGTGAGCAAATCCTGAAAGTGCACATGGGTAAGGTGCCTACTGCAAACGACGTCAAGCCAGAGCTCATTGCTCGAGGCACACCGGGGTTTTCTGGTGCTGACCTAGCAAATCTTGTCAACGAGGCTGCTTTGTTTGCAGCTCGTGAGGACGAACGTCAAGTTGATATGGGGCATTTCGAACGCGCCAAAGACAAGATCATGATGGGCGCAGAACGCAGATCAATGGTCATGAGCGATAAAGAGAAAGAGCTAACCGCCTACCATGAAGCTGGTCATGCCATTGTCGGTCGGTTGGTCGAAGAGCACGATCCTGTCTACAAAGTCAGCATCATTCCCCGAGGCCGTGCTTTGGGTGTCACGATGTTCTTGCCAGAAGAAGACCGGTACAGCAACAGTAAGCGCATGCTTGAGTGCAAGATTTCAACTCTGTATGGCGGTCGGATAGCTGAAGAGTTAATTTTCGGTGAAGATGCGGTTACGACAGGAGCTTCCAGCGATATCGAGCGAGCCACCGACATAGCCCGCAACATGGTTACGCGCTGGGGCTTATCAGACAAGTTGGGTCCTTTGGCTTACAGCGAAGAAGAGGGTGAGGTATTCCTTGGGCGCTCTTCTAATAAGTCCAATCCGATGTCTGGTGAGACGATCAAGAGCATCGACTCAGAGATTCGTAAACTTATTGATGTTAACTATGAGAAAGCCAGAGTCATTCTCACAGACAACATGGATATTCTGCACTCGATGTCAGAAGCGCTTCTCAAGTACGAGACGATCGACCTAGGTCAGATCGATCGCTTAATGGATCGAAGAGAGCCGGGTGAGCCTGCTGATTGGGGTGGAGATGGCGGTTCTGGTGGCGCGGGCGCCAACCTGACAAAGCCAGACCCAAAGACCAAAGGTGACGAGAAGAAAGAAGGGGAAGATGATGGTGAAGCCGACTCCGGTGACCCGTCTCCTAGCCTGCACTAGTCGTTCGTCCTTTACCGTCCGATACTGTGCTGGTAGGAAGCTGCCAGCACAGCACTTAGGATCTTCTATCGAAAAGCCGCACTTAGCGGCTTTTCGACTTTCAGAAACCCAGATCTGGGTACCGTCAGGGCTAGAAAATGTCGCTCTCAATACATTCTGCCGACGCTGTGAAATCTCGGCTTTGCCCAGCAGCACTAGATTGCGGTGGTCGTGAGCTGACTCTGGACAAGCCGCGGGTTATGGGCATTCTCAACGTCACGCCCGATTCTTTTTCAGACGGTGGGCAGTACGCATCCGCAGGTGCAGCCATAGATCGCGCACGGCAGATGATTGAGGCAGGTGCTCACATTATTGATGTGGGTGGCGAATCAACCCGCCCGGGGGCGGCAACGGTAACGATGCACCAGGAAATAGAGCGAGTTGTGCCGGTTATCGACGCTATCTGTTCGCGCTTCGATACTGTTGTTTCGATAGACACAAGCAAGCCCGAGGTGATGCTCGCAGCTCACGCTGCAGGTGCTGGTTTAATTAATGATGTGCGTGCCTTGCAAGAGCCCGGTGCGCTTGAGGCCGCAGTGTCTACTCAGCTGCCGGTGTGTTTAATGCACATGCGAGGGCAGCCAAAAAACATGCAGCAATCGCCCGAGTACGATGATGTGTTTGCAGAAGTTTGCGATTTCTTGAGCCAAAGGCGCGCACTATGCGTGCAGGCTGGAATTGCGGTATCACAAATATTGCTTGACCCAGGCTTCGGATTTGGCAAGACGCTTGCTCATAATCTTATGCTGTTGAGGAAGCTTGATAGCCTGTGCCTCGAAGCGCCGGTGTTAATAGGGCTATCGCGAAAGCGTATGCTGGGCGATATTATTGGTGATGACACTGTTAGCAGAGTAACAGCTTCAGTGACGGCCGCGCTATTGTGTGTTCAGCGTGGGGCGTCTATCGTGCGTGTTCACGATGTGGAGCCTATGGTGCATGCACTTGCAGTGCAGCATGCTGTCACCCAGACGAACAACGAATTTGGAACGGAATAATGGCTAGAGAATTTTTTGGTACTGACGGCATTCGTGGTCGTGTAGGTCAATACCCAATGACTGCGCAAGTTGTCATGAAATTGGGTTGGGCCGCAGGCAAAGTGCTGGCATCCAAGGGCAACCGCGAAGTGCTCATCGGCAAAGATACGCGTATCTCGGGGTACCTCTTTGAGTCGGCACTAGAGGCAGGTCTTGCATCTGCAGGTATCAATAGCCGCATGCTAGGGCCCATGCCAACGCCTGCTGTTGCTTATCTCACGAGTACATTTCGTGCGGCCGCTGGTATTGTTATCAGTGCCTCACATAATCCTTATCACGACAACGGCCTAAAATTCTTTTCAACTGATGGCACTAAGCTACCGGATGATGTTGAGCTTGAAATTGAAGCGATGATGCGGCAAGACATGACCACGGTAGATTCCGCCGACTTGGGGCGCGCACGGCGCGTTGATGATGCTGCAGGCAGGTACATTGAATTTTGCAAAAGCACCTTTCCGTCATCATTGCGACTGGATGGGATGAAAATTGTCGTTGATGCTGCCAATGGCGCTGGGTACCACATTGCTCGTGAGGTGTTTGACGAGCTAGGTGCTAACGTTATCTCTGTGGGTGCGGATCCCAATGGCTTAAACATTAATAAAGAATGTGGTGCCACCGCGCCTGACAATTTGCGCGCACATGTACTCCTTGAGCGTGCTGACCTTGGCATAGCGCTCGACGGCGATGGCGATCGATTGATCATGGTCGATCATCGGGGTGAAATTGTTGACGGTGATGAAATAATTTATGTGCTTGCGAAGGCACGCCATGCGAACGGAACACTTAATGGTGGCGTTGTTGGTACGCTGATGACCAATCTGGCGCTCGAGCATGCATTTAATGACATGGACGTGCCGTTTGAACGGGCGGGCGTTGGTGACAGATATGTCATGGAACTACTTAAGGCCCGAGGCTGGGAGTTGGGTGGAGAAAACTCTGGCCATGTCATTTGCCTGGATAAGGTCACTACCGGTGATGCCATTGTTGCGGCGCTGTCAGTTCTGGCTGTGATGCGTGAGACTGGAGAGTCACTGTCTAGGTTACGCGCTGGCATGCAGTTGTACCCTCAGGTTCTAATCAATGTTCCTGTCAAAGAGAAGGTGAATCTAGACGAGAATCAACCGATCCAAGGTGCGTTAACACAGGCAGAGAAAGATCTTGGTGGTAGTGGTCGTGTGTTACTTCGGCCCTCAGGTACCGAGCCTTTGGTTCGAGTCATGGTTGAAGGGAAGGTGGCGAATGACGTGCAGAAGATTTGTCAGCAAGTCGCTAACGTGGTGAAAGAGGCACTAGATTAGAGAATTTGACACCATGTGGCTGGACTTAAAGGCTGTGGATAGGTATCCTTCGCCGGCTAACGGCAAACGATCCGAGTAATCCTTTGAGTAATCGTCGTCCTTTTATTGCAGGCAACTGGAAATTAAACTGTACTCGTGAGAGTGCGGTGGAGCTTGCCTTGGCTGTCAGTAGCGGTGTAAACGCTGACGCAGCCGACATCGCCATCTGTCCAGTCTCTGTTCATCTCTCAGAGGTTTCCTCTGTTCTTCAAGGTGTGCCAGTTGCTCTGGGAGCTCAAAATTGCTCGGTTCAAGAAACCGGTGCTTACACAGGCGAAGTGTCCGCACCCATGTTGGCCCAGTTTGGGTGCGAGTACATCATCGTCGGTCATTCAGAGCGGCGTGCTTTATTCCATGAGAGTTCGGAACTGGTTGCCAGTAAGTGTGTGGCGGTGCAGCAGGCAGGTTTGACGCCCATTTTTTGTGTGGGTGAGACGCTCGAGCAGCGAGAAGCGGGGGCGGTTGCATCCATCATGGCTGAGCAGCTCGATGCGCTAATTGCCTTAGCAGGCGTTGCAGCCTTTGAGAATTTGATCGTAGCTTATGAACCTGTGTGGGCAATTGGCACAGGTGTGACAGCAAGTCCTGAGCAAGCGCAAGAGGTGCATCACATGATTAGAGATAAAATCGCGGGCCTAGATAAAGCTGTCAGCGAGTCATTAAGAATAGTTTATGGAGGCAGCGTCAAGCCAGACAACGCTGCCACTTTGTTTAGCCAGAAAGATATCGATGGTGGTCTAATCGGCGGCGCAGCCCTCAACGCTGATTCGTTTGTGGCTATTTGCAACGCTGCAAGCGCACGTGCTTAGCGTTTTGTGCCGTACAATATATACCCATACCATTTTTCATTAATCAGTCGTTCTAGAACGAAATAGTAGAGAATTAAATGCAATCCATTGCGTTAGTGCTTCATGTCATTTTATCTGTCGGTGTTATCGGGCTTGTGCTAATACAGCACGGTAAAGGCGCTGATGCTGGTGCGGCTTTTGGAAGTGGCGCATCAGCCACTGTGTTTGGTGCCAAAGGGTCAGCCTCATTTCTTACCCGAACCACCACCATATTAGCTGCATTATTTTTCGCAACCAGCCTTTTCCTTTTCTATATGGCAGCCCATCGTGACTCTGCAGTACGCTCAGTTACCGACGCGCCCGGTTTGATTGAAGATGTTGTTCCTGCAGCACCGCCAGAGGTATCTGACTTACCTGGTGGAGTTGAGACGGATGTGCCCGCTGCCGATGGAGCCACTAGCACTGAATCTGACTTGCCAGCACCTGCTGAGTAATTTCCCTAGCGGTTAGCTCGAAGTCAGGGTGATTCAGTGCGTGCAAATGCACCGCTGATAAGCCATTCGAGTTACAATGCCGCGCTGCCTGAAAAGGCTACTGTTTATGCCGTCGTGGTGGAATTGGTAGACACGCTATCTTGAGGGGGTAGTGGCGCAAGCTGTCCCGGTTCGAGTCCGGGCGACGGCACCATCGATATAAATTTCTAAGAGCAATTCTCGGGGGGTAACACCCCTCAGAGAATTCTCCAAGAAACACTATGGTTGAAGAACCGACAGTCGCTAAGCTGCGTACTGCTAAGCAAGTGGGCTGATCACAGGGTCCGACTTGTACTGCTCTATGTAGTATTTTGGGTAGTATTTTGGG
>JALZUD010000124.1 GCA_023301725.1 Granulosicoccus sp. | reverse complement strand
AGGAGGCGGCCGCAGAAACCCAATTCTATTTCTCTCATGTTTATTTCTCTTATGTTTATCAATTTGAATATCCTATTCATGCACTAAATTAACGCAAGACCCCACACCACGTATCCGGATTAATTTGACCGCTAGTGAGCAAACTTAGCTGACAAATCGGCATAAACAAATTTTGGGCCGTGCTGCCAAAGATTGCCTCTGCTCGATGCGATAATCATATTAATTCCATTTTTACTTATCCATCTGCATTTGAGCAAATGTACGTTTACAGGTATTAACAGGCAAGTTAATAACGCTTAATTGCCTAGGTTACTGTCTGGCTTCTACTCCACGCGCCTCAAGTATCCCCCTTTAAACCACAACTCTTTATATTCTTCACCAATAGTAAACGTAAACTCGTGCAACACCTGACCATTGTCATATTCAAGCGTCAAGTTATATCCATCAAACGTGTATGAACCTGTGCGATCGTCCTCGGAGTTGTTTGATTGACTTCGGGAACCACTGGATAGGGGGCCAACAGAGGCAGAAGACGTTGATCCTTCGTCGCTGGATAATGTTACTGCATATCCGTCGCCGCCAAGTTGTTCGCCATCAACTCCTGTCATCGTGCTAAAGGATGTCTGAAACCGCCCGTCCTTTGTAAAAGTGACGCTACGAGAATGGACAACAGTGGCCGCCCCTGTCGAAAAACTGCCTTTGTGCTGCCAAAAACCTTCCAACTTCGTACCAGCAGGTATAGGGCTACCTATCCCCTGTGTACCAAGCGGGCGGGAAAATTTATTCTTATCTTTGGTCCATGCAAAAACAAACTTATCGTCTGTCCGTTTCCACCAACCCCATCGATCAGGCTCGCGACTGCGTGATTTTGCCTCGTCCAACATAAAAGGTGCAACAGGAATGTTATCCATCACTCTGCCGTGTTTCATTAATAGATAGGGCTCGACTACAAACTGGTTAGTGCCGAACCCAGTGATCCTTAGTTCCCATGTGTACAGCACCGCCTCAATATCAGACTCCTTAATACCCTGACCCGGTTGCGTCGTAAATTTGTATCGTCTCTCTTCCTTCTCTTTAAGCTTTTCTTGCTCCTCTCTTAAGCTCGGCGACATCCTATCCGGCGGACTCGACCACACTAGACGAGATACAACATTACTAAATCCTCCCTCTTTTTCCGCATAAATCGTGTATTCGTTGGATTGCTGGTCGATTCCGTAAATACTAAGTTTGTCACGGCGCGGAGAGTTGTAAAATTCGGCTTCCATATCAAACCGCCCATTGTTTTTGGAATAGACGTACTTACCATGAACTTTCTTATGTAGAAATTCATATTCACCATTGTCATATAAGATTACTGATCGCTTACCAAACACCTTGCCGTTTTTTTGCCTATAGTTTCCTACGTACAGCCCTGGCTTAATGTCAACACCACCTGGCTTTATTCCTGATACCTGGCGAGGAGTTGCCTCTATACTGGATCCAAACTTCTGATCTGTAGCATCCTGTTTTAAATACTGAAGCATCCTGCTGCTCATCACAGCCACAGACTCTTCCTTTAGCGAGCCGTTGTTATTCGTTGGTATGTAGATAGACACGCCTAAACGTACAAAGACTTGGTCGAATGTGCTGACGAAAGCGTCCAAACGTCCCTGCTTGCCATCTAACTGTTTAAAACTGCGGTGTCCGTAAGCAATGTTGGCGTTGGAACGGGTAATGGACAAGTCATCCAGCCAGACGCCCTTGGGCGCTTTAGAGGCGGTGAGTTTTTCGCGCAACCATTCATCTGCAGTGTGCTGCTCTAACGGAGCAGGCGGATATATTTTGACAATGCTACCGCTCGTGTCACCCTGCTTTGAATACTCTATAGCGTTTTTCTTTGTATCTTTTGTTTCAAGCCATCCAGCTGGAAGCGGGTCTGATTGAGCAAGCGAAACACTGCAGGTAAGTACAAGCGATACAACGGCAAAAAACTGCTTGATAACTGAAATTCTCATAGTGCTTACCAATCATCACTCAGTCCATTTTGATCCTGATAGGCTAAGATATTATCAATGTCAGCACTGAATTCGCCGTCGTCTGTCAGTATGAAAAAATCGTGTGGAAACTTGAACAACTCGACAAATAGTGATGCGCTTTTTTGTCTTATTTTGCTGGCTTCGTCGAATTCTCCTTTGGCCTCAAGCCCATCAACCATGCTATAAAATGCTATGGGAGTGGTCATAGTCCAGTCGTAGAGTAATGACTTTTCCTCTGGGCTGAGGTTTTCGTACTCTGGCACTGTAGCCATACCCTTGAACGTGTGAACCAGAAATTTACCTAGCTTCAGTTCTGATTCAGGCGGCAGAATTTTGTTTTCCGCCAGCTCCCAAAACGTAATGAACGAGACAGCCAGACTAACCCCAATATCATTCACCTCGAAATTTGACTGAACGAGGAAATCTTCAAACACTGAACGCGCTTCATCCAGCCATTGTTCAACCTGTTGTTGGCCCTCAGGATTCCCCTGAGCCAGTATCGAGGCAATTTCGGTCGCTGTTGTACCACGCAGGCTATCGTCGACAGGCATACCTGCCGAAATCCTACCTTCGTCGTCTAAAACAGAACTTTCGTCGAAATCATCATTAGCCTCGCCGATCAGCAAGCCCAGATTACCCATATCCGGTAGACCTTCGGCAGATACTTGTGCATGGCTAAACTGTGATGCACACAGTAAAACAACGGACGACATAGTGAATAAGAGTTGTCTTAACGCCTTTTTATCTAGAATTTTCATGTATTTCCAAAATTAAATAATGGACAGTATTAAGAAGGCTCATCGAGCACAACTAGCCCCTCCACCTAAAGATAGCCCGACAAAACCAAACGCTACCTGAATAATGTCAGATATTAGGGCTACACGCAGCTACAGTACGATTGTTTCATTGGCTATAACCTGGGCCGTGATGGCGCCATGCGTCGAGTTTATTACAACGGTAGTGTGTTTTGGAATAGGAAACGATAGCAAACGTTTGACGATCAGAAAAATGCTGGAAATTATATCGTCAGGTTTTTCACGGTCTAAAACTACCCTGTTTATAGGTAATTTTGTGTCAACCGTTCCGCAAAATCAAGCAAGGCGAATCTACAAAAAATCTCATAGATATTCGTTCAGCTTTTGTACAGTATGATGACTAGATACTCATGATTTCAGCACGTTAATTTGCATGCGGCCACAAAGATACATCGCAGGACTCATACTCACTCTGCTCTTAACTACCGCATTCGCAAATGACATTGTCAAAGCGCCACGCGGATGGGACGATAGTTACGAGAACCAAACACGCGTTGTCAGCAGCGGCAACAGCACAGTGAGAATAGAGCCGTGGAAAAATTTGCAAGGAAGCAGCATTGAGCAGTGGCTGACTAGCATTGAACAGCAAGACCCAACCAACGGTCGGGTAATATCGAGCACAGGGGTGAAACCCGAGTCAGTGTCAGGTGCATTTGCTGTTACACGCAAAGCGCGTTTTGACGGTAAAAAAGGCTACTCGGTGCTGTATGGCTGCCCTGGGCAATCAGGGCATGCGCGGTTGATTACACTGGATATGCGTGACGGTGGGTTTGTTGATTTTTCAAAAGCGGCCAAGTTTGGTGAGAACGTGTGCAAGAAAGAACCAAAAGGTGTCGGCTCCAGTGATGATTCGCCAAGGTCAGGGACTCGACGCTTGATTGGGCCAGGAGTTGTGTTTACTGAAACCAAAACAGCAGGCAAATCAATTTCCAAAGAAGAAAAACAGCGCTTCACTAACATTACTGATGACGAACTCAAGAAGCTTAACCAAGAAATTCCGGCAGAGAACAGACCCATCGGCGCAAACACGTATGGTGATTGGGGATTTTTTGGCGGAAGCTTCCAGCTAAAGATTCGTTTCACTCTCCTGTTTAGTAATGGTATCGAAACACGGTGCACAAACTGGGACCCAGCCGGTGATTTCCCAAGCTCTGAGAATTTAGCCCGCTCGCGTTGCAGGTTTTCTAGCGACGATCTTCTTGGCAAGGCTCACGGCTTTAAACCAGGTGAAAGGATCGAGGTTGAATACAGAACCTATGAGCAACTCAGAGGCTACGATTACAGCGACAACGTATCCTACAAAAGTATTGGCGGAAGCCTTAAGATGAATCTCGATGGGACTATCGGCAATAGTAAAAGTAGTAGTTCGTATCAGAGCGACCTAGCCGCCACTGTATCCACAGGGAAAAACGAAACCATCAACGGACGCTATTACCTGAATGGCCATACGATAACAATTCTTACAGATCAGGGCGATGTGGTTCACGGTTATGTTGGCTTTGACCGAGAAGACGATAACACGTTAGCTCGAATCTATTACAACGGCGCTATGTTCTGGAATTGGCGAGACTAGCCTCTGTACCACGGCGCCGCATACGTAGTTTTACTAATATGCAGCAGCCAATCTTCCCTGTATCGTGATGTTTGGGTTATGGGTAAGACGGGTGGAAATTCGCATGGTAGATTTCAGAGGCACATCTAGCGCTGGCAGTTCAAGAGGGGCATCTTCACAGCCGTCGTCCAGAGAGGAGAACGATCTCAGCGCCGATGGCAGCTCATCGGACAGCGTCGCGCCAATTGAATCTAGCGATTCTCATTCATCACAAACCGCCCTCGATCAGCTAAGCCGCGAGCGCACAACATTCGACAGCTTGCGTGATGATTCGTCAGATGTTGATCAGCTCTCCCATAACTCCCAATATCAGGCTTATGAGTCGCATGGCTCAGCTTACAGATACTCTACTGGTAGCGATGATGACACACAGCCCTCACCACTGGCAGGCGCTGAGGCTGACAGCACACTCACCCCACAGCGACAAAGCCAGATAGACAACTGGGTGGAACAGAACGCCCTAGCAAGAGACTTCTTCGACGCCGCAGGAGGCGAACGAGTAGCTGAGGCCTTAAACCACAAATCAGAGCTTGGTACACTCAATACGACCGAAACGCACTATCTGGCTAGCGAATCGCTTAGCGTTTGGCAGAGAGACGGAAATACCGAGAACGTCCGTGAAGCAGGCCAGAATATCAACAATGAAGATACACGAGCTATTGTTGCCTCGGTATTCAGTCAGCCTAGTGTTCAGCGCTTCGATAGCGCTGGTAGTGGCGGTCAACCACCCGCTGAGCTCAGCGATATTGACCAAACAGCTTTACAAACCGCCATCCAGCTAGACGCCCCTGCAGTCATCACTGCTCACTCAGGGCATGAGGGCGCTTTGGGTAGCACACTGGGTGATCAGCAGGGCTATCAGGGCCTTGAGTTCAAGGAACGCGTTTTGAATGCTGTATCCGATCCCTCTATCGATGCCCAAAGCGATGGGATCAGCCAGATGGTCACAGCCATCTTTTTAAAGAGCCCATCAACTGACTTTATTAGTGGTGGTTATCGCCGATCAAGCGCACAAGCTCTGGCAGAGATCACTGTCGATGCTGATCAGTTTGCCGGCGTGCCGCAAAGCGCACTTCAACGTCAGATCAGCACAGTTGCCGCACGATTTGACGGTGTATTGGCAACAAATGGTGGCCGCGCTCTTATTGCTAACGACAGTATTACACCAGAGTTACGCGGATGGGCTGTCAACAGTATTGCCAATAATCCTGCATTCAACGCACGTAATCTCAGCGATGGCTGGGAGAGCCCCACTGTATCGCAGGCCTTTGCAGCCCCAGTTTTAGAACAATACCAGGCTCGCGGCACTGCACCTGAGGCACTACAAGGTGAAGCACTCCGCACATCTATTGGTCAGGCACTGGGAATACCACCCGATCAACTACCTGATGCATCTGAAACACCCCTTGAACAACAGACAAGACTGGATGCAGGATTTAGTCATCAATATTACGGGCCCAATGAGCGTATCGATGCCATTGCCCAAAGTATAGTCAATGCTGGTGGTGCTGATGCCACAGTCACCATCATGCCAGTGGTTGTTACCAGTGAGGATTTTGGTGCTGCAACCTTTAATGTCTTCAAGGTAGAAAGCAGTAACGGTACGCACTATGTAGAAGATGTTGACCCTACTCGCACCTACGACAGCCTGAGCGACTGGCAGCAAGGTAGTCGACTTCCTCCAGGCAAGATGACCTATACAGAGGGTCTTGACTGGAACAACGGAAATACAAGCCCGGTAACTGAGAACACGGCAGCAGTCACAGACACCTTCGGTGAATGGGCACGCAAGGTAGGCGATGGTGCAGCTCTGGTTGTTGGCGTGGGCGTAGGCGCAGCTGTTATCGTGGGTTCCGGCGGCACAGCTCTGCTAGTGGCGGGAGCAGGCGCGGGTCTTTACACCGCTGGACGCGCTGGAGAACAACTCTATGATGCCAACGCACACGGTCAAGACATCACCGACTTATCCAACTCACAGATGCGAACCTTGTGGCTCGATGCAGCTGCCGGCACACTATCTTTTGGGGCTATGGGCGCCGCTAGGAGTGCCACAAAGCTTATCAGTTCGGGCTCACGCTTGGGCACCTGCCTTAACTAACACGGCAGCTGGACTTCAACTAACAGCAAGCGTTGCTGATCTGGCCGCAGGTGGAAATCAGGCAATCTCTCTTGGCATGGACTGGCAAGAGCTGAGCACAGCCGACAGAGCACTTGGCCTGCTAAACGTAGCTTTCTGGGGTGGTATGACAGCGGTGAGTGCAAAAGCCGGCGGTGGCTCACTAGCCGACGCTCATAGCTTCACCCGACTACGCAACAATATAGAATTCGGTTCGCCCTACCCTCAGGCAACCAACACCGACCTGCAACCCGGTCAGATGCGTGTGGCCTACGACACCGGTGTTAATGGTCGTGCAACGAACATTCGTATCGAGCACGGTGGTACCACTAACAACCCAGCTACTGATTTGCATGTGCAAGCTGCAAGGCAAGTCGAAGCATCTGGTGGTCTGCGTGATCGCCTCAGTACCCTTCTGGGTAGCGATAGTCCCGCACCGATCGGATCAGCAGGCTGGGAAGCTCGCATTGAGATCACCAAGATCGAAGGTGAGCAACGACTGGCTCTAGCAGCACTGGGGCAGCCTGCCGTCAGTTCAACTGAGCGGGGCTCTTTACAAAACAGACTCAACGAACTTGATTCAGCCATTGTTGAGCAACAGGGACGACTAGATCAACTTGAGACAAAAGGTGAAGGCTGGGTTGCCGCGCCAACAACTGGCGCAATGCAAGCCCAGAGTCTCGGTTGGCGTGCAGCACCGGAGGGCTATACCTGGGTGGCAGGTTCTGAACAGCCCTATATAAGACGAACAGATGCCACAGGCGAACGGCAGTACTACCACGCAGACTCCAATACGTTTTCAACGACTCCTAATGTGCGAGATATGGAACGCGTCGGGCATGGGAGTAATGACGTTGAATGGGATGTAGACCAGAGCGGAAATACATTGACCGTGTCAGGCACTCTTCGAGAGTTCTACCGGTATGCAGTTCGATCAACTGATGAATTAGCAGCACAGTCTATTGTTAGCAAAAAAGGGCTACCTGAAGATCAAGCTGGTCATGCACTGGGGTTCCGCTTCATCCTTAACCAAGGCTTAAAGAACCTGTTCCCGCAAGATGCCAATTTTAATACAAGTGCCTACAAGACATTAGAGAACGAGATGGCTGACTTGGTTGCAGCGGGTGCTGATGTTCATTTTGAGATTAAGTTGTCCGACTATGGCATTGATGGACGACCTGAAACTGTTGTTGTAGAGTACAACGTGACACTCGGTTCTCAAACTGAAGTGATACACGTTGGAGGAAGGGAGTTTAATAACACTACCAATCAGAAATACGACAGAATTTCCAAAGATGACGTTACCAACAAGTACACACAAAAAGACGAACTATAAATGACCAAAAGCAATGACACTAATTCTGACCGAGAGATAAGCAATACTCTGATAATGGAGGCAGTTGCATTAATGATCAATGCAAAGTCGCTCGACAACGTCGAATGGGATTCCCTGAGCCTAGTGATTGGCTTTTTCGATGGAGGAAACAGCACTAATGGTTATTCCTACAATGGTGAAAAATACAAAGGCTGGATTCCAAGCAGTAGCGAGTTTCTTAGGAAAATTGAGGAGCTGCGTGTAACCATGCCTAGTAAGGCCGGTGGACATTGGTGCAAGGCGCTAATTCGAGTTACCAAACCTGATCTGAATTTCACTATAGATGTAGATTACGATGATCAAACTCGCTGGGACATGGAAGTCAAATCAATCGATCTTATTAGCGATCACGCCAATAGCCTTCGCCCTAAAAATCTATAGAAAAACAGACTTTGTAATTGTCTTTAGTCCCAACTAATTACATAAAATTTACTTTTCCACTTGGAACAAATTGTTGCCAACTCATCTTTTTGATTTCAGGTACACGACTGCCTCATAACTGACAGCCGCCGCAAGCCAAAACGTGCACGTATTAATCCGGATCTATACACAAACATACCAAAAAATGTACCAACTACGATAACAAATATTGACCCAAGCAAATAGTACGGAGCGGCTGAGTGGACAGCGAGCAAAAACAAGGGATTCCCCTAGACATGCACCGGCAAGACCTCTGCATTTTGCCGAAGAATATGTCTCTTTCTGGGTCGATATGACAGCCGTAAATGGAAAAGCCTACAGTAGCACCCCAGCCGATACTCATAGCTTCACACGACTATGCAACAATATAGAATTCGGTTCGCCCCACCCTCAGGCAACCAATACCGACCTGCAACCCGGCCAGATGCGTGTGGTCCACGACACCGGTGTCTACAGTCTTGCAACGAACATTCGTATCTAGCACATCGGTACCACTAACCGCACAGCTATTGATTTGCATGTGCGAGATATGAAACGCGTTAGGCATGGGAGTAATGACGTTGAATGGGACGTAGACCAAAACGGTAATACATTAACCGTGTCAGGCACTCTTCGAGAGTTCTACCGGTATGCAGTTCGATCAACTGACGAATTAGCAGCACTGGGGCAACCTGCCGTCAGTTCAACTGAGCGGGGCAGACTCAACGAACCAGATGTCCGCGTAAATCA
Source organism: Granulosicoccus sp. (assembly GCA_023301725.1). Classification (GTDB taxonomy): domain Bacteria; phylum Pseudomonadota; class Gammaproteobacteria; order Granulosicoccales; family Granulosicoccaceae; genus Granulosicoccus. Next base: position 20,101 of record JALZUD010000124.1, on the reverse strand, counting down.
CGCCCTGGTCGGCCAGGTGTGCCTCGACTTGCTGGCGCTGTTCACCCGTTTTCACCGCTTCGACTTCACGCATGTTTTAGTGCCCCAAAACCTCTAGATAGGCTTATTGTGGGACCGTGTGGCTCAAGTGGTGCAGAGAAAGGCTGCTGGACGGGCTATGAGGGCTTAGTGTCCCACAATCCCATCGTGAGACACTCGATTTATGCAATATTGAAAAACAGAGCGGGACTGACCTGAAACCGCATACTTAACGCTTCAATATGCTGCCTTGTCAGTTGTCGATCACGCTCATTCAAAATCTTCGACACATAAGACTTGCTTCCAATCTCTGGCAAGTCCCCTACTCCCAACTCATGCTGCTCCATCAGTAAGCGCAATGTCGATACGGCTGGATTGGTTTGATCAATGCGTTGATTGAACTCAGCGAACTCATCGCTGGTGTTTTCCCACTGCTCGATGGATTTCGAGAGCAGCTCGATTAGAACCAACTGGTTGTCGTAGTCATCAATAAGCTCATCCATCAGGCCCAGTGCTTTTTCGTACTCTTTATCGTCTGAGATCTCGATAAGAAAACCTGCTTGATCTTGAAGACGCTGAGCGGTTTTCTTTAAGGCTGAAAAACTCATCGTTATTTCTCCTTCCGATACTTATCAGTGAGCTTGTCGTATTGGGCGTGCGTAACGATATGTTTTACATACAGCCGATTGTGCTTGAACTCGATAAAGGCCATCAGCCGCAAATGGTTGCCACCGATATCAATGACCCACCATCGGTCTCGATACTTAAAGTTGTCGAGTGATGGAAATACCTTGTGCAGCTCATCGGGTGTGTTGAACACACCATTTTTCAGCACCTGATAACAGTCATCGATCGCCGTTTTGCAATTCGGATAGAGCTTGGCTGCCTCCGAAAACGGTCGACGAGAAATGACGTGCATAGGATCTCTATCGGTTGACTATTTGTCAACTGTAGGGAAAAGTTGACTATTTGTCAACTCTGTTCGATCAAGGCCGGTTTCTTGTTTAGCAGTCTAGCGATGAAGCCTCGCGATTCCAATTCGGCGAGCCGTTTGCGCTCAGCCTTCAATGCTTCGCTCTGTTTCTGTTCTCGCTGCTGAATCTCTGCAGCTTCTGTCCTAGCCTTCTCGATTTCTAATTTTCGGTCTGCCATGACCTGCTTCCATTTATCGACCTACTCTGACGCGATAAGATCAAGCACATTTGACTTAAACTACTAAAACTTGAGCAACCCCCTGTCGCAGACCCTTGAATGAGTTAATCACCATCATTACCGGCCATAGTGCGGTTAGTTGCATTATTTTGTGTGCCCTCTATCTGTTCTCATTGCCTGGCATGCAAAAATCGCTGGTGGGAAAATTAAGCTGCGTAGCCCTTATGCTGCCACTGGCGGCTATTCAAGCTGCACATGTGTCATATTTCATGACTGGTGTCGATCTACTGGGCTCACGTATCTACGTAGCGTTACTTGGCCTGATCCCGATCGGCTACTACTTCTTTTGCAGAGAAGTTTTACGCCTATCATCTGGCGCTCACCGCAGAGACTTATGGCATCTGGCTGTGCTCATTGCGGTGCTTACATTGCCGCTAAATTTTGCAGCGCTCACAGCGTTTTTCTCCGGCTGTGTGTATACCTCGTACATTTTCATCAAGACGTTGCGATTACGCACACACATCCCACGTTATCGTTACGAGAAGTTTTTTTTCCTGATGTTTTTTGCCATGAATCTAATTGCATTGGCGTTGGGGCTTTCCATTCAGTTTCTCGACAACACACTGTTCTATTCGCTCTATGCAGGCGCTATTGGTATTGCGTTGGTCTTGGTGACCACGGCTCTGATGGTCTATCCAGAGCTATTAACAGATGTGCTGTTAGCCTCAGAAACTGTGTACGCAAGCAGCAAGCTAGACAACATTGACGTTGAGTCAAAGAGGGCTGAACTAGAGCAAATGATGACGGAGCAGAGGCACTTCCAAAATGAGAATCTGACACTGAGTGATGTGGCAGCGCAGTTGTCTCTTTCTGCTCAGCAGCTCTCCGAACTAGTTAACAGTGGCTTTTCCATGGGCTTTCCCCGGTATGTTCGAGGACATCGAATTGAGCAGGCAAAACACATGCTACTGGCAGAACCTGATGCGTCAGTGCTTTCCATAAGCCTTGCCACAGGCTTTAAGTCACAGTCGAGTTTTTACACAGCGTTCAAGGAGGTTACTCACTCCACACCGGCAGCCTATCGCAAAGACAATACGGCCAAATAGTGCGATGCAGATCACGTCGTGTCTCCTGATACCGGTTTCCGGAGACTTGCTATCTCATTGATAATTAATGCTTAATTTTTTTAGTGTTCCTGATACTGAATTCAGGAGGCTTGCCGCTCCCCTATCCAATACATTGGCCTCAACCCCACACATTGAGGACCACAACTAATGTCAACACATGAAAATAAAACGCCCAACGGCACTCACCGACCCTCTGGGCATCACACCAAGACTGTACTGGTTCTAGGCGGTCACGGCTTTGTTGGTCGCCACACCGTCAAGGCATTGCTGCAGCACAATGTGAATGTTCTTATAGGCACTCGGGGGCGCATCGCTCAGGCCTTGCAACCCAATGAACGGCAAGTCATTTTGCACCAGATGCTCAGCACACAAGATTGGAAAACCACGCTAAAAGGGGTTGATACCGTTATAAACACGGTTGGCATACTCAGGGAGCGTCGATGTGAAAGCTTTGACGCTGTCCACCATTCCGGAGCAAGTGCCTTGGCAAAAACTTGTCAGGAGCTCGCCATACCGCTCATTCACATGTCTGCCTTGGGGATTGAAGATCAATCGCAAAACCGGTACACAAAAAGTAAATTACGGGGCGAGAAAGCCATCATAGCCAGTGGCTGCGCTGGTGCCATTGTCAGAACATCTGTGGTCAATGCCCCGGACGGATACGGTTCAGGGTGGTTATATCGGGTGGCCCGCTGGCCTGTGTGGCTGGTGCCAGCAGGGGCTGTACATCTTTTAAGCCCGGTGGATGCTGGTGATGCAGGTGAAGCTCTTGCAGCATTGGCACTGCGCAGTGGCGACATGCAGATGGAACGCATCGAGATTGGCTGTGGTGAGAGCTTTACGCTAACCGCCTATCTTACAAGGCTGAGGCAGTCTTTAAATCCTCGCTTGCCCAAGCCACTATTAACTATTCGCGTGCCACAGGTTTTAGCCCGATTCTCTGCCTATGTGTTCGACTTGCTCCACATCACACCGTATTCAATCGGTCACCATGAGCTGCTGGAATTTGACAACATACCCACTCACAACCAATTGCCAGAGCTGCTGGGTCGAGCTCCAACGCCCATCAGCTCGTGTCATCATGATTCGGCAATGATTAAGCCGAGTGTATTACTCACTGATAGCTAGCGTGCACATCCGTGCTGTAGCCGCTGTCAGTCAGTGTCTATGCCGCTTTGAACAGCTGACCTTTGGCAGGATTGTCAGAGTAAAGATGTAGCGTAAAAGCAGTTGTGCTTGTTGTTCTGACACGATGAACCAGGTTGTCAAATTGATTGCTTTTGTTGTTACTAAAGATGCTATCACCAGCGCGCATTTCAGTAGTCGATGTCTTCAGTGCCTCACAGTCATTGATGGGTCTATAAAAATCCATCGCAACCTCGCCATCTATGACGTGGTAGTAGGCGAACGGTGGGTGCCCGTGAATTGATGAGGTGACGTTCGCCCCCCAGCGGCAGATAAAACCTATCCATTTGTCATCTGTACCAATAATATTCCGGCTGTACGTGTCATGTTCTGGGAGCGCATGAAGTGGCTCCCGATACGACTGAGCAAGTTGACTGAAATCGTCAGCTAGCTGTTGGCTGAGCTGACAAGGGGCGTCTGTGTCGTTCGACGCTAGCGCTTTGGCACCCAGTAGCTGTTGGAAAACGTCGGCAAACGCATCACGAGCATCATACGTTTGCTGATCGGCCAGAATTGACTTCAATGCTATGCACATTGCATCAATTCCTGGTCAACTTCGGCTGCAGCAGCAACCCATATGTCGAAGAATTCATGGATATCTGATTCGGTAACGTCCTTGTTGGTGATGATTAAGCGAATGGTCAGTTCATCACCCAAATAGGCAATATTCACAAACGAACTGCCTTGCCGATGCAGGCGCTCACGTACGCTTTTGTTGAAGCCGTTCAAGTCACTACTAGTAGTCGCTGTCGTTCGGAAACAGATATTGTTAATCCATCGCTCGGCTTGAAGTTCCAGTGTGGGTTCAGCGTTGATGCGCTGTTCGGCTACGTTTGATAGATGCATGAAATTATCGATGCGCTCTCTAAAACCTTGCTCGCCGTAAAATACGTATTCAAGCCACATTTTCAGCATATCGACGCGGCGGCCACACTGCAGAGAATAAGGCCCCAGATCTTGGCGCTCCTCTGTGTCGTGGAATATATAGGATGTATCACCCAGATTACAGACACGATCAAAGCATCCACTATCGCGAGTGAAGAGCACGCCACACATCAGCGGAACACCAAGCATCTTGTGCGCATCCCACGTCATGGAATCAGCCCGCTCAAACCCGTTGAGAAATTTCCTAGCTTCACTTGAGAATGCAACAGCCCCGCCCCAGGCGCCATCTACATGCAGCCAACACGCATGTTGTTGGGCAATATCTGCTAGCGCTTCGAAGTTGTCGTATGCGCCACGAACAGTAGTACCGGCGGTACCAACAATACTGATCGGAACTCGGCCACTGGCAATGCATTCTTGAATCATTGTATCGAGTAGATCTGTATTCATCACTCCACGTTCGTCAGCGGGTACTTTGATGAGCGAATCCAGCCCGATACCTGCCATAACCGCAGCTTTATCCATGGAGTAATGGGCATCGCTTGAAACAAACACGGCACAGCGTGGGAGTCCTTGCAAACCGGATTGTTTGAGTTCAGGAAATTTTTTGTGTAGTGCTAGCAGCAGGGCAATGTAGTTACTATTGCTGCCACCAGTGGTCACTTGCGCGTCCCCTGAATCGAACCCAAACACGGATTTGAAAACATTGAGCATCTCGTTTTCGATAATCGTTGCCACTGGAGCAACTTCATAGGTATACATTGATGTGTTGGCGATCGCCTCAATAATACTGCCCACCAAAGCGGGCTCAGACTGACCAGCCCACAGTTGATTGAAGTATTGCGGGTGCGCCGTCTTGACACTGTTGTCCAGATAAGTTTCAACTGTTGCCCAGACGCTATCCCACGACTGACTACCAATTCGAACATCGAGCGACTGAAGCTTCTGCTTTAATGAGGAGTAGTTCTGATACTCAACAACTTTACCGGTTTTTCTCACACGGTCGTAGTGACTTAGCACGCTTGCCAAGTCAGTAAACAGTCCGTCTGCGGAGCCAGTGGTTAAAGAATGTGTTGGGTTCATGTTGATTTTTGTTGGGTGTGGAGGTTTAACCACGTAACTAAGAGACTCTTTTACAACTCAGGAGTTCCACGACGAATGCCGATCCTTGATGGCGCATTATGTGCAGACGAAAGGCCAAAAAAAACGTGCAATCTCACAATAGAGACAGACCAACTCACGTTATCGGCGTCTAGGACAGTAACTTGTGAGGCAAACCTACTTGGGCAGAAACACCACTGTGACGCTGATTCACAATCACAGTGGTTGTCAGTGAGGTATTTCGATCTGGAATCAACATAACGAGCGCACAAATTGGCCAGAAAGGCCGTGTGCAGCCGCAAAACCCAAGATTACAAGACATCAATAAAGGCGTCATACCTCAGCTGGATTGCCACTCTAGCTCTCTTCGCTCTCGGCGTAAGATTGATAGTCGTCCGGGTCCATCAGACTCTCAACGGCGTCAATGTCTTCAGGTTTCATCTTGAAAATCCAGCCCTCACCGTACGGGTCGCTGTTAACCAGCTCAGGACTGTCCGCTAGAGCGCTGTTTGTGTCGATGACCTTACCAGCTACCGGAGCATAGATATCGGATGCGGCTTTGACTGACTCAACAACGGCGATGCCTTCTTCGGCATCACACTCATGGTCTATCTCGGGGGTTTCAACGAAAACCAAGTCTCCCAGCTGTTGTTGGGCATGGCCGCTAATACCGATCGTTAGTGTGCCGTCGTCTTCAACTCTGACCCACTCATGGCTCGGAGCAAATTTAAGATCACCTGGGATGTCCATGCTGCAACTCGCATCTAAAAGGAATGCGCATTCTACTACCGAGTAAGCCCGTGTGGCACAAATGGGACAGAAGTAATCCGCGCTGTTTGTAGTCTGTCGCGCACCGTCACATCGCAGTTACCTGTAAATCTTCTGCTTACCCTCGCCAAACCAACCGCTGCAGAACGCATGGGACTAAAACTACCCGACGTTACCTGACCAATGGCTTGCCCTACTAACTCAACCCCTGCGCCTCGGCGCAACACACCTTGACCTTCCAGAGTTAAGCCCACTTGGAAATAACGACCGCCAAAGCGCTTGTGGTCCTCAAGAACCCCACGCCCTATGAACTGCCTATCTGCGTCATTAATGTCGATTGTGCGTCCAATACCCGACTCCTCGGGACTGTGCCTTTCATCAATATCCTGACCGTACAGACCAAAGCCGGCCTCAATGCGCAATGTGTTTCTCGCGCCCAAACCTGCAGCCAATACATTTTGTTCGGCCAATGCCTTCCACAGCCCTTCCGCCTGCCTGGAGGGCAGCGTGACTTCCAGACCGTCCTCACCAGAGTAACCGGTGCGCGATACGAACCATTCGCCGCAAGTCACTGATGCAAAGCGTTCCAGCTCGTAGACCTTCAAGGGTAACCCGAGCGCGTCCATAGCCAAGTTCGTGAAGCTGATGGCGTCAGGACCCTGGATAGCAATGATAGCGTTGTCGCGAATTTCATTTATCTCGACTTTGCTGCTCAGGTGCCCATTCAGCCAGGTAAGATTTTTGTGTCTGCGAGCTGAATCGAAATAGAGTCGGTAGTGGTAGTCACTTAGCTTGAACACCATGAGATCGTCAATGACCCCACCGCTTTCTAGACACAGACACGTGTAGAGCCCGCTGCCTACGTCCAACTTCGCCACGTCGTTGGTTAGCATGATTCGTAACCAGTGAGTTGCGCGCTCACCCGAAACCTCGAGAATGCACATGTGAGAGATATCGAACATCGCTGCTGAATCTCTTACCGCACAATGCTCTTTTACCACCGAGCCGTAGTGCAAAGGCATGCAATAGCCTGAAAAATTCACTAACTTGGCCGAACTATCGACGTGCACTTGATGAAGTGCGGTGTGAATTCCCATCGTTACCTCTCCCTGAACTTTCCATTAGTTTTAAAACTCCGTACTCATACACAAAAATCGTTTTTGTGACCTGCTTAGTATATTCCAAGAAAGGCGGTAGTCGATAAAAAAAACATTACAAACGACATTAAAAAGTGTACATCATGATTTATTTGAAGCGCGTCCCATTTTTGATGAAAAGTACACCATCACCACTATAAAAAACGAGAGCAAAAACACCGGCCAGTTGCCTGTTCGTGCATACAGTGTCGCCCCTTCACGAGGCTGCACCTGAACATCAAGAATACCTTGCGTGTCATGCGCTATTCGACCGAGGATACCGCCTTTGTAGTCAATAGCTGATGACACACCTGTATTAGTGACTCTTACTAATGGTCTTTCGAATTCACGGGCACGCATGCGCGCTTTCTGTTCATGCTGGTGCGGCGCTGCAGAATTACCGAACCACGCATCGTTGGACACATTAACCAAAACGTTAGATGCAGGTAGTAGGCTACGCATATCCTCACCATAAACATCTTCGTAGCAAATCGATAAGCCTATAGATGTACCCTGCATCTCTAGCGGTTCGTGCGCACCGGTACCCGCTGACAGATCTGCCATAGGGATATCGATAAACTTGGCTGCATAATCGAAGATAAAGCGTAGTGGCATGTATTCGCCAAACGGCACTAATCGGCGCTTTCGGTAATTAGCTCTTTCACCGGTAAGTTGTTGAATGGAGTTATAAACATCGTCTCCATCCCTAATGAAAACACCACTAAGCACATCGACACCTTGCGCCTGCATTTGATTAGCGAAAGGCTCAAGCGCTGACTCAACGCGATCGTAAGAAGTGGGGATGGCGGTTTCAGGCCAGACAACAAGATCGATATCATTCAACGATTCTTGCGTGCTCATGCTGCTGTACAGATCCAGTGCATGATTAAGTCGCTCACGGCTGAATTTCATGGCCTGAGGAATGTTGCCCTGCACCAGACGCACAGCCAAGCGCTCACCTGTGGGGGCAGAAAATTCTAACCCTTTCAGTGTAAAGCTTGCCACTATCAGCAAGAAGGTCAGCGGGAATACGTACAACCGGGTTTTTGTCGAACTGAACATGAGAGCGACAATTAATGCACTAACAAAAACAATCAGAAAGCTCAATCCATACGCACCGATGAAAGGCGCTAAGTGCCCTACTGGCCCAGTTGTCTGGCTGTAACCGATAAGAATCCACGGAAATCCGCCCATGATTTTGCCTCGTGCCAGCTCAAGCAACACCCAAAGTGCAGCGAACAAAAAGGCACTAACTACGGGGCTATTGATAAATCTGAACCGAGCCCACAAACCGCAGCACAGCGCTGGAAACACGGTCATTACAAGCACAAAGACCATCGTGATCAATGCCGCCAAGGGGGCAATAGCTGCACCGAACAAATGCAGACTGAAATAAATCCAGTGCACACCGATGCCGAAATAGCCCACACCAAAGAGCCATCCAGTGAAGGCAGCTTGCCTAGGCGTTAAACCCTGAATCAGAAAGTACAGTACGGCAAGACATACAACCGCGGCTTGCCACCATTCAGTGGGCGCAAAAGACAAGGGGAGGACTAGGCCACTGCACACGGCAAGCGTCCAGTTCAACCACGAAGGTAGTGATTGCGCATTCATCGTTTGTTTACACTGCCTATCGTTTCTATCGGGAATCTTCGATGTTGCTACTCGGCGTCAACATCGCTGCGTGTTACCTGCAACAGATGAAGCCTACGCGAATCAGCTGACAATATTCGAAACTCCCAATCGCCAATGCTAGCCTGTTCGCCCGGTTTGGGCATGTGCCCAATATGCTGCATAAGTAGGCCACCTATAGTGTCGAAGTCTTCATCGCTATAGCTTGCGCCCAATGCCGAATTGAAATCTTCGATAGGTGTTAGAGCGCGCACTGAGTAGCGTCCATCACCATGATCACGAATATCAGCATCAGCTTCTGCATCAGCGTCGTGCTCGTCATCAATTTCACCCACAATCTCTTCTAGTACATCTTCGATGGTAACCAGTCCATCCACGCCACCGTATTCATCGAGCACCACGGCCATGTGGTTACGATCTACACGAAATTCCTGCAGCAACACATTAAGCCTTTTGGTATCAGGTGTAAAAGTAACTTTGCGCATGATGTCCTCAAGCGAAAAACTCTCCGCTGAACCCACGCCGAAAAAACGCAAGAGATCTTTGGCCAGCAACACTCCTACGACATCATCTTTATCTTCATTAATAACAGGAAATCGCGAGTGGCCTGACTCTATGACAACATGAAGGATCTCTTCAAGGCTCATATCACTCTCGACCACCTTCATCTGTCCACGCGGGATCATGATGTCGCGGACGCGCATTTCCACTACCTGAAATACGCCTTCCACCATTTGCAAGGTATCGGCATCAAAGATATCGCGAGCCTGTGCATCTCGAAGTATTTCAAACAGCTCTTCTCGATCACGCGGCTCACCCCCTATTGCATGAACCAGCCGATCCATCAAGGATCTGCTTTGCGTGCCATCTTGCGTATCGTCACTCATGAAACTGGCCGGTTCTGGTAGGGATCGGGCACCCCAAGGGAAGACAATATATGAATTTCAAGATTTTCCATGGCCTCAGCATCAGCTGAGTCAATATGATCATACCCGCACAGGTGCAACGTACCATGAACCAGCATGTGTACCCAGTGTTCGTCGATTGATTTTGCTTGTTCAGCGGCCTCGGAAGCGATCACTTGTGGGCAGAACACCAGATCGCCCAGTGCGCGATGCATCTGGCCGTGCTCATCTTTGAGAACGGGCATTGATGACTCGAAACTCAACACATTGGTCGCTGCATCGCGCTGGCGATACTGCGAATTCAACGACTGCATGGCATCTGTATCCAGCAATTGCACCGAAAACTCAACACAATCAACGCCATTTAAAGGCACAAGGCTCTGCTGTTGCAATACTTCACTGCACAAGCTATTCATTCGCTCGGCATTCAATGGACAACCGCTGAGCTGCGAATCTTCGAACATTAGATTCAGCGCAAACATGGTTCACGTACTGGGCTTGTCACGAACGCTCGTCCTGCTCTTTTTCAACCGCCTCATAAGCCGTAACAATTCTCTGCACCAGTGGATGTCTGACCACATCGGTGGCTGTAAATTCACAAAATTCGAGTCCATCGACACCTTGCAGCACTTTCTGCACATGTTTTAGACCTGACGGCTGATGCTTGGGCAGATCAACCTGAGAGACATCGCCGGTTACGATTGCTTTTGAACCAAAGCCAATCCGCGTGAGGAACATTTTCATCTGCTCCACAGTGGTGTTTTGTGCCTCATCCATAATGATGCACGAGTGATTGAGCGTACGGCCACGCATGTATGCCAGTGGAGCAATCTCGATGATATTTCGCTCTACCAGCTTACCCACGCGCTCAACACCCAGAAATTCATAGAGCGCGTCGTAGATCGGCCTGAGGTAGGGATCCACTTTTTGCATCATGTCGCCGGGCAGAAAGCCCAATCGCTCCCCCGCCTCTACTGCTGGCCGCACCAGCACAAGCCTTTGAACCTGGTCAGACTCAAGAGCCTCCACTGCACATGCAACTGCAAGAAAGGTTTTACCCGTACCCGCAGGACCAATACCGAACGTAAGATCACGCTCTTTAATGCTCTTGACGTAGTCCATCTGACGAGCACCACGGCACTGAATGGTGGAGCGCCGAGTTTTGATGATAGCGTCGTTGCGTGGTTTAGCTGATTCTGTTGACTGCGATTGCAAATCGGCGAGTCCGCTTTCTTGAAGTGACAGATGAACCTCCTCTGGGGCTAGGTTTTCGTTCGCGGTGATCTTATACAAATGCTCAATGAGGGCTCTAGCACTATTAACCGCAGACGCATTGCCCTCTACGGAAAATTGATTGCCACGATTGCTGATCTGAACTTCAAGGCGTTTTTCTATTTGTTTAAGATGTTCATCGAACTGGCCACACAGCCTGGCCAGCCGATCGTTGTCGGCTGGGCCGACATGAAATTCTAGTTGGGACATGCAGCTTCCACGGCTTCGGGCGAACTCAGCAGCACGCCACGTAATGAGTTGGGCAAGGCCTCGGTAATACGCACCTGTGCGAATTGACCAATCAATGTATCACTGCCATCGAAGTTCACCACACGATTGTTCTCGGTACGACCACTCATTTGCTCAGGATCCTTGCGCGATGGACGATCAACTAGAACTCTCTGCGTTGTCCCCACCATTGCCTCACTGATGATTTGGGCCTGCTTAGTAATTTGCGCCTGCAAACGCGCCAGCCTCTCTTTTTTCACCGCCATAGGCGTGTCGTCTGTCAGCGATGCCGCAGGTGTTCCCGGACGCGCACTGTAGATAAAGCTAAATGAATGATCAAAGCCCATAGTTTCGATCAGATTCATGGTGTCTTCGAAGTCCTTTTCTGTCTCCCCCGGGAAGCCCACGATGAAGTCCGATGACAATGTCAGATCTGGGCGAGCCAGCATTAGCTTTCTGATTTTTGATTTGTACTCGATCGCTGTATGACCGCGCTTCATTGCCGCCAGAATTCTGTCAGAGCCACTTTGGACGGGCAGGTGCAGAAAACTGACCAATTCCGGCACAGTGGCATACGCCTCTATTAATGAATCGCTGAATTCAACCGGATGCGACGTGGTAAAACGAATACGCTCCACACCCTCGATGGCGGCCACGTATCGCACTAGCAGCGCCAGATCGGCCGTGCCTCCCTCGTGCATGCTGCCTCTGTAGGAATTAACATTCTGGCCCAGCAAGTGTATCTCTCGCACTCCCTGCCCCGCCAGTGACATACATTCATCGATCACATCGTCTAAGGGTCGACTGATTTCTTCGCCGCGTGTGTACGGAACCACGCAAAAACTGCAGTACTTGCTGCAGCCTTCGATAATAGAGACATACGCTGAAGGTCCGTCAGCCTTAGGCTCTGGCAATCGATCAAATTTTTCGATCTCAGGAAAACTGATATCCACAACAGAGCCGTTGCCACTTTGGCTCTTCGCGAGAAGATCTGGCAGGCGATGAAGGGTTTGCGGTCCAAACACAACGTCAACGAAAGGCGCACGTTGTTGAATAGCCTCACCTTCCTGGCTGGCTACACAGCCACCCACGCCGATGAGCACGTCTTTTTTCACTTCTTTCAGCGCTCGCCACCGACCTAGCTCTGAAAACACCTTCTCCTGCGCCTTTTCTCTAATAGAGCAGGTGTTAAGCAGCAGTATGTCCGCCTCAGCCGGATCTGATGTGGCCTCAACCGGTCCTTGCTCAGCCAATACATCAAACATCTTGGCCGAATCATATTCATTCATCTGACAGCCGTGTGTCTTGATGAAAACCTTGCGTGTCATGACAATCCGTTACTTGGACAAAGACGTGATTATACGCACGCCGAGCTTCACTTCGACACCCTTATGACCGCTGATGTGATTTCACTTTGCTAGCTTGTTGAACTCGATTAAATTATTAAATATATAAAATGCGATAAAAATAACATATTAAATATTTAATACACCCAATACACCATCAAATGATGGACAATTAGCCTTTCAAACATGATCTGACAGTGAAACCCGCCAGTGCCCCAACCCTCCTCTCCTAAATCCACACTGCCGCAGCTCAACGCAGCAAGACGTCTGGCGGTAGAGTTACGTCTGGAGGGGCAGACTTTGGCGGCCACACAAAACGCCACTGGTTTGAGCAACCCCACCATCATTGCTGCCATGAAGGCCTATAAAACGGGCGGCTGGGACGCGGTAGATGTTGCCCCCCGTGGACGACCTCGGCGCAGCGAACAACAGACGAATGACGCAATAGCTTTGCTGCGTACCCAGCTGTTCTCACAGTGCCTGCTACCTTCCAGCGTTCAGGATGCCACTAGCGCTCGATCGCTGATGAACGTTGAGCGGTTTGAGCAGTGGCTGGGCAATCAAAACCATGCCTTGAGCCGCTCAGCTCAATTAAACCTGTTGTCAAAATGGAATTTACAACCTCAAAACCGATATCGAAATTTGCGTGACAAAGCGGTTGCTCAGCGTGAAAACCCGAGCACCGCCTGGCTTGAGGAACACGATCAATTCGCTGCGCGGGCAAAACGCCAAGGCGCATTGGTTTTCTGGGTAGCGACAAGGACGACAGACACCGAGTACACGCAAATTTTTGCGCACGACCTACGAGGTCGCACGCATTGGTGCCTTGTGCGCGGAGTCGCCACAGCCGGTCACTACCAACAATTCCTCAGCGCACTGAATTCGCTGATAGAAAAACCCTTGGCGCTTGTGTTCACCAATCATCAGCTACCTCGCATAACTCAGCTTAAACATTGGTTGGCAGAAACACACACCTCATTTTTTTGCGTTGACGAATCCGGAGACGCACGCAACTCCCGGACTCAGTCTTCTCACTCAACTTCTTTTCAATTAAACCCAGGTTCTCATATGACAAAAAGCAATGATGCCGCAGCTGAAGAGCGGCCCAGCGATATCTCAGCAGACACACTCACTCATTTACAAAGGCTAGAAGCTGAAAGCATTCACATCATGCGTGAAGTGGTCGCCGAAGCTGAAAATCCCGTCATGATGTACTCGGTGGGCAAAGACAGTGCAGTTATGCTGCACCTTGCACGCAAGGCGTTCTATCCGGCACCACCGCCCTTTCCTTTGCTGCACGTGGATACCACGTGGAAGTTCAAGGCCATGTACGAGTTCCGCGACAACATCGTTGAAAAGTACGGCCTTGAATTGCTTAAGCATGTTAACCCTGAAGGTATCGCGCAAAACGTTAACCCGTTTACCCACGGCTCGGCATTGCACACCGACATCATGAAAACGCAAGGTCTCAAGCAGGCCTTAAATGAACACAAGTTCGACTTCGCTTTTGGTGGTGCTCGTCGCGATGAAGAAAAATCACGAGCCAAAGAGCGTGTTTTTTCTTTCAGAAATGCACAGCATCGTTGGGATGCAAAAAAACAGCGACCCGAGCTATGGAAGCTCTACAACGCGCGCAAAGCCCCTGACGAATCGATCCGTGTATTCCCCATATCCAACTGGACAGAGCTGGATATCTGGCAGTACATCCATAAAGAAGACATCCCTATCGTGCCTCTATACCTAGCTGCCGAACGCCCTGTTGTTGAACGCGATGGCACGTTGATTATGGTTGACGATGAGCGTATGCCACTTAAAGACGGTGAGGTTCCACAGATGCGTAGTGTGCGTTTTAGAACACTGGGTTGCTACCCATTGACAGGCGCGGTGGAATCAACAGCCACAACCCTGCCAGAGATTATTCAAGAGATGCTACTCACACGCACCTCAGAACGACAAGGGCGCATGATCGACCATGACTCATCCGCTTCTATGGAAAAGAAAAAACAAGAGGGCTACTTCTGATGCAAGCTGAAAGCGATGCGCTGATTAAAGACGATATCTCTGCCTATCTAGAAAAACATGAACACAAAAGCCTGCTGCGCTTTATCACTTGCGGTAGTGTGGATGATGGTAAAAGTACGCTGATTGGTAGGCTTCTTTACGAATCAAAAACACTGTTTGAAGATCAACTGGATACCGTTACCCAAGATTCTAAAAAATGGGGAACACAAGGCAAGGGAATCGACTTCGCCCTATTGGTTGACGGCCTGGCCGCCGAACGCGAACAAGGTATTACCATTGATGTGGCTTACCGCTTTTTCTCCACAGATAGCCGCAAGTTCATTGTTGCTGACACACCGGGGCATGAGCAATACACGCGCAATATGGTTACCGGCGCATCAACAGCTGATGTAGCTGTGATTCTGGTTGATGCACGCCAAGGCTTATTGACTCAAACAAGACGCCATAGTTATCTCGCTTCGCTGCTGGGTATCCGTAATGTCGTGCTTGCAGTCAACAAGATGGATCTGATGAACTATGACGAAAGTGTATTCACGGCTATTACAGAAGATTACGCAAAATTTGCCGAGTCACTGAACATTGAAAACATCACAGCCATTCCTATGTCAGCTCTAGAAGGTGACAACATCACAACTCCTAGTGAAAACATGGGTTGGTATCATGGCACAACGTTATTGTCATGGTTAGAAACCGTGAAGATCAACAACGAGTACATGCGCGAAAAACCGTTTCGTATGCCTGTGCAATGGGTCAATCGTCCATCGCTTGATTTTCGTGGTTTCGCTGGCACAATAGCTAGCGGCACAGTGTCTCCAGGCGACTCCATCCGTGTTCAACCTTCAGGCAAGATGAGCACCATAGCCCGAGTAGTGAGCTTCGATGGTGACTTGGAAACCGCGTACACCGGTCAGTCGATTACATTGACACTAGCCGATGAAGTTGACGCGTCTCGTGGTGATGTTATCTCAGCCGGTGACGCACCTCCAGCTACAGCTGATCAGTTCGAAACAACGATCGTGTGGATGGATGACGAGCCTATGCTTGCTGGTCGCCCGTACTTTCTGAAAATCGGCACACAGACGGTTAATGCAACCATTACGAGCATCAAGCATCAGGTGAATGTCAACACACTAGAGCATAGTGCTGCTACACAACTTGAGCTCAATGCCATTGGTGTTTGCAACATCAGCACCGATCAACCTATCACCTTCGACGCTTACGAAGAGAACCGGGATATGGGCGGCTTCATTCTGATTGACAGGATGAGCAACTCAACCGTTGGTGCTGGTATGTTGCGCTATTCCTTGAGGCGTGCCGACAACATTCATTTGCAAGCAACGGATGTTGACAAAAAAGTACGTGCAACACAGAAGAACCAGAAACCAGCTGTTGTTTGGTTTACGGGCCTTTCAGGTGCAGGTAAGAGTACTGTGGCTAATCTGGTCGAGAAGCAATTAACGGCAAAGGGACATCACACGTACCTGCTCGATGGAGACAATGTACGCCATGGTCTTAATCGTGATCTTGGCTTTACCGATGCTGACCGTGTTGAAAACATCCGTCGTATTGGCGAAGTTGCCGCACTGATGGTGGACTCAGGACTTATCGTTCTCACAGCCTTTATTTCTCCGTTCCGCTCAGAACGTGCATTGGCTAGATCATTAGTCGATGACGCAGAGTTCATTGAAGTACATGTGGACACACCGCTGAGTATTGCAGAGGATCGAGACCCTAAAGGGCTCTACAAGAAAGCCAGACGCGGCGAGCTTGATAACTTCACAGGTATTGACTCGCCTTACGAGGCCCCCACGACCCCGGAAATTCTGATTGACACCTCGGCACTTACTGCTGAGCAGGCAGCCGAACGTGTGGTAGCTGAGTTACGACGTCGTGGTGTTCTGAGTGCGCCAGAGGGTTAGTAATCTACTTGCATGCTAGCTGTGCAAAACTGCGTTCTTCTGGCCAATAAGAAGTTGGTGTTGGCCAGAGGGACACGGTGTGTAGCTACTTGCGCGTTCGTATCAAACTGGTGCAGGTATCGCACCAGTCATCATAGCCACCGCATCCGACATTGAATGCTCATCGGGCTTGATGACGCACAAACGCTTACCCAGTCGATGAATGTGAATTCGGTCGGCCACCTCAAACACATGCGGCATGTTGTGAGAGATGAGCACGATGGGCAAGCCACGGTCGCGTACCTCGTTTATCAATTCAAGCACACGACGCGACTCCTTAACACCCAATGCCGCTGTTGGCTCATCAAGTATGATCACTTTCGAGCCAAACGCTGCAGCACGAGCAACAGCGACACCTTGACGCTGCCCTCCTGACAATGTTTCCACGGGCTGAGAAATATTCTGGATAGTCATGAGGCCCAACTCACTTAACTTCTCTCTGGCTACCTTTTCCATAGCTGGGCGATCAAGCATACGCAGCACCTCGCCCAAAAAACCGGGCTTGCGAAGCTCACGCCCTAAAAACATGTTGTCGCCAATAGACAACGCCGGTGATAGGGCCAGATTTTGATAAACCGTTTCGATGCCCGCAGCACGAGCCTCCATTGGAGAGCGAAACAATACCGGTTTACCATCCAATTCGATGGTTCCACTATCGGGTATCACCGCGCCCGAGAGTGCTTTGATCATTGTTGATTTACCAGCGCCGTTGTCGCCAATAACAGCTAGAATTTCGCCCGCGTGAAGTTCGAAATCGGCACGATCAAGAGCCACTACCCGACCATAATGTTTAGTGAGCCCGCTGGCTTTTATGACAATGGAGCGAGCAGAATGTGTACTTGATTTTTGCTCAGTGTTTTGCGCTGTGGCGTTCATGCTCATGCCGACACCCTCCGCAACCATTGATCCAGGCCTACAGCAATAATGATCAGGCAGCCTATGGCAAAACGCTGCCAGATAACATCCACACCGGCAAGCTTCAGACCCGAGCTGAACACACCCACAATCAATGCACCAAACAAGGCACCCAATATGGACCCACGGCCACCAAACAATGATGTGCCACCGATAACGACCGCTGTTATCGAATCAAGGTTTGCGTCATAAAAACTCTGCGGACTCACCGAGCCTACTCGCCCGATAGATACCCAAGCTGCTAAGCCTGCGATGAATCCAGCCACAGCATAGACAGACAGCAATAACCGATTAGTATCAATACCACTGAGCTCAGCGGCCTCCTTGTCATCTCCAACGGCATAAACATGACGGCCCCATGCTGTGTTGTTAAGTACAAACCAGAGCACCAGAAACACGGCTACCATCAAAAACGAGCCGTAAGTGAATACCGCATCACCCACAGAGATGCGTTCGCCAAAAAATTTAAGTGAAGGTGCAATCTGATCTATATCTTGGCTGCGAATCGACTGTGAACCCGAATACCAAATCAATAATGCAAAGAAGATATTCCAGGTTCCCAAAGTCACAATAAAGGGTGGAAGTCTGAGCCTGGTGACTAGTAGCCCATTGACCAAACCGCACAACGTACCCACCAGAAAACCCAGTGGCAGTGCAATAAAACTGGGCACTCCAAAGACCACCGCCACTTTGCCAGCAACAACAGATGCAAGCACCATGATTGCCGCAATAGATAAATCGATACCTGCGGTTAAAACAATCAGCGTTTGAGCACACGCTAGGAAGCCAATGATAGTTACCTGCTGCATGATCAATGACAAATTGAACGCACTAAAGAATCTCTCTCCAGCTATGGTGCCAAACACCACCACACTAACGATGAGAATAATGACCGGCACCATCGCTGGGTTGCCGTGCAGAAAATACTGCACATGTTGCAAAGCAGTCTTTGAGTCGGCGTCAAACTCGGCAACGGAATCTACAGCGCTCTTGACTAATCCCGACTCCACGTCGTGATCAGATGGCTGGCTTGTTTTGCTCATGCGTGCAGACACCCGTTCTTGTTTTAGTAGTGGAAGAGGCAGATACACCGGCTCTAGTGCGTTTGAGCATACAGGCCTCAGGACAAATGCGCAGCTGCATAACACTGAATCGGACAATAGCGATATAACGCCTTAGTTGCGTTCCTTTCAATATTGAAATGTTCATAAAAAACGCAGTGAAACTGAATTTAAACTGAAATTTACACGCTCAAAATGCGAACCACGATATTTTCTATAACGTTTTGATGACATTTTCAATGATAGAGCCTGAATTTACTTTGTTTGCAACTTGTTGGTCAATTTCCTGCCTGCCAGAAATTCAAGAACGTTTAAGCCTCAGCAGGCAAATGTGAGCCATACTTCACGTTACCAAACACGACGGTCTCGAGAATTTATAGATGCCCATTGCTCGATATAAAAAACGCCACAATTTAGTAGATCAAATCTTTGCGATTCTCTTTTTACTGAGTTGCTCATTCTTTGCTGGATCTACTTTTGCCAGTGATACAAAGGTTGCCTTCATCGGCGATCAAGGCACGAGTGAAAATGCGCAGCGTGTGTTGCAGCTGATTCGCGACGAAGGCACAGAGCTTCTTCTCATTCAGGGCGATCTGGGATACAACGACAACAGCGCGCAAAAGTGGATCGACAACATCGATCAAATACTGGGTGATGACTTCCCTGTGCTCATGGTGGTGGGCAACCATGAAAATTTCGAGTGGGACAAATACCTGCAGTGGCAACAAAACCGCCTCAACCGCGTGAGTGAACTTCGCTGCGAAGGCGATACCAGTGTGAAAGCCTATTGCACCTATAAAGACATTGCCGTTGTTCAAGTAGCTCCCGCTATCACTGAAGTCGAGGGCATTAATGGAGGGGATGACTACGCCGGTTACATCACAGAACAACTGCAAGCAGATGATAGCGTCTGGCGTATTTGCAGCTTCCACAAAAATATGCGTGACATGCAGGCGGGCGGCAAAGGAGATGCTACCGGTTGGGGCGTCTATCAGAATTGTCTTGCTCAGGGAGCCATTGTTGTTAATGGTCATGAGCATTCTTACTCCCGAACCCACCTTATGAACGACTTCGAAAATCTTGAAGTTGTTCATCGCAGCAGCGACATGGAGATAGGACTGGGTCGCTCAATCAGTATCGTGTCCGGACTCGGTGGTCATGACATTCGCCCCCAGTTACATGGTGGTGACTGGTTTGCCTCCATCTACACCTCCAGTCAAAACGCCAACCACGGTGCTCTATTCTGCGAATTTGTCGATGCAACCGCTAACTGCTACATGAAGGATATTGGGGGTTTGGTACCCGATGTATTTACGCTGGCCAGTGGCCTACCCGGAGCACGAAACATTGCTCTTGAAGAGGCTGAAGCTGAGCGAGAAAGACAAGAGGC
>JALZUD010000123.1 GCA_023301725.1 Granulosicoccus sp. | reverse complement strand
TGTTGTTGGAGCGTTGCCATTCAGCGCGGCAAGTTGTTCTTCGAGTCGTTGTTTCTCGGTGCTGAAATTTCTTTCGCGTGACTCGTACCGTTTCATGTTTTGCTGCGCCAACAGCTGAGATTGCTCAAGATTATTCAGCAGCACGGGTATCTGCTGATTAGCTGTGTGCAAGGTACTTATTTGATCTTGAGAGGTGCGCTTTAGCTCGTCGTAGTCATCATTAAGCATGTTAACGTCTGATTGTGCTTGGCTTACCTGTGCGCGTTGTCGACGCACAGTCTGCTGAAGCTGGTGCAGCCTTCTTGAATACGTACTGCGGTGAATAAGCCAGCCAAAAGCCAGACCAACGATCACCGCAACCGCGGTGATTAAGAGCATTTGTGAGAGTAGATAGATCATGCAGGTAGACTCTTCAGGCGTAGGTGGTATTGCATGTCAGTTGACTGGATTGACTTCGATACGACGATTACTAGACCGGCCAGCTTCGGTGCTGTTATCGGCGATAGGACGAGTAGAGCCATAACCCGTGACTGCCAGCTGGCTTGCGGCAACGCCTCGACTCATAAAATAACTGGCAACAGCTGAAGCTCGCTCACGGCTAACGCGTACATTTACGGTATCTGCGCCCGTGTTATCAGTATGACCTTCAATACGGATGCGTGAATCAGGGTATTGCTTTAGCAATTGCAGCAATTGTGTCAGCGCTAATTCGCTCTGCGTGGTGAATCTGACACTGCCAGGCTGGAAGCCGACGGTGCTGATGTTGATCAAGGCGAGTGCATCTTGGAAGCTCTGTGCTTGCGCTTGTTGCTGCAGGCCAGGGTCGAACACGGCAAGGGCCGGTTGGTATACGCGATTTACCCCTTCGATCTGTGCGAGTTGCGTGTGCAGCGGCTCGGTGCTTTGGTCGACGTGCACGCGACCTGACAGATATAAATCACGACCGGTCGCTGTGACTTTTACATCCGGGTAGCTAGCTGCCATTCGTGCGGAATTGAGTTCAACATTGGCCTGTTGTTCTAGCGAGGCTGGAATGTTTTTGGCAGCTTGTAAAAACAGCACAAGAAGAAGCACGCTGCTGCCGATCGCAACCACCCATGGGATGCTGCTGCCGTGATCGTCTGCAGGCAGTACTAAATGAAGTGATTCTGCAGTGTTACCCGCACCAGACTGTAAGCTCATGGCGCTAATAGTAACATTGCCCCTCGCGCAGTGAAACCGTCCTGAGTACAGCTACCTAAAAATAAGGCTGGATGCTAGTTAGCGCTCGCCTCGTTGCTGCTGCTCAGGTTTTTCAGCCTGGCCGAGTCACGATTGGTGACCTGTACTATAGCGTCAGCCGCTCGATCCAAGCTCGCTTGGTCAACTACACTGACAGTTACTGGTTCTCCAGTGCCGTAAGATTTAGGATGATGAGCTTCTATGGTTTGCGTTACTGGAGAGGCTTTTTCGATCCTGCGCAGGTGCGAGGTTGCTCTTTTGGCGATGGTCGCCGCTTTTTTCGCGGTCTCGTGGGCGCGCACGGCTTGCATGCGCATAGTGGACAATTCTACGTAATGCTTGCGTTCACGCTCCTCGTCGCGCTGACGAAGCTGTTTGTTTTCGCGGTCAGCATCCTTGAACCTAGCCAAAGACAGGCTGAGCAATTGCTCTCTGGGCTTGTGTTGGTCGACAGCGGCTTGCAGCTCGGCCGTGTTTTTCTTGATGGCAAGCATGTCTAAAGAACGCTGGTTGTGCTGCTGCATCAACCTTTTCTTTAACTTGCGCGCACGGCGGGAACCGATCAAATACCCTACCGCCAAGCAGGCGGCTGCTGCAACGATAAATAAGAGTATTTCAGTCCATTCCATGGCAGTGCAGCTCAATAATAAAGGGTTGCGAAGGTGCAATATACAAAAACACAGGCCATCGTGCACTCGAATATGTTGAAACAGCGATAATGTTCACACTATTGACCTCACTGCCTGAGTACTTGATGGGTTGACTTGTTACTTGTAAAAACAACGTATTACAGCTTTTAGTTAATATGAGTCCTCAGAAATAAGCCGGTTATTTTACCAACATGACCATGTTGAGAATTTATTCGTAGTTTCCCAAAAAGGTGCAAACCTGACTTTTGTTTCCTGAATTTCACACTCACCTAGCAAATAATACTGGTTAAAACATTATGGATACAAATGATCTGAATAGGCGAGTACGGTTCGCACTTGCCCTCGATGATGCAGACGTTATAGACAGCTATCGGCACGTAGGGTACCAAGCTTCAATCGAACTTGTGAAAGCGTGGCGAATCAAGCTGGGCGAGCCTGATTATGCGCCGTGTCCGCCTGAGGCGATCCATGCCATGCTCAATGGGGTTGTGATTGAGCGTCGCGGCCTTCAGGAGCCAAAAGCAGACCCAAAAGCAGACCCAAAAGCAGACCCAAAAGCAGACCCAAAAGCAGACCCAAAAGCAGACCCAAAAGCAGGCTCAGAGGCAGGCTCAGAGGCAGGCTCAGAGGCAGGCTCAGAGGCAGGCGGTGCGCGGCCTCCCGCAAAAACTGCAAATGCACCCGCAACAACGCCCGCTGGCAACGCATCTGCCTCTAATGCTCAACCCGCCAAGGTGGTGGATAACAACGAAATCCTCAAGCAGATTCGCATTGCGTTGTCGTTGAGAACTGATGATGTGCTGAACCTGATAAACACAGGTGGCGGCAAACTGAGCAAGGGCGAGCTTAATGCCTTGTTTAGAAATCCGTCAGCAAGGAACTATCGGCGTTGCGGTGATCAGGTTCTGCGTTGGTTTTTGAGCGCTTTGGCCAGTGCGCGCGCTGACAAGCCATCCAGTGACACCTGAACCTGCCTGTTCCGCCTCTAGCCCGAGTGACTAAACCCATGAAGCGACTGGTTTTGGCGCGTGCGCGATAATAGGAGGGCCAGCGTCTACCCGTTAGCAGTTCAGAGTTCGTCACTACGGCCTACAAAAAAAGTTAGTCAGAATTTTAGTTACAGAAACCCCTGCCGGTTCTGTATTTGTTACATTGGTGCAACGTGTTACATCCAATGCGTCAAAAATAGAGGACGACTCATGAAAATCAATATTCTTGCCAGTGCGTGTCTGGTAGGCGCTTCATTATTGGCAGGCGGAGCTTCCGCTCAGCAGCAGTTTATTTCTATTGGCACAGGCGGCGTTACTGGCGTCTACTACCCTACGGGCGGCGCGATTTGCCGCTTGGTAAACAAAGGTCGTAAAGATCACGGCATCCGTTGTTCTGCAGAATCCACAGGTGGGTCGGTCTACAACTTGAATACGGTACGCGCTGGTGAACTTGAATTTGGTGTTGCGCAATCAGATTGGCAATACCACGCCTTCAACGGCACATCTAAGTTTGAAGAACAAGGCGCTTATGGCGACCTTAGAGCTGTGTTCTCTGTTCATCCAGAGCCGTTCTCTGTCATTGCACGTGCAGGCAGTGGTATCAGTACATTCAGTGATTTGAAAGGCAAGCGTGTTAATGTTGGTAATCCTGGATCTGGTGTTCGCGCCACAGCCGAAGTTGTTATGGATGCCTATGGCATGACAATGGACGATTTCTCAGTAGCAGCAGAACTGAAAGGTTCTGAGATGTCACAAGCTCTGTGTGATGACAAAATCGATGCCATGATTTACACCGTTGGTCATCCAGCTGCCGCCATCACTGAAGTCACCAATACCTGCGATGTTGATTTTGTTGAGGTTACCGGTGCTGAGATTGACAAGCTGATTGGTGATAACTCTTTCTATCGTAAAGCGACTATCCCTGCTGGCATGTACAAAGACCAAGATGCTGACAACAATACCTTCGGTGTTGGTGCCACATTTGTCTCTTCAGCCGATGTGCCAGACGAGGTGGTTTATGTTGTAGTTCAAGCAGTTTTCGATAACTTTGAAGACTTCAAAAAATTGCACCCGGCTTTCGCTAATCTGAAAGAAGATCAGATGATTGCTGATGGCCTTTCTGCGCCTTTGCATGACGGTGCGGTGAAGTACTACAAAGAACGTGGCTGGCTGTAATTAGTGAGTTAAAACGTCATCCCCGCGAAGGCAGGAATCCAAGGTTCTTATTGTTATGGACACCCACCTCCGTAGGGTTGACGGGCTAGGAAATATGGCATCCCCGCAAAGGGAATGTCATTCCTGCGAAGGCGGAACCCAAGGCTCTTATTGGCAGGGATCCCTACCTCCGAGGATTTGACGAGCTAGGTTCTTGGAGATGACTGTCTAGGTTCCCGGGGATGAGGGTCTAGTCCTTGAGGATGACGAGTTAGATCCTCAGGGATTTCTAGCACCACATAAAGGCCGTTCGCATTAAGTTGTTTGCAGTAAACCTGCGCTCTGTCAGAGTCTGACTGTCACACAGTGCAGGATGTTTAAAGACTCACTTGCAGGTATTGGGATCGCCTTATCCCATCTGCGCGCTCGTTTTCATAGATCGCCATCAAAAGGACCGTATTCTAATGAGCTCCATCGCAGAATCTGCAACCTCCAAATCCCCTGGCAAGTCGGTAGATGATTTCGCCGCCATCGACACAGGGGCTAGAGCGCCTGCGGGCGGTGTCGGCATGTTCATAGCCGTACTGGCGTTCAGCTGGAGTTTGTTTCAGCTCTATGTCTCCTCGTTCGTGCCTTTCTGGCTTGCTGAAGCCTACGGCATCAACCTCATATTCAACGGCAGTGAAGTGCGAGTTATCCATCTGGCGTTTGCCATCGCCTTAGCCTGCTTGTCTTATCCACTGTTCGCTAACAGTGCAAGGGATCGCATACCCGCCTACGACTGGGCGTTGGCCATAACAGGTGCTGCGTGTTGTCTCTACCTTGTGTTTTTCAAAGATGACATTGCTGGTCGAGCAGGGCTACCTACCATCAGTGATCTGGTGATATCAGCCGGTGGTATGGTACTTCTTGCCATAGCGGTTTACCGATCATTAGGCTTACCCATGCTGATTGTGGCTGGCGTGTTTGTGTTGTACGTGTTCTTCGGCGATGCACAGGTTCTGCCCGATGTTGTGCAGTGGAAGGGGGCCTCGTTCGGTAAAGCCATGTGGCACTACTGGATGCAAGGTGAAGGCGTTTTTGGTGTGGCACTGGGTGTTGCTTCATCCATGATTTTTCTGTTTGTTCTGTTTGGTGCCTTGCTTGAGCGGGCTGGTGCTGGCAACTATTTTATCCAGATGGCGTTTGGCACCTTGGGGCATTTTCGTGGTGGTCCTGCCAAGGCTGCGGTTGTAGCCTCGGCACTGAGTGGTATCTATTCAGGATCATCTATTGCCAATGTGGTTACCACCGGTACATTCACTATCCCATTGATGAAACGCACCGGATTCTCGGCTGAAAAGGCTGGTGCGGTAGAAGTGGCATCATCGACCAATGGTCAGCTCACACCACCTGTTATGGGCGCGGCGGCTTTTCTTATTGCAGAATTCACCGGCGTGTCGTACCCAGAAGTCATAAAACACGCATTGTTGCCAGCGCTTATCTCCTATATAGCGCTGATTTACATTGTCCACATTGAGGCATTGAAGCTAGATCTCACCGGATTAGAGAAGCCGCCTTCGCACATCACACTGATGCAAAAGCTGATTGGTTTTCTGTTTGGTTTTCTAGCTTTTGTCGCACTAGGTGCACTGGTGTACTACGGACTGGGCTGGATCAGTACCGCTTTTCCGGGCATGACGCTTTATGGTGCCATGGCTATTTTTCTGTTTGTTTATCTGGTGCTTGTTGGCATCGCTGCACGACGTGAAGATTTGACCATGGATGATCCGAATGCGCCACTGCTGGTGTTGCCTCGTCCGGCTGAAGTGGTTCTAACAGGCTTGCATTATCTGCTGCCTATTATTGTGTTGTTGTGGTGCATTCTTATAGAGCGTTTATCGCCGTCTCTATCCGCATTTTGGGCCTCTGCTGGCATGATCTTCATCGTGCTTACCCAGCACGTTCTAAAAACGATATTTCGTTTTGGATCCTACAACGCTGAAGGTTTTTTCAGTGCCATAAAGCATGGCTTTACCGATCTTGGTGCTGGCATGATCAGTGGCGCCCGCAGCATGGTGCCTATCGGTGTTGCTACCGGTGTAGCCGGTATCATCATCGGAACCGTGTCGCTCACGGGTGCACACCAAGTGGTGGGTGAGTTCGTCGAATTTCTCTCTGGCGGTAGTCTCATTCTTATGTTGTTGCTGGTGGCCGTCATGAGTCTGTTGTTAGGCATGGGTTTGCCTACCACTGCCAATTATATTGTTGTGTCGTCTCTCATGGCGCCAGTCATTGTATCGGTAGGTGCGCAACAAGGACTGGTCGTGCCATTGATAGCGGTCCACATGTTTGTTTTCTATTTTGGCATTTTGGCTGACGACACGCCGCCGGTGGGCCTTGCTGCATTTGCGGCCAGTGCGATATCGGGGGGCGATCCCATTCGCACCGGTTTGCAAGGCTTCGCCTATGACATTCGAACCGCCTTGCTGCCTTTTCTGTTCATCTTCAATACCGAGCTGCTACTTATTGATGTCTCGTTTGCCAAAGCCATTCTCATTTTTATAGTGGGTGTTGTGGCCATGATGCTATTTGCTGCCGCCACACAAGGGTATTTCTTTGCGCGAAGCCGCTTGTGGGAATCGGGGATGTTGTTACTGGTCGCTTTCACACTGTTCAGGCCTGGATTCTGGCTAGATCGTGTGCAACCTCCGTTTAATGAATTGCCGGGTAGCGAGCTGGTTGCATCGGCGCAAAATCAACCTGCAGGGGAGCTATTGCGATTGCAGGTGGTTGGGCCAGACTTTGATTATCCTGATAAAATTGCCCAAATAACCGTGCTTGCTGATCTTGGCGAGCCAGGCGATGGCATCACTCGTCTGGAAAATGCCGGTTTAACGATTATCGAAGAGGACGGCGGTGTGACGCTGGAAGAGCCGTTTGCAGGTACAGCGTTTTTCCAGACACTACAAATGTTTGACTTCTATGCTGATCCGGTTGTCCGTGTTGAAAAAGTCCAGATACCTGCAGAGCGCATACCCAAAGAGGTGTTCTACCTGCCAGCATTGCTACTGCTGGGTATAGTGGTATTTTTCCAGCGCAGGCGTCAAACCAAGCCTGCTTTTTTTGGTAAAGCAGATACCATGAAGGCTTAGGCTTTTTTTTAGCAAGGCGGATACCAAAAAGGCTCAGACTTTTTGTTGACAAGGCCGACACCACGAAGCCTTGGCTACTTTCTTTGGCAAGGCCGACACTTCTAAAGCACGACTATTTTTAGCAACTGAACGTAATCTGTAATTTATGAGCAAAGAAGATCTCATCATCGATGAGCAGCGTGTAGTGTCCATGCACTACCAGCTGAGTAATGGCTTTGATGAACTCATTGATAGTTCACAGGGTGATGTGCCATTGGTTTATATGCACAATTGTGGTGGGCTGTTGCCTAGCCTGGAGCGGGAGCTCACTGGCAAGCGGGCTGGCGAACATGTCGCTGTTACCATTTATCCCGAAGATGCGTACGGCTATGCACAGGATGATCTCATTGCCGAGTGGCCGCGAGAGGTGGTGGAGCAAGCGCGACAAGAGCTCAGCATTGGCATGCGCTTTAAAGCCTTGGGTAACAACGGTGAGTCTAAGATGGTGAGTGTGGTGGAAATACGCGACGACACGGTAGTGCTCGACTCCAATCATCCGCTGGCTGGTCAGGTACTGAACTTCATGATAGCCATTGTTGACGTTCGCGAACCTACCGAGGAAGAGTTGGCTCAGGGGCACGCGAGTGGCGGTAACTCAGGCGGTTTGGCGACGCCGCAGTGAACTAGCCAGTTCTACGTAGCGAAGGCAATTGTTCCTGCGTGGGTACTGATACTTCCTCAGAGTCTAGCAGTTCGAGCTCATCTACTAGTTGGTCCAATGGGGTCGGCATACGCAATCCGTAGCCTTGCGCGAAGTCCACGTTAATTTCTCGCAGTGCTTGCAGAGCCGCATCGTCTTCCACAAATTCTGCGATAGTCTTTGCGCCAACGGTGTGGCCAATCTGGTTGATGGCACACACCATCTGTTTGTCTACTTCACTGTTGTTGATGTTACGAACCAATGAGCCGTCGATTTTCAGGTAGTCGAATGAGAGCTGCTTCAGGTAGGCGAAGTTGGAGAAGCCAGAACCGAAGTCGTCTAGTGCGAGTTCACAACCTAATGCGTGTATGCGCTCAATGAACGTGTTGGCTTTAGCAAAGTTTCTCACCGCAGCACCTTCTGATATTTCAAACGCGATGAACGAAGGGTCGATATCGCCGCGGCTCAATCGCTCAACAATAAAGTCGCTGAAATCATCATCGGCAAACGATAGGCCCGAAAGATTGATTAACAAGCGTGGAATCACGAATTTGGACTGGTTCTCGGCTAGCCACTCAATCACGTGGGTAAACACCCAGCGATCAATCTGCGTCATCACATTGTATTTTTCTGCGATCGGTATAAAGCGTGCAGGCGAGTACAGCTCGCCGTTTTCACTGCGAATACGCAGCAAAATCTCGCATTGAGCCATTTTCATGCCGTTGGGCAAAATTTCGAACACGGGTTGAAAATACAACGATAAGCGATCGTCTGTTAACGCCTTTCTTATCGCCTGCACACCCGCAAGGCTACTGCGATACTGAACGACTTCGGTGTCGTTATCTTGAGTCACGTGTATACGGTTTCTACCCGATTGCTTGGCCACGTAGCAAGCCGAATCAACGTCAGCAAGTACGCGCTCCATATCGGGCTCTTGCCCATCAATGGGGGCTAAACCAATACTCAAGGTCACATTGAAACTATGCTCTTCATAGAAGAAAGTGAATTCGTGAATGATGGTACGCAGTTCTTCAGCCAGTTGACGAATATCTGAAAACGATGAAGCTTGCGAGATGATGGCAAATTCATCGCCACCGAGCCGTGCAAACAGGTCACCACGACGTAGGCGTTCTTTTATCATGCTAGTGAGTTTAATCAGCAGCTGATCACCGGCAAGATGACCACAGGTGTCATTCACTAATTTGAATCGATCCAGATCCACGTATAACAGGCCGTATTTCATCTCGCTACGTGCTGCAATAGCTATGGTGTGCTGCAGATGCATCTCGAACGAGCGACGGTTGTGCAAGCCGGTAAGATCATCGTGATTGGCCAAGTGTGCAATGCGCTTGTTGGCTCGGGTTACTCGCGAGGCCACCACAAACGATATGATAATTGATAAGGCAAAAGCTGTACTTACAATGATGGTGAGTATGTGGCGGGTTTCGCCGTATTTAGTCTGATTACTGGCTATAGCTTCCTCAGCCAGGAGTCGTTCAAGCTTCACTAGCTCGTTAAGATGGTTTAGCAATACAAGCTCTTGCAGGTGCACTTTGTCCAATGCTGTTCGAAACGTAGATAGCTCTACTTTGACAGCGAAAATGGCAGAGCTGGCCTCGGCGTAAGCATCATCGACACGATGGTCTGTCTCGGTGATTCTCAGGAGCACCTCCTGTTCGCGCTCATTGGCGCCCAATATGGCCAACTCGCTCCGAATAGTGTCGTACACCATAGTGTATTCAAGTAGTTTATCGAAGATACGACGGCGTTCTAGTGGCTCTTCGGTTTGACCAAGCGTGCGCACCGCACCTGAGCGCAAGCGAATGACATCGCGCATCTGATAGGCGCTTGTGGTCTTCTGCCCCATGGAGTCAATGAGGTCAGACATGTCAGAATTGACCGTCTGTAGCGCGTTCATTGAGAGCCAAGTGACCAGGATCATTAGCGAGAACACGGCTAGAAAGCCCATACCTATGATGGTCTTTGTATGGTCCCTGTTGGTATTTTCAAACTTCATGTTTTTAGGCAAGGATTGTCCGCTTGTGCATTTCAAAGGTTTCTATTGGTTTTTAACCTCTGCAACTCCTTAGCGACCAGTATTTACTAGGGTTTACCTTAATGTGTGAATTTCTTCACTGGTTGTATTATTGAGCCCATGAATCGGCCCGTGAATCAGCGTATGAAGCAGTCTATAAAGCAGCGCACTACTACGCGAACAAGCCGTGTATCCACCATTGCTGCGGCTGGTGGCGCAAGCGATAGAGCCAGTAGTAACTGCCGCAGGCGTTACTGGCAATAAAATAGTCGCGGCGCACATCCGTATCGTCCCACCAGCCATTCTCGATACGTTCAGGTAACGTGCGTAACGTGACATTTTCATTGAGCGCCAACGGCTCCTTGAGTAGCCACAGTGGTCGAGCAGGCCATGGATGTGTCACAGGGTGTGAGTTGTGTAACACGGACGCAGACGCTTTCTCAGGTCGGTGATCATCTTCGGTTAACGCGGTATATACAGCCTCTTTACCTAGGCGAGCCATGAGTTGATCCATGAGCTGTTCAACAGTTTGTCCTTGTGAGTGACTTTTGTGAAATAGATCACGTGCGCTGTGTGTCAGCGGTGCCAGTTCCATCGATGTCACATTAAGGCGAATAACTGGTGCTGTTAACACCTCGGCGGACAGCTTCTCAATGGCTATTTTCAATAAGTGCTTTACATCGGCTGTGGTGTCCAGAAATCCAATGGTTAAAACGTGGGGTTTGTGTCGATGGTGATGCAGATGAATAGCGAACTGACGAACGCCTAAGTCGTGTGATTTTAAAAATCCACCCAATGAGCCCAGAAGACGCTTTAGCGGAAAATTCAGTGCGCCTGTGTCTTGTGTCTCTAAAGGGAGATCGACAGTTTGCGAAAAAGTGTCTGCGACCTTATAGGGTGTTAATGGGTCAGGCAGTCGTCCATCGAGCTTATAGAGTAATGAGGTGCAAGCATTGCCAAAGCGACGGGTGAGGGCGGCAGGTGCGATGCCCTGTAACTCACCGATAGTGCGAATGCCCGATTGACGTAGCCCCTTGAACGAAAAATCGTCCAGTGGCAAGTGCGCAACAGATACGTTGGCCAAGCTGTGTTGCAAGTGTTGCAGGGTGCGCACCGGTTTCCGATAACCCGCTCGAGCAAACAAGGTGGCAGCGGATGGTGTGGGTGCAATGCCTGGCATAACCGTTACCTGTTGTTCGCGCAGTTGTGCGCCAATGCCTTTTAGCAAGCTCTGCAGGCCACCGAACAGCTTAAGGCTGGCCGCTATTTCTATGAGTAGGGTGTTGGATGATTGCGGCACTACCTGAGATGAGTACTGCAATGCCCATAACGTTAGCTGCTCAAGATGGGCCTGCTGTTGATCTTCGCTGTAGTCACTGATGGCCAGGTTCGGCACCAGTGCGTAGGCGTTCTTGAGTGCCATCTCGGGGCGCACCCCCATCGCTTGCGCGCAGCTATTGCACGCTAGAATACGTCGGCGTGGTCCTTCCGCCAGCACCACAGCTCGTGGTTCATCTTCATCGGTGCGCGGCTGACGATCGATGGGTAGCTGCGGAAAATACAGAGAAAGCCAGAGCACAGGGCTATTTAATACCGCGCAGTGCTACGTCGTGGCACGCGGGCAGGGAGGTGCTGGCGTGTATAGGCCACTCGGAACCCTGTGGTGCATCGAACAGCTCAGGTTCTATAGTGACTAATTGTGGGCTGCCAGCACGTACCTTGATGATATCAAGGGTGAGTTGTTGTTGAGGATTCATACTCAAGCAGATACGTGTTGCCACCGGAGAGTGCTCCTGACTGGCTGATAGGGGGCGGTATACCGTAGCCCAGCTATTACCGGCCTCAGCGGCCAGTTGCAAACGCCGCTGACGTTGAGCATTGCTCTTGTTAACCCAGGCGATAACAGCGCCAAACAGCCCTGAACGTAGGATTTGCTCGGTAGCCCACAGTGTGTCTATGTCGTTGTCGGTATTAATGATAAGCAGTTTGTCTAGTGCGATGCCTGCATTACTGAACGCAGGTGCATAGGCGATGTGGGGTGGGTTGATCATGGCTGACCAGCTGGGAGTGTCACGCAAGGCAGGCAGTAACAAGCTGAGCTCGCCTATGCCTTGCTGGTCGAGAAGAAGCTCGGTAACACTACCAACACTCCAGCCGCGTGCTGGTAGTGCGTTATCTAGCGCTGCAAAGCCTGTAGAAATACCCGTGGTGTTGGTGTAGCGCTCACGGCCACGCCATACACCGGTTTGGGTTTTCAGTAAGGAATCGAGTGCGGCGCGTTGCATGGAGTTTATAAATCGCGACGTAGCACGCCAACGTAAACGCCTTCTATGTGGAACTCTTCTTCGCGAAGATCGACACGGATAGGTTTGAACTTACTGTTCTCTGGGTGCAGTGTGACAATATTGCCGCGCCGACGAAAACGCTTAACCGTAACCTCATCATTAACACGCGCCACCACAATTTGATTGTTCTCTACATGTTCTGTAGCGTGCACCGCTAGCAAGTCGCCATCAACAATGCCAATATCTTGCATGCTGGTGCCGCTAACGCGTAGCAGGTAATCGGCATGGGGGTAGAACAGGTCTGGGTCTACGGGTAGGTATTCCTCAACGTTTGCGTCAGACATAATAGGCTCGCCTGCGGCTACCTTGCCCACTAAAGGGATGCCATCGGTGCTGTCGAATTCGGTGAGTACACGAATACCGCGTGAAGTGCCGGGGATAAGCTCGATAGCGCCTTTTCTCTCAATAGCGCGCAAGTGATCATCGGCAGCTGTGGGAGAACGAAAGCCAAAGTGATCGCAAATATCGGTGCGCGTGGGTGGGAAGCCTGTACGCTCAATATGCGATTGGATCATTCGCAAAATTTCTTGTTGGCGTTTGGTGAGATCCTGCATGATAGGTGTCCTGTGTTTATCAATCTGCTTTGCTGAGTATATTTACAGTTGGCATTTGATGCAAGGGTTCTTTGATTTTAGATTCCCCTAGGTTCTACTTAAAATTGACCCAAGTGCAATACAGAGCGCTTATAAATACAGGCAAAGGCAACTGTGCGTATTGACAGGTGATTGCTACACTTAACCGTAGTGATGCAAAAATGTGCAATTTCTACTAACTGCCAGACTGATATTCGGATTCAACGCAAATCATGAGCGATACCCCCACAAGATTCCCTGTGCCCAAGCTGGAAGAGCTACCGGAGGATATCCGCGAGCGTATAACTTCTGTGGCGGATAAATCGGGATTTATCCCCAACGTGTTTAGTGTGCTGGCACATCGGCCCGATGAATTTCGGGCATTCTTTGCTTACCACGATGCACTGATGGAAAAGGACAGTGGTTTAAGCAAAGGTGAGCGCGAAATGATTGTGGTAGTGAGTTCTGCCATGAACAACTGCCTGTATTGCGTTATCGCACATGGCGCAATTTTGAGAATTCGTGAGAAAAATCCGCGCCTGGCAGATCAGTTAGCCACTGACTACACGCGAGCTGATATCACTGAGCGCCAGATGGCCATGCTCGACTTTGCCACGCTCATAGCCGATCAAGCCGCACAAGTGACCGATGAAGACTTGGATGAGCTACGCGAGCACGGGTTCAGCACTGAGGATATCTGGGATATCGGTGCTATCACGGCATTTTTTGCGTTGTCTAACCGCATGGCAGGGTTGACAGATATGCTACCTAACGATGAGTTCTATGCCATGGGGCGTGAGCCGCGGTCAAGTGGACCTCGGCTCGTCAAATAACCTTACAACTGCTTCATCAAGTTAGCCATCTCCACTGCAGCAAGGGCAGCTTCTACGCCTTTGTTGCCGGCTTTGCAGCCTGCGCGTTCTATGGCTTGTTCAATAGTCTCTGTGGTGATAACACCGAACGCGACAGGTATACCGGCATGCCAAGCGGTGTTGCTGATGCCTTTGCTCACTTCGCTGGATATCAGGTCGAAGTGAATGGTGCCACCACGAATTAGCACACCCAGGCACACGATTGCATCGTATTTGCCACTGTCTGCCATTTTCTTTGCAGCCAGTGGAATCTCAAAGCAGCCGGGCACAATTGCCACGGTGATATCGTCGTCAGCTACGTCGTGCTGGATTAACGCACCTTTGGCACCTTCGAGCATGCGCAAGCCCATGAAGTCGTTCCAGCGGGTAGCGACAATACCAATCTTTAGGCCCGTGCCAATCAGTTTGCCTTCAATTGTTGTTGCCATGGTTTAGTGCTGTCCTAGTTGGAGAGTAGTGTTTATACCTAAGAAGGTAGGGATCCATACGATGGGAGGAATGGATTTTCCGCCTATGTGCGAATGAGGTTCAGAGGTTTACGCATCTTCCTCGTAATTATGCCCCATACGCCGCGCTTTGGTTTCTAGGTACTGCTCATTGTATTGCTGCGAACCTGCTACCAGAGCTTTACGTTGCGTGACTTCTACGCCTGCATCTTCTAATGCTGCTCGTTTTTTAGGGTTGTTGCTTAGCAGGGTAACGTTGTTTGCACCTAGTGATTTTAAGATGCTTACCGCAACACCATATTCACGTGCATCAGCTGGGAAGCCGAGGCTCTCGTTGGCATCTACAGTGTCCATACCTTGATCTTGCAGGGTATAGGCACGAATTTTATTGCCCAGTCCAATGCCACGACCTTCCTGGCGAAGATAGATGATGGCACCGTTGTCTTGTTCGCCAATCATCTGCATTGCTGAATTTAACTGTGGTCCACAATCACAGCGCAATGAACCAAAAGCGTCACCGGTGAGGCATTCTGAGTGCAAGCGCACCATGGGTGCACCTTGGGAAAGATCACCACGTACTAGCGCACTGTGTTCAAGACCTTGCCTATCTCGAAACACAATAATGTCGAATCTGCCATGCTCGGTTGGCAGTTGGCTACGACCTATTTCAATGATGTCTGCAGAGCCGTCGTTGTGTGGTTTTGTGGCCGTGTTGCAGGTACTTGGGCTTACCGCCGCGCTTTTGTCTATTGCGCCTTCTTCTAAGCTCATTCGGTACTGTGCCAGCTGTTCCACTGAAATGACATGCAGCGAGTGCGTTTGTGCAAACTCTTTAAGTTCTGTGAGTCGCATCATCGTGCCGTCCTCGCGCATCACTTCACAGATAACACCTGCAGGGGTCAGCTCTGCCAAGATGGACATGTCGACGCTGGCTTCAGTTTGCCCACGACGTTCAAGCACACCACCGTCGCGTGCACGTAGCGGAAACATATGCCCTGGAGTGGCTATGTCGGCAGGCGTTGACTCAGGGTCGATCAGTGTTTTTATGGTGACCGATCGGTCATCTGCAGAGATGCCGGTAGACACGCCTTTCGCCGCTTCGACCGATAAGGTAAAGCCTGTGCCAAAGCCGCTGCTGTTTTGTGCCTGTGGCACCATCATAGGAATTTGCAAACGATCGAGAAGCTCGCCGCGCATGGCTACACACACCAGCCCACGTGCATGGGTGACCATAAAGTTAATGGCTTCAGGTGTTGCAAAATCTGCAGCGATAACCAGATCACCTTCGTTTTCACGATCCTTGTCGTCAACGATGATGACCATGCGGCCCTTTGCATAGTCTTTAAGCGCATCCTCTACGCTAGATAACAATGTGTCACTCATAAACTTACTTGTATCCGTGTTCTTTTAGTAATTCGTCCGTAATTCCTGATGATTGAGCACCCGAGGCAAATGCGCCTTGTTGTAATAGACGCTCAACGTATTTTCCCAGTACATCGACTTCAATATTGATCAAGTCGCCCACGCTTTTGCTGGGCAACACGATATGTGCTTGCGTATAGGCCACTAAGGTGACGCTAAACCAGTCATCGCCAACGCCCACCACCGTCAGGCTGGTGCCATCGAGAGTGATGTAGCCCTTAACCACGACATAGCGCATCAGTTCAGCCGGTGCTGCAATCGTGACCCACAGTGCATCTTCGTCTTTACGAAATTCACGTATGGAGCCTGTACCATCGACATGACCTTGTACGAAATGCCCACCCATTCGAGTGCTAGGCGTGACCGAACGTTCAAGATTAACTGGCGATCCTTTTTTCAACGATTCTAAGGCAGTGCGATTGCGCGTTTCAGGTGCTAGGCCTGTCACAAAACCAGTTGCATCCAAAGCCGTTACTGTCAGGCAAACGCCATTCACCGCAATGCTGTCGCCCAGAATAGTGCCGTCGAGAACGGTTGAGCAATTTACCGACAAGGTGTAGCCCTCGCCCTCGCGTCGGCAGTCGCGCACATGCCCTAGCTCTTCAACGATTCCTGTAAACATGGTTTTTAACTACCTAGTGGGGGTACTGATAAGTAACGTGCGCAGCTGTAAATACGAAGCTGTGCTCATGCTGGGTTACTCGTATCGAGTCCAAGGGTGAATTGTGTGCCCTCTACCAGGCCCCTCACCAGAACATCATCACCGAGCGTCTCCAGTTTTACATCGAATAATCGGGTGGCCTCACCCAGGCTATTACAGCCCGCTGCCGCATACGCGCTAGGGGCATCTGCGCCGCCGATGAGCATAGGGGCTATGAACGCCCACACCTCATCGATGAGTGCGGCATCACGAAAGCTACCCTGCACACCGGCACCGCCTTCAAGCAAAACGCTTTGGATACCACGTTGCCCTAAGGCACCTAAAAGAGCGGAGGGATCAACGCCTTTGCCCAAGGGGTTCTCGGGCAGGCTGATCACCTCCAGCCCTGCTAACTCCAGAGTATGCCGGTGCTCAGCACTCATGGCCTCGGTGGTGGCTATGAGGGTGCGAGTGTGGGGTGTGCAACCAGAGAGGAGTTGTTTGTTCGTGGGTACACGCCCTTTGCTATCGAGAATGACTGGGCGAGGGTGGCGAATATTGTCGCTGTGGCACATGTTGGAGGGCAGGCGCGTACTTAAGCTTGGGTCGTCTGCGATGACGGTGTCTGCTCCGACAATAATGGCATCTA
Organism: Granulosicoccus sp.; assembly: GCA_023301725.1. Taxonomy (GTDB): domain Bacteria; phylum Pseudomonadota; class Gammaproteobacteria; order Granulosicoccales; family Granulosicoccaceae; genus Granulosicoccus. The sequence continues at coordinate 2,303 of JALZUD010000123.1, read as the reverse complement.
CTGATTGGCGCAATTGATGTCCGCGTAACCGCGATGCTTCACTGGTGATCCATTGGCTATCGCCTGATTGTGTGGCAATGCGCCCATCGAGGCTTGTGGCTGATTTGGCAATGACATAAGGGCGTTTGCGCGCCACGTAGGAGACGAAAAACCGGTTCTGGAATCTGGCTTGTTGCTCAAGCACACCGTGTACAACTTTTACGCCGTGTGCTTCAAGATGCTTTGCACCACCAGCAGCTTTCGGATTGGGGTCGGGTAGGGCGTACACCACGGTGGCGATTCCGGCATGCAGGATGGCCTGTGTGCAAGGTGGTGTGAACCCGTGATGGTTGCACGGCTCCAGGGTGACATACAATGTGGCACCTTGCAGAGCGTTCTTGCCTTGCTCGCCAATGGCTGCATCAGAGGCTATTCCACGAACCTTTAAGGCGTCGCAAATAGCATTGACTTCGGCGTGCGCCTGACCATAAATGGCATGCCAGCCCTCGCCAACGATCATGCCGTCGACCACGACAACACAACCTACCAAGGGATTAGGGCTGGTACAGCCGACGCCAAAACTGGCTAGCTCCAGCGCTCGCTGCATAAAAACTTCGTGGGACGATTCGTTGATGGCTCTACCGCACTCGCTAACAATTGCCCAAAACACCGAGGAATTGCCTATTGCAAAGCCTCGCCCTTGACTAAAACTCTTGATGAACTTTGCATTCTTGCCAGTTTGTTGTGGCGCAAATACAGTTCAACGCTTACTAGTCGTGGGCGGCAGCGAGCACTGCGCGTACCAGTGCTCACCAAAATATCGGCTGTGCACAGGCGCACGCGCCAGCTGGCATGCGCACACGTTTAGGTGTAGCGCGCCAGCTGGCATCAGTGATCAACCTTCTCTCATCCGGACTCTAACCGTCGGCTCTGGACTCTGACCAGATCCACCGCTTGGCAAAATGCCCTGTTAACACTTGCGTGTTGATTGGGCATTTCACCTTACGGGTCACGGGCTTGGCTGCGTACTGCTAATTGCAACCCTACCGTCGGTGGGGAATTCCACCCCGCCCCGAAGATTAAACCAACAGCGAAGTTAACTTATTAGAGGGGATTTTGCAATCGTCTGATGGCTACGCTTGTTTGCGCTGGTTGTCATGTTCTACGATGTTGATCAATCCTGCGTAGTAGAGCAATTGATTTCTGTTGATGGTTGGCATGCCCGACGTCGAATGTACTCCAGAGAGTTTCCGGCGAATTTTCAGCATGACTTGCTCTAGGTAACGCGGGCTGGTACCTAATTCGTAAGCGATTTCGGAGGGCGAATACCCACGTGCCAGTCCAGCCAGAAATTGCCTTTCAGTGTCGCTCATGCTGTCCAGCAACGATCTGGCGAACTTGCCTTTAAAGAGTGCATTCGATTGAACCATGCTGTGAAACAGGCGAGTCGACAGAATCAATTGCTCTAGATTGGGATTAACGGGGCTCTGCGAGTGGCTAGATTCCGAATTAATAAAGCTGGCTCCGGCAATTCCACAGCTGCCTGACATTAGTGGGATGGTGACTCCACTTTTTATCCCGTAGTGCTTTGAAATTTTTATGACGTCTTGACTTGCGCGTTCACCGTTGGTGAACGTGTTACAGACATCACCCCACCAATCTATGGGTTGATCAATACCTGCTTCAACCGCGCGTATTAACGGGTCTGACTTGTCGAGCCGCTTATCTCCATAGTGCTCTAAAAATCCCGGGCTGTAATTTTCAGATACTTGAAAAACTGGTTCAACTGCGAAACCAGTGTCGAGGATCACTTTGGGAATGTAAGTGTATAGAGAACTTTCATAGCCTAAGTGTTGCGCTCGTTGCTCAAACGCTTGGAATGCAGTTTGAAAACTCTCAGCGGAGTACAGATCTTGAACATACTGTTGAAATTCTATCGAGCAGTCGGCAGTCTTGAAAGTCTTCATTTGTAGAGTGGCCCAGTCAGTACAGTCAGTCGGGTGGCTTCCATTCGTAGGCCAGTCTACTTGTTGAAAGTAGATAATGTGAATTTTTGTTAATTAAAAATCGAGAAATATGACTTGTATTGATAATTGCGGTTAAAAAAATGAGATATGGTGCAGCTTATTGTGATTCTAAGGAATAACCACCACTTCAAGCTGAATGCCATACCGTTCTCGTAGTAAATTTTCGGCCTCGCGTATTTGCTGCCAGTGCGACGGGCTTGCTATGCCGTCACGAATAACCAGTTGCAGTGTGACTGGCCTGATTTGCTCGTGTGTGATGGTGGTGCTCTCGCCCAATTCGCTAGCTTGAATGCTGCC
>JALZUD010000122.1 GCA_023301725.1 Granulosicoccus sp. | reverse complement strand
AGACAGTGTTGGTGCGGCAGACGGTGGGGTTGCTGATAACAGTTAGGCGCTAATCGTCTAAATCTAGAATTTAAGCCCTCCTTGTGAGGGCTTTTTTTTGGCTAAAGCTTTGATATCACGGTCAGTCGCATCTATTCGAGCTTAAGTTAAAGCGCGAATAGTGAGAAACGACAACAAGGTCACATTCATGTAACGGTAAGCTTATCTACAGTCGCGTTCGATATTGAATCAAGGGCACACGCTTTGCTCCACTGCATTTGAGATCACGGTAGGAGCCGAGATGAACAACGCTATAGACACTAATAAACTGCTGGTTCAATTGCGCGATATGGCGCAGAACGCGGGTATTCCGCCTTCTGAAGCCGTTGGCTCTAATGAGCGGCCAATGGCAGATCAGATCGACTTTTCCAACATGCTGCAAAATTCCTTGCAGGCGGTCAACACTCGCAGTGTTGAATCGAGAGAGATGCGTGCATCGTTTGAAGCAGGCAACCCTAACGTGGAGTTGGCAGATGTCATGATCGCTGCTCAAAAAGCACGTATTTCCTTTGAAGCATTGACACAAGTTCGTAACAAAATGGTCAACGCTTATCAGGAAATTATGAGAATGCCGTTGTAGATGCCATTTTTCACCCCTAATAGATTTTTCCCGGACTAGTCACGAATGAGTGATACACAAGTAGCCAATCCACAGGCAAGCCCTGTTGTTGCCGCCATAGCGCGTGGATTAGTAGCACCTCAACTAAGCGCATTGCTCATTGTTGCAGCAGCGTTGACCTTAGGAGTTGGATTAATTCTATGGGGAATGAAACCAAACTTTGTACCCATTGGTGAGCAAGGTGGTCGAGAGGATGCATTGCAAATTATAGAAATGCTTACTTCTCAACAAATTGAATACAAGCTTGACCCTACCACTGGCTTGGTTATGGTGCCTAGCGATCAAGCCGCTCAGGTACAAATGAGTATGGCAGCAGCTGGATTCAGTGCTGCTACCCAATCAATGGGGCTTGAACTATTACAAGAACAGCCCGCTTTGGGAACTAGTCATTTTAACGAAAATGCCCGCTATCAGCATGCACTCGAAACTGAGTTGTCTCGCACTATTAGTAGTATGCGAAATGTTGAATCGGCACGTGTCCATCTAGCGATACCTAAGCAGTCAGTTTTTGTGCGAGATCGTGAACAAGCTTCAGCGTCTGTGATGATCAAGGCACAATCGGGGCGTAGTGTTGAAAGCGAACAAGTGAATGCTGTTGTTAATCTAGTGGCTTCAAGTATTGCGTACCTTGATAGCGCGCAGGTTACTGTGGTGGATCAATGGGGGCGATTGTTGTCTTCAGGTGATGATTCCACAGGCGGAGCAACGGGTGATCAATTTGATTACTCACGTAAACTCGAAAAGCTTTACTCAGAACGCATAGAATCTTTGTTGATACCGATTGTGGGTGCGGGTAGCGTTCGAGCCATCGTAACCGCTGATGTAGATTTCAGTACCAATGAACAAACGCAAGAGCTTTTTGAACCCGACGCAGCCCAGCTAAGAAGTGAACAAGTCGATACTCAGCTAAACCGTGGTGGTGGTGCGGCGGGTGTGCCTGGTGCATTAACCAATCAGCCACCGGGTAATGGTGAGGTTGATCCTGGCGTGCCAGGACCTGGTAACGACGCAGAGCAGGCGGTCACCAATGAAAGTGCCTCAGAGGTAAGGAACTATGAACTGGATAAAACCATTCGTCATACTAGACAATCTCAAGGATCCATTATTCGTTTGTCTGCGGCGGTCATAATTGATGATAAATTTGAATTAGGTGAAGACGGTGTGCCTGTTCGAACACCACTCACTGAAGAGGAGCTGGCGGAGTACACAGCTCTGGCGCAAGAAGCTGTGGGTTTTGATGAAGCGCGCGGTGATAGCGTTGTTGTGTTTAATCGCTCGTTCCAACCGGCTGAAGAGCTAGTGCCGATCGAGCCTTTACCCATCTGGAAAGAGACTTGGTTATGGAATATGGTGCGTCAGTCTCTGGTTGGATTGGCCGTGCTGCTACTAGTGCTGATGGTAGTTCGTCCAGCAGCCAAGCGCTTGATGCCGGCTCCTGCAGCGCTGGCTCTGGCTGCAGGAAGCGACGAAGCAGAACAAGCTGCTGAGAAAAAATCTGAAGCTGCTTCTAGTTCACCAGCCTCACTAGATCCACCTCCAGTAGTTTATGGTGACATTTTAAATATGGCGAGAGCTATGGCCGCTGAAGATCCTAAACGTGTTGCCAAAGTAGTTAAGGACTGGGTGTCGGAAACATAATGGCTGAACAGGCTTTAAAATCTGACGCTCCAAAGGATCCAGCTAGTGAGCAGATAGAGCTTAGCGGTTCTTCGCAAGCCGCTATTTTATTAATGGCTCTGGGCGAAGAAGAAGCTGCAACTGTTCTCAAGCACATGAAGCCTGAAGAGGTTCAAGCTGTGGGTGAGGCCATGGCTGAAATAAATGGCGTCACTCAAAGTCAGATTGGCAACACGTTAGATCAATTTATAAATCGTGTTCGCAATGAATCGTCGTTGGGACTTGAATCTGCCAAGTATTTCAAATCAACGCTCACGCGTGCCTTAGGCAAAGATAAGGCAACGAGCGTACTGGCCAATATGGGTCCTATGGACGACGACTCAGGACTGAGTTCTTTGCAGTGGATGGATCCGCGAGTGGTGGCAAAAATTATCGCTAAAGAGCACCCTCAAATTATTGCGACCGTACTAAGTCAGCTGAAATCGAAGCAAGCTGGTGCTGTTCTAGATTTGCTGGATAGTGAAATTCGTGCTGACATTATGCTGCGAATTGTGAAGCTCGACAAAATTCACCCTGCGGCCTTGACCGATCTGAATGAAATCATTCAAGAACTGTTTGAGAGCAACGCAACAATAGAGATATCTGGGCTTGGTGGTGTTACCGCAGTGGCTGATATCCTCAATAGCGTATCAAAGGATGCAGAGGAGGCGATATTAGGTGCCATTGAGGAGGCGGACGCAGATATTGTTGCGCAAATTAAAGAAGGTATGTTCATCTTTGAAAACCTACTGGCTGTCACTGATAGAGATACGCAGACTCTTATGCGCGAGTTGAGTAATGAAGATCTTATTCTTGCGTTGAAGGGTGCGTCTGAAGAGATGCAGGATAAAATCTTTCGCAATATGTCTTCACGTGCTGCGGAGTTACTCAAAGACGATCTGGAGGCAAAGGGCCCTGTTCGCTTGACCGAAGTAGAAGAGGCGCAGCGCTCCATTTTGACAGCAGCGAAGGAAGCTGCCGAAGAAGGCAAGATTTCACTGGGTGGCAAAGGAGACGATTTTGTTTAGAGTGCTCAGTGAAGAAGAATCCAGAAAAGTGGTTCGATGGAAAGCTCCTGAATTTCCACGTGGTACTTTAGGCGCCGCTAAACAAGGCGCAACAGTCACTCCATTACTAGGCAGTGCATCATTAAAGCGGCTCGCTGTCAGCGGTCCGAGTGCTGCCTCGTTAAAGCTCGATCTGGTGGCTCCTGGCAAAGTCATGAGTGAAGATATACCTATCGCCACTGCGTCTGCCGACATGCTGCAGGCCAGTTATGATGAGGGTTACGAGAGAGGTCTCGCTGATGCAAGTCGCGCAACACAGCAACAGCATGTGCAGGAGTTGGGCGATATTGTTCAAGCGTTGAAAAACGCTTCACAAACTGCAGAGGACACCGAGCTCGAACATGAAATTATTGGTTTATCCATGGACATTGCAAAGCTGGTGATCAGGCAAGAGCTCAGTATAGAGCCTGCACTGATTGCGCAGCTTGTGAAGGCGGGTTTACAACAGTTACATGCTCATAAAGCCGACACAAGCTGTGTGTTCTTACATCCTGACGATGCAGAGTGCGTGCGACAACAAGTGTCGTTACCTACTGAATTTACGCTCGCTGATGATCCAGCACTTGGGCGAGGCAGTTGCCGAATAGAATCAGGATCCAGCATCGTTCGCGTGGGGATAGACGACTGGTTGCAAGGCGTTGCCGCTGAACTGGGTTTCACCGGTTACATCAATAAAGGCAAATGTACTGTTGAGGCATCGGATACGCCTGACCTTGAAAACGTTGAAGAATAGATCATATGTCAGCGCTGAAAGATAAGCTCAGTGAAAGGCGTGCGCAGCTGGCTAAAAATGAACTACCCGAACTGCCTGTAGAGGGGCGTCTTAGTACATTACGTGGCCTCACATTGGAGGCGGTAGGTTGTCAGGCCGCAATTGGTTCACGTTGTCTGATTGATACAGATTCACATCAGCCTCTAGAGGCACAAGTTGTCGGATTTAATCGCGATAGAACATTGCTTATGCCAGCCGGCCCAATAGATGGGCTGCGTTCTCAAGCCAGAGTTCGACCCATGCCAGGGCAAGCCACGGCTCCTGCGGGTGACGGCTTACTGGGCCGTGTGATAGATGCACGAGGTGAACCGATTGATAGCTTAGGCCCAGTGATTGTGAGTCATAGAGTATCGCTAATGGGCCAGCCGGTAAATCCTTTAAGTCGCGCTGCGGTAAACATTCCTTTTGATGTAGGTGTACGCGCTATCAATGGATTAATGACACTCGGACGAGGACAGCGTGTGGGTTTGTTTGCGGGCTCTGGAGTGGGTAAGAGTGCGCTGTTGGGCATGATGACAAAGCATAGCGAAGCGGAGGTAACCGTTATTGGACTGATCGGCGAGCGTGGTCGTGAGGTCAATGATTTCGTCCGCGAGACTTTAGGTAAAGAAGGCATGGCGCGTGCGATTGTCGTTGCCGTACCTGCTGATCAACCACCGCTTCTTCGTTTGCAAGGAGCTATGCTGGCAACTGCCATCGCTGAAAGCTTTCGTGATCAGGGTAAACAGGTGTTATTGCTAATCGATTCACTCACACGATTTGCACAAGCACAACGTGAAATTGGTTTGGCTACCGGTGAACCTCCAACCAGTAAAGGTTACCCACCGTCGGCATTTGCCATGCTGCCACAGCTTGTAGAACGTGCCGGTAATATGGCGTCGGGCGGCTCGATAACCGCAATATACACTGTGTTGGCTGAAGGAGACGATCAGAACGACCCAGTGGTGGATTCGGCGCGAGCTGTTCTTGATGGGCATATTGTGCTTACTCGGGAGCTGTCTGATGCGGCGCACTACCCGGCGATAGACATTGGCGCATCTGTCAGTCGTATTCGCTCATCGGTTAACTCGGTCGCAGAAGAATCGGTTATCAGACGGGTTTTGAAACTCGCCGCAGCCTATCGCGCACAAGAAGAGATGCTGCGTGTGGGCTTGTATCAGCGAGGCAGTGACCCAGTGCTTGATGAGGCTGTCGCTTTTTGGCCAAAATTACAGCGTTTTTTGCAACAAACTATGACAGAGAATGTCGATCTGCAGACATGTAGGCAGCAACTTGCCAACATTGTGGATAACTCAAAAGCTGATAAGAATAAATAGTCAACATTAAAGCTTAATGGAATGGCACCCACTTTAGCTCGCCATCCCCACAGATCAGCAAGTTATTCTCAGGAATTAACTACCATCCGCTCGCATTAGCGGATCTTGCCCAAGGATTAGCTTGCTATCGCCACAGGCTTGCAGTTCATGCCTAGGGATTAGCTGCTCATCCTCACAGATTTGTAGGTCATCCCCACGGAAGTGGGGATGATAATGTTTAATCATTTGTACCTGTTTCTATAGTGTGAAGTTGCTTCCAAGAAGCTGTACCCGTTTGTGTAACGCTAGGTAACTCTGCAAGCTCGATATTTTGCTGAATACATCACGTTTGTGGCCGATAGCCTGTATTGAAGGTATTAAACGGGATGTAAAAATGAAGTCGGCACAGTTGGAAAAGCTAGAAAAGCTCACAGGCAAACGTGTGGAACAAACCCGCCGGCAGCTGGATGCTGAATCGGCCAAATTGATACAACTCGATAGTCATTGTGCTGAGTTGACATCCGTAAATAAAGAATATCAACGAAGTCTTATTGGTAGTCGAGTGGCTCCACAATATCTGTCTTTACAGCGTGGTTTTGTTGAAAAATTGTCGGTTAGGATCGAGCAAATTGTGAATGCTCGAGAAGAGAAAGCCAAACTGGTTCAAGCGATTAGCGAAGAGCACGTGCATAGATCGGCTCAACATGCAGCTATTGAAATTGTTAGCAAACAGAAACTTGAAGAGATCGCGACGCAAATTGCTCTATACGAGCAACAACAAATGGATGATGCAGCGCGGCAACAGTTTATAAATTCTACATCCGAGCAACAAGGCCAGGACAATGACTGAAGCAAGCCCAAATTTACTTTCAGCTGTATTTAGTCCGCAGCCCAAAGGCATCTCTCGTAATTCAGCATCGATGGGTGAGTCTGGTCGCGAGGCTAATAGTGATAATGCATTCTCTCGAGAGCTATCACGAGCAAATGGGAAGCAGCAGTCGACACGCTCTACGGCTGCTAAGTCGCAACAAGACGATGCTAATACATCGAATGATCTGACTGAAAATGCAGACCCAGCGGCTTCAAAGCTTGGAGATTCTTCACAAAAACAAACACAGACGACTTCTGATTCAAAGAGGTCTGTGAACACATCGGCATCAAAGCCCGAAAAAACGACAAGCAGTGATGTGGATAAGATGCACACTACCGAATCTACCAATTCGGATGATGCAACATTAGAACTTTCCGAACAGTTCGGCGAAAGTGAGCTTGAAGAAGCGGTCGTAGCTGATGTAGCTGCTATGGGGTCAATAGTAGATCCCGCAGAGGTGGCTAGTTTGGTCGTGGATACTGTGCAAACAGATACCGAAAAGCCCGCTGCATTATCTACAGTGAAAATGAATGGGCTTGATGCTGGGATAGAATTAATGCCAGCGCAATTACATGCTCACCAACTGCAACAACTCAACCGAGCTGAAGCATCGCAAACCGAAGATATCGCTAGCGACATTACTCTGACTGAGATGGCCAAAGTCACACCTACGGGCACTCCACCAATTGCTGTTGCGGCTCAAATCTCTTCCTCAGCGGTCTTAGCAGTCGCATCAAAGGTACAGATTGAAGGGCAATCGGTAAGCTCTGCAGCCACGCTTCAAGCTAATTCAGAACAAGTCACACCGGCACTTGAAGATATCGATCCGATGGTTTCATTGTCTGCGCAACGCAGTCTAACCCTAAGCGACACGCTAGCTGATGCCAAACAACTGGCGCAACAAGCTTTCGAGCAAAAGCAAGCACTGGAAGTTGATCATGCTCGCTTAAAGCAAGTTGCTCAACAACAAGCGCTGGCATCAGTCAGTGTCAACGCTAATGTTCAAGAGGCAGGAGAATCTTCGCCGGATAACATGTTGCAGTCAACGCTTGGTGGCATTGTAACGACACCTGCTATGCAACGAACTGACGCTGGTAACGCTCAACTTACCACTGCACCGGCAAACGTACCGATTTTACAAGGTGATTCTGAAAAAGCCATGGTGAGTAACATTCGCTGGATGGTCAACGAGAATGTAAAGCAGGCTGTGGTTAATGTAACGCCAAGCGGAATGGGACCCATTTCTGTTTCTATTGGGCTTGAGAATGAACAGATGAATATTTCAATTGTCGCAGCTCAAGGTTCAACGAGAGAGGCGCTTGATTCAATGCTGCCCAGGCTGAGAGAACAGCTTGTTGCACAAGGGCATGATGGAGTAAAGGTAGATATCTCAGACGGGCGTAGCGAAAATTCTGGCAACGGATATGATCGACATGCGACGAACCCTGAGCAAGGAGAAGGTGCTGAGCAAGAGAGTGAAAATCCGTCAACGTTAGCAGATCAAACGCGAAAAAATGAAAATAGTGTAGTCGAAACAGCAGCAACTAACGACAAGGAAGGATTCTTGCTAGTCGATAGGAATGGGCAGATACGAGGTGGCTATGATGTCTATGTGTAATTTATTGTTCGCGTACGTGGGTCAGCGCGTCACTGGTAATCGGGCATGAAGCAGAAAATAATCATTGGTGTTATCGCTTTTTTTGGTCTTGCGATTATTGTGGGTGGAAGCGTGTTTGCTGCTCTGCACTTCACTGGTGCACTTGAAGATAAAGCGGATATGGCAGCAGCTATGCCCGTGGAAGAGATGTTGCCAGAAAACATCTATTACTACAGCATGCAACCAGAATTTGTGGTTAATTTTCAGGGGAAATCTCGCGCAAAATTTCTAATGATTGAGATGACTGTGGCCACACATGACGAAGAGGTGCTCACTATACTGAGTGATCATGACCCGGAATTGCGAAATGTGGTCCTCGATTTGCTATCAGAGCAAGAGGCTAGTGAATTATCAACGGTTGAAGGAAAACAACTTTTACGCGAAACAGCGTTAAGTTTGATAGCTGAAATAGTCGAGCGTCACCATGAACCTGAAAAGGTGCACGACGTTTTTATAACTCGACTGGTTATGCAGTAGAAATAAACAAGGCTATATGAAAACATGGAGAAGCAGCACCACGAAGCAATTGCATATGATTTTGTACACCCGGGGCATAAACTTAATACCCAATGGCCTGTGTTGGACCTTATCAGTGAGCGAATTGCCAACGAAATGGGCGTGGCTTTAGCAGAACGCCTGCAAATTCCCATTCGTGGGTCAGCTCAAGTGACTACACGCAGCAAGTATTCGCAGTGTGTGTTGGCACTAGGAAAAACCGGAACGGTGCATGAAATCTCCCTGCTACCTTTGAGTGGTGAGGCGTGGTTTTGTATGGATATCAGCGTTGTGTCTTCTATAGTGAATAGCTACTTTGGTGGCACAGCTGAACTGGTTCCTATTGAAGAGGCGCGTAAGTTGTCGCGAACTGAATTACGGGTGTTACAACATATAACCGAAGCAACAGTTAGAGCAATAACAACCGGCTGGTCAATGATATCAAATGTAAATACTTCAATCGTTGGCGGAGTCGATGTTGAACGATTAGCAAACGTAGCTCAGGAACAAATCATGGTTACAAGTATCATGACCATGAGTGTGGGCGATGTAGACTTACCATGTCAGGTCGTCTATCCCTACGAGATGCTTAGCCCGATTAGCTCACAGTTACAAAAAGAGAAGACCGCCCCTGTAAAGCAAGACGAGCAATTCGGTAAAGCTATGCAGCGTGAGCTACTGAACTGTGAATTGGAAATTAGAGGTGTACTCGCTGAATCACATATTACTCTTGGCAAGCTACTTGAATTGAAGCCAGGTGATTTTATTGCACTGCGAGATGTACAGACAGTTTCTTTTCTAACGCAAAATATGCCACTTTTTGATGCTCACGTAGGAAATTCAAAGGGTAAAGTTTCAGCCAGTGTGTCTCGTTGGCATCTACCGGTGAGCTCTTAATGTTATGACTGAAGAAAACGCCGAAAACGCCGAAAACGAATCAGAAGAAATCGATCCAGTTGAGCAAACTGAGAGCGCTGAAAATGAAACAGACAACGCTGCTGATGCAGATACAACTGAGGCCTCGAAAGACGAACCAGCTGCTCCACCTGTGGCAGATTCTTCCACAAATGAGTCCGCGAACGAGCCAACTTTGGGTGATGAAGTATCTGTAACTCAGTCCACTCGCGTAAGTGCAGCGGATGGCAGTGAGATTCACGAACCTATTGCCGACATATCCATGCTGTTGGATATCCCTGTTACTTTGTCGATGGAAATTGGGCAAACAAAAATCTCGATCAGTGAGCTACTAAAACTGGGTAAGGATTCGGTGATAGAGCTACAACGCCTAGCACATGAACCTCTCGATGTATTGGTAAATGGCACTTTGGTGGCACATGGTGAGGCAGTGGTGGTCGGTGATCGATTTGGCATCAGATTAACTGACGTAATAAGTCCGCAGGAACGGTTACGTAAGTTCAGTTGAGATTTGGAACGAATCTAGCAGTAACCCTGTTATCTCGAGTTTCAATAATCCGTAACTGACGTTAACCTGACCGCAGAGTCGGCAGGTAGACCCTTAAGGAGAAGTCTCAATGTTTCCTCGTCAAGCAGGAAACTACCTGCTGGGCTGCTGCCTTTTGTGGGTAATTCCCGTTCATAGTACCTACGCGCAAGAATCGGCAAGACCGGTTATCAGCCCACTTGCAACTCTGGGCAAGCTGGCAGCAGCATTGCTGATTGTGCTGTGCGTTTTCTGGGTGTTTGCGCGAATCATGCGTCAGGTTCAAGGCCATCAAGCTGGTGGATTGCAACACGGTCTGCAAGTGATCAGTACTTTATCTGTGGGTCAACGTGAGCGCGTAATGGTTGTTCAGGTTGGAGATGAACAGTTGGTGTTGGGCGTGACTGGGACCCAGATCAATACATTACATGTGTTGGATACTCCGTTAACAGACAAAAAAGTCGAACAAGATCAGACTGACTTTCGTCAAAAACTCAAGTCAGCACTCAAAACACGGGTAGGCGTGTAATGAGAGCTTCAGGCACTCTAGTTCTGTTGTCGTTGTTAATCGTGCCCAAAGCCGCGTTTGCCCAGGCTGGGTTACCAGCTATTCTTATAGATGGCACTAGTGAAGGGGGACAGACGTGGAGTCTAAGTCTTCAGGCTCTAGTGCTAATGACAACGCTGACTTTGCTCCCAGCCATGTTGTTGCTAATGACATCGTTTACTCGAATAACTATTGTTCTTGGCATTTTGCGTACTGCTCTGGGTACCCAGTCAACGCCTTCTAACCAAGTGTTAATAGGCTTGGCTCTATTTCTAACGCTGTTCATCATGCGTCCGGTATTTACTGAAATCTATGACACTGCAGTTCAGCCATTTTTAGCTGAACAAATTGATGCTCAAACTGCTATCGAGGTGGCTGCTGAGCCTTTTAGGGTGTTCATGCTGCGACAAACTCGCGACAATGACCTTAATCTGTTCCTGAACATGTCGAATTCTGCACCACCTCTTGATGTTAACGATGTGTCGTACTGGGTTCTACTACCCGCATTTGTTACCAGTGAACTTAAAACGGCGTTCCAAATTGGCTTTATGCTTTTTATTCCATTTTTGATTATTGATTTGGTAGTGGCAAGTGTTCTGATGTCAATGGGTATGATGATGTTGTCGCCTTTGATCATTTCCTTGCCCTTTAAACTAATGCTGTTTGTTCTTGTTGACGGCTGGAATTTGGTGCTTGGTACTTTGGCTGGAAGCTTTTTCCTGTGACTCCAGATACTGTGATTGATTTGGGTCAGAGTGCGTTGACTGTTACGGTGCTGTTGGCTGCTCCCTTGCTCATAGCTGCGTTGGTAACTGGATTGTTCATAGGATTGTTTCAAGCTGCAACACAAATTCAGGAACAAACCTTGAGTTTTATACCAAAATTGCTTGCCATGGTTGTTGCCTTAGTAGCGACTGGCCCTTGGTTGTTACAAACTATTCTTGACTACACCAACAATCTTATCGTGAGTACGATTCCACGTATTCTGGGTGCGTGAAGTGTCTGCTCTCACACTAACGGCGGAACAAATTAACAGCTGGGTTGGACTCGTGATGTGGCCAATGTTCCGGATTGCAGGTCTTTTTTCTATCATGCCTGTGCTTGGTGGAGGGGAGGTTCCTGTCCGTGTCAGAGTTGCCCTATCACTGATCATTACGTTAATGATTGTTCCATCATTGGGTCCTATGCCATTGGTGGATCCACTGTCCGTTGACAGTATCCTGATTTCATTGCAACAACTTCTTATCGGAATAGCAATGGGACTTTTTGTACTTATTGCCTTCAACGCAGTGACTATGGCAGGTGAATCCATCGCGATTACCATGGGGCTTGGCTTTGCGTTAATGAATGATCCGCAAAATGGCGCACAAGTCCCAGTGGTATCTCAGTTTTACCTAATTATGGGCACCTTGCTGTTTCTTGCGCTTGACGGACATCACGCCATTTTGATGTTGCTCAATGCCAGTTTTGTATTGATACCCATAGGTGAGACATTGACTAACCAAAGCCTCTGGATATTGGTCAATTGGGGCGGCAGTATCTGGTACGGGGCACTGGCTATTGCTTTGCCGGCATTGGCTGCAATGTTGACGGTTAACATCACTATGGGAATTATCACTCGGGCCGCTCCGCAATTGAATCTGTTCTCTGTTGGCTTTCCTATCACGATGACTGTGGGGTTTTTTGCCATCATGTTGTCGTTGCCGACGTATCAGTTTTCATTTGAAAATTTACTGAGACTTACACAAGACACTATTACTAGTTTTCTTAGCAACTGATGGCCGGCGAAGATACAGGTGCAGAACGCACAGAGGATGCGACCCCGAAACGCATTCAGGATGCGCGAAAGAAGGGGGATGTCGCGCGTTCTAAGGAGCTCAATACCGTATTAATGTTGTTGGCGTCTCTGGTGGGTTTTGCCATGCTCGGCGGTAGTGGTGTAAGAGCCTACAAACAATTAGCGCGCAATCAATGGCGTATTGAGCGCGAGCATATCTTCACAGACTCAGGTTTATTGAATAGCCTGCTTGTGCCATTTATTGACGCTATATGGATAGCGATGCCGTTTCTTGCATTGATGTTTTTGGCTGTCTTTATTGGGCCAATGGCTATGGGAGGCTGGGTTTTTGGTTCTTTGAAATTCAGCCTTAAAAAACTTGACCCTTTCGCCGGAATGAAACGTTTAATGGGTGTTGAGAGCCTGGCTGAATTGCTTAAATCGATTCTGAAGGTGACGGTTCTCGGTTTTCTATCGTATTTTCTTTTTGGGTTGAATATCGATAATTTCCTAACTCTTGGCTCTATGCCGATAACCGAGGCGGTGAATAGCATGTTTATCACGATGTTCGTGATTATGCTTTCTTTGGTACTGAGTCTGTCCATAGTTGCAATGGTTGACGTTCCCTATCAGCAATGGTCATATGCAAAAAAATTGCGGATGACGTTTCAAGAGGTAAAAGAGGAGCAAAAGGAGCAGAACGGTAATCCGGAAGTAAAAGGCAAGATCAGACAGATGCAGCGCGAGCAGGCGAACAGGAAGATGTTACTTGATGTTCCGGACGCTGATGTAATCGTAGTTAACCCAACGCACTACTCAGTGGCGCTTCGATACGATGATGACCTAGTTGCACCTGTTGTGGTGGCTAAAGGCGTCGATCACATGGCGTTAAAAATTCGAGAAATCGCGAAACACAATAATATTCAAATCTTCAGTGCTCCACCGCTTGCGCGTGCCCTATATCGGCATAGCGATGTGGGTGAAACCATCCCACACGAACTTTATCTTGCTGTAGCCCAGATATTGGCCTATGTGCTGCAAGTGAAAGAAGCTAGCTTCAGCGATAGACGCCAGCTAGTTGCACCGAGAATCATACCAGTGCCAAAGTCACTTGATGATCCAGATGTTGATTAACGTAGGTATCGATGAATATTCTCAACCTTAAACGCATTATTAATAATCTGCATATGACGGGGCTTGGCGCTCCGTTTTTAGTTCTACTCATGCTCGTCATGATGGTGCTACCCATACCTACGCTAGGTTTGGATTTGCTGTTTACATTTAATATTGCATTGTCTTTGATTGTTCTTCTGGTTACTGTGTATTCCACGCGACCTTTAGAGTTTTCATCATTTCCGACTGTTCTGTTGGTTGCGACGATGCTGCGCCTGTCGTTGAATATTGCCTCAACACGTGTCGTTTTGCTAGAAGGACACACTGGCACCGCATCTGCTGGTCAAGTTATTGAGTCGTTTGGAAACTTTGTTATTGGTGGCAACTATGCAGTCGGCTTTGTCGTCTTCGCAATTCTCGTCATAATTAACTTTGTGGTTGTTACTAAAGGTGCTGGCCGCGTATCAGAAGTAAGTGCTCGATTTGTTCTAGATGCCATGCCTGGTAAGCAAATGGCCATTGACGCTGATTTGAATGCCGGTTTGGTTGATCAAGAAGAGGCGCGTCGTCGTCGTGAAGACATTGCTAAGGAAGCAGATTTTTATGGATCAATGGACGGTGCTAGTAAATTCGTGAAAGGTGATGCCATTGCCGGTTTACTTATTCTTTTTATTAACATTTTAGGTGGTCTTGCAGTTGGTGTCGGCCAGCATGATCTGAGTTTTGCTGAAGCAGGCACCAACTACACATTGTTGACTATTGGCGATGGCTTGGTTGCGCAAATACCATCCCTACTATTATCGATGGGCACGGCAGTTATCGTTACGCGAGTATCTTCAGCAGAAGATATGGGTGAACAAATTTCTATCCAACTGTTCAAAGACCCTAGGGCCATCGTAATAACGGCAGCGCTGATTGGTCTATTAGGTATTGTCCCTGGTATGCCTAATTTGGTGTTCCTGAGTCTTGCGATCATGCTGGGTGCTTATGCCTACTATTCGCGAAACTCGTTTTTACAAGGCCCAGAACCTGTCAAGGAATTAGAGCCGATTCCCGAAAAAAGGAAAGATCTTAGTTGGGATGATGTGCAGACAGCTGATATTCTTGGGTTGGAAGTTGGCTTTGGCTTGATACCTCTGGTTGATGTCGGCCAAGGTGGCAAGCTGCCAGATCGAATCAAGGCTGTTCGTCGAAAGCTTACAGAGGATCTAGGATTTCTGATTCATTCAGTGCACATTCGAGATAATCTGGATTTGCCGCCCACTCGCTATCGCATCTCTATATTGGGTGTAACTGAAGGCGAAGCCGATCTGTACCCAGACAAAGAAATGGCGATCGGTACTGGTGTGGAAAGTAGCGCGCTTCAGGGTGTTGCGACTAAAGACCCAGCATACGGTATGGACGCTGTCTGGATTCGCGTAGATCAACGTGACTATGCACAGTCTTTAGGTTACACGGTAGTCGATCCGGGCACGGTTATAGCGACACACATGAGCAAGTTACTCACGCAACATGCGGGCAGCCTGCTTGGACATGAAGAGGTTCAGGCATTGCTCGATTCTCTAAGTAAGAGCGCTCCACGGCTCGTAGAGGATCTAGTGCCTAAAATGTTGCCACTACCTACGGTGGTTAAAGTGTTACAGAACCTGCTTGATGAAGGTATTCCAGTTCGCGATATGCGTTCTATTGCAGAGACCCTTGCAGAGCAGGGTACGCATACTCAAAATGCTGAAGAGCTCACAGCAGCTGTCAGAGTGGCCTTGCGCCGACAGATAACGGGTCAGCTGGCTTCGTTTGAAGACACCTTACCAGTCATCACGCTCGACTCAGAACTTGAATCTCTGTGTCTTAATTCAGTAAACGCTGAGAACAGTGGAGGGCTTGGTATTGAACCCGGGCTTGCAGAACGCTTATATCAGTCATTAGCTGAGAGCGTACAACGACAGGAAATCAACGGCGAACCAGCTGTACTTTTGGTGAATCCTAAGCTGCGCCCATGGCTGGCGGGCATGGTACGACATACCATTCCGCTCTTAAAGGTTCTCGCTTATAACGAAATATCAGAAACTAAGCGATTGAAAGTCATTGCCAATATCGGTGGTGAAGCTACCGCTTAAGCTGCGTAGCAAAAAACTTTCAACGACAACAATAAAAATAAAAGTATATGCAACTCCGAAGATTCACAGCTGAATCCACGCCAGCAGCCTTAGCGGCTGTACGACAGGCGTTAGGTGATGACGCCATAATTCTTGCTAATCGTAAAATTGGCGATCAGGTGGAGATCATTGCGACCGCTCACATGGAAGATGCCGAAGCTCTGGCATATGCCAGTGTGCCACATGAAGTGGCATCGGTAGAACAAGCGAGCCTGTCGCCTGTGGATTCCAACGCTCAGCAATCGATACCTCCAGAGAGACAAAGTGCCCCGCGTGGTATATCGCGTAAATTAAACACAAGCAAGACGAGAGCGAACACAGGCACAGCAGATCTGTTGGGCGATACACCAAAGTCGCTCGGCAATAAATCCACTGATTCGTTGACCATAGAACAGTTGAAAGCTGCAATTGAGGAGGTTGAAAACCGTGTTGAATCTGAACCTGCCGTGTCTGGAGGTTCTGACAAAGGCCGAGACAGCTCGGTAAGACTACATGGCAGAGGCAGTAGTGACCAAGGCCATAAGCAGCGGAGGGGTAATGCGGCTTCAGGTGGGCACTTTGCAACGGGATCCGATGATTTAAGAGCGCCTCTTCGACAGGATGGTGAGAGTGTACTTGAGCAAGAAATGAGAAAGCTTGCGGCAACCGTTAGTAGTGTTATTGATGAAAATAATAGTCAACTGGTACAGATAATAGAATCGCAAAACAAGCAAATTAATCAACACTTCAAAGGGCTGGAAGTTAATTTGTGGGGAAATAACGTACCCAATCGAAAACAGCATTTGCAACAACTACTAAGCCTTGGCTTAGGGGCAAACTTAGCGGTGCAATTGGTAGAGCGTGCACCACCTGAGTATTCAGCTGATGAAGCACTAAGACACTCACTTGCGTTGCTTAAATCTACTCTACCTATTGGTTCAGATAAGAGCAGTACTGTACCGGGGGTCACCATTGTATCTGGTTCTCCAGGTGCAGGAAAAACGACAGTATTAATGAAGTTAGCTACACAGCACGTCAAAGAATACGGTTCGGACTCAATTGTTGTTATCTGTGCAGATACACGAAGAATAGGTGCATTTGAAGAATTGCAGGCATATGGACGCTTATTAGGCGTTCCTACGGTTCATGCGCACGATACTGCAGAATTTGAAAGCTTAATTGCAGCGTTCAGTCACAAACAGTTGGTGTTGGTGGACCACACCCTGCCAATGGATTCTGATGCTATCGAACTTCCTCGAAACCTAGAAAACACGGAAGCTGAAGACACCGTCAGACATTTGCTTGTGCTTTCTGCGATCTCGCAATCTGCCATGGTCGATTCTCTTATCGAGCGCCATTGCAAACGCAGAAGAATGCAATGTGTACTGACCCACCTTGATGCCAATGCGCGCCTAGGTGAATTGTTTAATCCAATTATTAGTCATCATCTTCCCATCGCTTATTGGTCAGATGCGGCAAGCATACAAAAACCCCTACAGAAGGCGGACGCTTCAATTCTTATTGCAACAGCTGTTGCCATGAGTCGTCGGTTGGCGCGAACAGCAGATGATGATTGCTTAATAAGACTTATTCAACCGACAGACAGCATGAAGTTGTCGCCGGCACATTGTCCAGAAGTATCTGAGGTAACAACATGAGCGGCCTTATTTTAATCTCTGTTGCTCTGACCGCGCTGGTCGGTGCGCTATGTTTACTACTCTACCGGCAGCAGATAGAAAGTCTTAGTAAGCAGCGTCAAATTTTTAAGATTGCTAATGAACAACGAGAGCTCGTACGTGGTATTGGTATCGTCGTTGCTGAAATAGAACATAATTCAGAAAAACTTGCCGAGAATCAACGGCGCATAACGGTAAAGCTGGATCACTTGTCCACAGATATTCTTCAACGCGATCTATACCAGACAACGGATGATAGACATCAGCTTGCTATTAATAGTGCAAAGCAGGGAATGGATCTATTCGAGCTGGTGCAACTACATGGGCTAACATCTGATGAAGCTGCACTCATTATATCTCTGCATTCGCCAGATAGCCGCATTAAAAACAACATCACTTCATCTGTAGTTTCGGAAGACCCTTCCGAAGCTGAATTGGTCTAACGTTATGGATATTGCAACTCTTTTAGGACTGATTGGTGGCATCGCAGTTATTGGATCATCTATTGTTCTTGGTGGAAGTATGGGCACGTTTCTTAACGTGCCGAGTATCGCCGTTGTGGTTGGTGGCACGTTCATGGTCACGTTGGCGCAGATATCTCTGGCTGAGTTCTTTGGTTCGTTCAAGGTAGCTGGTAAGGCATTCAAGCACAAATCGGTTCCACCAGCGCTATTAATCGAAGAGGCAGTTGCGCTAGCCAACACAGCTAGGCGTGAAGGAATACTGGCACTTGAAGGCAAAGAAATCGTTGATCCTTTCCTTGAGAATGGAATTAAAATGTGTATAGACGGTCACGCCACAGAGATTGTCCAGAAGATGCTTTCCAAGGATATTAACTTAGAGCTGGAGCGACAAAACACCGGTATCACGATGTTCAAATCTATTGGTCAGGCTGCGCCTGCGATGGGCATGATTGGAACCCTTATTGGTCTGGTGCAGATGTTGGCAAACATGGACGATCCCAAGTCAATTGGTCCAGCTATGGCGGTGGCATTGTTGACCACACTGTATGGCGCTGTAATTGCCAACGCCATAGCTCTGCCCATAGCTGCCAAGCTTAAGGCCATTAGCAACACTGAGCGGCTGAACAAGCTGCTTATTCTTGAATCTATCTCTGGTATTCAGGATGGGGTTAATCCTAGAGTCTTGCAACAGATTCTTACTACTTACCTACCTGAAAGTATGCGCGAAGCGGCGCTGAATGCAGGGAAGTAGAACATGAGCGAAGAAACGGTTTGTGAAGAATGCGAAGAGGGTTTGCCAGAATGGCTCGCCACCTTTGCAGATCTGATGTCGTTGCTGATGTGTTTTTTCGTCTTGCTTTTGTCATTTTCTGAAATGGATCTCCAGAAATACAAACAGGTAGCTGGTTCTATGAAATCTGCGTTTGGCATACAAAAGCAGGTTAAAGCTGATGCAATTCCACGAGGCACATCCGTAATTAAACAGGAATTTACACCGGGTACACCTGAGCCTACTGTGATGAAAATTGTCAATCAAAAATCAGATGATGATTCGCGATCAGAGTTGAGAACCATGGACCCACTGCCAAAGGAGGTGAGTGAGCTCGAAGAACTGCTCAGTAGAACCTTAGCTGAGGAAATTGAAGCAGAAGTTCTTGAGGTGATTGCGTACTCAGAAGGAGTGATGATCAGAGTACGTGAGTCGGATGCATTTCCTTCTGGAAGTGCCGAATTGCAATCTGGGTTTATACCGGTACTTAAAAAATTGCAAGAGCTGCTGAGTGACACAGAAGGCCGTATTATTGTAGCGGGACATACAGATGATGTGCCGATCAAAACTTTAGCTTATCCATCGAATTGGGTTCTTTCCGCAGCTCGTGCCGCATCAGTGGTTCATTACCTGGCTGAAACCAGCTTTACAGATCCCGGGCGTATCGAGATACGAGCTTTCTCTGATACACAACCCATAGCACCAAATGATAGCAGTGCTAATCGAGCAAAAAATCGACGCATTGAGATTAACTTAGTATCCTTGGAGTCTTAGCGATATGTCCGCCACAAAATCAATTGACAGCATTGATGATAGCAATCGACGCAAGTCATTTCGAATCGATGATACGGTCACTTTAAGAATTCGAGCGCTGGATGGTAAATCGTTCCAAAATATTTCTGATGATTTTGACGCGTTCAGATTGCGTTTTAGCATTAAGTCTCATATGCAGAATCAAAGAGATGTTCGTAAGCCACAGCTCATTCGAATAAAAAAAACGGCACCCGATGTTGCAGAATACCTGGAAAGCCTTGAAGCTCAGTTTACACAGCTAGCTGAGCGGATTGATCAAGTCAGTGATGTGTCAGGTGGCTGTGAAGAGTTCAGCTGTCGTGCAAATCTCTCATCCGAAGGTATCCGGTATATTTCAGATCACGAGCCATTGCAAGGTCAATTTCTGGAAGTTGCTATGGAACTGAGTTCATCTAACACGCAAGTTATGATGCTAGGGGAAGTATTGCGTGTAGAGCAATGCAAGGACGCAACTTTCGCTGTGTCAGTGACTTACACACATATTCATTCTGATGATAGAGAGGCTATTGTCCGTCACATGGCCAGATTGCAGCAACTTGCCTTACAGGCTAGACGAGGTCCTAGTGAGTAGGTGGTCTGGATGGTCTGGATGGTCTGCCTAGGCGGTGGGCCATGCGTTAAGACTACGAGTTAGAACTCAATGTGACAAAACAAGATAGTGCGCTGATTTCGCCAAGTCGCGATGACATACCGATAATACTGTAGCCTAGATTTTAGGCGGCGAGTGGAATTTCACTAAGCTGCGAAAACGAATAAAACTGATTATCGATCCAGTAGCCTGGAATTACTTCTGCATGTATGGCAATGGCAATACCATTCGTATCCCTTTGTGCTACCCAATCGTCTGGCAGTGCAGCGAAGCTGTATTCATTAGCGATGCTACCGTCAGCGAGTTGCGCCAAGTGCAATTCCCCCGTCACGGCGTGTTCGAAAGCAGGCTGCATTCCTGCGAAAATACTGGTTGTGTCAACTTCATTGGTTGACTTTCCCTGCGTGGGTGATTTATCAGTATTCATGGTTGTTTAAATTGCACCATATGCGATAAATGGCAAGTATTTAAGAGGTTATGTAAATGATTGTGCTTGAGCATATCCAGCAGCAGCACTTTGCTGAGCAGATTTCTCGTGTTTATCTATCATCAGTCGCTGTCTAGCATCCTTGATAGATTGAAGCATATTTTTGTCCAGTTCAATTATTTCTGCTGTCAGCCTTTGCTTCTCTTGTTCCTGATCAGTACCAGTTGACGAAGTATTAGCTTGTGTACTGTTGCTATCAAAAGTTGAAGCAGCAGCGATATTCAACTTGTCTCTGCGTTCAGTATCGAGAGTCATTAATTCGTCCCAATCTGCATTGACAATCGCTGCAGACATACGTGTCATAAGCGCATGGAGCTCTTGTAGTGAATCTACACCTAGCCTATGCATCACGCAGCGGCCGCCACTTCAGGGGAAATTGCCTGCCAAGCATCTCGCAACACATCCAGAAGGTGCGCGCAAACACCAAGACCTTCATCATCCATGTTCATCTCTGAGGAAATTAGCGTTGTGCAAATGTAACTATACAATTCGAACAAATTGGCTGAAATTTCGTTGCTATCGATATCTTTCAAGCTTGCTTGCAGTTCTTGCACAATGGCCAGAGCCTTATCCACATGTCTGTGTACATCCGAGCGTTTGGCATGTGACATATGCTCGCGCGCTATAGCAATATTACTCAAAGCCCCATCGTAGAGCATCTCTATAAGTTGATGTGGACTAGCACCTTCAACAAGAGTCGCTTTCCGGACAGATTGGTACGCATTAATTGTCATATTTTGACGATGTTCTATACAAGGAGATTGTTGAGAAAACCACTCGTGGAATTCAATTCTGTGATGGCAAGATCCATCGCTGTAAACTGTTGTCTGAGGCGTAAGTTGGTCTTCTCTAAGCGATATTCCATACGCTCTATTTGCGAATCGATAGTCGCTTTGCGTGTATCTATTCCATTTTCACGCCCCGTTATCACGCCACCTGTTTCAGAGTATTCATCAATCAAATCGGAGAACAACGCAGACAACCCGGTTTCAGGTTTTGCAAATGCTTCAACATATCGATTGACGCCTTGCTCAAGTGCTGAGTCGAGGCGGCTTTGATCTATGCTCAGTGTGCCATTTCTGTCAAAAGTAAATCCCATATCCAGAGCACTTGCCGTATCGCCACCACCTAAGTCAACTGTGTCGAAAAAGGCTGCTCGTACACGTGTCTCTATACTGCGAGGTAGGCTGTCACCTGACAAGTCCCCGGCTGACAGTCGGCTTAGAGTTGAGGTTAATGCATTGTATTGTGTAGAAAATTCTTCCATCGCAGTATTCAAGCTCTCCAAGTCACGACGTGTATCAACTGTGGCCGTACCTATTCCAGTGAGTTCAAGAGTCACGCCGTCAATGACGTCGCTGATGGTGTTAGTTGATCGCGTTACCTGGAATCCGTGTACGGACAACACTGCGTCAGATGCTTCGTTTATTTCAGTGAAACCGGATGAAGTATCACCAAGAGGGAGCGTCGTTGATCGTGAAGACGTTATCGCATTGTCGGAACCAGCCTCAATTGCTGTGAGAATTAGACGACTACCTTCGTCGGTGTCAATTATACTTGCAGACACGGAGTCATTATCTTCACTATCATTAATAGCTTTCATATAACCTTGAAGAGTATTGTTGGAAGCGTCTATTTCTATATCGAATGAGTTCTCCCCTGAGGAAAATGAAACACTTCCCGATTCTACAGTCGAGTCCTCGGACTCGTACGCAGCTGTAGATAGGCGATGATTTGTTGCAAGAGATATAACTTCAATATCATTATTAACAGCAACATCACCATTACTAGCAGTGGCGGTAAAAACAGCCTCGTCGCTGGAGGTTGCTACGAAGTTGCCAAAGTCGGCATTTTTTCCAAGGTCATCTACTGCACTCTGAAAGGTATCCAGTGCACTTTTTACTGTTCCAATTGCGCTTAGTTGAACATCAAGTTCATCGATTTTAGATTCTAAATTAACGACGGGTAGTCTGTTGAGATCACCAAGTGAACTGAGAATACTCTCAACGTCAATCCCTGACCCAACTCCGGCAGCTGTCAATGCCATGCTTGCAACCCTCGCTTTTTAATAAAAGGAAAAAGGGGATGAGCGCTCTATTAAAGTAGCGCTCACCCCCATCTTTCAGCTAGTGAAAATTAACCCAATAGCTGTAATACACTTTGTGGTGCTGAGTTGGCCTGAGAGACCATCGCAGTACCTGCCTGCTGAAGTATTTGTGAACGTGTCATATTGGATGATTCAACTGCGAAGTCAGCATCCATGATTCGGCCACGAGCCGCAGCCTGATTTTCCATGCCAACCGTAAGGTTGTTGATGGCACTTTCAAATCGACTCTGGATCGCACCAAAGTCAGCACGTGCTGATGTGACGCTCTGGATCATTGTATCGATATCGTCTATAGCTGTATCTGAAGCAGCTGTAGTTGAAATTGATCCTGTTAAAGAGGAAATGCTGACCAAATCGATATCTAGACGGTTAGTGCTACCTGTGTTTGCACCAATCTGAAACGTTACGGATGAACCGCCGTTATCCAATACAGTTTCGCCATTGAACATGGTTGTTTCTGCGATACGGCCAATCTCGTTGTTGAGTGCTTGGAATTCTGCATCCAGGTTACCTC
>JALZUD010000121.1 GCA_023301725.1 Granulosicoccus sp. | reverse complement strand
AAAGCGAAAGCGAAAGCGAAAGTGAAAATGCTGCTGTTCCCGATGGCACCTTCACCTTCACGTTAACCAATACCTCTACAACTCAGCCGATGACGCCGCCGATTGTGGTTGCGCATACATCGGAAGTGAACGGCGGTGTGAGCTTGTTTACATTAGGAAATGCTGCGAGCCCGGAAGTGGTAGCAATCGCTGAAGATGGCAACAACACGCCTATGGTTGAGCTGCTGACTTCAGCTCCGACTACCACCGTAAGTGACTTCGCCGTAGCTTTTGCTGATCCAGAAAACCCTGGCCCACTCCTGCCAGGAGCCACAGCGACAGTCACCTTGACACCTTCGGATGCCACGCAGGTGATGAGCGTTATTTCCATGGTGGTGTGTACGAATGACGGTTTCAGTGCCGTGGATTCAGCTGCTTTCCCAACAGCAGCGGCTACTTTGACGGCTCCGATTTATGATGCTGGTTCAGAGCTGAATCAACTAGAAATTGACTATTGGGTTCCGCCTTGTGGTGGTACAGGCAACCTTGGTGATGACGAAGCAGGCACCATCGCTGCACATCCTGGTCAAGCAGCAACAGAAGAAGCAGCGATGGCGTTTGATTTCGCAGCAGGCGATCAATTGCTTCAAATCGACATTACGCCTAACTAATCAGGCTTAGCTGTTTGCTGATAGTTATGTGCAACATGCCATAGCTATCAGCGTTGATGTATCTATAAGATGTTAAAATGCAAGTACGGCTTAATCTCGGCGTTATTCAAGGATAACGCTGGGGTTATTCTTATCGTGAGGCCACATGATCAGCGGCACGCTCGTTGGCTGTAGTCACAGCCGAGACCAAAGACGCTTTGCTGGCAATCTCAGCACAGAATACGCCGGTAAACACATCGCCCGCGCCATGCGTGCTAACCACATCGATAGGCTTAGCAACAAGCTTTACTGATTCGCCGGTTGCACTTAAGGCGGCAACACCATCTCCACCCGCAGTGACAATTACGGTGGACACGCGCTTTGACAACAGGGTTGCAGCATTTAAGGCTGAATCTAAGCAATTGACGGGATCACTCCCTAAGTCTTCTGCTTCCACAGCGTTAACAATCAGTATATCCACTAACTCTAAAAATTCTTCAGACATTGCGCGTGCAGGCGCGGCATTCAGACAGACCGTTACACCCAGTTGCTGGGCTTTTTTAGCGGCGAGTTTGTTTAACGCCTCAGGCACCTCGTTTTGCAACAGCAATACGTTAGCGTTATGCCAAAGTGTTGCGTCTCCTAGAAAATCATGTGGTATCGCAAGGTTGGCACCCGAGACAATAACTGCACCGTAGTCTCCCTCGGAATCCTGGATAGCCACGCTCATACCTGTTGCGTTGTTCTCTAACCTTGCAACGTATTCGCTCGTTATACCCACCTGATTAAGCCTTGCATGTAAGTAGTCAGCAAAATTATCGGTGCCCGTGGCGCTGATTAAACGCGTGGTAGCTCCATGAATTTTGGCAGCAACAGCTTGGTTGCCACCTTTGCCCCCAAATTTTGGGTACCACCGCTCGCCGCTTACCGTTTCACCTTTTACTGGCCGGTGTGGTGCTTCAACCATGATGTCGTAGTGGAGGCTGCCAAGAACGACTACAACGCTTGCTAAGGTATTTGTTTTGTCTATTGGCATTAAGGGGCCCGCCTCGATCCCACAGCATTCATTGTTTTGGATAAGTTGCTTTCGTAAACTTCCGCGTCTGTTTGTGCAATAACTACAAATAAGGCGTCAAGAATGCTGAGTTGCGCAATGCGAGCTGCAGCGTTTTCACCTAACAACGGCGATCCTTGTGCGGTAGAGCAGAGCACAACATCAACCAGTGAGCTCATTGGCGAGTCCACATAATTACTTATGGCAATAGTGCGAGCGCCATTGTCACGGGCTATAGCTAATGGTTCAAGGACCGCACTTGTCGTGCCCGAATGTGAGAATGCAAGCACACAGTCATCTGGGCCGAGTACCGAAGCTGACATCAACATCATATGTGCGTCGTCATGCACTTGCGCACGTAAACCAATACGTAAAAACTTGTGCGCTGCATCGCGTGCAATTTGAGCAGACCCGCCAATCCCATAGAAATCTCGATGTCGAGCTCTGTGCAAGATAGAGGCTGCGCGATCGAAAGCGGTGATGTCGAGTATGGCTAAGGTTTCTTCCAGTGCTTGTTTAGCAGTACCAAATACCTTGCCGATAATTTCTGTTGATGTGTCGTCGGGTGAAATCTCACTGTATAAGTTGGCGGTCTCTGAACTGTTGTAGCCCGTTAGTGCTCGACGGAATTCGCGAAAACCGCTGAAGCCTAGTTTCTTGACTATCTTGACAATCATCGCTTCCGACACATTCGCACTATTGGCCACCTCTTTTAAGCCAGTAGTTTCTGCAAAGTCGGTACGACCGGTCATAGTGTCGAGTACTTGAGCCTCAAGCGGCGTCAAGTTGGGAATTTGCATCCTGATTTGCGCCCCGACCGCTCGCGGGTCGTAGCCACCCATTCTATTCATCCTGATTTTCGTGTAGCACTATCAATTAGCATGGCCGCTATAATGATAATACCTGTAGCCAACAATTGATAGAAGGCCTGCACATTCATCAGGGTCAAACCATTGCGTAATGATCCTAGGATGATTGCCCCCATGATCGTGCCAACAATACTACCTTTGCCCCCCATCAGTGATGCACCACCAATGGCCGCAGCCGCTATTGCATCAAGTTCCCACAGATTACCTAAAGTAGGATCAGCAGCGCCTAGACGACCAACCAGTATTAAAGCGGCGATGGATGCCAGCACTCCGGAGAAAACAAAGGCGGCAATTTTTGTACGAGCTACTGGAACACCTGCAATTCTGGCAGCTTCCTGATTGCCACCCACGGCCATAAAATACTCACCTAGTGGAGTCTTGTTTAAAATAATCCAACAAATCAATGCGATCACAGCAACGATGACAACAGGCGTAGGCAGGCCAAAAGTGTCGCCATTGGTAAAGGCTCGGAATTCAGCTGGAATGCCGTAAACGGGATTTCCTCCCGTGTATATTAGTGACAAAGCACGGTAAAGCGACAAACCGCCCAGTGTCACAATAAAGGGTTGAAGGCCAGCATAGGCGATGAGCACACCGTTGAATAAGCCACACATGGCGCCGGCGCCAATAGCGGCCATCACAGCCAAAGGAATAGGCACGCCCGCCACCATAAGGGATGCGGCAACAACAGCTGAAAGTGCAGCGATTGGCCCCACCGACAGATCAATACCACCAGACACAATGACCAGAGTCATGCCCAAAGCAATGCAAGCATTGATGGATGACTGCTGGAGAATATTAATAAGATTAGGGCCTGTAAAAAAAAACGGACTCAACCAGGAAAAAACGGCAAATATAATCACCAAGCCTATAAATGTTCCGAAGTCTCGCATACCGATAGGTAGCTTGAAACCTTCTTTCGTGGCCAGAGTGGCATTTGTCGCGTTATTCATAGTGTTCACTGTTCTGGACTACTGGATTGTTTGGTTTCTTACAAAAAATATCAATTCAACGAAATTTTGAACAGGGTTAGCTAACCTGTGGCAATGGCCAGTTCAAGCATGGCGCCTTCATTAATTTTGTCGCCCTGTAGCTCTCCGGTAATACTGCCCTCACTCATCACCAGCACACGATCAGCAAGACGAATTAACTCTGGCATCTCTGATGACACCACGATGATGGCTTTACCAGCGGCTGCCAGCTTTTCAACGAGTGCATAGATTTCGGACTTGGCGCCTACATCAATGCCTCGGGTGGGTTCATCAAACAACATGATGTCTGCAGAGGCTGCCAGCCACCTGCCAATAATGACTTTCTGTTGGTTACCACCACTGAACGTTCCAATAGCCTTGTCGATATTCAGCGGGCGCAGATCCATATCGCGCAAAATATCCAAGGAAGTTGCCGCTATTTTCCGACGTTTGATCAGCCCCAGTCTGGTGAACAATCGGAAGGAGGGCAGAGCAACATTAGACGTGACAGGCCGCTCTCTGATGATGCCATCACGCTTGCGTTCTTCAGGTAGCAATCCCATGCCGGCTCTGATAGCCGCTCGTGGGTCGTTGCCAGCAACCTGATTGCCGTGCATGTGTACCGTACCGCCATCTGGGCGGTCAATGCCGGCGATCAGTCGCAGTAGCTCTGTTCTACCTGCTCCTACTAAGCCTGCAATGCCCAGCACCTCACCTCGGTGTAGCGTGAAAGAGGCACCTTTAACATGCTTACCTCGGCTTAAATTTTTCACTTCAAGTACAGAGTCTTTACTCGCGTGGGAGACGTGTGTCGACTCTACTAAGTCACGGCCTACCATGCTCGCTGTAATGCCTGCAGCATTGGTGTTAGCCAGAGTGGCAACTGTTATGTTTCTGCCATCACGCAAGATGGTGGCTCGGGAACACACCTCGAAAATCTCGTTCATTTTGTGCGAGACGTAAATAATAGAGACCCCTCGAGTGGACAGGTCTTCAATAAGTCGAGCCAGTTGCTGAAACTCTGCTGGGGTCAGGCTTGATGTTGGCTCATCCATGGCAATAACTTTGGCATCTTCCATCAAGGCTCGTGCTATCTCAATCAGCTGGCGTTGGGCTACTTTGAGTGTGCGTATAGGCGCTGATGGGTCGATATCAGGATCTAGCGTTGAGAGTACCTCTAGCGCGACGCGTTCTTGCTGCCTTCGGTTGACCAGTGCGCCGCCCATGCGTGTGATTGAGCGCCCAAGAAACATGTTTTGGGCAACGCTTAATTCAGGTACATGCTGCAACTCCTGATGAATCATGGCAATGCCACTTGTTCGGGCTTGCAGAGGTGACTTTATATTCAGTACCTTGCCATCGATAGTGATGTTGCCACTATCAGCTGAGAGCACGCCAGACAGTATGTTTAGCAAAGTAGATTTGCCAGCACCATTCTCTCCAACCAGTCCGTGCACCTCTCCTGGTTTGACATGCAAGTTCACCTTGTCAAGCGCGACATGGCCTGAAAAACTCTTTGATATGCCGTCTAGACGCAAACGATCCGTTGATGCGTCATGGGGTACGGTTGTGGCTGGACTGTTATTGCTGGCTATCATGTTCACATCGGCTCGTGTACCGCGACTACCTAAAAAATAAGGCCTTGACCGAAGGGCAGGTAGTCGCGGAAACGGTCTGGCAGAGTTACTTGAGCAAAACTTCGCGCAGTGCTGCCATATCCGATGTTGAATATTGGTCAATATTGTCGGCTGTCACTAAGGCCTGTGGTGTGGACACTACACGAGGCAGATCTTGCCCCGCCAGTAAACGAAGAACAACTTCCATCGCCACTTCACCTGTCAGAACGGGAAAGGAGTCGATAGTGCCAGTCAGATCGCCTGCTTTGATAGAGGCATAGGCGTCAGAGATTCCATCAGTACCGATGACCGCAATTTGATCTTGCAAATCTGCAGCTTTGACCGCCTCTACAACGCCTAGTGCCATGCCATCGTTGTTGGCATAAAAGCCGACGAGATCTGGATGTTGCTGAATGATAGTGGTGGCGGCGTTGAACGCAAGTTCACGACTCCAGTTGGCAGGAACGCTAGCAACGACTTCCAGTGAGTTACCATCAGCGTTAATGGTTTCGGTGAAGCCTGCTGTGCGTTGGCCTGCTGCGAACACACCAGGTTGTCCTTCTATCACTGCTACCTTGCCGCCGTCGGGGTTGTTTTCGATAAACCAGTTGGCCGCTCTAACGCCATTGTCTTTCTGTACATTGCCAACATAGTTAGCAACGCCGGGTATGACCGCATCGTTAACATTCAGGACAGGGATGCCCTTCGCGATAGCCTGCTCCAGAGCCGGTTGAAGATTGACATCGGATTGCGGTGAAAACAGCAAGGCGTCAAAACCCTGAGTGATCAAGTTCTCTGCAATACCCAGTTGGCCTAGTTGGTCGCCTTCGTTCGCAGCCGCCTGATAGACGACTTCAACGCCATGGGCTTCGGCCATATTGACGTAGCCTTCGCCCAGCGAGCGCCAGTACTCATTAGTCAGCGTTTTTGACACCCCACCGACAGATGTGCCATCGGGCACGGCGGGCATTTCGCCGAATTTGGCGTTCAGCTCACTCCAGTCCATGCGATCAGCTTCGGTATCTGAGTTGAGTGGGCTGAGTGTTTGAGCCATGGCAACGCTGCTTAAGCCCACAAGGGCTAGCGTGGTGGCTAGTTGTGTTAATTTTGTCGCTTTCATTCCTAACTCCAAATAGTTTGACTTCACGAATTTACAGATTAACAGTATTTTGTTATCTTTGACAACATGGAATAGAATTCTTTCCAGAACTTCGGCGATCTTCTGCTGCGAGTTTTTCTTCAATTTCTGACCGGAAGCTGCACAAATGACCTTTGTTAAGAACCCACGATTTGCCGCTCGATTAAACGCGTTCAAAATTGGCGCTAAAGACTACTGGCCGGGCAAAAACCTCGTTACCACTGGTGATTTATTGGCGCGAGCAGGCACGGTTGATGGGCTTAATGCCGCTGACCTCAACTACCCTGATCACTTTGAGGACGACACGCCTGCCGAGCTCAGCAAACAACTCGACACACTGGGTATGTCACTCAATGGCTTGGCTATGCGCTACTACACCGACCCTGGATTTAAGCTTGGTGCCTTCACAAATCCCAAGAAAGCTGTGAGGCAGGAGGCGATCGACATCACACTCCGAGGCGTCGATGCTCTAAGTGAAATGGGCGGTAATCTAATGACGCTTTGGCTTGGTCAGGACGGGTTTGATTACTCTTTTCAATTAGACTACGAGCGTGCATGGGACGACACGATTGAAGCGCTTAGTGTTGTCTGTGACCACAATCCGCAGATCGATATTTCATTGGAATATAAGCCGAATGAGCCTCGATCATATGCGCTGATGCCAGATGTGGGCGCTAACCTTCTGGCACTTAAAGAGTTAAATCGTAAAAACACTGGCATGACGCTAGATTTTGCTCATGTGCTTTACGCTGACGAGATGCCAGCTCATTCGGCTGCGGTTATCACTCGCTACTCTCGCCTATTAGGTGTGCACTTGAACGATGGCTATGCAAAACGAGATGATGGTTTGATGGTGGGTAGTGTGCATCCGCAACAGACGGTAGAGTTGCTGGTTGAGATGATTCGCAGTGGCTACGACAGCGCGATATATTTCGACACTTTCCCTGATCTATCCGGGCTTGACCCGGTAGCAGAAGCAAAAACCAATGTGTCCAACGTAAAGCGTCTAATCGAGGTTGCTGAGAAGCTGGCGGCCAATAGTGAACTGGAGTTCGCGGTGAAAAATCAGAATGCACCGGCAAGTCAGGCGATAGTTGCAGCGGAGTTGTTTGGTGCTAAATCATAGAATTGCCTGTCAAATCGTCCCAAATCGCTGTTGCATAGCGAGCGTCCTCACACCAGCGCCGTTGCTAGGCATGTCGCTGATGCCGTAGGGCAAAAGCCGCACAGGAGGCAGCGAACACCGCTGTCTCTGATCAGTGATCATTATCACGGGCACGAGCCATCTCAAGGGGTGTTTGGTCAATAATGATGCTTGTGCAGCCTTACAAGTCTTCATTTTCTCGTTCTTGTGTCGTTATATCTCGAGTGAGGGACTATTCCTGGATCTACACATTGCCTCCGTTTGGCGGGGCAAATTCACAGGGTACCCATCACCGGCATACAAATAACGTAATTCGTTAATCCTGAATTTTGGAGGTAGCGACACTGAATGTACACGGGAAATGGATCTGTTAACACTATGAGTCGGACTAGGTGCAGGGCATCCGGCTTCACTATGATTGAGATAATGATCGTGGTCGCGATAGCCGGAATACTGGCTACAGTCGCTTTTCCGTCTTATATCGCTCTGGTGGACAACAACAAAGCAGGCTCTGTGGCTGATGAACTATCTCAGTCGCTCTTTCTGGCGCGTAGTGCAGCCATAAAAGCTGGCGCACCCGTCATCATGTGTGCAAGCAGCAATGGTGAATCCTGTTCAGACCAGTGGGCTGACGGATGGGTTGCGTTTGTGGATGAAGACAGGAACGGCTCGATGGATGCACAAGAGATCACAGTATTAACATCCTCGAGCGACTCAGCTGCACTTCAAGTGAGTGTCGAGAATACTGCAGGCGCTTCACTTGAGTCGGTTCAGTTCAACTACAGAGGAGCTCCGAGCGCAGCTTTGCTTGCTACAGTAACCAAGGGTGAAAGTAGCTCTAGCGTTTCATTGTCTGCCTTTGGGAAGCCAAGAAGACATGACTAAATCGTGCAGAGAAAAAGGTGTCGGGTTAATT
This sequence comes from Granulosicoccus sp., assembly GCA_023301725.1. Taxonomy (GTDB): domain Bacteria; phylum Pseudomonadota; class Gammaproteobacteria; order Granulosicoccales; family Granulosicoccaceae; genus Granulosicoccus. The sequence continues at coordinate 3,014 of JALZUD010000121.1, read as the reverse complement.
GAAGTAATGGTTGCTTTGGTTGTCCTTATGGTTGCAGCTGGTGCCATAGTGAACATGCAAAGTAACAGTTTGGTCAGTGCTCACTCTTCAGGAATTCATTTTTCTATCGATCGCCTAAGTAGTGAAATGATCGAATTTCTAAGATCAAATTCCAGTGATGCAGCTGCAGGTTTGTTAGATTTATCTGACAGCGAAAGTACTGTTTCATCAAACAGCGAAAGTATTGTTTCATCTAACAGCGAAAGTACTGTTTCATCTAACAGCGAAAGTACTGTTTCATCTACCGATAATGAAGTGACTAACTGGAACGACAGCGTGGCCGAGCTGTTGCCTTCAGGCGAGGGGCAGATTAGTTGTACACCAGAGTTTTGTGATGTCACTGTCAGTTGGATGGAGGAAATTGATGGTAGCAATCGTCGACAGTTCTACAATACACGAACAAGAATATGAAGATCATTGACCGTAGAAGCGCAGGTTTTACGCTTATTGAAGTGATGATCTCACTGGCAATCGGAGTGATTGTTGTTGCCACGGGGTTCACGATATATGTGCAAACTATTAAGGTTGAAAATTTTATTCAGGCTGAGCTGAGTCTGCAGAGCAATAGTTATTTTATTCATCAAACGTTACGGCAGTTTGTCAATCAGGCCGGCTATCGAGCACTCGATTTCAGCAACTCCAATACAAGCATATTGCCGATCAAGCTGACTGATAACGCATTTAGTGCGGGAGATACCTCTGATTTAAGCCAAATCGCTAGTACTAGTGCGACATCTAGCTTGCAAGCGGATTCTTTCAGCGATTGGGAAGAGGGTCAGTACATCCGTGTTGATGCTGATGGATTCTCCATCAAGTTCGAAGGCTCTTCTGACCTTGCTGGCGACGCGGATGGCTCGGTTGTCAATTGCCAGGGAGATGCAATTGAAACTGGTGTGGTGGAGGAGTTGAATTTTTCAATTGCTAACGGTGCTTTCCAATGCACCTCATCAAATGGAACTGCTGTTGAGCTAGTCAGCCCAGATGACGAAATAGAGGTAGAGCAACTGATTGTTCGTTGGGGTGTAGACACCGACAATGATGGAAGTGTTGACGAGTACAGGCTCGCTGCGGACGCGACAGCCTTTGGTGAGAAAATTCTGGCAGCGCGATTCACATTGCTATTGAGCAGTAAGGATGCGGTGCAGAGCGCCAATGCTGAGTATACGTTTGACGGGGCTCAGTTTACCTCGACTGACCAAAAGCTCAGGCATGAGCTGAAGACTACTGTTCAACTAAAACACTAGTAAGGTGCGTCATAAATCATGGTGAAATTAAATAGATCGCACTTGAGCGTTGGCTATTCAACTCAAAAGCAGAGGGGCATAGCCTTATTAACGACGCTCATTCTGGTGATTCTTGTTGGTGTTGTTGCTGTTTCAGGCATGCGTCAGACTGAAATGTCAGAGATTCTCTCTGGAAACTCTATTCAGCGAAGCAGAGCTTTTCAAGCTGCTGAAGGCGGATTGATGGTGGGAGAGCAGAGTGCTTCGGTAGCCGCTCAGCAGCGGTTACTTGCGTCGAATGCAGCTGAAGATGGTGTTTTCAGCCGTGGTGCTGTTGACGAATTTTGGTGGAGGCAAGAGACCTTTTCTGGCTCTGTAAAACTGGACGATAATGCCTTTCCGGGTGTTGTCGAATCTCCTGAATACGTGGTTGAGGAGATTGGCGGCTATGTGTCCGATGCTGGAAGTGGAGTAGTAAGTCTTGATAAGGGAGGAGCAAGTTACGGATCGCAAACAAAAAGCGGTCGAGAAGTCATCCTTTACCGAGTCCAGACTATCGGCGTTGGCAGTACTGCCAATGCGAAAGCGGTTGTTGAATCTCTTTATGTGGAAAACCAATAATAATGAAGGCCTCATGTCGTAAAAATCAAGGATTCACACTCATCGAAATCATTATCGTGGTCTTGGTGTTGGGTATTCTTGCTTCATTTGCGGTGCCTAGTTTTAGCGGTTATGCCAAGGAGTCTCGGCGCGAAGATGCTAAGCAGCTATTAATGTTCAACGCACAGCGCCTGCAACGTTGCTTTACTCTCCAAGGAGTTTATAACAGCAGCAACTGTGTGCTGAGGTCAAACTCAGGTGAGGGGTTCTATACGTTGTCATCGACCTTGAATGACACAACATTCAGCTTGACAGCCATGCCTGTGGCAGGCACCAGCCAAGCATCTGACGATGGCTGCACAACGTTTCTTTACAATCACATTGGCCAAAAAGACGCTACTGGTTCAGATGCTGAAAAATGCTGGTAAGCGGGTAATTGATGTCAACGTGCGAATCCATTTTTGTTTGCAGAATATCTGCACAATTGCTGAACAATTGCTGACGATAATAATTACATCTACACAGGAACGCTATGTTTCGTAAGTGTAGAGCCCTTAAATTAAAACGGAAATGGTAATTATAATGAAAAAGCAATCAGCGTTGGAAAAAGGTGTTCTTACTGCAGTTGTATTTGCGGCACTCACTGGTAGTGTTATTGCCGCCAAGAGTCAGCTAGCGCTAAGCGATACTGACGGCGACGGTGTAATCTCAGCGACAGAGATAACGGCTGTCAGGCAAGCCCACAAAGAATCAGTGTTATCCGAGTTCGATGTGGATGGCAATGGTAAATTGTCTCGCACTGAGCGACGTGCTGTGGAAGACGTACGATACGAGGCTGCGTTAGAAAAATACGATGCCGATGGAGATGGGGAGCTATCTCGCGATGAGCGTCGCACAGCCAAGGCTGAGCGAAAAGCTGCCACTGAACGCATGCTCGACGTCAATGGAGATGGTGTGCTATCCGCCGAGGAAACGGCAGGAATGGATCAGCTCAAAGAGAAACGTGGTGATCGTAAGCATGGCAAAAAGCACGGTCGTAAAGGTGGTGCGGATAGAGCAGAGCAGACTGAGCTCTGATAACATCTCGTGGGCATACACCCTACTTGAGGACTTTTCACCCCGGCCAGTCTGACTTTTGACCGGGGCGAAAAA
>JALZUD010000120.1 GCA_023301725.1 Granulosicoccus sp. | reverse complement strand
AAAATGAGCGGTTTTCAAAGGTTGGTTATTGGCTCTAAGCGAGCTACACATCTAGCAACAGCTTTCGTAGATTTTCCGTAGCCAGTATGTCGCCAATATTCCATAGATTTCTTACCTAAATGCTCACCATTTTGGGTGGGTATTGCAGTGGCTACTGGCACATCGCGTGCGTGTAGGAGTGGCACGCGGTTTAAATGAAAGCTTGAACCCGCCGCACTTAGCCGCCGGTCACTGCACCAGCCCAACTCTGCAGTTTGGCGACTTTTTCTCGCTAGGATCATGTTGAGTAAATCTCGCTGGAAGCACGACCACAGCTACCGCTCACTGCCCAGCTCTACATAATCCGGAACTTAACATAAAGGGATAATATCGTACGCTAAGCGTCACCTAGCCCCATGGGTAAGCGGACGTTGTCCATGATTTCAGTTGATAGGCGGTTGTGTGCCTGCTAGAACCACTCGCCCATAGTTAAAATCTATGACTTAGACAGGATATTTCTAACAATAAAAACCTCTGGCACAGGATTTACTCATACTCATCGTGCTCTGGTAGATCGCTGTTAATCTTGTACCAACTAGCCTTCTGAGAAACCCAAATATGTTTTTTTTCATTTAATTTTTGATCAGTGTCCAATGAGCCTAAACGCAAAATAATATTTGGTGCCCCCTCTCTCTTGGCGTAAATTTGAGTTCCACAGGTTGAACAAAAATATCGTATTTTTCCTTTGGATGACTCGTAACTAGACAACCACTCACCGCCTGTTATCTTGAAATCAGCATCACGTACCGCTGCAACACTTGAGAAGGCAGACGCATGTGCTTTTCGACAAGTTCTACAATGACAATGCTCGATGTTCCCTATATTTCCGGAAACCGAATATTTCACGTTGCCACAAAGACAACTCCCATCAATCTGCATTTCTCTATAGTCCTGGTTTATGCGTGATCGGCTGTGTTAAGAGGCATCTGCTGAGCAACGGCAATAGAGGCTATCAGCGCATCATAAGCACGTGCTTTCGTTTTTCTGCCAGCAGAACGAATATCACTCGCCGCCCTGCCAAATGCCTTTGCCGCTGCAGCGTCAAACAGAATGGGCTCAAAATCTGATTCTGCTTGTTGCAAATGAGCTTGCCGAGCTGCTCTTTCAATATCATTGATCGTAACGTGAGGGCCTACAGACAATTCGGCTAACGTAATCGTCGTGATTGCCGGATACTTCAGCAGACATTCCGGATCAGTAATTCGAGTCAGTAGGATGACCACAGTCGTGTCAAGGATTCCATGATCATTCACAGTGTTTGATCGATTACGCTATCAATGTCGTCTCTTAGCGCACGGCCATCAATCACAGGCAATGTCTTCCATCGCTGTAATAGAACTGACGATTCCACTGGCTGCCGTGGGGTTAGGCAGAGGTCGGCCACCGCTTGCCCATCACGCGTTACAAGCAATCGTTCTCCAGCAAGGAGCTGGTCTATCAAGCTCCCGCCATTGTTCCGCAAGTCTCGAATTGTTATCTTTTTCATCGTTTTAGCGTATCACGCGTGATACACAGTCTGAAAGAAACAAGATCGATTCACAAAAATCGCTTAGGGCCGTTCGCTTCAAAAATCTAGTAAGCAAAAGGGGGATGACTGAACATTCACGCTGCATCTCCAAACAATTCAATAAGAACCTCTGGCCGTTGGATAGCAATCTGAATCAAACGCTGAGCAGCCTGTGAGGGCTCTCTTCGTTCTTGCTCCCACTGTTCAAGGGTACGCTTTGACACACCTAGCAATATCGCAAATTGGCTTTGTGATAATTGGAGATTACTACGTGCAGTTATGATGTCATTTTTTACAACTTTCGGATGTAATCGACCTTCTTTGTGTGCCTTGATTTCTTTGGCAGCCTCGATCAGCTCTTCGCTGATACTGCGCTCATCTTTCTTGTTCATTCGATCAGCTCCTTAATAATTTTTAGTTCTTTTGCTGAGATATCAGACTGTTGGTTCTTTGCGTAGATAGTCATCAGATAGATGTTACTAGTGTTAGCAGAGTAGAAAATAACTCTCGCGCCACCTCGTTTACCGTGGCCACTACTTGCCCAGCGTATTTTGCGAACGCCACCACTGCCTTTGATAACATCTCCAGATTTTGAATTAGCGGCTATCCATTCAATAAATTCGTTGTATTCGGCTTCGCTCCAAACGGCAGGCCAGTTTCGAGTAAATGGTGATAGTTCGATCACTGTTTCCATAATGATGACTATACGCCAATGGCGTATAAAATTCAAGCAAATACAACCCACCTGAATCCACTAAATCCTCAACCACTGGCATTCATTAACTGAAAACTCTAGCGGATGAGAAACCTGGGGTTGACAGCCTGCATAGCCAATCAAAAATCTCGCCACTACACTGTGCGTGACTCAGATTCAGCACATTTCGAACGGCCGGATTGGGCAGTGAGTTCAACCGGTCAACGCAATAGGTTGCAGTATTAACGACACGAAGATGACGTTTCTTTGATGCAGACAACTAGTAGGTATTGGGCAAATTTTCAACGACTACATCGGACACTCCAAGTCGTTTTAACAGCAATGCTGCAGCACGCTCACCTGCATTCACAGCGCCTTCCAGATACCCGTTTGAGTGATTGAACGACTGGGATGACTCACTACCAGCCCACACAATGTTATGCCTAGGCAGGGTCATGCATTGGCTGTCCGGTGAAGCGTGCGCTCTGGGACCCTGCCTATCTAAATCGATCGCAGTGAGTTCATCAAAGGCCCAATCCTTAAAGTGTACATAGAGCGGATGACTCGCTGGTTCACCAAACAATCGAACAAGCTGTTTTATAGCAACTGCTTTAAGTTGTTCATCACGACCCAGTCGCTGCACGGCAGGTATTCCAACGAACCCAAACAATGCAAAAGGACCACCGTGTTGCGCCGATGCATCATGAATCTCCACCAAAGGCCCTAGTTGGCTCAATGCATCGCCAGATAATCCTTTGTCTGTCCAGAAAGGCGCATCGTATACGGCGACAAACTTTGCTTGACCTGCCATCCAAGTGGGTACAGATAACAAGGACTGCACAGAGTTTTCAGCTAGTGATGGCTCAAATTCAATAGACTTAGCTACCACTCTGGGAGGCAGTGCCAGCACTACTTCCCGGCTGTAGATTATTTGAGCGTGATCAGGCAGTTCAGCAGTAACAACTGACCCGACTTCATCCTGCTGTATTCGCGTAACTTTAGCCTGTGTAATGAGAGACTGTGCTGGCAGCGCATCCAAAAGCTTATGAATAAGATGGTACATACCCCCATTCAAACGATAAGCGCCTTCCATTGATGCACTTGCGTTGCCTGAAACAATGGCACCATCACCGTATTCCATCACTGAGTCCCCTGCGCTTTGCTGCAAATAAACAGACTCTTCTAATCCCAGTTCTTGAATAAGGTTTGCCAAGTAATTTTGACCGGGCCAGAACCAAGATGGTCCTAGATCAACAGTAGATTGACTGCCATCGTAAGACTCATCGGTGAGCGTTGCAGTAGCAGCGGACAGAATACGACCGCCAAAACGTGTGTTGGCCTCGAGTAATTTAAAGGCTATGTCGTGCTGTGATAATCGATAGGCAACGAGTAAACCACTCAATCCTCCACCCACGATGGTTACTGTCGAATCCATTGAAA
>JALZUD010000119.1 GCA_023301725.1 Granulosicoccus sp. | reverse complement strand
ACTTAGTTCAGTCTCGAATGCCGCGGTGCTTGAGTGGCGTTAGATTGACACAAAAGCGCCAAGCACCCAGATCACATTAAAACAAGGAATACTTTTTTTATGCACGTTGACATGTCATCACTATCTGCGCCACAAGCTTATGCGACCATGACGCAAACCATCGTGCCGCGCCCTGTGGCTTGGATACTCACAGCCAATGATACAGGCGATTACAACCTTGCGCCTTACTCATACTTCAATGCAGTTAGTAGCGCACCACCCATGGTCGTGTTCTCTTCAGGTGTAAAGCCTGATGGCTCAACAAAAGATACACGCTATAACCTGGAAAACAATGGACAGTGTGTTATCCACATTGCCCATCGTGAAATGGCGGAGCAAATGACCGCATCTGCTGCAACCTTGCCACGTAATACTTCGGAAGTCAGTGAGATTGGATTGACAACGGCTCCAATGCCGGGTAGTGATCTGCCACGCCTGGCAGACTGCCGCGTAGCTTATGCGGCAACTTTGCGTGATACCAAATTAATAGGCAGCCAATGGTTGGGCTTTCTTGAGCTGACCAGCCTGTATCTGGATGATTCGGTGGTCGGTGAAGATGCCAAAGGGCGGATGAAGGTTTTGGCCGCAAATTTAGACCCCATTGGTAGGCTGGGTGGTGGAGAGTACATCACTGCAGGTGAGATAATCGACATCAAACGACCTGATTGATTACCTGCGGCAGCTGATAGGTAAAGTATGAACTGGAAACGAACAATACAGATAGTGCTTGGCCTGCTTGTGTTGAGCTTACTCATCTGGTTGTGGACCACGCTTCCAGTATCGCAATGGATAGATCAAATGCGTGAATGGATCCTTTCTTTGGGTCTGTTTGGTGTCGTCATTTTTGTTCTTCTGTACGTGGGGGTAACGGTTGTATTGGGGCCGGCTTCGGCGTTAACCCTGACAGCTGGGCTGGCTTATGGAGCATGGGGGTTTCCGCTGGTGGTTTTATCTGCAACCCTGGCGGCGGCTGTAGCGTTTCTGCTGGGACGTTACGTGGCCCATGCACGAGTTAATCGCTGGATTAGTGGTAAGCCCAAGCTACTAGCGTTAAACAAAGCGGTAAGCGATGACGGCTGGAGAGTGGTAGGCCTGATGCGGCTGAGTCCTGTCTTGCCCTATGGTTTACAAAACTATCTGTTTTCGGTGACCAATGTTAAGTTTATCCCCTTCGTACTGGCAACGCTCGTGGGTATCATGCCCGCCAGTGCCTTGTATGTGTACATCGGGTCACTGGGTCAGGTCATTGGAAAAGCTGGAGCCTTGCAGTGGTTGCTTGTCTTGGCAGGTCTGGCAGCCACGGCTGTAGTGGCCTGGATTGTAGGGCGGCGTGCCACTGCCGTGTTGAATAAACACGCCAACGAGCCCAACGGCGAATAATTTTTCGGGTCTCGCAGGTCGGGCCGTCCACCTAACACCCTTCTCACTCCGCAATCACATGAGTGATTGGCGTCTGGCTGTGCGTCTCGCAAATACCGCCTGTATGTCGCGGGGCTGTGTTCAGCGAGTCCTCAAAACTGTGATTTTTGTCAACATTTGCCTGTTGGAGGATTGTTGAATCCAAACATTGGCCGATAAGCGCTTAAGACCTTGGAGTCAGCGCAGTAGAAGCTATTTGGCCGCGCAGGCACCTTGGGGAGTATTGGCAGGCTTTGCCACACCTTGTGGTGTGGTATTGGCAGCCAGTTTGATAATGAGACATCAACGCACAGATAATTGGGAGGGTGTAGGTTTTCAATGCGAAACAAGCGCCTACGTGCATCTACTGTGCTTTTCAAAATTGTTGTTGCCATAGTTTTTATCTTGGTGGCAATGGGGCATGCGCAAGCCTACGACATGCCAAAAAATCTGAAGAAAGGCTGGCAAGGAGATGTGCAGCTAGGTGCCTACGCAACGTTTGGTCCTACAGATTCCAGCGCAGTGTCTGCTCACACTATCGTAAGTTACAGCGATAAGCGATGGGAGCATGAACTAGACGCCAAGCTATTTCGAAGCAGAAGTGAGGCGTTTGTTGTGCGTCGTGATGCAGCAGGGGTGGCATTACGTGATGCCAATGATCAAGAAATAACCGACCTTGTCAGTAGTACCACTAGTGATCGAAGATATATCGGTGCACAGTCACGTTGGTTCTTTTCTGCACGCCACTATGTGTTCGGTATAGCAGATTTAGACGTCAACACACCAACCGGTCTGGAGTCTTCATCACGACAGATAGTGGGCTTAGGATATAAGCTGTATCGCAGCAAAAGTGATTTCCTTAGCGCCTCTTTGGGTGTGGGTAAAAAACAGCGAGACGAGGTGTCCGGTGATCGTGAACGTGGCACTGTAGGCTACATCGGATTGCAATCGAAGCACAAAATTGGCGATAGAACCAGTATTGGCTTTAGTTTGAATTCTGACTTTGGCAGCGAGAGTCGCTATTCAGAGGCTACAACGTCGTTGGCTGTGAAGATTCGTGGGCCCTTGTCAATAAAGCTTAAATATGAAGTGCAGCTGGATAGTGGTGTCTTTGATTCGTTGGATGACTTTGATGATGGTTTTGAAGCGGCCCTGAGTGTGAATTTACAGATTGAGGTATTCTGACGGTTGGCTTTGTCTGATGTGCATGAACTGTCCGTGTAAAAATTCAAAACACATTTTTGCAAGTGTCGAGAATACATAGCGTGTAGATTGATAACCACAGCAACTATTCAGCACGGTGTGTTCGATGGATTCTTATCACAGCGATGTTCTGCGCCTACAAGCGGTACATGAACGAGACGCCAACGCAGATAACTCCTTTGTGTACGGTGTTTTGACCACGGGTGTTGTTTGTTATCCCTCTTGTGCATCACGTGCAGCTAAGCCCGAGAACATGCGTTACTTCAATTCTGTCGATGAGGCACTTTGCGCAGGATTCAGATATTGCAAACGATGCCGTACCGATCTCCAGCCGTTGTCTATTCGCCACCGTGATCTGGTTGTTCAGGCTTGTCGCATTGTAGGCAGTGAGGGCGAAGTAATACGAGTTGGCACCTTGGCACAAAGGCTCGGGGTTAGTCGTTTTCACTTGCAAAAACTGTTTAAAGAGTATGTGGGTGTGAGTCCAAAGACATACATGCAGGCGGTTAGAGCACGTCGTCTCTGTTACAGTCTTGAATCACACTCTACGATCACTGAAGCTATACTGGAGGCGGGATATGACAACGTGGGTAATTTCTACGCTGATGTGCAAAAGCGTCTTGGCATGAACGCCAGTGTCAGGCGTGCCGGTTCTGTCGATGTCGATGTACGCTATGGATTTGCTGACTCACCTTTTGGATTGATTGTTGTCGCGCAAACTGATGTGGGGGTGTGTGCTGTTTTGTTTGGCGAGACTCGTGAGCTGTTAGTTGAAGAACTATCATCACGATTTCCAAAAGCTCAATTGCTTTTTGATGAGGCTCATTTGTCAGTACATTTGCAAGCGGTTGTAGAAAAGCTCCATGTGCCAGACAAATACATTGATGTACCCCTAGACATTCGCGGCACTGCATTTCAGGAAAGAGTCTGGCAGGCCTTGTGTGAAATTCCGTGTGGACACACGGCCAGTTACGCTCAGGTTGCAAAAGCAATAGATCAGCCCAAGGCTGCACGTGCGGTAGCTAAAGCCTGCTCATCTAATGCTATTGCCGTACTCATACCTTGTCATCGTGTAGTGAAAGGTAATGGTGAGTTGTCAGGTTATCGTTGGGGCGTAGAGCGCAAGCGCGCACTGCTCGATAGTGAGCAGTGAATTTCAGTATTAATAGGCTTTGACTCAGCTCTCTTCCAGGCTGAATTGTTTGCCTGTGAAAATATCACCGATCAAGATTTTCACTTGCTCAAGCCACGATTCACTGTCGTTGCAAGGCAACTGGGTTTCGTTAACATCGGTGCATGCCACACTTGCGTTGTTTTGGGAGGTGAAGTGCATGCCATAGACTGGACGCACTTTCAATGATTCTGGATTAAGTGAAGCATCAAAGCTTTGTGCTTCATCTTGCCCGAGTAGCGACATAATAATAGATGGCATCCGATACAAAGGTACATCGCCTAGCTGCAAGGGTCCACGCTCACCGTCGATCACAATCAGTGGGGTAGATGTGAGTTTTTGCAATTGCTCACCAGAATACAGTGAGCGGTCTTCAGGCAGTTCCCAGGCTTGAGTGAATACATCATAGTTAGGGCCAAGAAATGGTAGATGATCGCCAAAAACAACGATCAGCGAGCTCGGGTCTTCACGTCGTAATATCTCGAGACGTTGCATGAGGTCGCGTGACTTGTACCAGATCGAATTGATATAGCCGTTTAACAAAAAGGAGTCGTGTCCTGGTGTAACTTTGTCTGGATACTGATCGTTACTTGGATATGGCAGGTGCCCGTGATAAGTCAGCATGTAGTTAAAGACAGGCGCAGCGGGCTCGATGTGGCTAATGAACTGATAGACCTGCTCGTACATGCTGTGATCCATTAGCAGTGGACCAACAGAATCCGTCATGTCAAAGTCAGCTTTACTCAAATAGGTGTCGAATCCAATCAGCTGATAGGCGTTGGTTCGATTCCAGAAGCCCGGTACGTTCGGGTGAGAGGCAACGGTGTCGTACCCCAGCTGCGATAAAACCCTTGGTAAGCAGGGTGCTGAGCGTCGCAACCAGCCTTCAAAAAACACCGCATTTCGAGTCACTGGAAATCCACAGAGTACTTCGAATTCAGCGTTCGCAGTGTAGCCACCAAATACGGGTGACATAGCCTGTGAATAGCCAGTTTGCTTCCACAGATCTCTGAAATCTTTTGGTAGTGGATCCTCGGGAACCCACTCGATTCCCAAAGACACTGGGTCAAAGAAAGACTCCAGTACGAACACATGCACGTTGCGAGTCGCAGGCAGTGGTTCGTGATCCACAGCGCTCTTGAATTCTTGCTCAAGCTTGCGTCCTTGTGTTGAGCCAGGCTCGTGAGAGGTGTTGAGTGACAACTGTCGTTGAGCGTTGTCGACACTTTCACGTTCAGGTGGTTTATCAACCTTGCTGATTGTGCGTATGACTTCATGGGTAAGATGCAGGGCGAGGCCGCGCTCGCGAAAATTCTTTGGTTGATCCCATACCGAGTTGCCCAAGTGCGTATCGAGTGCGATTCGTAAGGGTTCGCTGTAGGTATTGATGCTCACACCTATTGCCGCCATCAACACCAAAGTTGCCCATACACTGACTTTTTTCCAAGCAATGAAAGCGATGCCGAGAATCAGTGGAATACTAGCAATGAAAAAAAGAACCCAGCGCCGCCAGCCTTCAGTCAAGAAGAAAAAATTCTGGATGTTCATTAAATCATCTGGGCTTGCTGGTGTTCCCAGAACGGATAACTTAGCGGCGTTGCTGAGTTGAAACATCACAATCAAGACGCCAGAAAACACCAAGGCTTTTTTAACTGACCGCATCACCGCCAGAGCTAATGCGGCGACCGTCAGGTTGCCCATAAAGTCGCGATACCAGAAATGCCAGTTAAGTGTGACATCAAAAACGGCTTCAGCGACGACTCTGCAACCCAGAGTCACTAGTAATACGACGCCCAGAAAAATGCATGTTGCTCTGACAATGCCAGTCGGGGCAAAGCGTTTAGCGTTCATTGTGCTGCACGCTCAATTGCTTGGCTTGGGCAGGGTATCACTCAGATTTTCAAGCAGACTGTCCTCGCGCTTACCACTGAATAGACGCGTTGGTAGTTGTTCAAGAGCGCTGATCAACGACAGGGTTACCGCAGCCATGTAAGGTGTGCTTTGAACTACCAGCAAGGCTATCCACATTTTTGTGTCGCTAAGATAGGCGTCGTCACGAAATGAAATCGCGACAGCCGCCACAAGAAGCCCAGTGCACAGAAGTGCCTCTTCACGCGCATCCAGTAGGGCTTGCTTAACGGAATACGAAGACCCTTCCTTGGGTGTTCTGAAAAAGCCAATTGAGGAGGTTCTCAGACCTGCAAGCATGGCTCGAGAGACTGTGTGTGAGACTGCAAGACCGGCAATACCTGCGCCGATGCTTTGCAGTAACGTTGCCTTCATTCGCCAGCGGTATAGCACCAGCATTTTTGACAGCTTGAACACAAAGAACCCGATGGGTAATAAGCTGAGCATAATCTCCGGCGGGTTATAGGCGTACGGGGATAAAACCATTAACACGGAGTAAATTAATGCAATGCAGTTAAACGCAAGGCACAGGCCATCTGCGGCCCAGGGTACCCAGCCCGCTAAGAAGTGATAACGCTGCCCTGCATCAAGTTTTGAGCGATTAAGGCGAAGGAAGTAGCGCATATGATGGCGCAGTATGAGCACGGAGCCATAGGCCCAGCGAAATCGTTGTTTCTTGTAGTCGAGAAAGTTGTCTGGCATCAATCCCCGGCCGTAAGACTTCGGAATATAAGAAGCCTTATAACCGCGCTCCAGAATACGCAATCCCAGCTCTGCATCTTCAGTGATACACCAGCTTGCCCAACCGTCAACCTCTTCAAGAACACTTCGTCTTACGATAGTCATAGTGCCGTGTTGAATAATCGCATTGCGCGCATCGCGATTAACCATGCCAATACCAAAAAAACCAGCGTATTCAGCATATATCATTGACTTGAACAAGCTTTCGTCAGCGTCTCTGTAGTCTTGTGGCGCTTGTACAATTGCAATTTGAGGGTCATTGAATGCAACAACACATTCATCTAACCACTGCGAGTCAACCATGTAGTCACTGTCGATGACAGCAACGAAGTCAGCGTCGCTGGCCGTGTGTTGTAAGGCAAAGTTAAGCGCACCAGCCTTAAAGCCTTTCAATGGACTGACATGATGAAACTGGAAGCGATCGTCTTGTCGCTGACACCAATCCTGAACAGGCATCCAGCAATTGGAGTCCTCTGTGTTGTTATCTACAACCACAACTTCGAAATTTTTATAATCGAGTTTTCGTAGAGCGGCCAGTGTTTCAATCACCATCTCTGGGGGTTCGTTATAGATGGGTAAATGAATAGAGACCTTAGGTGTCGACAGTTTTGTGTTTAGGTCAGGATGTTTACTCTCGTTGCTGTGTCGGCGTTGCCAGATAGCTTCGGCCCATTCATGCGCCTCGGTTAGCAATACAATACTGATGCAAAATGCGGCCAGTAAAAGGCCTACGCCAACAATGACCTGCTCCCAAGTCATGTATTTCTGCGAATAGTCGTAAATCATCCAGACAACGGCGGTCGAAACGGTGAATGAGACAAGCACCAGAAATCCTCTACCTCCGTGTACCAGACCACTGCTGTCACGCAAAAGCAGTGCGAGTATGAGCACTGCGAAGGCTAGGGAAAAGCCGACGATAGAGCGCCACTCAGGCACAGGGGTGACGGGTGCTGCAAAAGGGAATTTGGGCTTACGTTCGGCATTGAAGATTCCCCAGTATCGACCAACGGCACCTTCATCGGTTTTCCAGATCTGATCGAACGCTTCAAGCACAAAGTAGTTCACGTTATTCTGTTGTGCTAAATCAAGAAACTGGCGAAGGAACTTTGCTTGATTCTGTAACGAAGGGTGCGCTCCGAAACGTTGTCGTCCCTGACTTGGCCAGCCCACTTCTCCTAATACGATAGGTTTAAAAGTGAATTCGCTTTGCAGTTGTCTATAGCGATCAACCACATACTCCGGGGCTTTCCAAGCGGGAATACCCTCCCAATAGGGCAAGATGTGGGCTGTGATGAAATCGACTTCTTTCGACAGTGATTGATTTTTTAACCAGACATCCCAGGTTTCGGCAACGGTGACAGGTATGAGGCCTGCCACCTCTTGCACCTGTCTCACATAAATCGCGAGTTGTTCGCTGGTAATTTCGTTGCGCAGCAGCACTTCATTGCCAACAACAATACCTCGTATGTTGCTCGGCTTCTCTGCCAGTATCAGGCGCAGTCCGGCAATTTCCTCATCATTTCGCTCAAGGTCGCTGGATATCCACAATCCGACCATAACATCGAGGCCATGCTCGGCCGCCAGCTGTGGTACTAGCTTGAGTGTGTTTTCAACCGAGTAGGTTCTGACGCTTCTGACCTTTGTGGACAGCAATGCAAGGTCACTACTGATTTGCTTGGCGCTTGGGTAGGCGGTGGGCCGTTGTGGAGATTGTCCAGCCCGGAACGGTGAAAAGGAGACGCCTTGTATTGTTTCGGGCCACGCAGGCACGTAATCTGGGCGATTGAAGAGTGCCCAAACGCCCACCAGCAAAGCGCCGACAAGGCCAAGTATTATCCAGGATGCGCGATCTATTTTGAACACAGCTTCTTCAATCTGGGCGCACTACTGACTCGCTACCTTTACAGTATCTGCTTTGTCATCCGTGCGCGTGAATTCTGCTCGCTAGTCATGTATGACCGGCCAGGGTATCTTCCACCATGAGGTATACGACAGGTCTATTAGGTGAAGGTTTGGAAAAGATCTGTATCCCAAAGTCGTGCAATAGCCGTTTTTGAGAAAAAGTTCTTTAAAAACATAGTTTTAAATGAAAATAAACTATCGTTACAATACCGTTGTGTCTGGCGTACAGTCAATGAGTGAGCGCCGGTAATGTGAATCGCCGGGCAATTCGTCTACCCCTTTGCCCTTTATTGAGAGCGCTTACGCACAACGTGATGTCTGGGTTGTACGTTGATTTCGCTCACAACGGCTCGGTCGTCAGAAAAAAGCATGTGCAACAGCGCGTCGGACACATCAACTGGCAATAAGGCTTGCGAAGGTTCCGGGCCCGGCTCAAAGTTCAAGTTGTCAAAAAAACCGGTTCTCACGCTTCCGGGGTTAATGATGCCCACATGGCAGTTTGCGCTAGCTACCTCGGCAGACAAGGCTTGGGCTGCGCCGCGTAGTCCAAATTTTGCGGCACTATATAGCGTACCGTAACGCCCACCCTGAAGTGCGCTGGTCGAGCCGATGAAGATGATATTACTTCGTGTGCAATTTCTTAAAGTAGGCAGACAGGTTCTCACCAAACTGATCGGACTGACCAGATTGAACATCAAACTTTGTTGTATTTGCCCGGCAGAGAAATTCTCTAGTGAACCTATATGGCCCACGCCTGCATTACAGACGATGGCGTCTAGGCTGTGATTTTTAACAATGCCTTGCAGCAGATCGACACTGGCTGGTATATCACTGAGATCGATACTGTAGTGTGTCTCGCTTGCCGGCATATGTGGTGCAGGGGTGCGTGACAAGGACACCACCTCAATGCCCTTTGCTGCTAACGCGTCACAACAAGCGCGGCCAATGCCTCGACTGCCACCTGTAATCAGTACACAGTTGGGTTTGTGCATGTTTTTCACTCCAGGTTTGTGTGAATTAACTGCAAGGGAACAGCTGATCAGCGGTTATAACGTCGTCCAGACGTTGCATGCAGTACGTGCGCATAGCTTCCTCCGTTTTACAGGGGTAGCTCATCATGCCATCGCGCGCATCCATGGGCGCTGAGAGTAGGCGTGCGTCCGGGTACAGCCGCACCAGCTTTTTGTGAAAGCCTTTTGGCAAGCGGAAGACGCCTAAGCTAACTGAGTGAACAAGACGCATATCCAGTGTTGCAAACACTTCATCGAACATTTCGCCATACAGTGATTCAAAATTGTCGCAATACAATAAAGGGTCGAAACGTAAGCCAATCTGCCAGCCTGCATCTTGTAGTTGTCTTAATGCGGTCAGTCGTTTTTTCAACGACGGTGTGCCGTGCTCCTCACTAGCCACTATCGCCTGAGGGGACAGGCTAAAAGCTACGACTACATTAGGCATAGGATCGTGTTTGAAAATGCTGCGTAGCTGGGTGCTTTTGGTGCGAAGCTCCAGATGAGCTTGAGGTATGTTCTTAAAATGATTCAGGCAATCATCTATAAATCCTGTGATCGGGTCTAAGGCCAGAGAGTCACAATCGTAGCCTGAGAAAAACCAGACCGGTTTGTCATGTGCTGTGCAGACAGCGTCAATATCGGTAAAAAAATCTTCCGAGTTAACAAACACCACGTAGTTGGCTGAGGAATACATACCTTGTAAAAAACAGTAGCGGCAGTCGTATACGCAATTGAGCATGTGTGCGAAGTAGTAGTTATGTTCGCCGCCGATGTGGTAACCCGGAGGCGTGGGTAATACACGTCGGCCTGGTTTGTTGGCCAGAATAAGAGCCGGGTTGCTTTTTTGAAGTCGGAAATCCTGTGACGCTGAGTTGAAGACATCGCCATAGCGTTCTATGTCTATGACACGCGCTCGCGGATAGCGATTAAGAATTTCTCGCGTACGGGGATGATCTTGAATTCCTTGTTCCACATAGACAGTTTGCATGGTTGATAGCTCAGGATGCCCGGTAGACAAACGGAAGTTCATCTAGCTGTTGTTGCATGTGTTTACGTAATTGTGATGCGCTTGCTATCTGCTCTGGCCATGTAGGGGTTGTATTGGCAATGTTTATGTAGCGGTTGATCAATTCTCGCAGTAAATGCGTGTCATTCACGGTGTGGTGAGCAAGTGTGTTTGCTGCATCAAGTAAGGAGCTGATAGTTTCATGCTGATTGTTGGGTGGTGTGAATTGCGTGTTTTGTAAAGTCTCAATCAAGAGGCTAATAGAAGGCATCGCCGAGAGCATGAGCTTTGACACCGTGGCCTTATTGATAGTGTCGATAGGGTGGTCAGCATTGTCAGAGACTACCTTCACGCAATGCACCTGACTGGTGGACAAATAGTGACTGGCGGCGCTGAAAACACCAGCGGCTTCCATATCAAACACCACACCCTCTTTATAGTGAACATCAGGTCTGTCCAGCGATTCAACGACGGTAGAAGGCAGCGTTGTAAAGCTTTGCGCATTGGGCAAGTGCGGATACCATTGTGCGCCAGTTGCTCGATCAGTCACGCGTTGCGCCAGCAGGCTTTGTCCATAGGGGTATGGCCCGCCCGCAATGCCGATATTGAGAATAGCCACAATGTTTGGGTACGCTTGAAGCGCCGCTGCCGTGTGAGCTGCAGCGTTGAGTTTACCCATGCCGGTTTCAATGAGCATCAGATTGCAGGTTTTGGCTTGCCATACGCGCAGATGCCGGGTGGCGCATTGCGCCATTTTGTACGTGTCGAGCAGCGCTCTTGTCTCGGCCGGCATGGCCGTGATGGCGCAAACGACAGGCTGGTGAGTTATTTTGCTAATAGTTTGATTCATGAACAGTCCGGGCTAAGCGGTACAATGATAGGCGTAACAGCGCCACTGTGGTGCCGCAATCTCAAAAACGATGTTCACAGCTGAGGACAGTATCTTGCTAATTTCCAACCTAGAGTTTCTCCCCGGTAGAACCGTTAATAAGCATCTGGGCCTGGTGCAGGGCAGTTCTGTGCGTTCCAAGCACGTGGGGCGCGATATCGCAGCCTCTTTCAAGAATTTTTTTGGTGGTGAGCTTAAAGGCTATACCGAGCTCTTGTCAGACTCACGCGATGAGGCCACCGAAAGAATGCTTGAGCAGGCCAGAAGCATAGGTGCCAATGCTGTTCTCAATATTCGCTACAGCACGTCGAGCATTGCTGCCGGGGCTGCTGAGATTTTTGTATACGGCACAGCTGTGGAGTTGTTGGACCAGCCAGGCACTCATGAATAGTTTGCTGATTCAGGCAGGTATAGCCGTCGGTTTGCTCGTACTGGGGTACCTGTTTGGCAGCATCGCTGAAAAACGACACTATAAAAAGATCAGGCAAAGAGAGGCCAGCAGTGCACATTTGCCAGTGATTGCAAGCCGATATCCCCCCGAAGATCGTGTTTACGAGCAAAGACTGGTGAGAGGGGAGGTGGTGATCTCATCAGACTACTTCAAAGGTTTTCTTGCGGGGCTGGTGAATTTTTTTGGAGGGCGAGTGACACCTTTTGAAAGCTTGCTCGACCGTGCGCGTCGTGAGGCTATTTTGCGTATGAAGGATCAGGCCTCCGAACACGGTGCCGCCTATGTTTTTAACATTAAGTTCGACACCACACGCATTGCCACTGGGCGATTGGCCGCCATGGAAGTGCTCGCCTATGGAACGGCTATGGTGCCAAGCAAAAATACCACGGGTTAAGGAGCTATCCCATGCACTATGAGAACAGGCCGCCGACCGAAGGGATCAATGTCACGCAATCCAATCCACTAGTCCAGTTTGTGAAGCTGGGCGTGACTGCAGTGGTTCTTGTGGTCTTGCTGATGGTAGTGCTGCAAGTATCTGGTGGCTGGGTAGCCAAGCGTGTGCCGTTTAGTTTTGAACTGCGAGTGATGCAAGAACTGGATGTAGATTTTGGTCATAACAGCGAGCATCCACAAATGGCGAATTATCTTAACGAGCTTGCGCAAAAAGTCAGCTTGAGTATGGATCTGCCGGATACTTTTGAATTCACTGTGCACTACAACAATCAGGATGTTTTTAATGCCTTTGCAACGATTGGCGGCAACCTGATGTTCTATAAAGGCTTGCTGGAGGATATGCCCAATGAGAACACGCTTGCTATGGTTATGGCACATGAGATTGCGCATGTAGTGCATCGAGACCCGGTCGCCTCACTAGGGGGTGGTGTTGCCAGCACCTTGGCCTTGTTGGCCTTCACAGGTTCAACAGGCTCTAATATCGCAGGCTCGGTTCTCGGTAATGCAGGTACTGTCACCTCCGTGCAATTTACCCGAGGAATGGAGCAATCAGCTGATGAATTGGCTGTAACTGCCCTTCGCAATGTGTATGGACACCTTAATGGTGCCACGCAATTGTTCCAGATGTTTAGCGACGCCAGAGGTCCTGAATCGCAAGCTTCAACACTACTCGACGGTTTCCTGAGTACGCATCCTCTGGATGAAAACAGGGTGCTTGCCGTGCAAAAGCGAGCAGGCCTTGAAGGGTGGTCGCTAGAAGGTGAGCTTACGCCGTTGCCAGACGGGTTTGCCAGTTGGTTGTAGTTATCGGTACAGTCTCTTTTGACATGAATCGAAATTGAACTGGCGGTTGTTGATTGTTGATTGTTGATCGTCGGAGTGGGCACATACTTGCCAGTCATTGAAATCTCTGCCAACTCTTGAGGCTTTTCCTGTTTTGTCCCAATAAGCAGGAAATCATCTGTTTAACTGAAGCTTTATATGCAGAGAGCAATGTGAAAACAATATTGGTGGACGTCGACGAAGAAAATTGGTGTGAATGCGTAAAACTAGAGGTGGCTGATGAAGAAAAACGTTTTGTTGACCGAAATGTTTTTACTATCGCCGAATGGAAGTTCGAACCGGAGAATACCCTTAGAGCGATCTACTCAGACTCAGTTCTGGTAGGCATGCTAGCGTATTACTATCATGATGGAAGTTATGGAAAATTCTATTGGCTATATCATCTAATGATACAAGCCAATGACCAAGGGAAAGGTTCAGGGCAAGTGGCTGTCAAACTTGCCATCAAGGAAATGTATGATCTGGGTGCAAAAGAAATAGTCACTTCACATCATCCAGAGAATGTTAGAGCAAAACACATCTATGAAAAACTGGGTTTCATAGACAATGGCCTGGAGGGCGGGAATTCGTTTTTAATTCTGCCCGCCGCCACCCTCACATAGCTACCATGGCGCAATCCGCAAACGCAACGTTCACGACCGGCAGCCTCATGGGTCATGTGTCGGTCATGTCGATCACGTCAAGCATTGGCCTGATGGCTATCTTTGCGGTGGATTTCATCGATCTCATCTTCATTTCCCTGCTGGGTAATGCCGCACTGGCTGCGGCGGTAGGCTATGCAGGCACCGTCCTGTTTTTCACCACCTCCATGGCCATCGGATTCTCCATTGCGCTGGGTGCATTGGTGGCACGCGCTTTGGGCGAAGGCAATAAACAGGCTGCACGTGAATATGCCACCAGCGTGCTGGCTATGGGGATTGTTGTTGCACTGATTACCGTCGTGGTAGTGTTCATGAATATGGATGGCCTGCTGACATTGCTGGGCGCGGATGGCGAAACACGCGAACTGTCCATCGACTTCCTGACGATCATCATACCTACCATGCCAATACTGACTGCTGCGATGATGGCAGGCGCCGTGTTGCGCGCCTACGGAGATGCCAAGCGCGCGATGTATGCAACCCTTGCGGCCGGTGTAGTGAATGCTGTGCTGGACCCGCTGTTTATTTTTACCTTTAACATGGGTCTCGAGGGCGCAGCCACCGCTTCCGCGATTGCCCGGTTTGTTGTGTTCTTTGTAGGCATGTACCCAGCCATCAAACTGCACGATGCCTTTGCACGTCCACAATGGTCCTTCATCAAACGTGATACTGGGCGAGTGTTTAACATTGCCCTGCCCGCCGTCATGACTAATGTGGCAACGCCGATAGGCGGGGCCATTGTCACCCGCGAAATGGCACGTTTTGGCACTGATGCAGTAGCGGGTATGGCAGTGATATCACGCCTCATCCCGGTCGCCTTTGCGGTGGTGTTTGCACTGTCGGGTGCCATTGGTCCCATCATTGGTCAAAATGCCGGTGCCCGACTGCAGGAGCGGGTACGCGGTACGTTCATTGCGGGCCTGCAGTTTGTGTTTGCGTATGTCATCTTGGTTACGGCTGTGCTTTACCTGTTGCGCAACGTCATTGTGGCTGGGTTCGATGCCAGCGGTGAAACCGAATTGCTTATCCTGCTGTTTTGCGGACCGTTGGCATTGGCATTCTTCTTCAACGGTGTGCTGTTCATCGGTAACGCTGTCTTCAATAATCTGGGACACCCCTTTTACTCAACCCTGATCAACTGGGGCCGCAACACGGTGGGCATGTTGCCATTTGTCTTGTTGGGAGCTGCATGGTACGGCGCTGCAGGCGTGCTGATTGGTCAGGCCGTGGGCGGCGTCGTATTTGCGATCATCTCCTACCTCCTTGCATGGCGACTGGTCAACTCGGATGCGTCTCCCAGTAAGAAAGACGAATCGTTCTGGCAACAGGCCAGAATTCACTTATTGCAGAGCAGGCATAGTTAAGAACGTCAGGCTTCAATGCTCTGCTGCTTTCTTGTCGAGTGCGTGTTCGGTTACTACCCAATACTCGCAATCATTGGCGAAAGAACTATCGGACCATTACATTGACCGATGTTCTTAGCACCACCCCATCCTCACTTTTGAACGGGCCACGCTAACATCGCAACATCGACTGCCTTTATCAGATTTTCTTTGACATACATGATTATCGAATCGTTCAGCTAGGTGACGGTCAGATTCTGGCTACATGCAAATTGTCAGAACAGCAAGATGCATTACTGCGATGGACATTGAGAAGCACAGTGTGGAAGCTCGTTGACACTAAATGGCGCATGTTATTTTATCAAGGTACAAAGCAAGCCGAATGATGGCTTCTGGCTGGGAGTGTTGTTTTTGAGCCGGAGGATAGTCAAGGAGTTCTGAGTTATTGCAGACACCTCGTGATGCCCATTTCTGCGAGGTATTGCTACGCCTCAACTAGAGTCATATGAACACCATCGTGGTATCGGTCATTAATATATATGGCTTCAGGTTCAACTCCACATTCCACGAAGCCAACGGATTTGTACAAAGCAATTGCTGGTTCGTTTGGAACGTACACCTGCAGATTTATACGATGTACGCCATTACTAAAGGCATGCTGAATTGCTGACTCTACCACCTGCCGGCTCAGTCCACGGCGACGGTATCGAGGAGACGTGAAAACACCCCACATCAACATCTTGTGACGCGAAGAAGGGAATCTACTTGTGAGGCCTACAGCTGCCGTTGCTACCAGCTCGCCTTCTATAAAACTACCGAACATTATATTCGGTTGAGAAAAAGATAGCTGCGCTTGGAAGCCATCCAAGGTTCGAGTCAATTCCTCTTCATATGTCAAACCCATTGCTATTGGGTTTTCACGTGTTACCTCTCGCCGTAAGGCTGAAAAGGCCTCTGCATCATTAGCACTAATGCAATGTATGTCAGCCATGTATTCTATTTTTCTATCGGGGTTTCCAATATACTGCATCGCTGTGAAAAGAGCGAATGGCTGCTTTGGCCCGAGCTTGTCTGGAGCTGCTATTTAAACTGGCGTAAATGACTGGCAGCTGAGTTTTCAAAGAGGCTGCAAGCAAAGAGGTGCCATAGAAAGATTTCGACTTAGTACCTATGAATTCGTACTGCCGCTGTGTGAAGTGGTGGAACCGAATGTCCACTCACATATATCGCTCCAACGCCCCTTCAGCGATCTCTTTAGAGGAAAGATTTGCGTCTGGGTGAACCAAAACAGACTGGAAAAGTTCCGAACCAAAGATACAGTCAGAATTAGGAGAGCGATACGCCCTCGATGCCAATCCGGCTATCAAGCCCGTTGGCTTTCGCTGCAATGATTCAATGTATAAGTTGCAGGAGGCTTCTAGTCCTCCTGACTCGATAACATGTCCAAAATGCCCAGGAAATCCAACGGTCAAATCAACTTTTTCGTCGTAATCCTCAATCATCAACACTAGAGCCTTTCCCCAGGCTTGATAGTGACTGCTCTCACGCAATTCATCACATCCCTTGATGATTTCTTCATATGCTTCTTCAGTAAACTCACCAGTGTTAACCGATTGTTCACACAGCAATCGAAAGTGTTGAACGATTTTTAATGCATCTTCAGTCGTCATGTTTCTTATGTCCCAACGGGTGCCAGAATTTTATGCTCAGTAGAATAATAACAGCCTGCCCTCGGACCATAGCGAACACCAGCGCTCAACCAAACAATACTTAGAGGCAAAGCGACCGGAAGCTTCAAGCACATTGTCGTCATTAGAAAGGCGCTGACAAGGAACCAAGAGGTGGTCACGTGGCTACGACTGGTCAGTCCTC
>JALZUD010000118.1 GCA_023301725.1 Granulosicoccus sp. | reverse complement strand
ACAATAACGACGTACCTAGCAGGCCAATAGATACACCGAACCAATAGGCATTGCGTGGTTCAGTGGGTGTCTCTGGTGTATTTTCCGCAGCTATAGCATCCGCAGCCACTGGGTGTGGGGCAATGCCATCAGGATTGATGCTCGCTGACCAGTTTCCTAGCAGGGTGGCTGCCGCGAACATTATTGCAGCCAGTACAATAAGGATGAGTGTTTGTTTTGGTGTTGTCATAGAAGTGTGAGGATGCGCGGCGCTCAACGAGTTTTGGTGAGCGACTGCCGCAGGGTTGAACCAATTAGTTCGATTGATCACTAAAATTAGATGTTACCACCATGCTAGACATCATCTGCATAACGGTAGAATATGTGGGTAAAGAGGACGTACTGCACTAACCTTAAAGCGTTAGCCAGATCGGCTTGACCATTAACCATTTGATTTAACCTGAGCGAAGAAAAATACATGAGACATACGTACCTGGCAACAAAGACAATCTTGGCAGTCTCTTTAGCGCTTGCCAGTCATGCAGGTTTTGCACAAACACCTGTTAAAAACGTCATTTTGATGATCGGTGATGGCATGGGGCCTGGCCAAATGGGGTTGCTTGAGGAATACGCCACCAAAGCGCCCAATTCTATCTACAAAGGTCGTGATACCGCGCTTAAAACCATGATTGACAACGGTGTGCTTGGCTTGTCAATGCACAGCCCGGTCGATGGATTGGTTGCTGACTCTGCGTGTTCTGCTAGCCATTTGGCTTCAGGAGTTTATGCGCCTTCAGAAGCTCTAGGCGTGGACGTTGACGGTAACCATGTGGCAAGTGTTCTGGAAATTGCCAAAAAGCTTGGAAAAGCCACGGGTCTGGTCTCAGATACCCGCATCACCCATGCAACGCCTGCCGCTTTTGCCTCTCACCAGCCCCATCGATCACTGGAAAATGAAATTGCCGTGGAGATGCTGGAAACAGGCGTCGATGTGATGCTTTCAGGAGGGCTTCGTAACTGGATCCCTGCGTCAGCCAACGAAATAGTAGGAGGCCCATACCAGGAACTTCTCGAGAGGACGGGCGGTGATATCAGGATTAAATCTTACCGCGAAGATCAAAGAAATCTGTTAGACGAGGCGTCAGATGCCGGCTACAGCGTGGTTCATACACGTGACACGCTAGCTGATGCACAAGGTGATCAAATTCTGGGCTTGTTTGCCTATTCGGGAATGCAGGGTGGCATCACGTACAGTCAAACCAAAGATTCTAAGGATCGCACTATGCCGAGTTTGAAAGAAATGACTCAGAAGGCACTCGATACATTATCTAACGACCCGGATGGTTTCTTTTTGATGATTGAAGGTGGCCAGATTGATTGGGCTGGGCACAATAATGATGCAGCCACCATGCTGCATGAAATGCTGAAATTTGATGAAACAGTGCAATATGTGTACGACTGGGTAAAGGATCGTGAAGATACCTTGGTGGTTGTAACAGCAGATCATGAAACGGGTGGTTTTGGCTTTAGTTACACCAGAGCAAATACACCCAAAGCTGAAAAGCGTTCGGGTCTTGCGTTTAAAAATCAAGACTATCAACCTAACTTTAACTTCGGCAATTTAGAGATTCTAGACAAGCTATATAACCAGAAACTAAGCCTTGGGGATATGATGATTGAGTTTGATTTGACGGATAAAAAACCTTCAGATTTACAGACAATCGTTAATGCGAACAGTGATTTCAAAATTACCCTGTCCCAAGCTGCTGAAGTCTTATTGAGAGAGCGAAACACTTACCGGGTTGCGGATAACACATATCTCGACAAAGAGACGTTTCCGAAAATTAATGACTTTAAAGCGTTCTACGTATACGGCGAAGACATTCGTAATGACTTAATCGCACGTGCACTTAGCGAAGAGCAGAATGTGGTCTGGTCGACAGGAACGCACACAGATACACCGGTTGCTGTCATTGCTTATGGGCCAGACGACGTGACTGCGGCGTATTCAGCACTTGTGCACCATGTAGATATCGGTAAATTACTTATTAACACCGTTAGAACAGGCAGCTAAGCAATTTGCGACGTGCGCCATTGTTACGGGCCTGTAGTAATAGGCCCGTAGTCTTAATGCGCGCAAGGCAACAGATCAATAAAGGCTAACGCAGCTCGCGACAGTGTCTTGCCTTTCAAATGTACATACCCCAGCTGGCGTTGCATGTTCACGTTGCTAACGTTGATTTCAACAATGCCATCGCTGAGCATATTCGTTGGTAAAGCGCTCCAGCCCAAGCCAACCGATACCATCATTCCAATGGTTTCTAAATAGTTGGTTTCAAGGCTGGTTTCGATGGTCACGTTATACGGGGCGAGTGCATCGAGTAAAATATCGCGGGTCACAGTGCCGCGAGCAGGTAGTACGGCGCTGTGTTCGCTGAGCGTTGCCGGGCTAATCGGGCCGTCAGCTGCACGCTTGGCTAGAGGGTGGTCTGTGGCGCATACAACGCCCAGCGGATCTGGCCAAACCAGTCGTGATTCCAATCCGGCATCTATAACTCCGGGTATGGTCACCACTGCCAATTCGATATTGCCGTTGGCTATCGCATCGCAGGCCAGCTCGGAGTCCATGAACAGCAAATCCAGCTCTACATGGGGATAGGCTTGGATAAACGCTTTCAAAATAGGTGGCAACCGATGGATGCCCACGTGATGGCTGGTGGCCAATCGCAGGCGTCCACTCACTGAGGCAGAAAAAGTACGCACCTCTTCGCTGCTGGCAGCAATGTCATTGAGAATGCGCCGTGCGCTGGTTAACAATTGTGTGCCAGCTTCAGTGAGTTGTATCGTGCGCCCAAGGCGATCAAACAGCGGTACACCCAGATCACCTTCTAAAGAGGCGATGCGTTTGCTGATGGCGGGTTGCGTGATGAACAAGGATTCTGCGGCCACCGAAAAAGAGCGGTGTTCGGCGACGGCCACGAAGGCTTTTAATGCGGGAAAGTCCACTGATTAGATATTCTTTTATGGAATGACTTTTATAATAAATATGAATTGGAGTTATTTCAAGTCTGTCGATATACTCCGTATTAGGCAATGGGAGTAATTGGCATGGCTGGAAAAACACTGTACGACAAAGTTTGGGACGCTCATGTAGTGCACCAGCAGGAAGATGGCACTGTTCTTCTCTATATAGACAGGCACTTGGTGCATGAAGTGACGTCGCCGCAAGCCTTTGAAGGTTTGCAGCTAGCCGGAAGGCAGCCGTGGCGTACGTCGTCCATGCTGGCCGTAGCCGACCATAACGTTCCCACCACTGATCGGGCAAACGGTATTGAAGATCCTGTCTCGCGTTTGCAAATAGAGACTTTGGATGCGAATTGCGAAAAATTCGGCGTTACCGAGTTCAAAATGAACGATTTACGCCAAGGTATAGTGCACGTCATTGGTCCGGAGCAGGGTGCAACGTTGCCGGGTATGACGGTAGTCTGTGGCGATTCCCACACATCTACACACGGTGCTTTCGGGGCCCTGGCCTTTGGTATCGGCACCTCTGAAGTGGAGCACGTCATGGCCACACAAACTTTGCTGCAAAAAAAATCACGAAACATGCTGATCAGCGTTGATGGTCAGGTCGGGCCTGGAGTCACGGCCAAGGATATCGTGCTGGCTGTCATTGGCAAAATTGGCACAGCTGGCGGCAATGGCTACACCATAGAGTTTGCGGGCGAAGCGATACAAGCGCTGTCGATGGAAGGGCGCATGAGTGTGTGCAACATGTCTATTGAGGCAGGTGCTCGCGCTGGCATGGTGGCAGTCGATCGCACCACTATTGAATACCTGAAAAATCGTCCCTTTTCACCTGCTAAGGAACACTGGGAACAAGCAGAAGCGGCTTGGCTTGAATTAAAGAGTGACGATGATGCCGTGTTTGACGAGGTGGTGCGTATTGATGCAGCCTCTATTGAGCCACAAGTCTCTTGGGGTACATCGCCTGAAATGGTGACATCTGTGAATGGCCATGTGCCTGATCCGCAAGCCGACGAATACGAAGCCAAGCGAGAAGGTTATTCGCGTGCACTTGAGTACATGGATTTAGAAGCGGCAACGCCCATTACCGATATTAAGCTCGATCGAGTGTTTATTGGTTCATGCACTAACTCGCGTATTGAAGATTTGCGAGCAGCAGCAGCGGTTATAAAAGAACGCAAAGTGGCAGCTTCTATCAAGCAAGCGATGGTGGTGCCGGGGTCAGGCTTGGTTAAACAGCAAGCAGAGAAAGAAGGCCTCGATAAAGTATTTCTGAACGCCGGTTTTGAATGGCGCGAGCCAGGGTGTTCCATGTGCTTGGCGATGAATGCCGACCGTCTCGAGGCAGGGGAGCGTTGTGCATCCACGTCTAATCGAAATTTTGAGGGACGTCAAGGGCAAGGCGGTCGTACACATCTGGTGAGTCCGGCTATGGCTGCAGCCGCTGCTATCGCTGGACACTTTGTCGATGTGCGCAGTTTCTAAGCTGACTACTCCCGGAGAAATCATATGAAAGAATTTACTAAATTGACGGGTCTGGCTATACCTTTGATGCGTGCCAACGTCGACACTGACGCCATTATCCCCAAGCAATTTCTCAAATCCATCAAGCGTTCAGGTTTTGGCGTCAATTTGTTTGATGAGTGGCGCTACACAGACGCAGGCTTTCCAGGGCAGGACTCGGCCTCGCGCCAGCCCAATCCTGATTTTGTATTAAACAAACCGCGTTACGCAGGCGCGCAGGTACTCATTGCCGGGGAAAATTTTGGCTGCGGTTCCTCGCGTGAGCATGCTGTGTGGGCACTAGACGACTACGGCTTCAGAACAGTTATAGCGCCGGGCTTTGCTGATATTTTCAACAACAATTCGTTCAAAAGCGGTTTGCTTCCTGTTGTTCTGGACAAGCACATTGTTGAACAGTTGAGTGAAGAGTGTGAGGCCACTGAGGGGTACGAGCTGGCCATCGACCTGCAAGAACAAACGGTAACCACACTTAGTGGTGAGGTGTTCAATTTTGAAGTTGATGAATTCCGTAAACACTGCTTGCTTAACGGGTTTGATGATATTGAACTCACACTGCAACAACGTTTCCGCATTGAAGAGTACGAGGTTAAGCGTCGCCAATCAGCGCCTTGGCTTTTTAATGCACCCTCGTGAAACTTGTTATTGGCAACAAGAACTATTCTTCCTGGTCGTTACGTCCTTGGTTGCTGATGCATCATGCAAAGCTTACCTTCGAAGAAGTTAATGTATCGCTGTTTACCGAAGAGGGTACCCGCCTTATAGAAGAGTGGTGTCCGGCCAAGCGGGTGCCAGTGTTGCATGATGGACCTTTGGTGCTTTGGGATTCTCTGGCAATTTGCGAATACGTGGCAGATAAGGCCACTACCATGTCGTTGTGGCCTGAACGTGCAGACGAGCGTGCGCGAGCACGAGCTGTTAGCGCCGAGATGCATGCAGGCTTTGCTGATATGCGCGGTAGCATGCCCATGAATTGCCGACGTGTTGTTGACGGCTTTAAGCCAACACTTGAAGCGCAAATAGATATTAACCGCATCGTGCAGTTATTCGAAGATGCGCTGCAAACTAGCGGAGGTCCTTGGCTGTTTGGACATTACACGGTAGCTGACGCCATGTATGCGCCAGTGGCCTCGCGCTTCCAGACCTACCAGATTAAGTTACCGGTTTTATCTCAGGCTTATGTCGAGCGTACGCTGAGCGATCAGCCTATGCAAGATTGGTATGCGTCCGCTCGAGAGGAAACTGCTGTTATCGAAAAATCAGAGATTGAAGATGCAAAATAGAAAAGTAGTTGTATTGCCAGGGGATGGAATAGGCCCGGAAATTATCGCTCAGGCCACACGTGTGTTGGACGAGGTCAATACAACACAGAAGTTAAATCTGACCACACAAACCTGCTTGTTCGGTGGGGCGGCCTTTGACGCAACAGGCAAACCATTGCCCGATGACACCTTGGCAGCATGCCGCGATGCGCACGCTATTCTTCTAGGTGCTATTGGTGGGCCTCAATACGATGCTGCGCCACGTGAGTTACGTCCTGAGCGTGGGTTGCTAGGTATTCGCTCTGAGCTAAAGCTATTTGCCAATTTGCGCCCTGCCATGCTCTATCCGGAGCTTGCCTCAGCCTCATCACTCAAGTCCGAGCTGGTAGCTGGGCTTGATTTGATGATTGTTCGTGAGCTTACGGGTGGGATTTATTTTGGACAGCCCCGAGGCATTGAGGAGCGTGATGGAGAACGTGTCGGTTTCAATACCATGGTCTACAAAGAGTCGGAAATTCGCCGAATCGCTATTCGTGCATTTGAAATTGCGCGTCAGCGTGGATCGCGCTTGTGCTCGGTTGACAAAGCCAATGTTCTTGAGGTGTCAGAGCTCTGGCGCGAAACAGTTATTGATGTATCCAAGGACTACAGTGATGTGGAATTGACTCACTTGTATGTAGACAACGCGGCTATGCAGTTGATAAAGGCGCCCAAACAGTTTGATGTCATGGTAACCAGTAACCTTTTTGGCGATGTGCTTTCCGATGCTGCTGCGATGCTAACTGGCTCCATTGGTATGCTGCCATCCGCATCGCTGGATGAAGACGGCAAAGGGATGTACGAGCCTATCCACGGTTCGGCGCCTGACATCGCGGGTAAAAACGTTGCCAATCCATTAGCCAC
>JALZUD010000117.1 GCA_023301725.1 Granulosicoccus sp. | reverse complement strand
TATTCACCCTCTACTGAAGATGGTGGTCAATCGCTGGTTGCGGACGACGAAGGCTTGTTGTTTGTATTGTCAAATTTTACCGAGCCAGAGCCTGAGAAAGGTGACTATTCCGTCTCTAACCTTTCAATGTCGCTAACGCTGCCCTTAGAAACTGGTGAGTACGTGGTTACTGATGGTGAAGGCTTGGATGCGGCAAAACTGAACGGGTCGGAAGCGGCGTCCATAGCGGCTTTTATTGATCCACCTGTGTTGGTAGAGTCCACTCCGAATTCTGTTCCAATTACTACTGGTGGTGAAAATTGGACGCGTTACATTTCTCTCGCAACTGTGGGCACTGTGTCGGTGCTGGTTAGAGATGATGGAAATTATGTTATCTCTACTACGGAACCACTTTATCTGTCTAAGTCCTTACAGATTGGTACTGGGATAGCTGACGCACCCGACACAGTGGAGTTTAATTTACACTTTGTTGACCAGAATCGGTTTGCGGCAGACACTATTAATTAGTTTTTATGTCGACAACACACTGTCTTACCATGAGGTAGATAAATGTAAGCTCGGTTACTTCTCTTTATGAACTAGTAGCTACTTAACTGTCCCCTCGATCGTTGAATCGAGACATCGTATAGTTTGCGTGCAGATGCAATCGCTTTAGAGGGGGCAGAGTCTGAGTGGTTACTGTTTCACAAATCGTGCACTCAACTTCAGCTCTGTCGGGCGCACCTCACTCGAATCACGACTCTCGCCAAGATACATAACAGAACCTGCTTCTAAGGCAACGATGTTGTACTCCACATCTAATGGCATGAACGGCTGCAAATTTGCCTTGAGTGGTTGTTTATCTATCGTAAATGACTGTGGATCTATATCCATGTGCGGTGCTAAACCTATTGCTGTACTTACACTCCCACCAGGTCGTGAAATAACTGCATTCATCTGCATTGACCCACCAGATTGGAGAAAACCTCGTTCTAAATTTTTGGTGCACGCCGCATCTGCATAGATCTTTGAGTTTGATGTGAAGTTGTTACCCACAATGGTAACCGTCGTAGTCTGAAAACCTTCTTCTGGATCCTCTTCAAACATCGGGTTGCAACCTGACAGCCAAACGCCTTGTAATTCTGGAAATGCAACGCCACCGATAGCTCCGGCTGGAGATGCAACCTGCTCAGGTGCTACTTCAACCTGCGCTATCACATCTTGAACTGGCTCTGGTGCGGCAACACGCGCTGGTTCTTTCGATGCACAAGCTGCAAGAAACACCGTGCTGACAATTGCAGTGGTGCGGTAAGTATTAATTGAGTGGTGCATGTTGAGCTTTCTCTATGTATAGGTTGAAGAATACGTGTGCTGAATGATTATTTGATAAATTTGATACGAACTTTCTTTATGTACTTCACTCCGAGATTGTTCTTAGTGATGGTGAGTATTATCTGTTCAACTTTTAGATGTGAAGGTTAGCAGCGAAGCTCCTCGTGCAAGTGCCTGATGGCGTTGTGTTGGAACAAACTAAAAGAGACAAATTCAAAAACAAAAAAGGCGGCAATCAATCGGTGACTACCGCCTAGCTCTTACTCATCAAAACAGCATCCCTGCAGCGATAGATGAAATTACAACTACTGTTGAAAACCTATATCAGCTAGCACATTGCCGGTAAAAGTTACATTGGCTCCTAGATTTACGGCGCTACATTCTTCTGTGTTTCCGTAGATTCCGAATCCAGCACTGTTGCTAACGGTACTGTTGGAAATCGTGAGTTGCACGGGGCTAAAGCTGAAGCATGTGATATTGATATTCGCTGATGTTGCGCTAGCACCACCACCTCCATTCGAAAGTGTTACGAAATCAAATACGTTCAGAACGCTGCTTGATCGATTGAGATCGATTCCATTCCAATGACCTATGATAGGTTGAGAACCTACAAAGCTTATTGGCATGGCTGCAGTTCCAACTGCATTTAATGCGCCTTCTTCACTGACATTGATCGTTGCGCCGGCATCAGCTATAAATGAAGCCCCTGCCGACACAGTCAATGTTGCTGCCAGATCAAGTTCGTTAAATAGATATGGCACATTCACCGCAGGCCAAGTAGCTGCTGTGCTTAAGGTTCCGTCAAGAACCCGAAGCCCATCTTGGGTATTTCCTTGAAAATCCAGATTCGCCCCCAGAGAAGGGATAGTCGCTGGAGCAATTACGCCTGACAAGCTGTTGCCTGTACTACGGACGTTTGAGAACTCAGGAATTATAACTTCTGAGCTAAACCGGAAACCTGGTCCTTGATTAAATTGAAGTACGGTATCTACTAAGGCCAAACGTGCTGGTCCGAATGAAAAAGCTCTCATGCTAACACCAGCGTTGTCAGTTCCAACACCACCCGCGTATTCCACCACTGTGTGTTCTAAGCGGTTATTTGTTGAGTTGGAGCGGTCAAATTGTATGCCTGTCCAAAAACCCGGGCTCATCTCTAATCCAGTAAAGCGGATAACCTCTGACTCTGTGCCGATAGCGCTCAAGCTACCATCTTCACTCACTATCAAATTACCACCTGATTGAAAACGTAGCTCTGAGCCAGCAGCAATCGATAGCGGTGCGTCAACATCAAGTGTATCCAGCAAGAAAGGCACATCTATTTTCTGCCAAACCGTGGCTGCATTTACTGCTGTACTAACAATCGTGAGTCCATCTTGGGTATTACCAGACAATTGACTATCAGGACCAAAGTTTGCCGCCAATACCGCTGGTACCGTGGCAGATCGCGCATTGTTGGTCGAAATAAAACCGTTAAATTCACCGACTATCGTGTCCGCGCTCAATTCAATCCCGTCTCCATTACTGCCACGGACTAAGACATTATTGACAGATATCCGAACCTGCGAGAAGCTAAATCCAATCGTTTCGAGTCCCGCTCCAGTAGGTTGACCACCAAATTCAATGACCATATTGTTCAAAGAATTTCTACTGCTATTAGATCTGTCGTATTCGATTCCACCCCATATACCAGGTGTAGGATCAAGTGCTGAAAATACAACAGGCTGTGCAACTGTTCCGTTGACCGTTAGGGAGCCGCCTTCGGTGACAAATACACTGTTACCAGACTCGAACTTCAGTACAGTGCCGGCCGCAACGACTAACTGCCCGCCCTGATTTACTCTGATATCGTCGGTGACCCGTAAACACGGTGCATCCAAAGTAACGACACTAGCAATAGTGGTTGTTTCCAAAACGGTCTCACAACTTAGGCCTGAAACATCAACAGCCAGTAATGAACCTGGATCTGCAGGAGTATTTGTCGGCGGAGCAACCGGTGGAGTCGTAACACCTCCACCAGTACTACCATCCACAAGATTTGTACCGTCTGTCGTGGCACATGCAATTGCGCTAGGTCCTGACTCATTAATACTAGCGTCAGTGGTTATGATTTGATAGCAATACTCAATACCGCTATTTAATCCACCGTCCACCAATGCAGTTGACGTGACCACAGCCACTTGATCAAGCATGGTTGAGCCTATACCTCGCAGTACTCTGAATGAGGCAACATCACTAATATTTGATTGCGTCCATCGAACAACAATACTGTTGTTACTAGTCACAAAGGCTAAATCGGTTGCCACAGGAGGAGCTACCGTATCTGGAGCTGCTAAAGTTTGTGAGCTTCCAGGTTCCGAAAGTGATGATCTATTTCCAGCTGCGTCGATCGCAACGATGTTGTAGTTGAACGTAACGCCGCTGTCCAAGGGGGAATCGATGAACAGAGGAAAGGCTGTTGTTTCTACAACCACACCGTCGCGCAAAACTTCATACCCTGATACTGCAATATTGTCTCTTGCTGATTCCCAAACCACCACGATTTCGTTACTAGCCGAAGGTAATACTCGTAGACCCGTTGGAGCCGAAGGTGGCACATTATCAGGAGCTGTCAAATCGGTATCGATCGGTAGCCCTTCAGCGACAATTGCCTGCGTATCATCGGTTGGCTCAGTAATAATGATGGTGATAGTTCCGTTGTTGATCAACACGGGATTGCGATCAAGAAAGAAGTCGACACCCAGATCATCTGAGTCAAACGATACCGTAGAGAGATTGGTGCCTGACAACCCATACGCCGCCAAGGACTCGCTCAGTACATCGAAAATGCGTGTATCAATTGCGGCAATTTCTGCCGCACTGGGAAGCGATTGAATGGGTCCTGTTGAGTTGAATGCAGCTTCAACATCAAGCCCCTGCGTAGCAAACCAGTTTCGAATCGCTAGGTCCGAATATCCGTGTACATTTTGAGTAATGGATGTTGTGTCAGAGCTGTGTGCAACACTGAAGTAGGCTTCGTTGTTGCCAAGGTCAACCCGCAAAAGATAGGGTGAATCACCAAGAACTCCATCAACGTTAAAGCGTCCGTTTGAACCGATTGAGCCGGTAGTCATTTCGCCGCTGGCAGATCTTATAGCTACAGTAGAATCCGCAAACTGCCGATTGGTGGGCACAGTGCCGCGTATATCAGAGCCGGTTCCAATGATGATCGGACCATCACCAAAAATTTCGCCATCTGAGCCACCACCGCCACAAGCACTTAAGCCTGCCAGCAATACCGCTGTAGTGAGTGTTCGAAATAGTGGGAAACGATTCATAGGTCGGTTCCTGTCTTGTCTAGTTTTCATTTTAAGAATCCTTTTCTTCACTGGTTTCATTTTCTGTGGAGTTTGTAGATTGATTGTCGAAGTAATAAATACCAAAGCCGACGCGGTGTGCACCCACGTTGTCAGTGGCATCTTTTTGCGCATCAGCGAGTAGCTGATTCAGTTCTTGCAGGTAATTCGCCGACAGCTCAGCGCTCTCTTTGCGAAATCTTTCAGCAGCCTTTGCAGGCACGCTGGGGTAAACCAGCTGACGTTGAAATTTTGGATCAACATCACCGGCTTCAATGTTGTGAACAGCAGTGCTCAGTAAATCAGCAGCGCAGGTGGCCATAACGCCAATTTTTTCCAACTCATCTGCTGGAGGGATATAGCCGAGGCTATCCAGATGAACTCGGTCACGGTTATCACGCGACACGATACCTATCCTCATCAGCTCGTCGAGCACAGCTCCCAAGCTAATATCGCCGCTGTAACGCGAAACCAATACTGAAAAGCTCGCCTTGTCCCCTTGCAGCGGTAGTATCCGCGGCTGTCCTCTTGCGGTAAGGAACTCGCGATCGCTAATCCAGCCATTGACAACTCGCTGAGCACGATTAGGTGAGGATCGAGTGACTCCCCCTTGTTCGCCTCGCAACTTGTCAAGACGAACCACTTCCTTGCGGCTGAGGCCCGTCAACACGGCAACTCGCGCAAACGTTAATTTTTTACCTGGAAGTTTGAAATGTTCAAAGGCGACATCCACGTAAGCCTGCCTGACAAGTTCCGAAAAATTAGCTACTGTTATCTCGTTGCGTATCAACACGCGAAGCAGCGGTTTTAGAACCGTGACCACTGCTCTACCAATAATTGTGTTTGTGTCAATTTCCATAACGGGATTTAAATCCCTTTTTGGAAATTATGCAAGTACTTTTTGATAATTACTTCAATTTTAAACAATCCTGCGTCGGGGTATTGGCTACTAGTCGCCGAATCTGAAGGTCAATAAAATTGGATCCAAACCCGTGCAAGCCGCATTGGGCCTAGCTTGTGCG
Organism: Granulosicoccus sp.; assembly: GCA_023301725.1. Taxonomy (GTDB): domain Bacteria; phylum Pseudomonadota; class Gammaproteobacteria; order Granulosicoccales; family Granulosicoccaceae; genus Granulosicoccus. The sequence goes on along the minus strand of JALZUD010000117.1, from coordinate 22,592 downwards.
AATTATGCAGTCGCTGAATCAGTGGATAGGGCGCGACAATGACGTATACGCAATTAATTCCCACTGAACGCCCGGTGTAGTGCGCAGCTCAGTGTTGAGCAGATATCGCTCTGCTGAGGTGCATAGAGATAAAACCAAGTTAAAGCGAGACAATGCTTGCTCGCTAAGCACACGGCCCAGCTAGGGGCGTTCAGGTGAGTTCGCGGGGAGACGCGAGGAATCAAATGGTGCCTATTTGCGAAGCAAAGATGGATGAGATCATCTCACCCATCTTTCAATCGCCTTACAGATTACTGTCTGTTTTTGGCGAGCAAAAACAATGTCACTCAGTTAGCACTGATCGCTGATGAAAGACGATACCGTCGATGTAGTCAACTCGATCCAGAACGCGTTCGAAACGCGCGCTAACATTGAGCGAGCTGTCTGTAAATGCTTCTACAACGTCAGTTGGCATTGTGAACTCGCCATCGTCGACGAGTGTGCAAACAACCGGAAAGCCCACAAAATTCTTTTGTAGATCAAAGGCAATTCCTACAATCTGAAAGTACCCACCAGGAACGTCAGGCCTGGCTTCCCAGGTAAACGGAGCGGCTAGATCTGCGGCCGTTAAGAAACCAGGCAAGGGCGCTATCCTGACCGGAACGTCGCTAGGCACAGCAAGCGGGTACGCGGGCACATTAGGAAATTGGTCTCCTGGAATCGACAGCGTGGCGTCGGTTGGTAGAACTCCCGGAAGTCCATCATTCACCTCGTAAATCCCAGGGTTACTTGAAAAGATGTTGGTCCACGGACCACTTGCTGTGTTGATGGTGATAGTGCTGCCACCACTGACATGAAAGGGAAAGTTTGTATCATCGGGATTTCCACCGTCACCGCTCGTTAGGTCCCTAATGAAGCAAGTATCCAGTGCTGGGGTATAGAAATCTACATGCGTTGAAACCGGAAAATCATTTTCATATTGCAATAATTCGACAAAAGCATCACCGGTCAAAGGATTGAATGCTGTGTTTCTGAATAGGAACATGTTCACCAGCCAAGGTGATGTAAAGACGCCTGTTGGGTCATTTTCAAGGCCAGTAACAGTAAGGCCGGGAATAACGCTATCGTTGGGTGGGAGCTCTGAGGTGTCATCAGGGACGCTGCCGCCGCCCTCGTTGGGTGGCAGCTCTTCGGTCTCAGACGAACTGCTACCGCCACAAGCACGAGGACGAGTGTTCTGAATAAAACTGAAAATTACCACACTGACCACCAGAGCCTTTGTAGCCGCCTCAATCATTTACGCGAAGTATGCAAAACCCTGATCTGATTCAAGCAAGCTATCTTAGCTTCACTGAGGCAAAACGGTAATCATAATGCTTCCGGTATAAACACCAGAAGCTGCATTGTCAAAGTCGGTTTTTTGAACTTCTATCCTCAGGTTGGTATTTGTACTGCCCCCACATTGAGGACTTGCATCAAACAAATATTCGTCACTTGACTGCGTATTGGTTTGAAGTTCATTCCATACGAGAGGATTGAAATCGTCCTGCCACGAAATGCTGTAAGGCAAGCTGTTGCCTACACCGTTTTCTAGATCAAAACCTGCGGCACTCTGAAAATCTGCAGCCTCGATGCGATAAGTCACGCTTTGCTCATTGTTCCACACACAAACGGGTGCCGTTAATTCGTAGAAAGTTGCAAATGGGGACCATGTGCCCAGAAAGAGATCGTTATCAAAAATGATACCGACAGAAAGCGCCTGCGTTGCCAGCGTAGATAATGACAGGCATAGAGCTGCGCATGCCATACGAGCAGGTGACAGTAGAAAGGTTTTTAGCACCAGAAGGATGTTGACTTGAACCTATTCTGGCTGAATTAACAGAGTAACAGTGTCGCGATAGCTTCCTGGATCAGCACTGTTGAAATTTGCTGGCAAGATGGTCACTCCTAAGCTTGCATTAGTACCACCGCTGCAGTCCAGACTGCTAGCGTCACCGATTATGCTAGTTAGCGCTGTATTGATGGTGATAGCTCGGGTAGTGTCGGTTGTCCAGGTCAGTGAGTAAATAATGTTTGTGTTGGTGTTAGAGTCAGTCAACGCGAAAAAGAAATTAGCTGACGATACTGTCAAATTGTATGCGCCAGTTGATGAAAATACACAGAGATCATCACTGACAGATTGAGCCTCCGTAAGCGATCCTCGAATACCCATCTCAAGATCATCAACGCCGCTGATTTGCACAGCGTCGTCTTTAATTATAGTGATAACGGATGTGCCTTCAGAGCTGTCACCCAAGCTGCCGTCCGTAGCTGACCACACGCTCGTGTTAAAGAACGTGAGCAGCAATGAGACAGCAGCTAGGTTATAGCGGTTATCACCTATATGCGATGTGAGCCATTGCATTGAACGTGTATCCTGCCAACGAATTGATAGAATTACACGTCCAACTACTATGCCATCGGTTGGAATTTATTCAGATGATGATGTTACGTACGTAATCAGGGGCGTAATATAAACCCCTTGTGGTTACTCAGGTGTAATTAGGAGCGTTAGAGTGTCTGAGTACACGCCAGTGGGGGCTGCGTTGTAAGCAGCGTCGTCTATGCTGACTTCTAGAATGGCATTGCTGTTAGCAACACCACCGGCTGTATCGGCACCGCAGTCCAGTTCAGTAGCGCTGCCAGTCAGAGTAGTTAACGCTACATTTTCGGTTACTGCCGCCAGTGTCTCGGTCCTATCAGCCCATCTAACCGTATAAGCTAGCGTACCTGTACCTACGGCTGCGTTCATAACGAATCCGCCGTTTAAAGACGACACTGTGATGTTGTATGCGCCAGCATTTGCGGCGTAAACACACATCGAAGATGTCAGCACTTCCGGGGCAGTAAGGAATCCCAGCGTACCAAAAGCGATGTCGTCAATGCCTGTAATGAGGGCAGTGTTCTCTTTAGTAACGCTAACGTCAGACGTGCCTGACGACGTTGGGCCCTGTGTACCCTGTGTGGCAGCAGTTGCTACGCCCGCCGTGGTAACAAGTGATGCGAGTAGTGCTATGCGAAACAGTTTCATGTTGTTTTTCCTAAGTGAGTTGAGTCGTTGCTCGTTTATGAGTCCTTGCCTGTCGAACAAGACACGCTGGATGCAAACGATGTAACGGCGTAATTTTAGGAAAATACATTGGCACTTCAACGACTTGTAGTACGGTTCACAGAGCTCACTGACGAAAAGGCTCAACCTGTCTTAAAGGGTGAAGTAACTATCAATTTAACCGTTAACTGCGTGGCAAATTACATTTAAAAATACTAACGACTTGTTTTGTTACTTGACAAATAACCTCAATAGTCAGGATAAAAGCCGAATGGGTCAGCTGATTGCTATGGGTAAGTAACAGTAAACTAAATTTTCGTAACCAAGCTATGTCTAATTTTCACGCGCGATTCTCTTACCGACGTGCAGTTGCTCTCCTTACCGTAGTAATGATTCTGACGTCTGGTCTGGCGTCTGCGCAGATCACTGTCAGTAAATCGATACTGGAATTCAGTGCGGATAATCTGATTCAGGATGTAGATGTAGTCAACAGTGCGAATCATAGAATTTTTCTCAAGATGTCGGTAGCGCAAATGATCAATCCTGAGTCTGCTGAACCCAGCAGAATTGAGCTGGATGATCCAAGAACATCGCCCTTACTTGTCAGCCCTACGCAGCTGATGTTACTTCCTGGTGAGCGAAAAAGATTACGCGTTATTCTGCGTAAGGTGCCCGACCAAAGAGATGATGTTTACCGACTTGCCGTTAGACCCTTTGTCGGTGAAATAGAAGTAGGAGACAACAACAACCAGAAAGCTTCCGCGTTGAAAGTGCTTTTGGGTTACGACTTGTTAGTGTTGGCGAGACCCGAGAATGCCTCAGCACAACTTGATGTCGCCCGCACAGATTCCTCCATCACATTTATGAATAATGGCAACACTAATGTGCTGTTGCGCCGTATTACCCAGTGCTCTGCCACAGAGGAAGAGTGCGAGGAGCTTAAGCCTAATCGTATTTATGCTGGTGAAAGGTATGAGGTTGAGCTACCTAAAAAGGGCGATGTGGCAACTTATCCTGTTCAGGTTTGGCATTCACAGGGCCTTGAAAGTTATAAGAAGGTATATTGATCTTTTAATTGCAACAGCTTGCAAAAAAACTCTAGTCGAAAGGATCTGTGCATCGACAAACATGATTTCCTGCCTTCGCGGGAATGACGTTTTTCAGTATTTCTTCTTAAATGTGTGCGGTTCAACTCTAGCTCGAGAATGCGCGGCTGAGATTAGCTCCGCTTTTCCACCAACGTACTCAGCTGTTTGTTAGTGGCTTATAAACGGTAGATGCGTTCGAGCCTCTGAGACGACTAACGTTTCATTGGCAGATCAGTGGTTCGCTAGGGATTGAGATGTCACTTTGTTCTGTTGCCATCGGCACCTCAATTCGACAAGCCAGTCCGTTATCCCTCTGAATCTCAAGCAATTTGCCTGGCGTGGCTTCTATCTGAAGAAGGCCTTCTGGGCTTAATCTGAGCGGGTTGTCTCCTTGAATAATATAGCCGTCATTCAATATAAAACCATCGGGTGTGACGACACTAGCAATAAGCAGAACTGTTTCGTGAGCTGTAGTCTGAATTCTTTGTACAGCACCGGGGTAAATAGTGAAATTGAAAGAACTGTCAACCAGCGAGCTAGTTAGCCCAGTTGTGGGCAGTAGCTGTACAGAATATTGCTTTAGCGGGGCAAGACCAATGAAGCGTTCTGAGTTGACCCTGCCGATACCTGTTTTTGACCCGTTTATAACGATTTCGTATTCTGCGTCGTGCGGTTCTCCCCTAATATCCAAAATCATTCCTGAACTAGCAGAACGGCTGCCACCCATAGCGATGCCGTAACGGTCTATGGCAACGCGTGTTCCCAGTCTTGCGGTGCTTATCTGTTGTCGGGAGCTATCTTCACCCTGTGTCCAGTCATTAGTGATAGCGGCCGCCAGAATGTCATTTTCCATATTGGCCGCTATGCCGACAGTCTGACCGACATCATCGGAACCTGCGCTCAGTTCAGCATTCCACGTTGTAAGGGCGCCAAACTCACTTCGCACACGATGAGTAACGTCTTGCTGACGACTTTGATCGCCATTTTCATCTATTTCGGTCCTTAAGGAGAGCCTAGTGTTCACTCGAGCTCTCTGCAGGGTACCGTTGATACTGACGTTTACTTGGTAGCCATTTTCACTTCGTCGGTAATTTGCCTGAAGGTTGGCCCGATAAGAGCGTTTTTGAAACAGTCCTTGTCGAAGAGATAGCGTTTGTAAAGTGCTCGTGTCTTCCTGCCCAGAAATATTAGTAGAAGTGCGATGACTGATCCTTGTCGAGACTGAGGTTTTACCGAACGAGCGGCTAACTGAGGCGCCCAATTGCGTTGTTCGGCGAGGCATAATTCTCTCTATGTCGGTATCATCGTAGGCTGATTGTGAGGCAGAAAACCATTGCGCGTTCACGGCAGCTAATGTTCTGTTATGTGTCATGCTAAGACGAAGTGAGCCGCTGTGGATGTTTTGAGTGCCGCCACCAATGCCCAACTGCAGTGAAATATTTTTGCCCAGTCTCAAGTACTGTGCCTCTGCCAATGACAACGCACCAACGCTCAAAATGCCTAGACGCAATGAGGATTGATCGCTAATTCGTCTTGCGGCACTTGCACCGCCAATAAACACACCGCGTCGCTCTGGAAAGGTATCGTCGGAGAACGTTACTGGAACGCCCACTGTGAAATCATAGCTTGTTTCGTTTCGTGGTGGAATTTGTGTACTTCTTGTGAATAGATGGTACTCGCTTCGTGCTCCAGTCACTGGATCGTTAATGCGTATTTCCAGTTCATAGGTGCCTCCGGGTAGTGTGCCTGTATCGAGCGTCTGATTTCCCGCGTCGTATCGCTGAGCCAGATAGACACGCTCATCTACGACTATCTGTACCAAGGAGCGACGAGGAAGATACACGATAAGCTGAGAGCTGAATGTTTCGTCTAAGTCTATGCGTGTTCTGTACGAGCTGTTTAAGCTTGCGCCCAGTATCTGTGTGTTATTGAGGAGCGATCCAGCGCCATGGTTAAATGTACCCACCGTCAACTCTTGATCGCGAAACAGATGAGTTAGTTGTAGCGATCTGACGCGTGCTGAGTCTGTGCGTGTGTTGTATTCGGCTTCCGCGAAAATATGACCAGCGCCGTAGCTTGTTCTAGCGCGTGTGGTCAGATCCACCGAAGATTCATCTATGCTGTCCGACGCTAGGGCATTGAATTCAATTATGGATGAGCTGCGCTTGATTGCAGTAGGCAGGTATTTTTCCCGCGTTTTTTTTTGTACAAGTTGAAGTTCTGGTGCAATAAACAATTCCAGTTTTAATAAGCTTTCGTTGAAAATTGCAGCAATAGGCGCAGGGTCGATTTGTCCACAGCCAACAGGTTCGTTGCGTGCGAAGCAAATAAGGTGTGCGTTGGTTGGGAGTGTTGCAGATAGCGCTTGGAGCAGCTCGGGTGGCTTCTTTATATTTTCCAATGTATCTAACAATTTACTTGGATCAGAAAATGTCAGTTCTTCGGAATTGGAATTGACTTCAAACGTGCCTATCCGCTTATCGTTAAATTGCACTTCAACAAACAACGTTTGATCCTGCAGCAGGTTCTCAAAGCCTGCGGGCACATTATCCTTGATTTTCAGAGTGGATTCTTTGGGTTCTAGCGCCTTTGCGGGCGCTAGTAGGCCTGTTGCTAGACATGCTAATGCAACCAAAGACAGGAATATGCTGGGTAGTGCAGGCAACAGTGCGAAATATCAATGTGATTGAAGTAACATTGATTGCCAGAGTCGTGCCGGAGGGCTAGTTCAGTTGCAGTTGTTGTCTGTAAGTAACCCCAATAACGGATTCGGCAGATGAGCGCCTCTCCAGCCTCAGGTGACAATTGTTGAAACGGCACATTCAACAATTACACGCAGCGCCGTGCAGGACCGATAGTGTTCTTATCGACAAAACGGCCCTGCGTAGATGGTTAGTGCACGCAGATCCTAGAGTTTCTTCCATACTGAGAGCTCAGCGATTGAATGCTGAAATTTTCGGCGCGTTTCACGAATTACAAACGGCACATCTTGAGCGTCACCGTGTTGAACAAACTCAGGCGCTAGTGCTTTTTCGATACCTTCCAGAGTTGTAAAATTTTCGCCGGTATCCGCCTTAAATCCTCCTAACCAGTTCTCTCGCTCGGTAAAGTCCGCCAACCACGTGTACGGAGAGGTAATGACTAAAAAGCCGCCGGGCTTGATTCGATTTTTGATCAAATCCAGAAACTTGCTTGGATCATAGAGCCGGTCTATTAGGTTGCCGGCGAAAACCAAATCGTAGTTGTCGAATTTTTCAGGCAAGTTGCACGCATCGCCTTGCATGAAGGACACTCTGTGGCTGATATCCGAATAACCCAGATCGTCCAATGACACTTCTTTGTAGCTGACTATTTCTCCCTCATCCTGAATAGCATAACGTTGCAGCCCACTGGATTGGAGTTGCGATGGTGCCTGAATGAGGCGCGCGGAGAAGTCAAGCGCATCAACATGCTCATAGTGCTTGGCTAGCTCAAAACTTGAACGCCCTGTTGCGCAACCTAAATCAAGTGCTCGTGCTTTTGGTGCGCTGTTAGCAGCATCGGTGGCTAGTTTAATACAAGCCACAGGGAAGTTTGGTACATCGAAATAACTGTCACCATAATGAAACTCAATGTATTGCGACACTGCGTCGTCCAACTCGTAGATATTCATCGTTGCCTCTGGTAGTGGGTCAGCTTCAACGTAGCGCATACCCGAATGTTGATAAAAGTGGCGCCGGAATGCATAGCGTGCATCCTTGATCGCATAATTGCCTGTCGAGATCCAGCAACCACCTTTGAAGATGTTGTGCTTGCCGTCAAACGTAGGTGTTGAAAAATCATCGTACGCCGGATGCACTTCGTAGCCTTGCAATGCATCAACGGGTGTTTCTGTCCACTGCCATACGTTACCGATAATATCGAAGAATCCACCGTTACATTCATGCCTATTAACGGGGCAAGATGACATGTCGTATTCCAGATTAATATTGCCAGGGGCGTTATTCCAAAAAGGCTGGTCAGTATCGACATTGTCGCGCAGACGATACCACTCCGCTTCTGTCGGCATTCTTAGTGATTTTCTGGTTGTAATCGATTTCCACTCGCAGAAAGCTTTGCATTCCAGCCATGTAAGATCTGCAGGCCAATCCCATGGCATATCAATAACTTCAAGCATGGTTCTATAGCAATACCTTTCACCTTCCAATGACCAGAACACAGGCATTTGAGCATTACGATACTGCACCCATCCCCAGCCCTCGTCAGTCCAGTATTGTTGATCAGAATAGCCACCGGCTTTTATAAACTCTAGAAATTCGCCATTTGACACCAGATACTTGCTGGCTTTAAAGTCGTCAACCTGAGTTACTTGTTTGCCGTATTCGAGATCCCAACCGAACAAAGGATCGTCTTTTGACTTTCCGATCGATACCGAACCACCTGTAACTGGTAACAGCTCGTTAACAGGAGCTGGCCCTGTGTCCCGACAAATATTACCCCATACAGAATGAGCTTTCACACACTCCAGTGGCAACTCACGTATGAGTACAGAAGAGGTTTCGAGATGAATTCTCTCGTGCTCGATTCCCATCATGATGATCCACATAGGGTCGTTCCACTGGATAGGCAGCGTCAGGTCACAGGTTCGGATGAAATGGTCAACCAGCTTGCGTGTTTTATCCCGATAGGCTTTTACCGTAGCGGGTGTGGGCCAGTCGTAGCTTTTGTCGTTCAGATCGTCCCAAGACATCTCATCAACACCAATGGCGAGAGATGACTCTAGCGAAGGATCTATACGCTCGTTTATCAGGTTCGCCACGTTGAGTTTATTGATGTAAAAAACGGCTGTGTGGCCAAAATAGAAGATAAGCGGGTGTCGAAGTGGGCTGGCACGCTGATAATACGCCTCATCATCCGCTAGGCATTCAAACAGACTTTCATACAGCGAAAAACTCTGGTGAAAGTAGTGAAGGATTTCTTCTCGCTTTGCATCGACAGTGCCTTCGTTAAGCACGGTGGTGCGTGAAACAACAGTCGCGAGGTCGGAAGCTTTTTTTGCTGATTGTGATGTGACGTCAAGTGCTGTCATGAATTATGTGCCGGATGTTTGTTGGGTAGTGATCGGTTATTTCATTAAATCAGTGTGTCAACCGTGTGTAAATTTGATGACGCGTATGGAATAAATGACCAGCTTTCGTATCATAGCAGAATGCCTATCAACTAGTAGGCAGGTGATTTACGAGAAAGTTCCAATTTTTTTGAGATTGGGTGTCATCCTACTGAATTTGCGGATAACACAAGTCCAGCTAACAAAGTTATTACGCAATAGCTGATCGGTTGGTTTTATCCCCCATTCGGGTGATGCGACAGTGTTTTGTATCAAGATAGAGTGACAAGCGGGAATTGTGGCTTTACCTTAAGCCGTTAACCAAAACTCAACAAAACCAAGCGCTTGAATCACTCGCCTTGATCAGCCTCGCACTTAAAGCGTTCAGCTGTTTCTGCCGTGAAACGCCCATGCTCCAGGTAGGTAATAGTTTGCTCGATTACCACCTTGTCTTTCATAATGAAGGTGTGTGTTACGGGCAAAATCAACATGGCACACATGCCTTCCAAGCGGGCGCTGGCCACTGATACCTTGCCGTCGTCGGGGTTTTCTAGAAGTGTTGATAGATACAGATTAATTGACCGGGTACCGGCAATGACGGCTGTATTTTTTTTGATAGCGCCAAGCTTCAAAGGGACGCTTTTTTCATCGGTTCCTAACTGAGCTCCTGCTGGTCCGTTCAACAACATGAATCCCGGTAGTTCCTTAAGATGATCAACAACTGCACTACCATGATTGGGAGGTGCGAGCATGACAATGCGTTTTAACGTCGGAATATCTTGCCGGCTTAAATAATCCCGAATCAGAATACCCCCCAACGAGTGGGTGACCACATAAACTGATTCATCCTTAGTTACGTCGCATGCCTCCAGACCTGCAGTAACTGCCAAGGTGCTGAGCCTCTCGATTGGATATTGCCTTGAGGGGTAATTTACATTGGCTACTTTGAATTTATTGGCAACCAGTGCTTCAGCCATTGACGTCATGGATGAAGACGTGCGCGCAAGGCCGTGCATCAAGATCGCACATTCTGTCGATTCCTCAGATCCTGTGAGCTCAACAGAGATCCCTGTTGATTCAGCTATCGACACCATAGAGTAAAGGCAGAGTGCAAGTGTGCTGAGTAATGAATACCGATGTAAGGTCATAAGGTGCAACTATTTAGGGTAAGCCGAGTACATTAATCTGTTGTTTATGGTCGCACGTCGGATCAAACGGCAAGTACCTCGCAACTTGCCGACGTGCAACTATACGTTATAGTTAAAGCTGCGCAGTGAAGGGCTGCTCAGCGTTCAAAGATGGCATCCACACCGCCTGCACTGTGGCTATCAATTCGGTCAAGTACATCGGTGGCTTTGGCTAGTGATTCACGTGAACGCATCTCATTGCGTTGATGCGTCATGTTGTCCAGTCTTTGTTGCATCTGCGTAAGCCGCGCAGATAGGCTCTCCTCCATGGCCTCGTGTTTGGCCAGCTCTGTATTGAGCGAATAGACAAGCTCATTGCTGCTCTTGCGATACTCAAGGCATTCAAGCGCTTTTGCTCATCACTGGCCGCCAGTTTGCGTGCTCGCGATGTCCACTGTTCTACGTTGTGGTTTGCACTGTCCAGGCGGGAGCGGATGCCATCAACGGCTGAGCGCAAGTGGTTGTATCGAATGCGTGCTTTTGTCATTGCCTGCCGCGCTCTTACAAGCGCGCTTTGGGCAATGGCGTCGTGATTCTCAAATCGGCTGACTGCCGAATCAGCAGTGGTGCCAAGAGTTGCGGTAATTCGAGTAAACAGGTTCATATCGGTCAGTTCCTGCAGTTGCTGGTGGAGGTGTGTTGTTGAACTGACGCTAGTGTCGATCTTGAATGCCGAAAAACAAACCTTTGTGTGGAAAGTGCGCTATTTTAGTGTCTCAAGTACTAAAAAACAGAACCTGAAGGCAATGAGTCAATCAAGCCGCCTTGTGCAAGTCATCAAACGAGAGCTGAAAAACCGGCAAATTTCCTATCGAGATCTTGCTGAACAGCTTCAATTGTCTGAGTCTGCGGTAAAGCAGATGTTTTCTGCTGGCAACTTCACGCTGAAGAGGCTAGACGCTTTGTGCGACATACTAGGGCTGGCATTTTCCGAGCTTGCAAAACTTGCCAACGACAACCAGAGTGCGATTTCAGATCTAAGTGTGGAGCAGGAGGAGCGATTGGTCAGTGACCCTGTCCTATTGCTGGTCGCTTATTGCGTAGTGAACGGCTGGCGGTTTGAGGATATTCTCGAACGCTACGAGATCAGCGAAACGCAGTGTGTTCAAAAATTGGCCGAGCTCGACCGTATGCGTCTAGCAGAGCTGTTGCCGGGAAATCGTATACGCGCACTGAGTGGCGTTAATTTTTCTTGGCAATCTAATGGTCCTATCGAGCAGTTTTTTCGGCGTGAAGTGCAGGACCAGTTTTTCGACAATGCGTTTGATTCACCCAATGCTGTCCGTCTGGTCAAAAGTGGCGATATCTCTGCGGCTACCTTTACGCAACTGGTGAATCGTTTGCAGTCCGCTGGTCAGTTGTTTGATGATCTGGCTAGAGAGGATCATGTGTACCCTAGTGATCAACGCCATGGCAGCAGTATGATATTGGCTATACGCCAATGGGAATTTGGCGCGTTCAAAGCACTTGAGCGCGGCTGATGAGTCATTGTTGCTAAACAATAGTTTGTACAACAATCTGAATAATGAATTGCGCTTATGAGTAAGCCGGCTTCAACGTTTGAAAGGATCATCCCCTTTGCCAGCTACATTACTGGTGCGGCTATCGTTGTGTTTGCGCGGTTTGTTACAGCTGTACGTGGTATCTGGCAGGGGGTAGAACCTGATCAGACACAGCGAATCTATTTTGCCAATCACTGTAGCCACGGTGATTTTGTACTTCTGTGGACAGTGTTACCTGTGAAGCTGCGTCAGCGTACGCGCCCAGTTGCAGGTGCTGATTATTGGCTGAGTTCCAAGTTGCGACGTTTTATCGGTTGTGACGTGTTCAATTCAGTGCTCGTACAGCGCGATGCAACGAAGCGCACTCATGATCCTGTTGAGCAAATGGCGCGAGCGCTGGATGCTGGAGACTCGCTAATTGTGTTTCCTGAGGGCACTCGCAATACCACTGATACTCTGTTGTTACCGTTTAAAAGTGGCCTGTATCATCTGGCGAGTCAGCGACCAGCTATCGAGCTTGTGCCGGTCTGGATCAGCAACTTGAATCGCGTCTTGCCCAAAGGTGAGATCATTCCAGTGCCCTTAATTTGTACGGTGACATTTGGAGCAGCAATACATTTGCAGCCGGATGAGAATAAACAGGAATTCATTGCGCGAGCAGAGCTTGCGCTTCGTGCGATAGGACCGGAAGAGGCGGTATCATGAATGATTCTCAACATTCGTTGCTTGTGCTACTAGGTGGTGTTGGAGTTGTATTAATAGCTGCAACACTTATTGGGCAAGTATTAGCTAGACGTGCACCAGAAGGCCCATCGCCTGTTATTGATAATCTAAACGCGCGCATCAATGCCTGGTGGGTGATGGTTATTTTAATGGGAATAGCATTTTTAGGCGGTAGAACCGGCGTTGTTATTTTGTTTGGTTTATGCTCTTTTGCAGCGCTTCGAGAGTTCGTAACATTGACAAACACGCAGCGGCATGATCACTGGGCTTTAGTGGCAGCCTTTTTTGTAGTCGTGCCATCGCAGTACGTGCTCGTCTGGTACGGTTGGTACGGGCTGTATTCCATATTTATACCGGTATATGCATTTCTACTCATGCCGATACTGGCGGCCTTACGTGGCACTACAGAAAATTTTCTGGTGCGCGTTGCCGAAACACAATGGGCTCTGATGATCTGTGTTTTTTGTGCGTCTCATGTGCCGGCCCTATTAACGCTGGATATTCCAGGCTTTGAAGGACGGCAAGTGTTATTGATTGCCTATCTGGTAGTTGTCGTGCAAATAAGCGATGTGTTGCAATACGTTTGGGGCAAACTGTACGGTAAAACACCTATTGCAAAAAACCTGTCGCCCTCCAAGACCGTTGAGGGCGCTGTAGGCGGAATACTCAGTGCCACGGCAATAGGTGCGTCCTTGTGGTGGTTAACACCCTTTTCACCATTAGCATCAGCTTGCCTTGCGTTTTTAAGTGCGGTGATGGGCTTTCTGGGTGGTCTCGTGCTGTCCGCTATAAAGCGAGATAGAGGTGTTAAGGATTGGGGTCACTTGATAGCGGGGCATGGCGGCTTTATTGACCGACTGGATTCTGTGTTGTTTGCAGCTCCAGTGTTTTTTCATGTGGTCCGTTATGCCTACGATATTAGCTAGTGCTTTCAAAGAGATCGCTTCCAAATGAATGATGACAATCAGCTGAGCGATAGACGACCTTTAAACAGTCGAGACACGCAATGGGCGCAGCGACTCGCGAAGTATCTTGCGGGTACATCCATCACGCCTAATCAGATTTCGTATGGGAGTGTCGGATTTGCGGTTGTAGCAGCGTTAGCCTTTATTGCTTCATCGCACGCGCAGGGATGGCCTTACGCTGCCAGCATGGTGTTTGTGCTGCTCGGCTGTCAGCTACGTTTAATCTGCAATCTCATGGACGGTATGGTGGCAATTGAGGCAGGGAAGCAAACACGCGACGGTGCGCTGTGGAACGAGTTCCCTGATCGCATAGCAGACGTGGTTATCATCGCTGCCTTAGGTTTTGCCACTGGGTGGCTTGCTCTTGGTTGGGTAGGTGCTGCCTTAGCTGTATTGGTGGCGTACACGCGAGAGCTGGGGAAAGGCATTGATGGTGTTGTAGATTTTGCAGGCCCTATGGCTAAACCGCAACGTATGGCGTTGATCAGTGGAGGTGCCCTTCTGGCGGCATTCGCAGAGCTGACACCGATAGCTTCGTTAACTGAGGGTGCTGCTAGTTTAGTATTGCTTACAGTGCTTATCGTTTTGGTTATTGGATGTGTTGCTACTGTTGTCAGGCGCGTGATGAGTATGCAGCGACGTTTGTCTTGAATGATGCCAACAGCAAGCTTAAAGTTGTTGAACGGCGTGTTGGCGAAGGTATTAAAGACTGGGCCTCGCCGTAGGCCTCGTCTGCCGAGGTAGACCTCTTGGCGTCACTCCTGCGAAAAGCTAAGCTCAGTGGTAGAAATAATCTCCTGCATCGATAACAGCGAAGTCACGTTATAGATATTAATATCAGCCACCAAAGATTGGTAAAAGCGATCAAAATCAGCAGCGTCTTGCACCCGAACCTTCAGTAAATAGTCAATATCGCCTGCGAGTCTATGTGCCTCCTGAATCTCAGGATGCTTTGCTAGCGCCTCCAGAAAACGCTGCTGCCAGTCTTTCTCATGTTGCGATGTGCGTATCAGCACAAAGAAGCAGGCGCTTAAGCCCAGTGCCTCAGGATTGAGGACCGACACCTGTTTTTTTATCACGCCATCCTTGGTTAAACGGCGCAGTCGATTCCAGACGGGTGTTTTTGACGAGTTGATCTTCTTGGCGAGTACTTCCAAAGACAAACTGCTGTCTTTTTGCACTGCTCCGAGAATTTTCCGATCCAGAGCGTCAAGCGTGTGTTTCATTCTTATATTCCAGTGTTAGGGGATATAAAATTCCAATTCAGGCGGAAAACGACGATATTAATCCTAACTAGCGTGTTCATTTACCTATTGGGGGGAAATAATTCTAAAATACTACGTGATTTCGCCGACAAGTTGGTTACATTTCGCATTTCGATGTTGATGTCGGCATTGACGGTTTGTATCAACAGTTTGCACAAACAGTGTGGGTGCTTGTTTTTGTTTGATTCGGCAATAGAACCACTCGTGCCGGCGATAACGAAGCAACGAGTGGCAAGGCGACAATGGGCTAGTCCCTTAGTGTCCTACGGAGATAGAATAGATTGAACACATTAAAACAAGTTGTGGGGCACGTAAGCTTTGTTGGGGCTGGAACGGGTGACCCTGAGTTGCTGACAGTCAAAGCAAGCCGCCTACTCGCTGAGGCAGATGCGGTTGTGTACGATCGCTTGGTGAGCCCACTGGTGATGGACTTGGTTAACCCCTGCGCCACGTTAGTAAACGTTGGCAAAGCTCCTGGCGGTATTGGCTGGTCGCAAGAAGCCATCAATGAAAAACTGATCGAGCTGGCAAACACGGGCGCTCATGTAATCAGACTCAAATCAGGCGATCCCTCAATGTATGGTCGTCTGGAAGAGGAGCTTGAGGCGCTTGAAGGCGTTGGTGTCGCGTACGACGTAGTACCGGGTATCACGTCGGCTCTTGCGGCAAGTGCTGCGGCTAAAGTGTCTTTAACCAAGCGTCATCGGAATTCAGGTGTTCGATTTCTTACAGGCCAAGACATCAACGGTTTTGCCGAGCACGATTGGAAGTCTCTTGCAGAGGCCGGCACCGTTGCTGCTCTGTACATGAGCAAAGATGCTGCTCGGTTCATACAGGGCCGCTTGCTGTTATTTGGCGCTGATGCGCAAACGCCCATCACTATTGTTGAGAACGCCTCAAGAGATTCGCAAAGAATACTCACCACCACGCTTGATGGCTTATCAAGCCTATTGAGTGCTAGTCAAGTTACAGGCCCAGCCATTGTGTTGTACGGCTTACAGGCCCGAGAAAGTGCCAGAGGTCTGGTCAAGCCGAATTGCGTTGAAAACAGTGTTTTGCAAAATGCTATCCAAGAGGTACAGACTCGTGGTTGATAACAACTCATCTGCAACGCAAGCGTGGGTCATTGGCGCAAATGATTTACTACTGGGTGATTTTGTGTACTTGCATGAAAAGCCAGAGTGGGCGCTTGACCTTATCACTGCCCAAAGATTCTACGACAAAGAAAGTGCCGAACAAGCACTTCAACACATTATTGCCAACCAAAAAGACGAAGTGGTAGGTGCTGAGCTGGTGCCATTGCTAGTTCACGCTAACCAGTCTATTGAACTCACGCGCCTTAGAGATCGCTTTCGAGAAGTGGGTCCTACGCACAGGGCAGATTTACCTCGTGAGTCAAATGCTCGCATCAAGCAAGTCCTAAGTTAGGAGAAACTGATTATGTATAGATACGACGAATTTGATGAAAATTTTGTGCGTGAACGGGCTGCTCGCTTCCGTGAGCAAGTGCAAAGACGGTTAAGCGGCGCACTCACAGAAGATGAGTTCAAGCCTTTGCGGTTGCAAAATGGACTGTACCTGCAGCTGCATGCGTACATGCTGCGTGTTGCTGTGCCTTATGGTTCACTACGTAGTGATCAACTGCGTCAGCTTGCCATGATTTCAGAGCGTTGGGATCGAGGTTATGGTCACTTCACCACGCGCCAGAACATTCAGTTTAACTGGGTCAGCCTTGAAGATACGCCAGACATACTCGATGCGCTTGCCGATGTCGGCATGCACGCCATCCAGACCTCAGGCAATTGCATTCGCAACGTCACTGCTGACCATTTTGCGGGTGCTGCGGATGATGAAATAGAAGATCCTCGCCCAACGGCTGAATTGCTGCGTCAATGGTCGACTGATCACCCAGAGTTTGCGTACTTGCCGCGTAAGTTTAAAATCGCCATTACTGGATCTCCAAACGATCGTGCGGTCACTCGTGCTCACGACATCGGTTTACGCATGGTGAGCCATGAATCCAAAGGGCCTTGCTACGAAGTTATTGTGGGTGGTGGCCTTGGCCGAACGCCTGTGATTGGTAAGGTGTTGCACGAAGCATTGCCAAAAGCTGATTTACTGGCTTATGTCGAAGCTATCTTGCGTGTGTACAACTTGGCTGGCCGACGTGATAACAAATACAAAGCAAGGATCAAGATATTAGTTAACGCTATGGGCATTGATGCGTTTCGAGCTGATGTTGAGAAAGAGTTTGCAGCCATTACAGCAGTCTCTTCCAGTGCTGATTTTTCTTTGAACTCTGATGAGCTCGAAAGAATAGAGCGTTACTTCGCAAAGCCATCGTTCATGTCTTTACCTGTCGATGCGCAAGCGCATGCTGATTTGTTGAAAGCGGATCCTAACTTCGCCCATTTTTGCAAGCACAACATCGAAGGTCATCAGCATGATGAGTATTCCATTATTACGGTCTCTCTAAAACCTGTGGGTGAGGCGCCAGGCGATGCGACTGCTGAACAGATGCGTGTGGTAGCCGATTTAGCTGAAAGCTATGCGCATGATGAAATCCGCGTGAGTCACGAACAGAATCTTGTTCTGCCCCATGTACCCAACGCGCACTTGGTGGCCGTTTACAAAAAGCTGGCAGAACACGGATTAGCTTCTGCTAATGTGGGTTTGATCAGTGACATCATTGCCTGCCCTGGTATGGATTACTGTGCATTAGCTACAGCGCGTTCCATCCCTGTAGCTCAAGAAATATCCACTCGTTTTTCTGACGCTGAAGAAGCCGATAATATTGGACCATTGAAAATAAAAATCTCTGGTTGTATCAATGCTTGTGCACATCACCATATTGGGCATATCGGTATTCTGGGTTTAGAGAAAGGTGGCCGAGAAAGCTATCAGTTTACCTTTGGTGGTGATCACACAGAAACCATGCAACTGGGTGAGCGAGCTGGGCCGGGTATTGACGCTGACCAAGTCGTGCCGGCTGTAGAACGTGTTGTTAAGTTCTATTTGACCAAGCGCACAGATGACAACGAAACCTTTCTTGAAACATGTAATCGCATTGGTAGCGATAGTTTCAAGTCAGTTATTTACGAACAATCTTAAGAGGACTACGTTGTGGCTTTAGTTACAGAGCAAGGGTTTGTGCCATCTGCGCCCATAGAATTTCTGAACGTTGATGACGCGTGGCCTGCAGATGATTCCATCGCTATTGATTTGGCAAACGATGTGAATCTTGAGAGTATCGAGGACAAACTGAATCGTGTGCACACCATCCGCATTGATTTTCCATCGTCCGCTGATGGGCGAGGCTTTAGTCTGGCCAAAGCTCTGCGCCATAAAGGTTACAAAGGCCGCCTCAGAGCTGTTGGTCCGCTGATTAGTGACCAATTCAGATACGCACTAACGTGTGGCTTTGATGAAGTTGAAATCAATGATGAGCTAGCTGCACGACAGCCAGAATCACATTGGAAAGATTTTGGCCAATCGAGCTATGCGAACAAACTATCTAGCCCTTTGGCACCAAGCGAACGCTCTGATGACCTGTACTACGAGCAGGTGACCGAAGTGCAGCACTACGGCGATGATTTGTTCAGGTTCAAAACCACTCGGCCAGATAGCTTTCGATTTGATGCTGGTGAGTTTGTCATGATGGGGTTGGAGACCAGAGGTACTCGTATACTACGTGCGTACTCTATCGCTAGCGCCAGCTACGATGAATCACTCGAGTTTTATTCCATAAAAGTGCCTGATGGTGAATTAACCAAGAAGCTAAAATGGATTAAAGTAGGTGACACTATTGTATTAAAGAAGAAAACAACAGGGTCTCTGATACTGGGTACGGTTAACCCTGGTAAGCGATTGTTTCTTCACTCCACTGGAACCGGCATAGCGCCCTTCGCCTCTTTAATTAAAGAGCCTGCGGTCTATGAGCAGTTTGAGCAAGTGATATTGACGCACACCTGTAGGTTCAACAACGAACTTGATTACAGCCGTGAGTTGGTAGAGGCTGTAAAGGCAGATGAATACGTAGGTGAGCTGGCGTCAGCGCAGCTTGTGTTCCGAGGGTCTACTACTCGCGAGCCAGGTGTGACCAACAGCCGTATCACTCACGACATTACCAGCGGTGAGTTGTATACAGATCTGGGTATTGCGCCTTTGAATCCTGAGTCTGATCGGATCATGATTTGTGGTTCAAAAGGCGTCACAGTTGATATGAAGGCCATTTTTGCCGAAGCCGGATTTACGCAAGGCTCCTTGAATCGTCCAGGCTCGTTTGTTTGGGAGCGAGCGTTCGTCGACTAGTAGTAATATGCCTAGGGTATGTCTTGGGCATGCGCTGGCTGACTCAATGTCAGCCAGCGATACTACTTTAGCCTATAGCTTTTACAAGCGTCTCACCTAACTTGGCAGGTGAGGGTGATACCACGATACCGGCTTTTTCCATCGCTGCGATCTTGTCGTCTGCACCGCCTTTACCGCCAGAGATTACCGCGCCTGCATGGCCCATTGTTCTGCCAGGAGGCGCTGTGCGACCGGCAATAAAACCAGCCATAGGCTTTTTACGACCCTTGCTGGCTTGTTCCATCAACCACTCTGCCGCTTCTTCTTCAGCAGATCCACCGATCTCACCGATCATAATGATGGACTTAGTGTCGTCGTCATCAAGGAACAGATCCAGCACGTCGATAAACTCTGTGCCCTTAACCGGATCACCACCGATGCCCACAGCTGTAGTTTGACCAAGACCCGCTGATGTAGTCTGGTAGACCGCTTCGTACGTCAGGGTGCCAGAGCGTGAGACCACACCTACTGATCCTTGCTTGAAGATATTGCCTGGCATGATGCCGATCTTGCACTGGTTAGGTGTGAGTATGCCTGGGCAGTTAGGGCCAACTAATCGCGAATTGGAATCAGCGAGGCGTGCCTTAACTTCTACCATGTCGAGTACGGGGACACCTTCGGTGATACAAATGATCAGAGGCATTTGCGCATCAATAGCTTCGATGATGGCGGCCGCGGCACCTGCAGGTGGCACATACACAACAGAGGCGTCAGCACCGGTTGCATCGATACCTTCTTTTACCGTAGCAAAAATAGGCAGTTCTGTTCCTGGGCCAGAATCGAGCTGGCTCTGCCACTTACTGCCACCTTTCTTTGGGTGAACACCACCGACCATTTGCGTGCCGTGATAGCCCAGCGCTTGCTCAGTATGGAATGTACCCGTCTTGCCAGTTAGGCCTTGGACCAGGATTTTTGTATCTTTGTTTATCAGTATAGACATGGTCTTTATCCCTTAACAGCTTTGACAATTTTTTGCGCAGCATCGTCGAGATCATCTGCTGCAATAACATCGAGGCCACTGTTGTTGATGATGGCCTTGCCTTCTTCAACTTTGGTGCCTTCGAGGCGAACGACCAATGGGACTTTCAAGCCCACCTCTTTAACTGCTGCCACAACACCGTCAGCGATTACATCACAGCGCATAATACCGCCAAAGATGTTAACCAGTATTCCCTTAACATTTGGATCAGACGTGATGATTTTGAAAGCAGCTGTAACTTTCTCAGTGGTCGCGCCGCCCCCTACGTCGAGAAAGTTGGCAGGCGTTGCACCGTAGAGCTTGATGATGTCCATGGTGGCCATGGCCAAACCAGCACCGTTGACCATGCAGCCAATTTCACCATCGAGAGCGATGTACGCGAGATCATACTTGGAAGCTTCAATTTCTTTAGCGTCTTCTTCTGATTCGTCACGTAGCTCCTGAAGCTCTGGGCGTCGAAATTCTGCGTTGCCATCAAAAGATACCTTGGCATCTAGCACGCGAAGATGTCCGTCTTCGAGGACCACCAGTGGATTCACTTCCAGCAAACTCATGTCTGTATCTACAAAAGCCTTGTAGAGAATAGGGAACAGAGTCTTGCCATCGTCGGCGGCAGCTCCTTTGAGCTCGAAGGCGGTGTTCAGTGCGTCGCAGTCAGCAGCAGTGATACCTGCCAATGGATCAATAGCGATAGTGTGGATTTTTTCTGGCGTGTCATGTGCCACTGCTTCTATATCCATGCCGCCCTCGGTTGAGGCGACAAATGAGACTCGGCTGCTCTCGCGATCAACGAGTATGGACAAATACAGTTCACTCTCAATGCTTGCGCCGTCTTCTAGGTACAGGCGACTAACTTGCTTGCCTGCGGGGCCGGTTTGCGCCGTAACCAGTGTGTTACCGAGCATTTCCTTTGCGTTGGCACGCGCCTCTTCTGGAGAAAAGCTGACACGAACTCCACCCTTTGCATCGGCGCCTAATTCCTTGAATTTTCCCTTACCACGCCCACCAGCGTGAATCTGGCTTTTTACGACGTACACCGGGCCAGGCAGGGCTTCGATGGCTTTGTCGATATCAGCGGAGGACAAGATGGGTACTCCATCTGACACAGGGGCGCCGAAACTTTTAAGGAGCTGTTTCGCCTGATACTCGTGTATGTTCATAAATTATCGCTTCTGGGTTGAACAAGTGGGTTGAAAGCTGGTTTTTGAATCATATTAGTGCAGTCATGAGACCGAACCGCCCTAATTCTACAGTGGTGGAGCGTGTGTCTGTTGTTTGACGTGACTATTGCGCTAAGGAATAGGTGTCATGACGTTAACTATTAGTCTCTCACTTGTCTGAATGGCAACTGCTAACAATCATAAAGTCTAACTGCGCTATGCTTGTGCCTTATGTCAAAATTCCAACTGTCCCTAACCTGATTCTGCAACTTACGATGGCACAGAACGCTCAACAGCAACTTATGAAAACGATGCAAGGAAACACGTCCTGTATCCGAATGGCCACAAGCGTGTTCGCTCAAGCATGAAAACGCCAAAACAGCTGCTGCCATTAATTGAAGATGGCCTGATTGACGAAGTGCTGCGACCACTAATGAGTGGTAAAGAGGCAACAGTCTACTTGGTTCGTTGTGGGCAGGAAGTTCGTTGCGCAAAGGTTTACAAAGATGTGGCTGTGCGAAGTTTCAAGGCCGCGGTGCAATATACGGAAGGGCGCAAGGTTCGTAATAGCCGACGCCAACGAGCCATGGAGAAGGGCTCGAAATTTGGTAGAGACGAGCAAGAAAAAGTTTGGCAAACGGCTGAGGTAGATGCGCTTTATAAGCTCAAAGAGGCCGGTGTAAGAGTGCCTGAGGCCTACGGTTGCTTTGATGGCGTATTGCTTATGGAGCTGATAACCGACGGCGACGGCGAGGTGGCTCCCAGATTGAATGACACCTTGGTACCTAAAGAGCGTGTGCTTGAAGACCACGCCACCATGATGCGTTACGTTTTGCGCATGTTGTGTGTGGGCTTGGTGCACGGTGATTTATCCGAATTCAATGTGCTCATGACTGAAGACGGGCCGGTCATTATCGATTTGCCGCAGGCGGTCTATGCTGCCAACAACAATAACGCACCAACCATGCTGGCCCGAGATGTGGCGAACATGACGCGCTACTATGCGCAGTATGTACCAGAGCTTGCAGAAACCCGATACGCAGAAGAGATCTGGGCTCTGTATGAAGCTGGCGCCCTGCATCCTGACATGGAGCTGACAGGCCGCTACGAGCGTCAAGAAAGTGAAGTTGACGTTAGTGATGTACTGCAGCAAATTGAAGCGGCGTTTGAAGAAGAGATGGCCAAGCGCGAACGAATGCGTGATGACGATGATGATTAAA
>JALZUD010000116.1 GCA_023301725.1 Granulosicoccus sp. | reverse complement strand
GATGGAGAGCGAGTCGCCCTTTATTGTCAATTGCCTCACTAACACTTTACAGCTGTCCATGCCTCAAGCGATTTCTAAAAAAGGCACGTTGAAAGCACTGGCTGAGACGTTAAACCTGTCAGTAACAACGGTGTCGCGAGCTCTAGGAGGATACTCAGATGTAGCCTCCGCTACGAGAGAGCGTGTGCTTGAGGCAGCAGCAAATGCAGACTATGTCCCCAATTCAGCTGCGAAAATGCTGGTGACAGGGCGAAGCGGCTTTGTCGGTTTTATGTTGCCATTGCGCGAGAGCGCCACGCTCGATCCTTTCTTGGGCGAGTACATCGCTGGATTGAGCGCTGGGCTTTCAGAGCGTGGACGGCATCTTTTTATGGTGACAGTGCCTGCAAATGAGTCGGAATTGGACGTGCTGCAGCATGTGGTGGAGTCAGGCCGTGCCGATGCAATTGTGCTAACTAGAATTGCTGAACACGACGAGCGCGTTGATTATTTAATAGAGCGTGGCGTGCCGTTTGTTACCCATGGGCGGACGGTATCCGAGGCGGCGGACTACAGCTGGATTGATACTGATGGCTTCAACGCATTCGCTGACGTGTTTGATTGGCTGTACGAGTTAAATCATCGACGGTTCGGATTGTTATCTATTGTTGAACCGATGACATTCCGTACACATCGAGAGAATGGTTTGCGTCAGGCAATGAAGTCGAAGAATGATTCTGACCTGCATTTGCAGGTAAGCCATGTGCCTCGTTTTGACAAACAGGCAATTGTTCAAGCTGTACAAGATCTTCTTGTTTCTACCCATCGGCCAACGGCAATGTTGTGCCTGACAGATGAACTCGCTTTGTGTGTGCTTACGCAAGCAGCTGCGATGGGTGTACGAGTGCCAGAGCAGTTAACAGTCATTGGTTTCGATAATATACCAGAGGCAAAGTATGCAAGCCCAGCCTTAACCACATTTGATCAATCCACTCGGCAAACAGCGCAAAAGATGTCGTCAATATTGCTTGACCAACTTGATGGAAATGCCAATACCACTCAAACCCTCATTACACCTACATTGATTGAACGTGGTAGCCATGCACCGGCGGACAACGCGTCGAGCCCAGTACTCCATCACAATAGAACTTTACACACGGGTGACATTAACCTTACTGATGCATCACCGGTAACCCCTTTCATAAACCCTCGTTCCTAATGTGCTTACGCAAAAAAAACATAGTAAGCATGTCTTTGTATTCTACCTATCCGGTAGAAAATCACTCTTGGAGAGAATGATGAAGTTAAGAAAATCGTTATTAACATTGGCACTAACCTCAGGCTTGAGTGCCCTAGGTTCCACTGCCGCTTCTGCAGACGTGTTGTTCTGATCAACCCAGGGAAACACAGTAGAAGAGTCACAAGCTATCCGCGAGCAAGTGTTATCAGGCTTTGAGGCGGGTGCTGAGTTTCAAGGCAGTGAACAGGGCCCTTGGGTCACTCGTGTAGAGGCTGAACTTCAAGCGGGTTCTGGAAAAATTGGCGTGCTTGGCTCGCTACACGGCAGCTTCATTAGCTTAAGCGATGGGCTAGCCGACTTGTCTGACATGGACACATCAGGCGTCAACAGCACATTTTTGGAGCTTGGGAAATTAGGCACCGATGAGCAGAAATATATTCCTTGGATGCAAGCCACGTACATCATGGCAGCCAACAAGAAAGCACTTGAACATTTACCTGAAGGTGCCGACGTCATGGCCCTCACATATGACCAGTTAATTGAATGGTCGAAGAATATGGCTGATGCAACAGGTTCAAACAAGTTTGGATTTCCAGCAGGCCCTAAAGGGCTGAAGCATCGTTTCTTCCAAGGCTACCTGTATCCCTCGTATACGAATTCTATGGTAAGCAAGTTCCGCTCGCCAGAGGCTGAAACGGCGTGGAACAAGTTCAAGGAATTGTGGAGCTATACAAATCCGGCCTCTACTAATTTCTCTTTTATGCAAGAGCAATTGTTAACGGAAGAGGTCTGGGTTGCTTTCGATCATACAGCTCGGTTAGCCGATGCCTTTAATCAACGCCCAGATGATTTTATCGGTTTTCCAGCACCAGCAGGTCTCACTGGTCGGGGTTTCATGCCGGTTGTTGTAGGAATCGGAGTTCCTACCTCTACACCTGATATGGAAGGTGCAAAGGAGCTAATCAGTTATTTGAGCCAACCTGAAACTCAAATAGCTACATTGAGAGCCACTAACTTCTTTCCAGTTGTTGACGTCGAACTACCTGATGATATGCCACCGGCTGTTCAGCTATCAGGAGCTGCAATTGCGGCCATGTCTGGCGCTGATGATGCGAATCCAGGTCTGTTGCCAGTTGGATTAGGTGATCTGGGTGGCAAGTTCAATGCTGTTTATGTCGATAGCTTTGAGCGAATAGTTCTTGGTGGGCAGGATGTAAGAGAAGTGCTTGATGATCAGGCCGATACTTTACGTGCTTTGATGGAAGAGGCTGGTGCACCTTGCTGGGCACCTGATGTTGCGTCTGATGGTCCTTGCCCTGTCGAGTAATTAACTGCCTTTGCTGCAAGGTGACTGGTAAGTATTGGATTGCTTTGTAGTGTGCCGAGCCGGGATGGTTGTGATTGCTGTCCCGGTTCGTTTCTACGGCAAGCTCGTCTTTTCTGCGCAGGCGCGAATCCCTGCATACGGAGTGGTAGATTCCCGCCTAGTCGGGAATGACGCAGAGCAGAATTTATTCTCAAGTTAGCGGTATTTATATGTATTCCAGAAAACTTCCTTATCTGTTATTGCTTCCGTCGACGTTGTTTCTGTGCGTGTTTTTTTTGTATCCGTTTGTTCTGGTGGGCTGGCAGGCGTTTGTAACCGACACCGGTGATTTCACGTCAGAACATTTCATGGAGATGGCGACGCATTGGAAATTTAATACGGCGCTGATCAACACACTGTTGCTAGCACTGGCGGTAGTACCCTTTCAGATAGTGTTAGCGTTATACATGGCAACACTTGTCAACGGTATGAAGCGCGGACGCGACCTTATTCTCTACATCTGGACAATACCGTTAGGTATCTCTGATTTGGCTGCCGGTATTATCTGGCTAGCGATTTTTGAGCAAACAGGATTTCTGAATAGCCTAATGCAGGGTCTTGGCTTTATCGAACAGCCCATCGGTTTTTTAGGCTACCAAAACAAGGGCACGATCTTTGTGGCGATCATGCTGGCTGAGGTCTGGCGCGCAACTGCTATTGTGCTGGTTATTCTGGTTGCGGGTATGGGGCTGATACCCAAGGAATACTACGAGGCAGCAGAGGTATTCGGTGCAAGTCGTTGGAAGCAATTTACGCGCATTACTTTGCCAATGTTAAAACCTAGTTTGCAAACCGCTATGATCCTGCGAGTGATTCTTGCATTCGAAGTATTCGCTGTAGTTGTGGCATTGGGAGGAACCAACCTGCCGGTTTTGATGGGTGAGATCTATACCTGGCAATATGATCTGCGCGACTCAAGTGTGGCAGCCGCCTACGCATTAGTAGTGCTTGCCATATCCATTGGTTTTACATTGTTAATCATGTGGGGATTGCGAACACCGAAAGGGGCTAGAGTATGAGCAACACTGCACAAGCCAGCGGCACAGTTAAGGGGCAGGGTGCTTGGCATCGTTACCTGTTTACGGGCTCTGTTATCTTGCTCTGTTTATGGGTGCTGGTGCCTATTTACCTGTTGTTAGTCAATACATTTTCAGCGCCAGAGGCGGTGAGTGCGTTTCCTAAAAAAGCATTCCCGGATATCAACACGGAGAGTGTTGAGTTCTTTATTAATTATGCAGGCGTCGGTCAAGCTCTGTGGAGTTCTATCAAGGTGGCAACAGTCACTATGATTTTGTCTATCTCTTTGGGGGCTCCAGCAGGCTATGCGTTGTCTCGATTCGACTTTACCGGCAAGGAAACATTTCGTGTACTTGTGTTGATGACACGCGCTTTTCCACTGCCATTGTTAGCCCTACCGTTAGCCGTTATGTACATCAGAGTGGGCCTTGATGATTCAGTTTTAGGATTGGCGCTAGTGCATACCATGCTAGCGTTGCCGTTTGCCGTGCTCATTACCTATTCACTGTTTTCAGGCATTCCTATTGAATTGGAAGAGGCCGCATGGACACTGGGTTGTAATCGCCTGCAAGCATTTATTAAGGTGATTTTTCCCTTAGTGTTGCCGGGTATCGCAGCGTCAGCTATTTTTGCGTTTGTTATTTCATGGAACGAGGTGTTTGCCGCTGCCGTACTCACTATCGAAAATAGAACCTTACCGGCGTTTTTGTTACAAGGATTAAGCAATGCACCTTTGCACCTGAAATTCGCTGGAGGCGCTGTGCTTGTCTTACCCGCATTGCTCTTCATTTTCTTGGTTAGAAAGTACCTGTTTTCCATGTGGGGAATTGCTAATCGTTAAAATGTTGTTACAGACATCAACAACAGGGCGACTGTCTTTGAGGGTCGCAGCAGTGCAACATACCTTGGTTAGCCGCTAGTATTTCAGGCTGATCTACTCATCTATAAACCTGCAGGATTCAACGTGGCAGAAATTAACATCAAGCAAGTTGCCAAGCAGTTCGGCAACACGCACGCATTGCATTCGATCGATCTGACCATCGCTGATCAAGAATTTCTGGTGCTGCTAGGTGCCTCGGGTTGTGGAAAAACCACATTGTTACGCATAGTGGCAGGATTGGAGACAGCGAGTTCTGGGGAGGTATGGATTGGTGATCGTCGAGTCGATAAGCTAGCACCGCGTGATCGTGGCATAGCGATGGTTTTTCAAAATTATGCGGTGTTTCCACACCTGACCGTTTATGAAAATATAGCTTTTGGTTTGCGGATGGCGAAACTACCGCAGGCAGAAGTTGATAAGCGTGTAAACCGGACAGCCGACTTAATGCACATTGAAAACCTGTTGGCGCGCTATTCAGGACAGCTCAGCGGCGGCCAACGTCAGCGGGTTGCAGTGGCGCGTGCACTGGCAACAGAGCCTGCTGTGCTTCTGATGGACGAACCCTTGTCGAATCTTGATGCACTCCTGCGTATGGAGATGCGTGCAGAACTGAAAACCGTATTAGCCGAGAGTAAGACGACAACCATCTATGTCACTCATGATCAGGTTGAAGCAATGAGCATGGCTGATCGTATTGCGATAGTGAATGAGGGGCAGATTGTGCAGGCAGCTTCAGCTGTTGAGGTTTATCGAAACCCGGCGGCGCACTTTGTGGGCTCGTTCATTGGCAACCCACCTATGAATTTTCTTGATGCACAGTCATTGGGTGATGGTTGGTGGGATGTGGCGGGTACTAAAGTACGCGGACCACGAGTTCAACAAGACAAATTGCAATTTGGTATCCGTCCGGAAGATATCTCTGTGCATGGTGCCACTAACGAGAATCAGCAAGATTCAATGTCAGCCACTATCAGGGTTCTCGAGCCGTTAGGTTCGCATTTGTTAGCCAGTTGTAAAATGGATAATCAAATGTTGCGTGTCGTGCTCGATAGCGATGCATCTGTAAAAGCAGGTGACCCTCTACATTGGTCACCCGTAGCTGATCGAATTCGTTGGTTCGATCCTGCCACCGCATTGGCCGTACTCTAACCATCAAAGACCACTATGAATAACAGCACTAGCACTAGCACTAGCACTAGCAGTAGCGACAAGGTCAGCACCCACAGAAGCGATGTTTACCGGCGCGCTACGGACATTCTTAAATTAAACGATCGTGGCCACTACACCGTGCCGACTCACGGTATGTATCCGTTTCAGTGGAACTGGGATTCCTGCCTTGTGGCTATTGGACAGCAACAGCTTGACGAGGCACGGGCCTGGACAGAACTCAACACCTTATTTGATCATCAGTGGGATGACGGCATGGTGCCGCACATCATCTTTCATGAACACGATGATGGCTATTTTCCCGGTCCTGATGTGTGGGGTACAGACCGTGCGGTACCGACAACGGGTATCACACAGCCGGCCGTAGCAGGATTTGCAGCGGCATTGTTGTACCAACGCGCTACAGATAAGGTTTTGGCGAACGAGCAAGCCCGTGCATTACTGACACGTATTGATCGCTGGCACGAGTGGTTCTACCGCTGTCGTGATCCTCAGAACACGGGCTTGGTGGCTGTGATTCATCCTTGGGAAACAGGCCGTGATAACTCGATTGACTGGGATAATGCACTGGCAGCCGTGCCAACCGAAGGATTGCAACCTTACCAACGTCGTGATTTGCAGCATGCGGATGCGAGTCATCGACCCACCATGGCTCAGTACGATGGGTACATTGCGCTGGTGCAGCACTTCAGAAGCTTGTCGTGGGACAACGAGCTATTGCATGATGCTTCACCGTTTCAAATGGTTGATCCTGGCTTTAACGCTATCCTGATTCGAGCGTGTAGCGACATTGCCACACTGGCAGAAAAACTGGGTGAGACGGATGTCGCACAACGCAATAGGGAACGTGCTACAGCTGGGCTTTCGGCTATGGAGAGTCTGTGGAGTGATAACCATCAGCAGTACGTCTGTTTCGACAGAGTGGCTGGTGAGTTGGTAAACAGCAGCTCTGTTGCCGGTTTGTTAGCAACATTTGCCGCTATCCCCGACAATCGTATGCGAGTGATAGCAGAGCGCATAGAGGCGTTGGAGACCTCAGCTAATTACTTGGTACCCAGCCATGACCTTGCAGATGAACGCCACGACGCTAAGCGTTATTGGCGGGGTCCAGTCTGGCTCATTATTAACTACATGATAGCCAATGGTTTGAGACGAGGGGGGTATGACGCACTTGTGGAACGCATTGAAACATCGAGTCTGAAATTGATCGATGAGTCAGGGTTTGCCGAGTACTACGACCCCATGACCGGCGAGCCATGTGGAGGAAGTACGTTTACCTGGACGGCGGCGATGGTGATGGAATTCATACAAAAGCCAGGCTAGGAGGATAGCCATTACCCATAAGCGTTGGCTAATTACAGACAGGTTTTATCTAGAAGGTAGACATCCACCGTGATGTCGCTCGATATTTCATTTTGCGACAGCGTGATTTTTTCGTATCCTTGCTTTATTAGCCATTGCTTAACATCGGTAAGCATCTGAATAAATT
Organism: Granulosicoccus sp.; assembly: GCA_023301725.1. Taxonomy (GTDB): domain Bacteria; phylum Pseudomonadota; class Gammaproteobacteria; order Granulosicoccales; family Granulosicoccaceae; genus Granulosicoccus. The sequence continues at coordinate 31,658 of JALZUD010000116.1, read as the reverse complement.
GAGGAGCTATGTCCGGTAGGTTATTCAGTATGACAACCATCTTTACATCGTAAGTTTCTATATGATTTCGGACATTCTCAAGATCATAGGGATTGTTTCCGTAGACATCTGCAACGGTGATGGTCGGGATACCCGCGGCGTATGAGAGCTGCTGGCCATCGTTACTCCATATAGAACCCACTGTTTCACCGGAGCGTACGAGGCAACTCTGAATCATCGTTTGCAAGTCAGTAGTTTCAGATACTTTTAAGTCCAATGCCTCCCGAATCTGTACCCCCGGCATTGAGTAGTCTTTTATTGCGGTGGCTAGGTTTACCTGTGCCAGCGCAAACAGACAAAGGATGGCAACTAACGACTTACGAAACCACTTGCCGTGTTCAAAGAGCTGTAATTTCTCTATTATTCTGAAAACCTTTGCACACAGAACACAGAATAAAACGAATAGTCCCGGATATATCTGATTCAGGTAACGATGATTTAGGTCTACAAGCGCTAGACCTGCAACACTGAAGGCAAAAAAGATAACGAACACTGCAGTGTGCCCACAAATGACATAGAGCAGAACGTTGAAAATTTCTGTTTGAGACGACGTTGTCTTTGGTGTTTTCTTGAGTGAAACAATACTCATCTGAACCAGCGCCACGAGAACTAGCAATACCAAGAGAAACATCAGAGGCGTGTTGACAGATGGAGGTAGGATCCCTGTGTCCGTAAAACCAATGAATTCACGAACTTGCCAAAAAACTAACTTAAGGCGTTGAAACAAATCTCCCGTATCAATGACGCCAATGTCTCTGCCAATGGTGCCAGTCAGTAAATACGTTCGATAGAGTGTTGCGCCAAGCAAGATTACTGGTATGGACATTTGTAAAGTCAGCATGGCGATACCACGCCAAAAATCTTTAGATCTGATTGATGACGTTTTTATCAGGTAGATAAACATGCCAGCACCGATACCTGCCGCAAACAATACGCCCGAGTAACGTGTTAGAACGCACAGCGCAACAAGCAGCCCACTAAAGATCCAAGGCCAGAGTGATGACCGCTGGAATCCTGGTTGAAAAAAGATAGCAACAAGAATTAGCATGCTAAACAGTGGCTCTGAAACTAATGCGACTGAGTACGCCCAAGGGTTGCCGGTAGAGTAGAAAATCAGTGAGCAGAAAAACGCGCTATAAAAGTTGAGCTTCAAACGTCTCAATATGACGAATACCAGCAGTGCACTCAGCGCTTGCGAGAACAGATTAATGGATAGCGCAGCAGATTCAGCCGACATGCCCAGCATACTCACCAATGCGATAATCATTGGATATCCTAAGGGCCAAACAGTTTGAGGGGCTGGTAAAATTCCTTGAAAGTGCGGCGTGTACATGAGAGCGTTCGTAGAAAATCCGCTTCCTGACAACCAGCTATTGGCGGTTGACAGATACTGCACGCCATCGTTGAGCACATACGACGGAGTCCACAAAGCCCACAGCATTACGTTGAACGCAACAACGACTGCAAGGCCGACCAGTACTATTAAATATTTTTGAGTGGAAGCGCGCAAGCTGAGTCCATTATTAAAGAAATCCAATCGCAAAGTTGTCAGCTCCAAGCGATACTAGCGCTGACTCAATAGATTTGTTAAAAGTTCAATTGTAAGGAAAATATTGTTAAAACAACTCCGCAGACTCAGCTAGCGCGGCTCTTTCATACCTGCCGGCTGTCTGAGTGGTCTTGTGAAGATAGTTCATGTTTCATCGATTTCAAACTTCAAAGAAACAATCAAAATTATGTTCGTACGCCTGTTAGCGACAAGTTTCGGCAAACTTATATGTTCGTATCGCTTTTATTTTGTTTTGTGTTCGTCCCCGCACACGGTTTACTTGTCGCTGGACGCTTCATTTCGTGCTGGTTGGAGAACCGCAGGCTGCTTCATGTCACGTAAATCGTGGTCGAGTATGCAGAATCACCACTCTGCAGTGTGATACGCAAACGTAAAGAATTGAGAAAATTGTCACGAATTCGCTGTAGTTGATCGGAAAACAGAGTATGCAGTAAGCTGTCAGCGTGTAACCCACCGTATGGTCTACTTGAGATTTTTCGATTCCTTAATTTAGTAGCAGATTCAGTGCGAGCGTTTGTTTTGAGAAGATCAATGTCGCAACCATTTAGCCTTGCACAGAAGAAAATGCAGGGTAGGGCTCAAATACAACACGCACTGCTCATCTGTTCGAATCCTTTGCGCCATATTGCGCCATAATGCACCCATGGCAAATGCACCTCCAAAGACCTTTTTTGACAACATTCTGTTTAGGAATGTTAGAGAGTACCTTGCGTCCTCTGATTCGAGAGTAGAGATCTGGGATGGATGGCGAGGGCTTGCTATTCTGTTGGTGCTGGTGGGGCACTTTGCATTTACACGCTGGATCTGGGAGGAGCGTATGGGGGTAGACGTTTTTTTTGTACTCTCCGGCATGCTAATGAGTAACATCCTGTTTGTTAAACGGATGCAGATGCGGGACTTTTATATCCGCCGATTAAGCCGCGTCATGCCCACCTTGGCTTTATTTTTGTGCGTCTCTTACGTTGTGTCGCTGTTATTAGCGTACGACTTCCATATCTCCGAATTTATTGCATCACTTTTTTTTATTAGAACCTACTTTCCGACTGATCCTGCCTACTTTAGCGCTACGCCTCCTACTGGCCACCTGTGGTCGCTCAGCGTCGAAGAACATAGCTATGTCATCATGAGCCTGTTGTCACTATTGCTGTTTAAACGCGGCAAAATTATAGTGGCGCTCATGTCAATTTATCTGATCTCTGTGGGGATCAATTTCTATAACTACTCGTTTATGTCGGGTGTGGAATTTGAGCATTCGCTTATCCGCACTGAATCAGCCATAGGATTCATAGCATTCTCGGCGGCTTACAGTTTAATCAGAACCCAATATACGATAGTCTTATCTCCACTTCTGCCCATGCTTCTATTGGTGTTTGCCCTCGTGCTCTACCTAGAGAATGTACCTGTTTGGTGTACGTTTCTTGTTTGCCCTGTACTCTTGGGTGTGGCTGTTAACCACTTGAAAGAAACCACTGGAGTTCTTCGAACCTTGTTAACGTTTGCACCGATGCAGTTGTTGGGCATTATGTCGTATTCGATTTATCTGTGGCAGCAAATATTCTACAAGCTTTACTACACGTTACCAGGTGGGCCCATCACTGGACTTTTACTGTCATTATTAGTGGGCGCCGCATCTTTCTACTTTTTTGAACAACCTGTGCGAAGGTTTATTAATCAACGTTTTTCACCCAATCCTCAGTTCAACGGAAGGGTGTGAAGTAAGGCGATATTTTGTTTGCTTCAAGCGCCAATTGGGATAGTATCGACGTTGCCTTTTTACAAAACCAGCCGAAGTACCCGCAAGAAAGTTTGCATGAAAAACAACACACTTGATGGAAAAACCGCTGCAGCGTCTCCAAAGCCTGATATCTGGAACTATCGAGGACCGGTTGTCTTTTCACCGTTGTGTTCCTGGCCTCCTCAGCCACAGGCGGCAATAAAGGCTATTGGAAAACGCTGGGTGACCCTATCACGCAACACGTTGTTTCTTTTAGTTGCCGTGATCGTATACAGCTATCTACTGCCGGAAATTGGTAGTATGAAAACACTATCGCTGGACTGGATTCTGCCTGCATTCCTGTGTAATGTATTTCTTCTACTATTGGTTGCTGGCGGGCTGCATCTGTACCTGTTCACTTACAAAGGGCAGGGCAATACACTCAAGTTTGATCCCAAAGCGCAAATGGAAAAGGGCCGTCGCTATTCATTCAAAAACCAACTGTATGACAATATATTCTGGAGCCTTGCCAGCGGTGCAACCCTGTGGACAGCTTACGAGGTATTGTACTTTTGGGGTGTAGCCAATGGCGTTGTTCCCACTTTCGGATTCAGTGAGCATCCGGTTCTTTTTGCTGTTTGGCTGCTAGTAACACCATTGATTCTGTCTGGTCATTTTTACGTAATTCATCGTATTTTACATTGGCCGCCCTTGTACAAGAGTGTGCATAGTTTGCACCATCGTAATACTCATATAGGGCCTTGGTCAGGTATGTCTATGCACCCTATTGAGCATGTTTTTTACTTGTCCTCTGTTTTGGTGCATTTTGTCATTCCCTCTCACCCTGTTATTGCGCTGGTTCATATGTATACACGAGCACTTGCGCCAGCGTTTTCTCATGCAGGTTTTGAGAAAGTGTTGGTCAACGATAAAAAGCTGATTGAGGCTGCTGATTTTCATCATCAGTTGCATCATCGGTTTTTTGAATGCAACTACGGTAACGTGGATATACCTTGGGACCGCTGGTTCGGTTCGTACCATGATGGCAGTGATGAAGCCACTTTACAGATGCGCCTACGGCGTAAACAGGCATAGTTTGATGACGACAGGCGAGAGTAATCTAAGCGAGTTACTGAAGGGGATGTCTCCTGCTTTAGTGGCAGGCGAATTTGTCTTTATTACGATTCCCAATGGGCGTTACGGCGATCGCGCCGAGCTAAATCCCATAGCATCGTTCAATGAATCTGAAGGACTCACACTGGTTGTGCCTAAAGCACTCGCCGATGCAAATAGCCTTGCATACGATGGGGTGTTTGCAGCAATAACACTTCAGGTTCATTCTAGTCTTGAAGCGGTAGGGTTGACGGCCGCGTTCTCTGGCGCACTAGCTAAGAACGATATCAGCGCTAACGTTATCGCTGGCTTCTACCACGACCACATCTTTGTGCCCAAAGAGTCTAGCGATAAAGCCATGACGACGATTCTTAGTCTAACCCGTTAGAGTTTGCACCTATCATTGTGTAATCCACGATGAAAGGCGAGCGCATTGTGCATCTACCGCGCCTACCTCTCTACGCTTCAGATATCCCACTTAGGCGCCCATGGCACCTGTTTGTCCACAAGACGACAGTTGGTGTGGGTTAGTTGGTCGATTCGGGCCATGTCGACATGGGAGAGACAGAAGTGCAACAATGCAAAGTTGGCTCGTATGTTCTCAGCTTTAGTTGACATAGTATTGATACTGACTCCCTTTTGCAGAATCCAGCGCAGCACGATTTGTGCGGCGGTGACGTTGTAGTTGTCTGCAAGCTCAGTAAACAACGGTTGCTTGAAAACTTCTCCACGTGCAACTGAACAGTAGGATGACAAGGGTATTCCAGTTTCTGTAGCAGCCTTGAGTAGCGTATCCTGATTCAAAAGAGGATGAAATTCCACTTGGTTGGTGACGATGGGAGTATCGGTAAATTTAACGGTACGGTGCAGCATCTCTGCTGTGAAATTGCTAACACCCACATGCGAGCACAGGCCCGCTTGCTGCGCTTGTAAAAGTAATTCAAGAGGCTTCTCTATGGCACCATTCGCGGGTGGCCAATGCAGTAACAAAACATCAAGCTTGTCGATTTGCAGCGCCTCTAGACTTTTTTCAACAGAAACAACAAACTCAGCATCAGTGAATTTGTCATTTGGTACTTTACTGGTAATAAACAGATCGTCGCGGGCAATTCCACAGGCAGACAAAACTGGGCCAATATCGGCCTCGTTTTGATACATTTGGGCAGTAACAATGGCTCGGTAACCAACATCCAATGCCAACGTCAGAGCATTGCAGAGGGTCTCACCTTTGAGCGGGAAGGTGCCGAAGGCGCGTTCATGCTGTTGTTGAAAGTACACGTCGAGTTCTGGAATTGATTTAAAATGAAAGATGAGTGTAACTGAACCAGCCACTAAAGCATATGGATCGATTCAAACCTAGCTGGTATTGTCTAAATGAAATCATGCGTTGTCTTCATACGACGCTGACGCTCATCATACCCACGCTAGTAGGGATCTATGCGCTACAAACTCTGGATTTTTGCCTTCGCGGGAAAGACGTTTCCTACTATTTTCGCTTAAGTAAGTGCTATTCATATGAACGCAAATAATGACGCAGATCCATCGTGCAATCAGGAAATTACCACCCACGATGCCGAAAATGATGAGCGTAACCAGTCAATCCTGATTTACGTGAATGGCGACCTACGCCCTCGCGAGCAAGCCACAGTCTCAGTCTACGATAGCGGTTTCATGCTAGGTGACGGTATGTGGGAAGGGATGCGGCTCTATGATGGAGTTTGGGCATTCTTCGATGAGCACATGGATCGGCTGTTCAATAGCTGCAAGGCGGTATCATTGGATATCGGTATGACTCGACAGGACATTCGACGCGCGCTCAAAGACACAGCTGAAGCAAATCAGATGACCACTGATGTGCATTGCCGACTTATGGTTACTCGTGGAATCAAAGACAAGCCTTTTCAACACCCTGCCTTATCACGATCTGGCCCTACGGTTGTCATTATCATGGAACACTCGCGCCCTGCATCCGGATTGCAGGGTCGCGGCATACGACTAGCTACTGTGCCACAGGTGCGCGGGCTGCCTATGTCCCAAGATGCAAAATACAATTCGCACTCCAAACTCAATTGCGTTATCGCCTGCTTACAGGCTGAGCAGGCAGGTGCTGATGAAGGCCTCATGCTCGACCCACATGGGTTTGTGAATACCACCAATGCGTGCAACTTTTTTATCGTGCGCAAGGGAAGCGTCTGGACATCCACTGGTGACTACTGCATGAATGGCGTCACTCGTCAAAAAGTGATTGATCTCTGCCGAGACAATCAAATTCCCGTCTATGAGCGTAATTATTCCCTCGTGGATACTGTGTCAGCTGATGAGGCATTTTTGACGGGCACGTTTGGCGCGCAAACTCCAGTGGCTGAAATTGATGGCAAACCAATCGGTAATGGACAACGCGATGTTACTGCTAAGATTCAAACACTCTACAAGAAGCTTATTCAAACGCATGTCGAGAGTATGAAAAAATAACCCCTGTGTTACATGTAGTATGGATTGGTGTATATCGTGCCGTAGTTGAGAGAATGCTTTAGTGCAATTTAGCGTTTAATCATACTTGGAGTAAACCCCACCAGTGTTATCAGAGCAGGAACTTCAGCACACGGCAGCGGCTACGTCAATTGACGAATTCGCTGAGTCCATACTACGTTCTGTGCAGAACCTGAGCCTGGAATTAGCTGATGTTGCTGGCAACGTGGATGATGTTTCTCATCGCGTAGCGCGTCAAACAGATTATCTGGTTGAATTAACAGGCCTTGCAGAAAGGCTTGCACACTCAGCACGTGAAATTGACTTGGCAGGTATGAGGGCTAAGGAGAATACGGGTGAATTTGAAAAATCCAGTAAAGAATCTTCAGTTGCTGTGTGCTCAGCCACACAACGAATAGGTCATCTGGTTAATGATGTTAGTGCTATCGAAGAGCAGCTTCGTGAGCTGCACGATAGTCTGGATGGCGTAACACGTGTTTCAGGCGATATTCAATCTGTTGCTAAACTAACAAATCTGCTAGCTTTAAATGCCACGATAGAGGCTGCGAGGGCAGGTGAGGCCGGAAAAGGTTTTGCCGTTGTTGCTGGTGAAGTAAAACAATTAGCTAACCAAACCGCTGGAGCTGCGGGCGTAATCGATGAGACCATTTCAGACGTCTCTAGTAATGTAGATCATTTGATTAGGTCAGGTGGCAAGGCACGCGAAGTTGCCGATAATGTAAGTGAGGGGGTCACTGTTATTAATACGGCGGTTACAATGTTTGCCGACATGGCCAATAACGTGCAACATGATGTAGCGAGTATTGCACAGGCGGCTGACCAGTCGCTGAGCGAATGTGAAGTGATGCGTGTGCGAATCGAGGGCGCCGCAACAGAGATGAAGAGTGCCAATGCTGCGTTATATGAGGCCGATGAACGAATCCAGGCATTGTTAGTCAATAGTGAAGAACTGATAGCTAATGTGGTCAACAGTGGACGCAAAGTTCGAGATACGGATATAATTGACTGTGTGAAAGCTACTGCCGTTAGAATAAGCGCACTTTTTGAACAGGCATTAGCCAGTAGTCAGATTACAACAGACGATCTTTTTGATGAACAATACAAGCCCATTGCCAATTCAGATCCACAACAGTTCATGACGGCTTTCGTACAACTCACCGATCGCGTAGTGGCTCCCATTTTAGAGGAGTTGCTTGAGCATGATGAAAGAATCATATTTTGCGCAGCTGTCGACAAGCAAGGTTTTCTACCAACGCACAACAAGAAATTTTCACACGCGCAGAGGCCAGGACAGGCTGATTGGAATAATAGTCATTGCCGCAATCGTCGGATATTTAATGATCGAACCGGAATTGCCTGTGGTCAGAATTTAAAACCCTTCTTATTGCAAACCTATCGTCGTGATATGGGTAATGGTGAGCATGTATTGATGTACGATTGCTCTGCACCAATACATGTCAATGGAAAACATTGGGGTGGTTTTCGAATGGGCTTCAGTTCCTGACACATTTTGCTAATCAGCAGCGGACCGTATCATGAAAAAAAAATACGTATCGACCCTATTGTTCGCAACACTACTACCCTTGAATAGCCTACTACTGGCCGCAGGCGACGATGCAGTTACCGTTGATACTGCAACACAAGCCAATTATCGTGAAACCATCAACGACATGAAGGAACAACCACGAGGCCCGTTCAAACGCCTCAGGTGGTTCTGCAATGACGGTACAATCCTTCCACCTAAATCGTACGCATGCCAGCCGCATGGTGGTGGCAGACAACACGGACAATGGAGCGACGCAACAATTAAGTTGCGCGAAGAAGGTTTTCTTGTCGGCAACGTTCTGGCAGCAACAAGACCACTAGCGATAGCAACAGAATATTCGCCGGATGGTGAACTTCAAGCGCTTTTGGTTGAGCAATTTCTAATCGACGCAGATGATGGCTGGATACTGAGAAAAGCGCGCTCATATAGAGGAGCTTTTCAAATCGAAAACGAGCAGGAGGCTGGTTTACAAATACTTCAGGCTCTAACTTCAGACAGTGCGCCCTTTGAAACACGATTTCTATTAACACTTGAAGCATTTAAGCGTCTGCCATATTCAGCTGGTGATCAATCGCTGGTAAATACCGTGCGAACCACCGCATCAAGCTTGAACGATGATGACAGCGGTTTTGGTGCTTTGCGCAATAGTATTCATGGCAAACTTAACATTGAGGATGCGCAACGAGTACGAACTTACGCTGAGAAAAACAGAGGGTCTGCACGCTACGCAGATATGTTGAAATTGGCTGATAATATAGATTTAATCTTTTCGCCAGGCACTGTTGAGGCCACGTTACGCGACTTGGCTAATTTTGCGCCGAATGAGTTTCAGCCAGTACTCGATCTTTGGCAATCAAGTGTGATTCAACCTGAAAAGTACCGTGCATTGGCAGATGCTATGTTTTTGTTGCGTGATCACTTGCAGATAAATAGCCAGGATCGGTTTGAAGGCTTTCAGTTGATCGCTCGCTTAGAGCAAGCTGCGTTCTCTAGTGCTAGCCTGCTTAGAGAGTACTACCAGCAGCGACCTTCAAGTGACGCATCACCTGTATCTCGTGGCAGGATCATCTCTTCGTTACTTTCTGGGCACAAAATGCTTTACGGGGTGGGTTTGTTAACCAAGGCTGAGTATGCTCAAGCAAATAAATGGGTCATAAATGCCATGGGGAATACAGGTGCCCAAGACAGTACAACTGCTTCCCTCACACTGCAGACCTATCAATCACTATTGCGTAATTTAGAGCGTATTCCTGTTTGGGCTGAGCGGCGCGTTCAGTTCTTTTTTGGCGCACAGGTCAATCGGTTTTCTATCATTGAACCACTTGCGGTTAATTTTGTACCGGACCGTTTAAGAGGCTCTCCATTACTTGGCTATACAGAGCTACTCAAAGTACTAACAGCAGATGCGGCAGAGTTGTCTGGTGTACAGCACAGCTTCTTTGACAAGCCCGTAAGCTACGGCTTCAGAGTCTTGAATTCAGGTGTTGCGCGAGGGGAGTTGCACACACCTGAAACACTAGACGCACTTGAACTCAGGCCAGAGGAGGTGGTGCTAGTGGTACCTGAAACGCTAGCCGACCTGCCCGCGGTGACTGGCATACTGACAGCATTTGAAGGCAACCAGTTGTCACATGTGCAGTTGTTAGCCCGAAATCTTGGTGTACCAAATGTGGTGATCACTCAGGAGCTGATCAATGAACTTCCACAGTACTATGGCAAAAGAATAGAAATATTAGCCAGCAAAAACGGTGTAGTGTCTATTAGCTTAATCGCTCCAGATGATCCTGCCGAGACACTTGAAATTGCTCAAGTAACTGAGGATCCTGAATTCCTCATTAAGGTGAACGTTGCCAAGCTTGATTTGACACAAACAAAATCAATTTCTACCAAAGATCTTGACGCTACTGCATCGGGGGTTACGGTGGGCCCAAAAGCTGCCAAAGTGGCGCAGCTCAGTAAGCAGTTTGTGGACACGGTACCACCAGGTGTCGCCATACCGTTCGGTAGCTTCAGGAAGCTACTTGATGATAATTCGCACCCCAGTGGTGTCACGATGTTTGACTGGATTAAGAATCAATACTCTCGAATGCGCGCGCTGGAAGGCGCTGAATTAGCCAACTCTCAATCAGTCTTTCTTAATGAATTATCCAATTGGTTTTCAACCGTTGAGCTTGATCCTGAATTTGTAAACGATCTACGTCAAAAAATGCGTTCAGAATTCGGTGAAGAAGGCTCCTACGGTGTGTTCGTTCGTAGCGATACCAACGTCGAAGATTTACCAGGATTTACCGGGGCAGGTTTGAATTTGACGGTTCCCCATGTTGTTGGTTTTGAAGCCGTTCTAAAAGCCATAAGAGACGTATGGGCGTCGCCCTTTAGTGCGCGCGCTTTTGGATGGCGTCAGGCGAGAATGGACAAACCTGAGCATGTCTATACGGCTATCTTGTTACACAAGAGTGTTGCGTCAGAAAAATCAGGTGTTTTGGTAACAACCGATATTTTCGACGGGCAGGATAACAAACTTTCTGTGGTTTTAAACGAGGGTGTTTCCGGCGGTGTTGAAGGGTTGTCTGCTGAGAGTGTCAGAATTGATCGTAGCTCCGCCGAAACTGATTTGCTTGCAAGTGCTACAGCTGATCGCAAACAAATACTACTGGATGAAGGTGGCTCAGAATTAGTACCTGCCAGTGGAATCAGCCGGCAGTTGAACGAAAAAAACATACGCGATCTTATTGCGTTTAGTGATCAGGTTGGTGGCTGGTTCAGTGATGATCCGAATGGCGTAGCAGATGTTGAATTTGGCTTTAAGGATGGTGAGTTTGTGCTATTCCAAATTAGGCCATTGGTTGAGTCTGCGGTAGGTAGTTCAGACCCAAGGCTCGTTGAGATGGATAGAGCACTCAGCCAATATGCATCGACGTCTGTGAACCTTGATCAGGCTCCTCAGTAGCGTTCGTAGTGTACTGCTAAAAGGAATATTTACTATGACTATTCAGTTTTCGAAATTAGCCGTGTTGTCCGGTATTGTATTAGGTTCGTTGATACATTCCAGCCTGACAAGTGCTTACCCTATCGACGGATATCTTGACACTGGCATCAGCCGGCTTGAGTACTATCGGCTCAGCGAAGCAGGTGAAATTGATGGGAAATCGTTATATGCAGGCGCTAAGCGTACAACAGATGAAATTAGACCTCGATTAATCGACGTCGAAGGCCATTCTCAGTTGCCTGCTGTAAATACATCAGTGAGTGCTCAACTTGCGCCACTTATTCCAATGCAACCACAGAACTACGGTATTGCCCTATTGGACTTAAGTGATCCTGAATCACCGGTTTATGCGGAACATAATGGCAATTTTCTAAGCAATGTTGGCAGCGTTGGAAAAATACTCGCGGCCGTGGCATTGTTCTCAAAGCTGCAGGAAATCTACCCTGATAACATTGTAAAACGACGCGAGATATTATCCAACACCATAGTGACGGCTGACGAATTTGTGGTCAAAGACCATCATAAAGTCCGGTTTTGGGATGTTGAGAAACGAGAGCTACAACATCGCGCTTTGAAGATCGGTGATCAAGGTAATTTGTACGAGTATCTGGATTGGGCGTTGTCACCGAGCTCAAATGCAGCTGCTGCAATGGTACAAAGAGAGGTGGTATTGCTTAGCCATTTTGGAAAATCCTATCCAGTCAGTGACGACATTGCTCAGGCTTATTTAAAAGACACGCCTAAGGCTGAGCTTGGCAAGCTTTTTCTTGATGCGATGATCGCACCCTTGGAAGCAGCTGGTATTGATACCGATAAGCTACGCCAAGGTAGTTTTTTTACAAGAACCGGCAAAAACAGAATTCCTGGCACTAATAGCTATGGTAACCCTCGCGAGTTAGTCAAGCTGCTCTACCAACTGGAGACTGGCAAACTGATAGATGTTTTCTCCAGCACAGAACTTAAACGCCTTATCTACCTAACAGAAAGGCGGATTCGCTACGCCTCTCATCCGAATCTAAACCCTCATTCTGTGTACTTCAAGTCGGGCTCCCTGTATGGTTGCCAACCTGAGGAAGGTTTTACCTGTGGCAAGTACATGGGCAACAGAATGAACTTGCTGGCCTCTGTTGCTATTGTAGAGTCGGAAGAAGATGGCAAAACTTACCATTACTTAGCGGTGGTTCAGTCTAATGTTCTGAAAGTGAACTCAGCCGTTGCTCATCAAACACTGGCAGCAAGGATTCACAAGCTGGTCAAATCAATGCATTGAAGGTTTTGGCCAATGCAATCCTAGCGTTGCATAAAATATCGAGCCTGGAAGCTCATAGAGTTGTATATAGGTACCTGAGGTGACCCCCGGAGTGCATGGAAGTTTTACGGTGTTGTGAATCAGCCTCTACGCAGGCCTAGGGACTTTAGGTGAGATCCAGGAAGGGCCCCACCTGTATTGAGATGACGAGCTAAGGTTTATAGCAGCATGGCCCCGTACCGATCTGGGGATGACTAGCTAATATTGGTTCCACTCGTCCCAAGGCCTAGTTATCTTGAGAATGATATTTCTCAATAATTCTATCCAGATACTTAATCACCTCAACCAAGACTGCGCCTCCATTGGGGGTGTCTGATAGAGCCACAGCGATATATTTGTGACCATTTTTAGATTCGACAATGGCGCTATCAGAATGATAGTTGCGCCACGTGCCAGACTTCCTATAGATCTCAGCTGTCGGGTTCTCGCTGCTGAGGCCTTTGACAAACTTATGATTTATTGCAGAGTCAGATAATATGTCTTTCATCAATAAGCAATAGCTAGGATCGGTTAGTTCATTGCGTTGCAACATATAATAAAAACGCGCTACCTGAACCCCGTTTGCAGCGTGACTAAAATTCGTCAGCGGGTCCCGTTTCCAGGCTCCCTGCTTGCCATAAGGTTTTCCAACCCAAAGTCCGCCACCAGCCTCTTCATCATAAAACTGATATCGTTCAGATTGTAAGATCTCGGCAATACGCTGGGCACCTACCAGATTATAGAGGTAGGTAGCATCGCCATTTGACGAGTGTCGAATCATATTGACCAATGCCGTATCTATTTCAGGCGTCAGTTTAATTGTCCCCAAATGCGCCTCTTCGTAAACAGCCAACAAAATCGCAAGCTTTGGCAAGCTTGCAGCATAAAATGAGGTGCGACCATTGGCATGAGCAAGCTTGGGATCATCAATATCTGTGATATCAACCAAAGTAATTGAGAGTTGTTGTTTTTCTAGGTAGCTGTTGAGTTTGTTTGCCTCGATAGAACCATCAAGCAATGCTTGAAGTTTGTCATCTGGCTCCGTCGGAAACCCATTCAAGTACGCATTCAGATCAGTCACATCTGACGGATCAGTGAGGAGGGTTTGAGCAGTCGCTAGTGGTGATTGAGCCAATAATAATGCAAGTAAAAAAGCAATCGTTATAGGTATTAGTCTTTGCCCAAAAAAGGTGCTGATATTCATGGTTTTTTGCATCAGGCTACTGCAGGTTTTAAGGTATATGCAATGTGAGTACCAGACCCAGATTGATATTTTCAATCAGCATTGTCTCAATTATTGCTGTCGTGATCTGCGACCTAGCCGACCAACAATAGTTCAAGATTCTCAATAAATGTACAAGCGCTTTAGCTAACTTGAAATTTGTGATGCTCTGTTTAGCTGTTTAGCTGTTTAGCTGTTTAGCTGTTTAGCTGTTTAGCTGTTTAGCTGTTTAGCTGTTTGCGTATGTGCGTGTGCGTGTTTGTGTGCGTGTTCGTGTTCGTGTTCGTGTGCGTGCTCGTGTGTATGTGAGTGCGTATGTGCGTATGTGTGTGGATAGTTTGTATCTATCGCTAACGATCCCGAATCCTTTTTGTTCTAGCAGTTTGATGCCTTTCACGGCGATCGCTATCAATATATCTGTCAGTTGTAGCCATAGACGCATGCCCAGCATCATCCCGAACGTGTTCTCGAGGCCTGACTTTCACGTCCTCAGATATACCCGTATGTCTAAGCCAGTGAACCGTAGATTCTTTAAGCTCCTTGGCATCGTTGCTCATTCCATCAGCGACCATGCGAGCAAGAGCTGCATCAAAACAGCGCTGCACTATGAGACGAATATGTCGAGTGCTACTAACTGCGCCTGAGCCTCTAACTTTCGGAATTAATGGGTGCATTTCACTCGGCGTAGGCAGAGCTGCTAGCGATAAAGAACGTCGGTACCGTTTGAGTGCCGTGAGCATGTCCTGACTGACACTGACTGTGCGGTCTTTATTTCCCTTGCCTGTGACATGGAACCACCAATTCTGATCTATATCGGCTCGAAAATCTCCCATGACTGGAGCAGACCTTTCATCGGCCACAAGTTCGGATATTCGTAAGTACATACCAAAAAGAGCGGTGACGATAAATAGTGTTCTTTCATGATTTTCGGGGTCCTCTGTCGCCATCTGCTCGGCAGTCTCTATCAGATAATCCCACTGCAAATTACTGAGGCGACGCACAACGGCAGCATTGTGATCTTTACGGATGAATTTGCTTTTTTGCCGGATCGTTTTAACTGGGTTGCTGGAAATGACGGACTCAGACAAAAGATAATCATAGAAGGAGGACAGGGCGGTGAATGTGGCTTTGGTCGTTGCATGCGAAGGTGAGTAATTTATGATGCTAGGAACTTCACCCGACTCGAAGGCTTCCTTGGAGACAGCAGCCACAAATGGACGCCAATTCGGATTGCCCACACGTTCGCCATTGATCTTTGAGAATCTGGCGACATTCTTCACGCCGATCCAGGCTTTCGGGGGCGCCAGCGTAAAACGCACAAACTGCTCAATATCATCACGTGTGAGTGTACAAATTGAAGACTCATTGATTAGCCAGCTCCACTGGCACAAGCGCTCTATATCTCGCCGATACGCGTTGAACGTGGCGGTGCTGCCGTCGTAGCTGAGTAAAAAGCGTGCAACCAGACGTGCATCCTCTGCTAGTACGCCAATGTCAATCGAACAATCAAGCGTTGCCAATGAAAAAGGTGGGCTACTGGGATCGATTCTATTGATATTGTCGAATATCGGGGTTGGGGCCCGACGTTTGGATGAGGAGGACATCTAGCAAGTATAGGTCTCCCACAGATAAAGTAGGCCTATAAACCGATGTGACAGAAATTAACTGGCGCCTCCCTCGGTTATGGCAACTTTTTGAGATACCTGTGCGTAACGCTCAATGGGAGGAGTTCCTCTGACAAGCAAGGACACTTTACTCACCATGGGAAAATCAGGAAAAATTCAATGAAAAAAACAATAATTAGTACTGCATTATTAGCAGCGCTTAGCATCAGCGCCGGTGCATTAGCGGGTCATACTAACGAGGTTCTGGAAGCAGATCTTGATGGTCGTGAGGAGGTGGGTTCTGATCCAACAACTCGTTTGGTTGGCGATCCCGATGGCTTTGGTCGTGGTCACGTGTTTGGCATAGATGGCGACACCACTACATTGTGCTACTCACTTACGGTAGACAAGATTCAGGAAGTACCTGTGGGTGATGGAATGATGGCTCACATACATGAAGGTTTGCGCGATAGTAATGGCCCTATAGTGGCTGTTTTAGCGGGTCCAGAAGACGGTAATGCAGCCGATTGCCTGACTGAAGGCGAAGCTGGCAGATTCCCGACTGAAGAGCCGGGGATTGTTCAGCGGATTCTCAACAATCCTGAGCAGTTCTATATCAATGTGCACAACCCGGATTTCCCGGCAGGTGCTGTCCGTGGACAATTGCGAAATCAGATTCACGTCCACGCTGACGATGATGGTCAAACGGGTGCAGATGGCGCACCTAGTGTGCCTGCGAACGTGACAGTACTGGTCTACTCTGGAACAGCACTGGAATTATTCTGGGATCGTTCGACTGATGACGATGTCGTTGCCTATAACATCATCAGAGATGGGCAAGTGTTTGCCAGTGTGCAGGGCAATAGCTTCTTTGATTCTGGATTGGACCGTGGTACTTCGTATGATTATCAGGTGGTAGCAATCGACAATCTGGCTAATGAGTCAGCGCCTACCTCAGTATTAGTCGCAACCACTAACTAGACGTCGCTTTCGTCTAGATGAACCGCAGTCTTTCGATGTTCATCGTTGAGAAGGAATAGGTCAATGTCACCCAATCTTTTTTGTTGGGTGACACTGATCATTACCGACTCAAACTTACCTGATCACTGGTGACCAACTGTCAGTTGTTAGCTAGCCTTTCGGCCAATGCCTCGACAATCAAGCTCCCAACTTGCGGTGCGGACGCAGGGTTCTGGCCCGTAACAAGGCGTCCATCCCGTACAGCAAAAGGCACCCAATTTTCACCGCCTTCAAACTTGCCGCCCAGCTCGCGCAAACGCGCTTCCAGAAGAAATGGAACCTCGCTGCTAAGCCCTACAGCGTCTTCCTCAGAGTCAGTAAATCCGCTGACTCTCAGGCCAGCGACAAGCGGTGTACCATCAGCTTTTACAGCCTTCACAAGGCCTGCTGGTCCGTGACATACAGCTGACACAACACCACCACCATCCCAGATAGCACTAACAACTTTACTAAGCTGTTCACTGTCCGGGAAATCAAACATGGTTCCGTGACCACCGGCTAGAAAGATAGCGTCATAGTCGGCCGGATTAATATCGCCAATGGCAGGTGTACCTTGCAATTTTGCCATGGCCTCTGCGTCATCCATAAAACGCACTACAGGTGCTGGATTCTTTGTAGGGTCATCGTTTACAGAGGCTGGATCGTATGTTGGATTGCCACCTGCGATGGAGGCGATAGATACCGTGTGGCCAGCATCAACCGCGGCATAGTAGGGTGCTGCCATTTCATCAAAATAATATCCAGTCTCCTTGCCCGTATCGCCAAGGATCGTGTGCGAAGTTAGTACGATTAAAACAGCTGACATTTCAGTCTCCAAAAATTTATCTTGGAGAGATGGTGGTGTGTGTTGTGGTGATTACCAAATCGGAAATGCCAATACCCACTATCGGAGACCCCAATGGGCACTTTAAGCTTGTTCGAACACCTCGGCGATCAGCTTTCGAAACCACCGCTCTGCTGGATTACGATCCTCTACGATACGCCATGCCAGTGTATTTTTTATAGAGGGCACGTCAACTGGACAAGGGTCTAGCGCCAAGAAGCCATCCTTTGTAATAGCTTGTGCTAAAAATTGGGGCACCGTCGAGATGAGATCTGTACCAAGCAATGTGGTCTGCAAAAGTGCAAAGCTTGAAAGACCCAGCACAACGCGCCTTGAGGCACCAACACGCGCCAGCTCTTCATCAACAAAGCCATCCAAATCGCCAGCTGGTGTTACGAGCACATGCGTGCGAGCACAGAAATCCTCGACACCATAAATTTTCGGTTGTTTGCTATCTCGCAGAACGACCCATGGCGTTCTCTTCAGTACTCGTATTTTGGTTGAGGGTGCTAGATCGTCTCGCAAGTAGGCCAGTACCGTTTGTACCTCACCCGTTGCTAGCATGTCAGGCAGAACGCGATAGTCACCAATTCGCACAGATAAGTTAGACAGTGGCGCTTCAACTCTGAGGCGTTGCGTAAGTAGCGGAAGAATAGAAAGCGCCACTGCATCCGTACATCCAAGGCGAAAATGTTGCTCAGCTGTGAGGGGGTCAAACGGCGTATTCTCACCCACTGCTGCAATCAATGCATCGATGTGCGGTTTACAAGCCTCTACAATCTCAAGTGCGCGTGCAGTTGGCGTCATGGTTTGACCGTCGCGCACCAGCAGTCTGTCATCAAAAATATCACGAAGACGCGCCAGAGTACCTGAAACAGTGGATTGAGCCAATCCAAGGCGACTAGCTGCGGCTGTTGTGCTGCGCTCTTCCACAATGACCACGAGGGCGTTCACAAGGTTCAGATCTAAACTACCGATATCTGTTTTCGAAAATGACATGAATTGGGGGAATATTGCTTTAAGTGCCAAAAAACGGAGTAGCTGGAACTTAAGAATATTCCCTAAGCAGACGGTTTTGTTGTTCGCAGCCCAAGTATTCGATAGAGGGGGCAAAAATTTATCACCGCCGTCACGATCAACACTATGCCAACAACAAGCGCAATCAAGGTGGCAGTACCATCTAGTTTCAACAAAGCGATTCCAGCCAGCACAACACCCGCAACAATACGTAGAATTTTGTCAAGCGAACCGACGTTAGCAATTAAACTCATGTGTTTTTCCTGTAGTTGTGTTTAAAGGCGTACATTACAAGCTAATCGCTTATTTACTCAGTGACATTGTCACCAATGGGCCGACGATTTTTCTGTTTGTTGCGGCCTCACTGCCTAGAGGCGATGATGACCGCTTGGCTCTGCCACCAACCAGAACCAAGCTGAAGCACACAACAGACGGGCAACCTCACCCTTTAACGATCATCAGCCATAGATTTTAGGCGTCCAACAGCTAGTAATAGAATTTCTCCGCGCCTCTTTTTAATGATGTCGGCTGCATCCCATTGAGAGAGTTTACGACTGATTACTTCGCGCGCTGTTCCTATTTCAGCAGCCAACTGATCGTGTGTCGTGTTAACAGTGATTCCATCTTTTGCATGCAAGAGAAGAGACGCTGCGAGTCGACAGTCTATGGAGCGAAAAGCGACCTCATCGAGTTTTGTCATCAACGAGCTGAGACGTTGCGAGAACGATGAAAATACAAAGGAACGGAACACCTGAGAAGTCTCCATCGAGCTAAAAAACTGATCAGCTGGCATAGTCAGTAGTGATACGTCTTCCTCGACAGTTGCCTCTGCACAATACGAATCCCCACTCAGTAGGCACGATGTTGTCAATACGCAGGTATCGTCTGGATTTATCCGATACAGCAGCAGTCTACCGCCAGATTCAGATGCTAGGTCTACGCGTATTCGTCCTGAAATGACAAAAACGAATAGACTGCACTTATCACCCGCGCTAAATAGGATGGTGCCTGTTGGCATTGAGGCGGGTTTACAAAGATCAAATTCAGCGGGTAAAGATCTGCTGTGATTAACCATTACATGTGTACCGTAATTTTGTTGCTTGAGTCGCGCGCACGGGTCGAGTATAGACTGAGCGGCTGGCATTCCCTTGTTAGCACGGGTGTCGATCTGTAAACTTAACCAACCAGTGGCATCGGCACCGCTAACGAGTAGAGATCTAGTATATGTCGACACGTCAAAGCGGTATACCCACTGATGGTTTAGAGCAGCCCTTTCGTCGATGGGCGTTTCTTGCCACGGCCTCTGGTATCACCATGGCCGTTCTGGACGGTTCTGTCATCAACGTGGCCCTGCCCAGCATAGTGGGTGTGCTAGAGGTACAGGCTGCATCGGCTATATGGATTGTTAACGCTTACCAGCTGGTTATTGTGGTGTCGCTGTTTCCCTTGGCAGCGCTCGGCGAGCGAGTAGGGTACAGGCGCATTTTTGTGAGTGGACTTGTAATGTTCACCATAGGCTCACTCGCCTGCGCACTAGCGGGCACATTATCCAGTCTGGTGGCAGCCCGTTCGCTGCAGGGGTTGGGTGCAGCTGGAATTATGAGTGTTAACGGTGCATTGCTGCGCTACATTTGGCCTCAAAATATGCTGGGACGTGGCATTGGCTGGAACGCTTTGGTCGTCTCGACTGCAGCCGCAGCAGGTCCGACGATAGCGGCCGGTATTTTGTCAGTAGCGAGTTGGCCTTGGTTGTTTGCCATCAATCTTCCATTTGGAATCGTCGGAGTCATGCTGGCTTCTCGTCATTTACCAGCGTCTGAACTTAGTGACAAACCCTTTGATCGACTTGGCGCTGTCTTAAATGTCATCGTATTTGTAGCGCTCTTCATTGGCATTGATCTCTTTACACACGCCGATAACAACACGCCATTGGCTATTGCCTTACTGATGACAGCAGTAGTTGCAGGAATACTGTTGGTAAAACAACAACGCACACAAAGTTCGCCGCTACTTCCTCTGGATCTTCTTGCTATCCCACCGTTCGTTCTATCGGTTGTGGGCTCGGTATGCTCCTTCGCAGCGTGGGCATTGGCTTTTCTGGCGCTGCCTTTTTATCTACAGGATAAACTTGGTTATGATCAAGTGAGTACAGGCCTGTTGATGACACCTTGGCCGGTGATGCTTGGCATCGTGGCACCACTTGCGGGCAGACTCTCAGATAAGGTCTCAGCGGGAACCCTTGGGGCGTTTGGAATGACTATTTTTGCCTTTGGTCTTGGCTCACTTGCCTTGCTTAATGATGCCGCTACTGTGCCGGATATCGTTTGGCGCACCGCAATATGTGGGGTAGGTTTCGGATTATTTCAGACCCCAAACAATCGCGTATTGCTGACCTGTGCACCAAGAGTTCGAGCTGGGGCGGCTGGCGGCATGCTCGCTGCAGCCCGCGTTTTTGGTATGACGATGGGAGCCAGCTTAGCCGCATTGATGTTTGATTTTTTTCCTGAAAATGCAGAAACTATAGCTTTTGGAGTAGCAGCCACACTAGCTCTACTCGCAGGCTGTACAAGCTTGGCTAGGTTTACACGTCAGGGTTCAGCAGCAGGCGCAAGCTCAGGTTGAGCATTTGGCTGTTGGCAATTGTTGACCTATTGCTCTACTTATTGTATACACGCAATATACAAGACATGAGAAAACCGTGGCCAAAAGCCATGGGCTCGTTGTGGTCAGTATCAAAGTGATTCACTCAATCATCTATTCAGCGGAAGTAGTTCAGTATGTTGGAACGCGATATCCAGACATTGTTAGCCTCGCACAAGCCAGGCCATACCTTGCCACAGGCTTTCTACACCGACGATTCGGTGTTCGAGCACGACTTACGCAGCATTTTCTATAGCCACTGGCTGTTTGCCATACCTGCTTGCGAAATACCTTCACCAGGTGATTTTGTGACCCACACCGTAGGGCGTTACTCGGTGGTTATTGTGCGAGACGCGGACAACCAGATCCGTGCCTTTCACAATGTATGCCGGCATCGTGGAGCTACCTTGTGTACTGCTAACAAGGGTAGTGTTCCCAAACTTGTTTGCCCTTACCATCAGTGGACATATGAACTGGATGGACGCCTACTATTTGCCCGCGATATGGGAGCAGATTTTGACCCTGCCAACCATGGTTTGAAGGCGGTTCATTGTAAAGAGGCAGGTGCATTGGTCTACATTTGTCTGGCAGACCAAGCGCCAGATTTTACAAGCTTCGAATCACATTCAGCTGACTATCTTGCTCCACATATTTTGCAAGAAGGCAAAGTTGCTTTCGAAAGTACCATCGTCGAATCAGGCAACTGGAAATTGGTATTTGAAAACAATCGCGAGTGTTACCACTGTTCGGGCAATCACCCCATGCTATGCCGCACCTTTTTAGATGACCCTGTATCCATTGGCAATGGCGGAGCGGATGAACAGCACCCTTTGTTCGATGCGCACAATGAGAAATGTGAAGCTGCGGGTGCGCCATCGGGTTATGTGATGGCTAAGGATGGAATCTGGCGCTACGTTCGCACGCCGCTGTTGGGGGAGGCGGAGAGCTACACCGCCAATGGCAAAGTGGCTGTACAAAAACCTCTGAGCATTTTCCCGTTCAAGCAAGCAGGTGCATTGCTGATGTTCAACTATCCCACCACCTGGAATCACTTTTTGTCAGATCACTCCATCTTGTTCAGAGTGACACCAATAGATGCAACACACACGCAAGTTACTACCAAATGGATCGTCCACAAAGATGCACAAGAGGGTCGTGACTATTCATTAAAAATGTTAACTGAGGTATGGGAAGCCACCAACGCTGAAGATAAGGTTGTGGTGGAGATGTGTCAGCAGGGCATCCAGTCGCCAGCGTATGAGCCTGGACCGTATTCAGAGATTCACGAGGAAGGTGTTGCACAATTTGTTGAGTGGTATACAAAAACACTTCGCAACTACCGCGTTGAAGAACCTTTAACTAGAGCCTCCTGATGAGCAATCTAGATAACGAACGCTACTTTTCATCATTTGATGAATCTGCCATCTGGAATGACTCAGAACCACTACTGTGTACATCAGTGGTTCCCGAGGCGCCCAATGTTGCCACCTTTAGTTTTGCCTCACCGTCGGGTGCGTGGTTCAAGTTTAAACCTGGTCAGTTCATACAGCTTGAGTTGCCAACAGCACAAGGTGTTTTGCAAAGGGTTTACACGATATCGTCTTCACCGTCACGACCATTGTCTTTATCAATAACAGTCAAAGCTGCACCGGACAGCGTTGGTGGGCGCTGGATGCTGAATCATCTCGAGCCAGGTATGGCATTGAAGGCTCAAGGGCCCAACGGGCTATTTACATTAGCCGATGAGCGTCCTCGTAAATACCTGTTCATCTCTGCAGGTTCTGGTATTACGCCATCACTGTCAATGATGACGTACTTGTTTGATATAGGTAAAGCGCCAGATATTTGCTTTGTCCATTGTGCTCAGCGACCTTCGCAGATCATCGCTCGACGCCAGGTTGAAAGCATGGCTTCACGCGTGCCTGAGATCAAATTGCATTATCTAGTGGAAGAGGACGATCCATTTACTGTATGGGCCGGTTATCGCGGCCGACTCACACAAATCATGTTGGGCATCATGGCGCCAGATTACGTTGAGCGAGAGGTGTTCTGTTGCGGGCCTGAACCTTTCATGCAAGCGGTGCGAGATATGTTGTATGGCTTAGGTTTTGACATGAATCATTATCAGCAAGAGAGCTTCGGTGTGGTTGTAGCTGAAGTTGCTGATGAAATTGAATTGAATGACACAGTGCCTGATGATGAGACGGTCTCAACGGTTCTATTCTCACATTCAGGGGTAAGCTCTGAATGTTTGCAAACCGACACCATTCTTGCTGTTGCAAAGTCATCAGGACTCAACATTCCTTCGGGTTGTACGATGGGAATTTGCGGTACCTGCAAAGTCAAAAAAACAGCTGGTGAGGTGCATATGGTGCACAACGGTGGTATTGCTGCTGCGGATATTGAAGCCGGCTACATCCTTGCGTGTTGTTCGCACCCTATGGGACGCGTTGAAATCGATGTGTAGTGTGATACCTCAATTGAGCCTGATTTACCCGTGAAGCCGAATCGCAAAGAAGAAGCCTGTAACGATCTAAAACGTCGTGTCCTGACACTCGAACTGCCTCCGAGCCACGTGTTGGATGAAGTGGCTTTGAGCGATCTGTACCAGCTATCGCGAACCCCCCTGAGAGAAGTGTTGCAACGTCTGGCTGGCGAAGGGTATCTCAGCCTTACTGCTAATCGTGGTGCATCGGTATCCTCTATGGATCTTGCGACCATGCGTAATTTTTTCCAAAGCGCACCGTTAATTTACGCAGCAATCGCACGACTCGCCACTGAACATGCAACAGCTGCACAGATAGTAACGTTGAAAAAAATACAGCATCGCTTTGCCAAATCGTTGGATAAGCGAGCAACGGCTGACATGTCCATGCTCAATCACGCGTTTCACGAGCAGCTTGGACTCATGGCAGATTCGCCGTATTTGTCGCCCAGCCTTGGTCGGCTATTGATTGACCACACACGCATGAGCCATCGCTTTTATAGCGTGCATGCAGTCGCTGCAAGCCAGAAAGTGCCAAACAAAAAGGACAAGGGTGACGCCCCTTCAAATCATCGAGTCGTTGAAGCCAGCGCACAGCATGAAGCTATGATTATGGCCATTGAGAACCGGCAACCGGCATTGTCCGTTGAGCTGGCGATCGCTCATTGGGAGTTATCACGATCACAAATGGACCAATACGTTATGCCTGATGCCCTACCGATGGACGGCATTGATGCACTAGCGGGACAACAATAGTATGAAATTTGAAGGCATCTATACACCAGTAGTTACCCCGTTCAATGATCGCTTTGAATTGAATAAGGAGCGTTTCGCTCAAATCATAGAGATGTTGATTGGTATTGGTGTACACGGTTTAATCGTGGCTGGTACGACTGGTGAGTACTATGCCCAGACTGCAGACGAACGTGTTGAGTTAATGAAGCTTGCAGCCAAGATCATCGCTGGGCGTGTGCCTATGATTGTTGGCACAGGTGCCATTCGTACTGAAGATAGTATCTTTTTCGCCAGATCCGCAAAAGATGTTGGTGCTGATGCCTTACTGGTTGCAACACCGCCTTACGCTTGCCCCACATCACGCGAAATAGCACTGCATGCTCTGGCCATTGATCGTGCCGTCAATATGCCCATCATGTTGTATAACTACCCCGGACGTATGTGCGTGAACATGGATGAGGAGACACTGGATAGACTGGGCAAGAGTCCAAACTTCTGTGCGATCAAGGAAAGCTCCGGTAGTCCTGATCGATTGCATTTGTTAGCACGTGACTACCCGCACATCCAATTGTCATGTGGTATGGATGATCAGGCTTTGGAATTTTTTGCATGGGGTGCTCGTTCCTGGGTTTGTGCCGGATCCAACTTTGCGCTCGAAGCACACCTTGCTTTATACCGAGCATGCGCTGTAGATGGTGATTTTGCGCGCGGGCGACGCATTATGTCCGCGATGCTGCCGCTCATGCGAATGCTGGAGCAGGGTGGAAAATTTGTGCAATGCATCAAATACGGTGTGACCTTGCGCGGCATTGATACTGGTCCACCAAGAAAGCCATTGCAGCGGTTAAACAAAGATGAGAAACGTCAGCTGGCAAACGTTGTAAAAACCATGAACATAACGATTCAGCATATCGAACAGGAGAATGCGGCATGCACGAAGTGTTAACGCATGAAGAATATGTTGTGCTAGCTGCATCATTAGAGCTTCCAAAAGCGGCACTTATGTGAAAGTCACACGAGTACCAGTAGATCCTGGGCCTGCGGCATGGAATGAACTTCTTGAACCTGCCCCAGTACGTGAGCCTTTGGGAGAGCATCGTACTGCTGACTGGGTGATAGTGGGTGCAGGTTTTGCGGGACTATCCGCGGCACGCCGTTTGAGCGAACTGAATCCGGGGCAGAGCATAGTTGTGCTTGAGGCATCGCAAGTTGCCTCTGGTCCTGCTGGCCGTAATAGTGGCTTCATGATTGATGTACCTCATGACCTGTCATCCAGCGACTACGGCGGCAACACAGATAAAGACCGGCGAGAGATTCGTTTAAATCGCGCCGGTATTGAGTACGCGTTGAATCTGTGCAAGCAGTTTGGTGCAAGTGATGAAACTATGTCACTCAGCGGTAAAGTCAATGGTGCCATTACAGATCGGGGAGTAAAGCACAACGACGCCTACGCACAACATTTGGACAATTTGAAAGAACCCTACGAACGACTCGATGCGCGTGCCATGCATGAGCTGACAGGCACGCACTGCTATGTGGATGGACTCTTCACGCCAGGCACAGCAATGATACAACCTGCTCTTTATATTCGCACCTTGGCTGCAGGAATTGAATCCAATCGGGTTAGCCTGCATGAGAATTCACCAGTAATTGAACTTAAACGCCAAGGTTCATCCTGGCAGGCGCATACACAGAAAGGATCAGTCATCGCACCGAAAGTTATTCTCTGTGTAAACGGCCATCTACAAAGCTTCGGTTTTCTTAAACGACAGCTGATGCATGTGTTTACCTATGCATCGATGACGCGACAGATGAGGCCGGATGAGATCGCTTCTTTAGGCGGGCAGAGTACGTGGGGCATCACACCTGCTGATCCATTGGGTACCACGGTAAGGCGTGTTTCAGGTACGGGTGGTGATCGCCTTCTTATTCGCAACCGCGCCACTTTTGATCCCTCTATGCAAGTGAACGATGCTCGCATAAAAGATGTGGCACCTACGCACGACAAATCTTTTCGTGATCGATTTCCGATGTTGCCACAACTTGACATGGAGTTTCGATGGGGTGGGCGGCTGTGTCTTACCCGCAATAATGTGTCTGTCTTTGGTGAGATTGAAAAAGGCTTATTCAGTGCTTGTTGTCAAAACGGCTTAGGTACTGTTAAAGGTACGATATCTGGCAAATTAGCTGCAGAGCTAGCGTGTGAAGTAAGCTCTGATTTGCTGAATGATCTGCTTGTATCTGCTGAACCTACCAAGCTGCCGCCTGAACCTATTGCGTCTGTTGGAGCCACTACTGTCTTGCGATGGGGGGAGTTTCGTGCGGGGCGGGAGTTATGAATTCTTAGATTGAGCGCCAAGCCATCAACAATAGTTTTCAAGCGGACAGTATCCGCATCAATCAGTAATGGTGGGTTATATTGGTCTGACGACGACCTGCAATTGCAGTCAGCACTTGCCGTGCCTGTTATGCATGGAGAGGTTTGCGTTTTTTCGAATCAAGCATGGGAAGTGCCCCCGCCTTCCGCTTGGGTGCCGAAGCACTGGGGAGCGCTATTGGACGAGGTGGCATGAGCTCGTGTATGGGGGCGTGTTTAGTTATCCAGCAATTCTCCAAGCGCCATAGTTTGTTTGTCAACGTTATCTTGCACGAGCTTGTTCAAGTCCACTTCTAGTTTTTTAACATCTTCAAGTGATGTTGGCACTTCAACAGAAGAAACGCCTGCGCCGCCCAAGGCGTCTTCCACCGCTGAATTGTCGATCGTTGAAGTAGAAGCCAGTTGCTTTTGCGCTAAATAGCCAACTATCAACAGCGCGATTAACATTGAAATCATTTTCATAGCAATTGTCTCTGAAGATTCGATCACTTCAGGCCTATGCAAATGATATTCCACGGCGGTAGGCAAAGATGTGAATTACCCTCGATTTCAAGGCTCAACAGTGAATTGCGCCGACTTAAGCTCGTCATCCCCAAGTAGGTGGTGATCCATGCGGCTATAACCTTGGATTCTTAGCATTCGCTGGAATGACGTTTGCCTTCATTTTCGAATAAGTAGGAGCCATTTCCCTAATGGTCAATTTTTCAAAAAAACATCTGGTGGGGCTAAGTCAAAAAACCAAGGTCTTGTGTCTTGAATCGAGAAAGATCGGGAAACATGGTGGTTAAAGACGACTCAGGTGTGCCCATCCAGCGGGCTAGGGTTGCGCCATATTGGCCAACAGATTGAGTGGGAATAATTCGCCCAGCAAATGCACCCTGCTTGTCGCCGGTATCGTTGGGGTTATTTATTCTGGCATAGCTTGGAACATCACCTACCACGCGTCCACCTGATACAGCACCTCCAAACACAAAATTATGCCCACCCCAGCCGTGATCAGTACCGTTGCCGTTACTGGTTAACGTACGGCCAAAATCAGAGGCCGTGAAAGTGGTAACCGAATCGGTTAGTTTCAATGTAGATAATGCGTTTCTAAAATTGCCCAAAGCACTATTGAGTTCATTCATCAACAAAGGCATACGTTCGTTCTGATTGCTGTGCGTATCCCAGCCGCCCATGCGGACAAAGAATAACTGACGTTCCATACCAAGAGATTCCCGGGCTTCAATAAGTCTAGTCACCAGATGCAACTGACGCTCAAGTTTATTGCGATCGTCAGGTTGCCAATCGACTTGCGTAAAGTTATCAAATGTTTCCTCTAATTGCTGCGTAACCTCTTTCGACCGAGATAGTAGATCAGCAGCCTCTTGTACTAGCAGTGGCTGATCAGCAGTGCTTGCGTGAGCAAGCATTTGCTGTAAGCGCATGCTGGTGGATTGTCGCGAGGCTTCTGGAATCCAAGTGGCGATACCGGGATCAAAACCATACATCCGCTCGATGTTTGCGTTTGGACTCAATGCTATGTAGTTACCGTCTTTTGATGTTTGCCAGGTGTTGGAGCCATTGATCGAAATCACCCCTGGTACATTCGCAGCTGCATTGCATCGGGCTAATTGCACGCCCATTGCGCCGCCCCATCCAAACGCGCCACTACCGCTGATTTTTCCGGCCGCGTTCTGCCAAAGCTTTTGCTGTGTGTTGTGAGCAAATAGACTTTCTGGCAACAATGCCAGGTTGCTGACATCGGCTTGGGCGGTAGGCCCCAAAAGCGGGCCCACATTGCTTATAACTGCCAGTTCTCCTTCGCTATACATCTGGTGCATGGTATCCAGCGAGCGATGAAAGCCGAACGCTCCTTGTTGTGCATCTGTCACTTCAAGTAGATCAGATTCATCGACGGCAAGATCGTTACGCGTGCTGCGATACTCAGAGTAGCCGTCACCGATCGGTACAAACATGTTGAATGAATCGGCGCCTCCTGCTAGAAATAGACACACCAAGGACTTGGAACCACCCCCACATTCGGCAGCCCGAACCGACTTTGATGCAAGGCTAGACAACGCCATGCTGGTCATAGAGACGCCACCAACCCGACTTGCCGTGTACGCTGCAGGTATTGCGATAGAGCGCTTTAGGAACTGTCTTCGCTTGTGTGTATTCATACCGTTGAATGCTACCTGTAACTAGCGCTGTACCATGAATTCTGGTGATGCCAGAATCATGAATAAGGAGTCAACTACAATGGATTCTGCTAATTCTTCATCAGCGTTTGCCAGTAGCTGATTGACTGTGGAGTTCGCCTCAATCGTTAACGCCTTACTTGCTTTCACGTTAGCGCCTGATCGCAAGCCTTGAGTGTTTGCGTTACCGACTCCTACACTTTCATTGATGTATCCGGATAACACATTCATCATGTTGTCGGACATGCCACCGGACATGAACAGCATGTTCACATGTTCCAGAAAAACATCCCGGCCCTCACGTAATATCTTAATTGGTGCTTCAATATCGAGTATGACCGATCGTCCTACCTTGTTACGGCGATTGTTAGAATCGTACAACATGGCATGAAGATCGTTGTTGGTTGCAGATAACAACGACTCCGTCAGAATCTGTAATTCGGGTGCATACAAGGGTGTTTGCTCATCCCCGGATAAGGTGTAGGACGAACGAAAGTCGGGTGTGAAAAAATTAAAGACTGAGGGTGAGCTCAACACAGCTTGGCCCAACAATACATTGACGGCATCATTGGTTTTGGAGTACATGTGCAATTGTGAATCTGAGTTCACACCAGGCGTGGCATCTAATGCGCGCATGATATGTGTCACTCTGAGTAGAGGCTCTTTTAGTTTTCCAAAGTTCTGCACAGTTGTCGTATCTGCAGTATTTGGATCTTGTCTGGCCTCGCTATCTAACAAGATGGCTTTTACGACTGCACTCAAGTCGCCGCGAACACCTGAGCCATTGTCGTTAAATTTCGCTGCAACTCTAGCGACATATTGTGGGGATGGATTACTGGTGACTAACCGTTGAATGAGAGACTTGCCTATAAAGGGTCCGACGTTCGGATGGTTAAATAGTGAATCCAGCGCTATCTTCAAATCTTCACGCGCGCTCAAACCCTCAGGTGTCACAACACCTCGCAGTAGCCGTTTACTGCCTTTGTCATGAAAGGCCTCTTGAGGCACCATGGGCGTTATTTTGTCGTATTGGGTCAAATTGTTCGATTGCCATTCAGGGGAATCTGCAAAATTCCATCCGGTAAAAACACGGGCATATTCTTCTACGTCACTTTGCGTGTACGAGGGCGCAGGGTTGCCTGCCGGAATGGGCTGCCCACCTGCGTCAAGCTCATAGAGCCCGATAGTGAAAAGTTGCATAATTTCGCGTGCGTAGTTTTCATCTGGGCGTATGTTATTGGCGGGATCAGCTTTTTCATTTCTGACCATGGACAAGTAAATACCCATGACTGGATGCAAGGTGATGTCTTCTAAAAGTGTGCGAAAGTTGCCAAATGCCGAGGTGGCCAACATGTCGTAGTAGTGAACTACTCCGTGTTGAGCATTCCCAAGCGTGTAATCAATGTCAGATACAACAAAAATTTCACTTAATGCAAAGGCTACGCGTTGACGTAGCTGATCCTCAGCGCTGACAGCCGTGTTCCACCAGATATAATGGCGAGGAGGGCGGAAACTTGCGTGCCCAAGGGCCTGTACCTTGGGCAGCTGCAGTGTTTGCGGCAGATTGATTTGTGCATCTATCCATGCTTCTGCAGTGTCGTAACTGGCGGCTTTTGCCATACTTGCGTGTGTGGGGCCAAAGCTTGCTTGGGTCAGCAGGCGAGCGACATCAACAGAGGATTCGCTTTTTTCAAGCGGTTCGTCGATTCGCAATACTGTGTCGCTGGAATTGGTGGCATTTTTGCTTGGTTCTACACCGTATAATACTTGCAAAAAACCAGCTAAAACTAAGGCGATAAATAGTGCGAGCGCGGGTATTTTTAATGTAGACAAGTCTTAACCTCGTTAAGAATCTGGGCGGTCTGTGAAGGGAACTAAATAGGCGCTCATACGGCCTATCAACTATTGACTCGGTATGTTAATAATCGTTCGTGAGTGCATCGATTTGGTAGCAGCATGTGTTGGCAGAAAAGCAAGTTAATGCAGTTGTAAACTATTAGCGTAGATGGGTTTTTTAAACTCGTGAAACTGAACGAATAATGCAGACGATCATATCTTTTTATAAACTATTGAGTATGGCTGAGTATGACTTTGAAAAATGCCCGAAGTCAAAAGCCTATGTAATGTGCCTCTTCTTCCTGTTTTCGCCTGCTGTCTGGGCGTTAGAAGAATTAGGTGAAATTGCACCGCTTGCGCCTATGGATGGGCCCGGTATTCGGAATATAGGGTGGCAATGGCACTATGTAGACGCAAAAGGTGAGCCAGGTTATATGGAAAAAGTTTCTGGAGATGCATTCATCGCGAGTTACGAGCGCACTGACGGCTGTCACTGGACCAGACCCGTCAAAGGTTTTGCTCCAGCGACTGAGTGGTCCGATTGCCCAAGCACAGGAAAGGCCAACGTTAGTTTTACTACAGGTAATATTTGGCCATTAACGGTAGGCGCTAAATTTACGTGGCGAATTCAAGGCAAAAGTAACCTGATAGGTCGAGTGTGGAAATCCGGTCGAAGCTGCACCGTCTTACCCAGCATTCGCATTAAAACGGTTCTTGGCGAAAATGATGTGCATAAACTGCATTGCAAAGAGCGATGGGGTACTCGAACGTGGTGGCTTTCACCAAAAGTAGGGACTGCGATTGCCTATCGCCAAACAAGCCGGCGCGGTGTCGTTTTGCAAGAAATGACGCACATACAGGAATGATGCTTCATTGCTCACGTTTAGTTGCCAGTTTAAATTTTTGATAGCTGGCTAAGGTCAGCTAAAGTCACCTGCTAACTGCTAACTGCTAACTGCTAACTGCTAAC
>JALZUD010000115.1 GCA_023301725.1 Granulosicoccus sp. | reverse complement strand
TTGCAAACGAGATTGCAAACGAGATTGCAAACGAGATCAACGAACTAGGTCCCATTAAGAGGGTGGCTGACCTATAGAGCGTTCTATGTGTGCAGAGAATTTATCAGCGTTCATAAAGCCAACAACACGCGAAGGTGCCAGTTCAGCGCCTGAAGAGTCGTAGAAAATGATACCCGGTGGCCCAAATAAGTCAAAGTGTTTCAGTAGTTCTTTGTCAAGCTTGTCGTTGGCTGTAACGTCTGCTTGCAAAACCACGGCATTACTGAGTAATTGCTGAACCCTGTCATCAGTGAACGTAAAGGCTTCCATCTCTTTGCAGCTGATGCACCAGTCAGCATAAAAATCAAGCATGACCGGTCGATTTTGTGCACGAGCGTCACTAACCACTTGCTCAAGTTCTGTCACGCTTTTTACAATTTGAAAGGGTAGGGCATGCTCACCATTGCGATGATCGGCAGCCTCGCCAGAACTGTTACTGGTGCCGGTGAACGCGCTCAGAGGACGCAAGTAACTGCCGCCTCCGCCTAAGGCTCCAACCAGCAAAGCAACGCCATATAGGCCAACAGCAATACCCGCAGTTTTGCCAATCATCTGCAAATTATCGCCTTTAGTCAGGCGCTCAAACGCACCAAGGTAGACACCACTCATGATGGCAAGTACTGCGTAAAGTGCCATAGACACCGAACTTGGTAAAAAGCGAGACAACATGTAGATCGCCATAGCAATCATCAATATGCCAAAAATATGCTTGGTTGTGT
The DNA here is from genome assembly GCA_023301725.1 of Granulosicoccus sp. GTDB lineage: Bacteria > Pseudomonadota > Gammaproteobacteria > Granulosicoccales > Granulosicoccaceae > Granulosicoccus. The sequence goes on along the minus strand of JALZUD010000115.1, from coordinate 18,558 downwards.
TCATCCATGCACCAGCTCTGGGCACCAGCTTGCCGGCTGATGTTCCGATGAGCAATAAAGGAGCACCCATGCCCAGACCTAATGCAAACAATGCTGCTCCACCTACTGCGGCGTCACCAGTCTTGGCAATGTACAGAAGCGCGCCTGCCAGGGGAGCTGTAATGCAAGGCCCAACAATCAATGTGGAAACGAAGCCCATTGCCGCCACTCCACCAAACTGTCCACCGCCTTGCTTGTTTGACCATTGAGTTAACTTATCTTGCAACTTGGTTGGCATCTGTAATTCGTAGAAGCCGAACATGGAAAGCGACAACGCAACAAACATGAGGGCGATGCCTGTGAGTACGGCGGGATGTTGTAAAAATGCCTGTATGTTGTAGCCCGAAAGGCCCACAGCGATTCCTACTAACGCGTAGGTGCTAGCCATTACCAGAACGTAGACAGCCGAGAGTTGAAAAGCTCGAGTGGTTGATACAGACTCTTTTTGCCCGACGATCAGGCTGGAAAGTATAGGTATCATGGGTAGCACGCACGGTGTGAATGCTAGCAGCAAGCCCAGTCCGAAAAATGTGGCAACTGTTAGCCAGATACTCGCACTGCCCAGCAGACTTGTCAGTCGATCTTGCTCGGATTGAGCTGGCGGCAATGATGAATCTGCGGTGCGCAAAACTGCTGGTACGGTAGTGCCTGCGTTAGTGGTTGTGGCTGATATGGCCGTAGCTACCACGCCACCTCCTGAGCCTCCACCCACTGATCCAACAACCATAGCCTGTAATTCAGTGTCAGTGGGGCTACCTGGGCCCGCACTGAAACTCACCGGAAGCGTTGTCGTGGTCGGTGGAAAGCAGACACCAATATCGGCGCATCCCTGATAATTGATTATAAGTTGGCCGTTAACAGGGGCTGCGTTTGCAAAATTTGCAGAATCTGCACTTTCAAGCACCAGACGGGCATCCGCCGAGTCCCTTAACACGCTTACATTGCCGAAGAATTCATCAAATTGCTCTTTCCCCTCGCTGACAAACCCGTTACTCACCACTAAGCCATCAGCCTGCTCAATGCTGAAACTTAGCTTGTCGCGGTATAGGTAATAGCCGTCTTCGATGAACCAGCGGACATCAAGGGCATCGTGATGAGCGTTGACTACTTGTGGCAAGAATGCCAATTCTGGGGGTAGTAGACTACCGGCCTGCTTGTCAGTGCTAAACGAATCAGCCTGTGGTTGCTGTTGGGCTGCAGATACTAGGCTGCTACTGGGGTCTGCGCTTTGTTTTGCGGAAAACGGTTTTGCGGAAAACGGGCTACTCAGCGCTTGCGAAGCGTTCACTTCGGGCAGGTTTACTTTAAGCGGCAGAATGTTGGGCGGATAGCAGAGTCCCATATCTGCGCAGCCTTGATATTTAATATTTAAAGTAAAGCTGGCGCTCGACGACACGCGCTCATAGGGCAAGACGATTTGTGTGGAATGTCGAAATACCGCTTGCTCACCAAAAAACTCATCATTTACGGTTGTGGCTTCCTCGAATACGGGAGTGCCCAGCACAATGCCAGAAGCATTGCCTGAATCGGACTCAGTGTTCACAGAGAACGCCAATTTATCTTTGTACAGATAATACTTGTCTTCTATGGTGTACTGGATAGTGATGGTGTTGCTTTGTACATCAGTGATTTCTGGCGCAAAGGCAATTTCTGGGGCCAAAGGCTGGGGGGCATTAAACAGGTCGTCGTTAGCCCACGCACCTTGAAAGAACAAAGACGTTGTCAGTACGAGAGCGAGTGTCGCGGCGACGCTGCGTATGTGCAAATTGTAGAAAAACTTCATGAATCCGTATTGGCTCACAGTATTTGTAACGTTTGACAGGCTTTTCACATTGAGCTGGCGGAAAGCTCTGAGAATTAAGATTATGGCGGCTATTTTGATGCAAAACTAACGTATACGCAATTACTAGGCCCGCAATAGTGGACTCTGTTTGCAGTTAAAATGTGAGGTTTGGAAAGCCCTTAACTCTTTGAAAATTATGTCTTCCCACAACCAGTGCTTGTAAGAGAGCATTACAAGCAATAGGTTCCTGACAACCTATTGAGAATCACCGAGAATTTCGGATGCCTTACCTACTGCTTCTTTTCATCGTCATGCCGATCATCGAAATTGCTCTGCTGCTGCGCGCAGGTGAGGCATTCGGATGGTGGCCAACCTTATTGTTTGTCATTGCTACCGCGATACTTGGGAGTTCCATGTTGCGTCAGCAGGGGCTGGCAACGCTGAACAAAGCAAGATCCAGAGTGGATTCAGGTGAAATGCCCGCTCAACAGCTGTTGGAGGGAGTCTTCATCATGATCGGTGGCGTTTTACTCCTAACACCGGGCCTGATTACCGATCTGTTTGGATTTCTTTGCCTTATTCCAGTGACACGCCAATGGCTAGCTACCCAGCTGTCAAAACGCGCGTTTGTGGGTTTTTCCGCGGGAATGCCGGGTGGTGCCGCTGGGCATTCGGGACAGGCCAGAGAGGCCTCCGGAAAGGTGACGCGGAGGAGTTCAGCAGGCGAGAAGGGGGATATTATCGACGGAGACTTTGAGCGCATCGATAATTAAAGTGAATTCTACCCAATCTAATTTGTGTAATCGTCAAAAAACCGCCGCCAGCACGTTGTAAATAGCGCTGGCAGAAATTTTTTTTTCTGATTTTGACTTTCAGGGTTGATATTACGTTCGTTGTCCTTAGAATTGGCACTCTACGGCAGAGAGTGCTAATACTTGAGCCGCAGTGATGTATGTATTCAGTGTTTTAACTACTTTCTTCAATTAAGTATGCCAAATTCAGTATCGATTAGGAACTGATTGGCTGGTAACTGACGTACAGCTACTAACGTAAAACATTTATTGTTTCAACAATTATCGTTTCAATTAATTAATTAATTCGGAGTCGTCCAAGTATGAACATTCGTCCGTTGCATGACCGCGTGGTCGTCAAGCGCATGGAAGAAGAGCGCACGAGTGCCGGTGGCATTGTGATCCCTGATTCGGCTACTGAAAAGCCAGCTCGCGGTGAAATTCTTTCTGTTGGCAAAGGCAAGATCGCTGAAAATGGTGACGTTCGCCCTCTTGATGTAAAAGTAGGTGATCAGGTGCTCTTCGGCAAGTACTCCGGTACTGAAATCAAGGTCGATGGTGAGGAAGTTCTAGTGATGCGTGAAGACGACATCATGGGTGTTTTCGAGTAAATCGAGAACCACCAAGTAGTCTGAATCCAATCTGAAACTAACCGGGCTGTTTCCCGGGTTGAGCAGATCGCTCCCCGGTAATTTCAGGCCCAAATCATATAATCGAGGATATTTTTAATGAGTGCTAAAGAAGTACGTTTTTCTGACTCCGCGCGCCAGCGTATGCTCAAGGGCGTGGATGTACTGGCTAACGCTGTAAAGGTAACTTTGGGGCCGAAGGGTCGCAACGTGGTACTAGACAAATCGTTTGGTGCGCCAACAGTAACTAAAGATGGTGTATCAGTAGCCAAAGAAATCGAACTGGAAGACAAGTTCGAGAACATGGGCGCCCAGATGGTCAAAGAGGTTGCCTCGCAAACTTCTGACATCGCAGGTGACGGTACAACGACAGCGACCGTTCTTGCTCAGGCAATCGTTCGTGAAGGTCTGAAGTCTGTTGCTGCTGGCATGAATCCTATGGATCTCAAGCGTGGCATCGACAAGGCGGTTGCTGCAGCAACAGCTGAGCTTGCGTCTATGTCTAAGCCATGTAACGACGAAAAGGCAGTTGCTCAGGTTGGTACTATCTCAGCTAACAGCGACGAGTCTATCGGTAACATCATCGCTGAAGCGATGAACAAGGTTGGCAAAGAAGGTGTTATCACTGTTGAAGAAGGCAAGTCACTTGACAACGAGCTAGATGTTGTTGAAGGCATGCAGTTTGACCGTGGTTACTTGTCCCCATACTTCATCACTAACCAGGATGCGATGGCCGCTGAGCTCGAAGATCCGTACGTGCTGCTGTACGACAAGAAAATCAGCAACATCCGTGATTTGCTACCGGCTCTAGAAGCTGTTGCAAAATCAGGCAAGCCATTACTGATCATTGCTGAAGACATCGAAGGCGAAGCTCTGGCTACGTTGGTTGTCAACAGCATGCGTGGAATCATCAAGACTTGTGCTGTTAAGGCGCCTGGTTTTGGCGATCGCCGCAAGGCAATGCTTCAGGACATCGCTATCTTGACTGGTGGTCAGGTTATCTCTGAAGAGGTGGGTCTGTCTCTGGACAAAATAACTTTGGAAGACCTAGGTACTGCCAAGCGCGTTACTGTCGACAAAGACAACACAACTGTTGTTGACGGCGCTGGTTCATCTGACGAGATCAACGCTCGCGTTGACCAGATCCGCACTCAGATCGAACAGGCAACTTCTGACTACGACAAGGAAAAGTTACAAGAGCGCGTAGCTAAACTTGCCGGTGGTGTTGCGGTTATCAAGATCGGTGCAGCTACTGAAGTTGAAATGAAAGAAAAGAAAGACCGTGTTGACGATGCTCTGCATGCAACTCGTGCAGCGGTTGAAGAAGGTATCGTTCCTGGTGGTGGTGTTGCATTGGTTCGTGCAATTGCAGCGGTTGAGAAAATCACAGGCGACAACCACGAGCAGGACATCGGAATCAAAATTGCCAAGCGTGCAATGGAAGAGCCTTTACGCCAGATCGTATCTAACGCCGGTGGTGAGCCTTCTGTAGTAGTTGCAAAAGTTCGTGACGGTAAAGGTAACTTCGGTTACAACGCTGCAAACGGCGAATACGGCGACATGGTTGAGCTAGGTATCCTTGATCCTACTAAAGTGACTCGATACGCTCTTCAGAACGCAGCGTCAGTTGCTGGTCTGATGATTACCACAGAAGCCATGATCGCTGATGCTCCGGCACCAGAGGGAGCAGCTGGCGGTGGCGGTATGCCTGATATGGGCGGCATGGGTGGCATGGGCGGAATGATGTAATTCAGTCCTACTTCTAGCTTAGTTTTACCCTACCAGTAGTACCAAGCCCCCGGCAAGACCGGGGGTTTGTCGTTGTTACAGGCGGAGAATGATTTCTGTGCTGAAAGAGCGATAGTGCTTAAGAGGATTTCCGGAATGCCGATAAGAATGGTGTGACGAAGGGCAAATACGCTCATCGTGTCATTTCTTAAGGTGAATTTCGGGCTAATCCATTGATCTTTCGTGCATTGATAGCTAAAGCGTTTCGATCACCAACTGTGCTTGTGTTCTCAAGCATTGTGGCGCTGAGCGTGCTTTTTGTACAAGTTCTCTTGTTTGTGCCCGCTGCAATCACACAGTATCAAGGCTCTGTGCAATCAATGTACGCCACCGAGCAAGCAAAGCTATCGCAGGCCTTGTCTATCACCAACAACGAAAGCCTCGAATTCTCGGCACCGCTGTTGAATGACGCGCTTGTGGGGCTGGTTGTTTTGGATAGCGATCAGCAATTGCTGCTTGAAATGGGAGAGACCCTAGGATACGAACTCAATGCCGCCGAGCAACAAGGGTCTGAATCGATAAAATCATTGAAAATGGAGCTGCAAACATCGACTGGGTCTGTCACAGCGTTGGGCTTTTTCGATACATCCAGACTGTGGGTGGCTTCAAAATCTTTTGTCATCTTCCTGATGCTCGTGTCATTGCTGGTCAGCGTCGTAGCAGGCTTGTGTTCTGGCTGGGCTACCATTCGATACTTTATTTCTCCCGTTGATTCTCTGACATCATCGTTACGTGGAAGCCGGGAAAGCAGTGAAGGACAGACTCCTGAGCCTATTGATGTTGATGCGAATGAGGATTTGAAACTTATTGCAGAGGAATTCAACGCATTAATAGAAGAGCAACGAAAGTCATCCAGGCAAGTCAAAGTTAAACAGCAGTATCTAGAGTTTGCGGCTCATCATGATCCACTGACTCATCTTCCAAACCGTTTGATGTTTGAAAACGCGTTGAATGCCACCGTAGAAGACGCCATTAGCAGAAACGTGCAGTTTGCCGTCTTTTTAGTAGATTTGGATAATTTCAAATTTTTCAATGATCAGTATGGCCATCTTGTAGGCGATAAAATGGTGGCAGAAGTCGGCAACCGCTTGCGCACAATGATGCGTGATGTTGATGTTGTAGCGAGGCTCGACGGCGACGAATTTGTAGTGATTCAGAAAGATGTACAAGACCCGTCATCTGCTGAAGAAGTTGCCAAGCGGATAATGACCGTAGCAGCTTCGCCATATGAGTATCGTGGCTTTACTCTGAAGGCAGCCGTCTCAGTGGGCATATCGAATTTTCCGACCGATGTGCATGTTAGTCAAGATGAGAAGATGCTGGGTGAGGAAATTGTCAACAACGCGGCGGTAGCACTGCAGGAAGCAAAAAGTAACGGCAAGAATCAATATCAGTTATTTACCGAGAAAATGCGCAGCAAACTCACTGCCCGGATTCGTCTGGAGCAAGATCTCAAACTGGCGCTACAAGACAAACAGTTCGAAGTGTTCTACCAGCCAAAGATAAATATTCATACACGTCAATGCACCGGGTCAGAGGCGCTGGTTCGATGGCGCCACCCAGTGAACGGATTCGTCTCTCCCGAAGCCTTTGTGCCGGTAGCGGAAGAAACTGGCATCATCATAGAGCTCGGTGAGTGGATATTGCAGACCGCCTGCAACAGAACGTACGAGCTGCAGCAGAAAGGTTATGAAAACCTGAACGTTGCTGTCAATATATCCGCCGTTCAGTTTACTGATGGAAATTTACTGCCAATGGTTGCCAGGACGCTTGAGGAATCCAACCTAAAGGCTGGATCTTTGGAGTTGGAAATCACAGAAAGTGCGGTAATGCATGACCCGGAAGAGGTTATTAGTTCACTACACGAGCTCAGTAAATTCGGTATGAGGCTCGCCATTGATGATTTTGGTACTGGCTACTCATCTTTGGCTTATTTGAAGCGCTTTCCGGTAAACACCTTGAAAATTGACCGAGCGTTCATTACTGATATATCCAGTGACAACGATGATGTAGCCATCGTTGAGGCAGTGCTCGGGCTGGGCAAGCATTTCAATATGAAAGTGGTTGCAGAAGGGGTTGAGGACGAAGAGCAATTGAATTTCCTCAAGTCACAGGGTTGCGATATTGCTCAAGGCTATTTCATTAGTAAGCCTTTGAACAGCGAGCAATATCTGGCATGGCTTGAACGTTGGCCCTACGGAGTGCAGACTTCAGATAGCCAAGCGGAGAGTCAATCGCTTGATGAAGATATTCGGAAAACGGGAACGTGACGTCGTAAAATAATTTGTCTGGATTGATTCGGCGATAGTGCAATGCAGCTACACTATGCTGAGATAAACTTGATGGTACTTATGTCCATGTCAGACAATGACGCTGCAAACGTAAGATGCCCGTGGTGTATGGGCAGCGAGCTGTATCGCAGCTATCATGACCTTGAATGGGGCGTGCCTTGCAAAAACTCTACTGAGCTGTTTGAGCTTATCAATCTTGAAGGAGCCCAAGCGGGGTTAAGCTGGATTACTATTCTTAATAAGCGTGAAGCTTATCGCCGTCTTTTCAAAAAATTTGATCCTGTAAAAGTGGCTCGAATGACCGATCTACAGCTTGAGAAAATCACCGCTGATGCATCGATTGTTCGCCACAAAGGTAAGGTGTTTTCTGTGCGCTCTAACGCGCAGGCGCTGCTCGCTATGCAAGCACAAGGTGAGGACTTCGCAACCTTTATCTGGAGCTTTGTTGATGGCAAAGTGGTTCATAACACTGTCTCTAGCATGGAAGATGTGCCTGTCAATACCTCGCAGTCGGAGGCTATGAGCAAAGCACTGAAAAAGCGCGGTTTCAAATTTGTTGGCCCTACCATTTGCTATGCCTTCATGCAAGCCGCAGGGCTGGTCAATGACCATTTTGTTTCCTGCCCGCGATACAAAGTCGTAAAGGCGATGCGCTGATCGTAGACTGGCATGTTAACTGATTCGATTTTTTCACAGCTAGCGCTTTGGCAATTGCTGGCCTTGGCAGCTGGGTTTGTCTGGAGTGGATTTGTGCGTTCCGGCTTGGGCTTTGGTGGTGCTGCCCTGACGTTACCTTTGCTACTAATGGTGCACAACGATGTCTTGCTTTATTTACCGGCGATATGTTGGCAGTTATTAATTTTCTCCTCGCTTACCCTTGCGACACGGCTCGATAATATTAATTGGGGTTTTTTGCTCAGATTAACGTTACTTCTGGCACTCCCCTTCGCTGCCGGGCTGTTTGGCTTGTTAAATCTTTCGTTGCAGGTTCTATCGTTTTTTGTCTATGGAATGACATTGGTTTATGGGGTGCTTTATGCACTTGATCGGGTGCTTGTCAGTAAAAACCGATACATCGATGGCCTTTGTCTCATCGCTGGGGGATACGTAAGTGGCGTCTCTCTTATAGGCGCGCCTCTGATAATGGCGTACAGTGCGGCCAGACTGCCAGCTTCGCAATTACGCGACACGCTGTTTGTCATGTGGATTGTGTTGGTCATTGGCAAACTGGTAACGTTTTCGGCTGCTGGTGTCAATTTACAGTGGCAGCTATCAGCGCTGACATTGCCATTAGTAGGTTTGGGGCATTATCTGGGGCTTAAGGTGCATGCAAAGCTTGTGGGTTCGAGTCGTCGGCAATTTTCCCAAATTATTGGAATAGGTCTTTGCAGCGTATCGCTATTCGGGCTATGGGCAGCGCTTTGATATACTCTCTATTATAGTGATCCTCTTTATTCCGTTTTAACGCCTTAATTCTTACTGGAGAATATTTTTATGGCTACTGCCAACGCGCATGCTTCGTCATCTGTCGCTCCGACCCTTTTCGACACATTAACGCCGCCAGGCCTTGATGTCAGCGCGTCGTGGGTTCGCAAAGTTGCTGTTGTAATTGTGGGAAGTCTGTTGTTAACGCTCTCGGCAAAAACCTCGATACCTTTCCTGCCAGTTCCCATGACTCTGCAAACTTTGGTGGTGCTGAGCTTAGGCATGGTCCTTGGCCCGCGTCTGGGAGCGGCTGCGGTGTTGGCATACCTTGCTCAAGGAGCATTCGGCTTACCTGTATTCGCTGGAACTCCTGAAAAGGGAATTGGTATCGCGTACATGTTGCAGCACACGGGCGGGTATCTAGTAGGATTTGTGGTTGCAGCGTTTACTGTTGGTCTGCTTGCTCAACGTAAGTGGGATCGTTCGATGCTGACGACCATTGCAGCCATGCTAATAGGCAATGCCATTATTTACGCATTTGGTCTGATGTGGCTGGGTACACTTATGGGTTGGGATAAACCTATAGTGGCATTAGGTATGACTCCATTTTTGCTGGGTGACCTTGCTAAAACTCTTATTGCTGCGGCGCTGCTTCCTGCTCTGTGGAAGGTACTAAAGCCATGAAATTGCACCAACGACTAGCGATTGGTCTGTTAGTTGGCTCTCTCGTCGGTTGTGCTGGGGGTGGCCCGCAGTTAAGTGATCTTTCCGCAGCGGCTCAAAGTGTTCTGGGCGGGGATGCAGCGGGTGCTTTGAGCAATGACGATATAACGCGAGGTCTTAAAGAGGCGTTGGCCGCGGGTTCATCGGCAGTTGTTAGCCAGTTGGGCCAAGCCAACGGTTTCAGCGCTGACCCTATTATCCGTATTCCTTTGCCAGCCTCTTTGGTGAAAGCTCGTGATCTGGCAGCCAAAGTGGGTTTGGAAGGTTCATTTGATGACCTTGAACTCAAGCTCAATGAAGCAGCAGAAGCTGCCACTCCTAAGGCAAAAGAGCTGTTTCTCGGAGCAATCCAGGATATGAGCGTAGATGACGCAAAAGGCATCTTGCAAGGACCAGACGACGCTGCAACAGATTACTTCAGAGGTAGGACGGGCGAATCGTTAAAAACACAGATGCGTCCCATCGTGGATCAGGCGCTAGCTCAAGTTGGCGCAGTCAGCTCTTTTAATCAGTTGCTTGACAGGTACAACAACATTCCATTCGCGCCTGAAGTCAATGCTGATCTCACTCAGCATGTCGTCGAACAAGGAAGTGATGGTATCTTCTACTACCTTGCAGAGGAAGAAAAAGCGATTCGTGAAAATCCGTTGAAACGGACTTCAGAAATTCTTCAACGCGTATTTGGAAGTCAGTAAAGGCAATGAATCCACCAGATCTGTCTAATAGGAATTCGTTCAGTCGGGAAGAGCTTCTCGAGTGTGGGCATGGAAATTTGTTTGGTGATGGTAATGCGAGATTGCCTTTACCGAACATGCTGATGATTGACCGTGTTACCAGTATCACCGCTGATGGCGGAACGGCTGGCAAAGGTCAAATTATTGCGGAGTTGGACATCAGTCCTGACTTGTGGTTTTTTGATTGCCACTTTGAAGGGGATCCTGTTATGCCCGGTTGTCTGGGTCTGGACGCTCTGTGGCAACTGGTCGGATTCTTCCTCGGATGGAAAGGTAACCCTGGCCGAGGTCGTGCGCTGGGTTCCGGGGATGTTAAATTCTTCGGGCAGGTGCTGCCAAGCGCAAGCGTAGTACGTTATGAATTGAACATCACCAGGCTTATTGAGCGCAAGTTGGTCATGGGTATCGCCGATGGCCGAATGCTGGTTGATGATCGTGAAATCTACACGGCAAAAAATTTGCGCGTAGGTCTGTTTACATCCACTGATAATTTCTAAAGAGACGTACGTGCATGGCTGAGTTAAGACGAGCAGTAATTACCGGCATGGGTATTGTTTCCTGCCTGGGTAACGATAAGGCTAGCGTCACTGAATCACTGCGCCATGCGCGCTCGGGTATCAGTAGTCGAGAAATCTACAAAGAAATGGGCATGCGCAGTCATGTTGCAGCAGCCCCCGATATTGATTTAAAAGAACTCATCGATCGCAAACAGTACCGCTTTATGGGTGGTGCAGCAGCCTACGCTTACGTTGCTATGCAGCGCGCTATTGAAGATGCCGGACTTACAGAGGCGGAAGTGTCCAACGAAAGAACAGGCATCATTGCAGGTTCTGGTGGTGGGTCATCCTTCAGTCAGGTTGAGGCTGCCGACATCCTTAGAGAGAAAGGCATTCGGCGAGTTGGGCCATACAGGGTCACTCAAACCATGGCTAGCACCGTGTCAGCTTGCCTGGCCACACCTTTCAAAATCAAAGGAATTAACTATTCCATTGCTTCTGCCTGTTCAACCAGTGCTCATTGCATTGGTAATGCGCTGGAACTCATCCAGTTGGGTAAGCAAGACAGAGTTATCGCAGGCGGTGGTGAGGAGGAGCATTGGACCCTCAGCTGCCTGTTTGATGCCATGGGCGCACTTTCAACCAAATACAATGACACGCCTTCAGTTGCTTCACGTGCCTACGATGCCAACCGTGACGGGTTCGTTATAGCCGGTGGCGGTGGCATGGTTGTCGTGGAGGAGTTGGAGGCTGCGAAAGCTCGTGGGGCCACTATTTATGCTGAAGTTGTTGGGTATGGCGCAACATCAGATGGGCACGATATGGTGGCACCTTCGGGTGAGGGGGCAGCGCGTTGTATGAAGTTGGCTGCCGCAACAGTCGATACACCCATCGACTATATTAATGCACATGGCACCAGCACTCCGGTAGGTGATATGGCTGAATTAGGCGCCGTAAAAATGGCGTTCGGTGACAATCTTCCGCATATCGGCTCCACCAAATCCCTGTCGGGCCATTCGTTGGGTGCTGCAGGCGTACAGGAGGCGATTTATACCTTGCTGATGCAGCAAGCCGGTTTTATAGCCGAGTCTGCTCACATAGAAACTCTTGACGCAGCCGCTGAGGGTATGCCAATTGTACGGCAGCGCATCGAACAACCTCTGAGGACTGTGATGTCTAACAGTTTCGGATTTGGTGGAACGAACGCCTCATTGGTATTTCGGACCCTGGAAGCCTAGGGGGAGTCTGGGGGGGGGGGAGCCTGCGCATAATCCCATTTCGAAGGCTTTTTCCGCCTGTTTTTGTCACTTAGACCAGAAAGCTCCTCAAACAGGCGAAAAAACCGACTCGTACTGGAATCACGCTCGCTCGACTGTTTCTACTGCGCAGACTCCTCGATCAGTCGAAAATTCGAAAGATAAGGCGCAAAGCTAACGGTTATGTTCTAACCGTTTTTGCTTTCGGAGGCATGAAAATTGGACGGTATCCGTGTAAATCCTCCACGCGGTATGTAATCCATGAAAGTAATGATTGTTGACGACTCAAAGTCCATGCGCATGATTGTCAAGCGCACACTAAAACAAGCAGGCTTCGAAGACATGGAATTCGAAGAGGCTGATGACGGTACTGACGCATTGGCTAAGATTGACGGCTACGAGCCTGAGCTCGTGCTGTGCGACTGGAACATGCCGACGATGAACGGTATTGATTTTTTGATCGCGATTCGTGAAGCGGGCAATACGGTTAAATTTGGCTTTGTTACTACTGAGTCAACCGCTGAGATGCGTGCTGCCGCAAAACAGGCGGGTGCACAGTTTCTGATTGCCAAGCCCTTCACGCCAGAAAGTTTCGAAAAAGCTCTTCGCCCTGTGATTGGTTAGGAGCATAAAAAATGAACTATAAAAAACCTGACGCTGCGCAGTTCACAGGCATGCTGCAATTGTTCGTGGGTCCTGATGCTGAGGCTAAAAGCGCTAAAGAGGTTGCTATTAAAGAATTTACCCATACCGCTGTCTACGTTGACAAGGATGGAGCGTCTGTAGCGACATGCTGTATCGCCCTGCCAACCGCAGCCGCACTTGGTTGCTCGTTATCCATGATTCCCGCTGGTGGAGCGGAGTGTATGGTGGAAGATAAGGAACTGAGTGAGATGGCCACTGACAATCTGTACGAAGTGATGAATATGCTGTCCAGTTTGTTGATGAGTGACTCAACTTCTCACTTGAAGTTGAAGGCAGTGGAGCTCGGTAGTGCTGCTCGTATCGAAGCCGAAGTTGAAGAAGCTTACTCGCTGGAGTTAGGATCTTACGGTAAGGGTGAGTTGGTGTTTAACATTACCTGATTCGATAATTTGAACAGGCGCTGGGTCAGTAGATTAGCCATGGCTCATCAAGGGCTGCGCGTTGCTCGCGCAATGACTGAATATGCTCGTCCCAGAATCTGGCTTCTGCGAAAAATGGGAAAGCGTGGTTGAAGGCTGGATCTTCCCAGCGCCGCGCGATCCAAGCGGCGTAATGTACGATGCGCAGTGTTCTCAAAGGCTCTATCAGAGCAATTTCACGTTCATCGAAATTCCGGAATTCGTTGTAGCCGTCGAGTAGGTCGCCGAGCCGTGCCTCGGCGTATCGCCTATCGCCCGATATAAACATCCATAAGTCCTGTATGGCGGGGCCAGTTGCTGCATCGTCAAAATCAAGCAGCTGAGGGGTGTTGTCACTTCCCCACAGGATGTTGCCGGGATGAAAATCGCCGTGCAAACACAATTCGCGATAGTTGACATGGTCCATCTGAGCATGAACCTCGTCCAGAAGATCATCTATTATGGATTCATAGATGCCGGCTTGCTCATAAGGCAATAGGGGCGAATCGAGCAAAAAGCTGGCTGATTCCTCACCGAGTCTATCCACGTCGATAAACGGTCTATGCTCGAACGTTTGAGTTGCTCCGACCAGATGCAGTCGCGCTATGGTCCGACCAATAGCGGCTAGTTGTTTAGGGTTGTCCAGCTCTGGAGCGCGGCCACCACTTTTTGGAAAAAGACAAAAGCGAAATGGGCCGTGGCTGTGCAAACTGGTGCCATCAGCTGATTTCAAAGGGCAAACAACGGGCAATTCTCTTGTCGCCAGAGCATCGCAAAAGGCATGTTCTTCAAGAATACTTTCATCAGTCCATCGCGCGGGTCTATAGAATTTGGCGACCAGTGAGCTTCCGTCTTCCAAGCCAATAGAGTAGACGCGGTTCTCGTAGCTATTCAATGCGCTCACACGGCCATCGCAATGCCAGCCGACACTATCAATGGCATCAAGAATCTGATGCGGATCCAGTGTCTGGAATGCCACGGTGGCTTCATCTTGGTCGATGCTGATTACTCCGTCAGGTCGATAAATGTCGTTAATTGTATGTAAAAGTACTCGTTTTGATGCTATCGTTCCATTGCTTGGATATTTCACGGCACGCGTAGCGGGCATCGTCTTTATGCAGCGACGACTGTCTTTATCAATGAAAGGAGTAACTGAATATGTTACAGGTATTGGTGCTCAACGGCCCAAACCTAAACTTGCTAGGCAGCCGCGAACCGGATAAGTACGGCAAGCTATCTCTGCCTGATATTCAGGCAAGGCTGGCCGCGCATGCTAAGACGCTGGATGCGTCTATTGAGTTTTATCAGAGCAACAGTGAAGGCGCTCTAGTCGATCGGGTGCAACAGGCGGGGCTAGGCAACACCGACATCGCCATTGTTAATCCTGCTGCCTACACACACACCAGCGTGGCTCTAAGAGATGCATTTCTTGGAGTGTCTCTGCCGTTCATTGAGATCCATCTGTCCAACATTTACAAACGCGAAGCGTTCAGACATCACTCGTACTTTTCCGACATTGCCGTTGGCACTATCGCAGGCTTCGGCGCTGCTGGATACACCATGGCATTGGACGCAGCAGTGAACTATTGCAAAGAACAGCTTCCAACTTCCTAATACCAACAAATTACTCCGGTTACGACCGGACCAAGGGATAAACCATGGATATCCGTAAGATCAAGAAGCTGATTGAGCTACTCGAAGAATCGGACGTTTCAGAAATTGAAATTGTCGAAGGCGAAGAGTCGGTGCGGATCGCGCGTAATAACGGTGCGGTAATGGCGCAGCCAGTCAGCTATGCAGCTGCGGCACCGGCGCCGCCGAGCAGCGCACAGGTAGCTGTATCAGCCGCTCCGGTCCCTGATGCTGGTGGTGCTGCTGCGCAGCTTCTACCGCCGGGCACTATTATGGAATCTCCCATGGTGGGCACTTTCTATCGAGCGTCCTCACCCACGGCAAAAGCGTTCGTTGAAGTTGGTCAGAATGTCAAAAAGGGCGACACTGTCTGTGTCATTGAAGCTATGAAGATCATGAATCAAATAGAAGCTGAAATCAGCGGCACCGTTAAGGCCGTACTAGTGGAAGACGGTCAGCCTGTGGAGTATGGCGAACCACTAATTGTGATTGATTAGCCGAGACGTACCGATGGAAACTCCTATTAAAAAAATCTTGATCGCCAACCGTGGCGAGATTGCATTGCGCATCATGCGTTGTTGTCGTGATCTGGGTATTCAGACTGTGGCGGTATACTCCACAGCGGATCGCGACTTGAAGCACGTGCGTCTAGCAGATGAGGCTGTTTGTATTGGCCCTCCAGCTTCGGCAAAAAGTTATCTGAATGTGCCAGCTATTATCAGTGCAGCTGAGATTACCCGTTCTGAAGCTATCCACCCTGGCTATGGTTTTTTGTCTGAGAATGCTGACTTTGCTGAAAGAGTTGAGTCGAGCGGTTTCAAATTCATTGGTCCCACCTCAGACGTCATCAAAATAATGGGTGACAAAGTGGCGGCTATTGCCGAGATGAAAGCTGCAGGCGTGCCTTGTGTGCCTGGCAGTGATGGACCGCTAGGTAGCGACATTAAAACGAACCGAAAGTTGGCTTCTGATATTGGCTACCCCATCATTATAAAGGCGGCGGGCGGTGGTGGCGGCCGTGGTATGCGGGTTGTAAGGTCAGAGAATGAACTCGAAGAATCAATTGCCTTGACGCAAAACGAGGCGGGTGCGGCATTTGGCAATCCCATTGTGTACATGGAAAAATTTCTGGAAAAGCCTCGCCACATTGAGTTTCAAGTCGTGTGCGATGAACATGGCAATGCTATTCATCTAGGCGAGCGAGACTGCTCAATGCAGCGTCGTCATCAGAAAGTGGTAGAGGAGGCGCCGGCTCCAGGCATTGATGAGTCCACGCGACAAGATATGGGCGCGCGCTGTGTGGCAGCCTGCAAGCGTATTGGCTATAGAGGCGTGGGCACTTTCGAGTTTCTTTTCGAAGATGGTAAATTCTACTTCATCGAAATGAACACTCGGGTTCAAGTGGAACATCCAGTCACCGAAATGGTCACGGGCGTAGATATCATTAAAGAGCAAATTTTTGCCGCAGAAGGGCGCAAGCTTCGTTACACGCAAGACGATATCAAGATTAATGGACACGCTTTCGAATGCCGTATAAACGCTGAAGATCCTGTCACTTTCATGCCTTCACCAGGCACGATCAACCAGTATCATCCGGCCGGTGGTTTGGGAGTGCGTGTTGAAACTCATATTTATAATGGCTACAAGGTGCCTCCGCACTACGATTCAATGATTGCCAAATTGATTGTTGCTGGTAATACGCGCGAGTCTGCACTGGCGCGCATGCGGGGCGCCCTTGGTGAAGTGTTCATAGACGGCATCAAGACCAATATTCCCTTGCATATCGATATTTTTAACGATGAGGCATTTCAACGTGGGGGGACTAATATCCACTACCTCGAGAAAAAGCTGGGAATCGATTGACGCAAGACAATACTGACTGCCGCTATGAATGAATCCGCGAGTGAATTCTGGCTAGAAGCCCGCGTAGACGCAACAGATATGGATGTCTCCGTGCTTGAAGACTGGCTTTTTGCAGCTGGTGCACTGTCTGTGACTGTAAAGGATGCTGTGGGTGATGACGAACTTGATCATGCTGTGTTGGAGCCACTGCCTGGCGAGGTTCGACTCTGGAACAACGTATCTCTGGTTGGACTGTTTGACAAAGGTGCCAGCGAGCAGGATACAGCTGAGGCGCTAGAACAATCAGCCGCCGATGTGGGCATAGCTTGTCCGCAGTTCAAGATTGCTCATTTGCGTGATCAGGTGTGGGAACGCAGCTGGATGGAGTCGTTTAAGCCGATGCGCTTTGGGCATCAATTGTGGATCTGCCCTACGGCCACTGAGCCACCAGATGCCAAAGCTATAAACATAAGGCTTGATCCGGGCATGGCGTTTGGAACCGGTACGCATGCCACAACTGCGCAGTGTCTTGAGTGGTTGGGAGAGCAAACGATAAACGATTTGCAGCCCCTGAAAGGTAAGCTGGTTATTGACTACGGGTGTGGATCGGGAGTACTTGCTATTGCCGCTTTATTGTTGGGTGCCAAGCACGCTTGGGCGGTGGATATCGACGAACAGGCACTGTTAGCTGCACGCGAAAACGCCATCACAAACAATGTGCTAGAGCGCCTGAGTATCGGGCAGCCTGAGCTTATTGATGGAGTGGCCGCTGACGTTGTTCTCGCTAATATCCTGTTCAAACCTCTGATGGATCTGGTGGACACTATTTCCGCAGCCACAGCCATTGGGGGATCGCTAATTCTGTCCGGAATATTAGAGAATCAGATGGAGCCGCTGCGCATGCGCTACACTGGTGGCTTCGATTTTACTGCGGCTCGCGCTTCTGACGGTTGGGCGTTGATGAGTGCGACAAGGCGATGACAGGTTCATTGGCAAACACTCAGTTACATTTTGCAGCGGTGTTGGTGCCTCTGACCCAACTTCCGCTGTTGCCGCAGGCATACGTGAGTGGTCAGCAATGTCCAGTGATTTAATGCCCAAAGCGCGGTGTACGCACTGCCAGACAATTTTCGAGATTTCGCCGGAATTTCTGACGTCCAGTGACACTCGAGCGCGTTGCGGCGAATGCATGAGTATCTTTGATGTGCTCAGCAATTTGCGCTACGACGATGTGCAAGACGACGAAAATAATCTTCCGAAGGCACCCAAAAAGAGTGGCACCAACCCGGGTGATGTTACCGATCGAGGGTTGCCTGATGATGGTGACTTGCTCGAGAGTTCTGATGATTTCTTCTCGCCCAAAAAGGCAGCTGTAGGTCGGCAAACCGTTATTGAAGATGACGACGACTTTCTTGACGATGAAGATGACGACATTGTTTCCGCAAATGAGACGCAAGTGCTGGATGCGACTTACTCTGACTTTGACCTGTTCTCGGCTGATGCTCATTTGCCAGAAGTTGCCTACTTTGATCAGACTCAAAGTCCTGAGTTATTAAGATATAACGAGCCCGATGGAGATGAGACATTCAGTGACACTCTATTCACCGATGACATGACAATAGACGTTCCAGTATCAGTCAAAGAAGATAGTGATGAGCTGGCAATCAGGCCTGAGACACTAGACACCAACGTAGACTTCATCACCGACGATGTTCCCAGTGATCCCCCGGCTTTTGTGTATCGCGATCCACCTCAGGGCGCCTCATCGGTAAAGCCTGCAGGCCAAAAAGATACGGTGCTCGAATCACTGCAGCAAACACCTACTGCATCTAGCAAGGGTGGTCGGTGGACCTTGAAGCTGATTCTGGGGGCGCTAATGCTTGTTATTGCTGGAGGCCTTTATGCTCATAAGGAACGTGATGAGATTTTTCAAAGCTCAGTTCTGCGACCTCACATCATTAAACTATGCGATCTAGCCGGTTGTGTTGTTCCCGCTTTCGTTGATCGCGATGCTCTCAAAGTGCT